>NZ_WOEY01000027.1 GCF_013177695.1 Paraburkholderia solitsugae | reverse complement strand
CGCCTGGAACGAGCGCGCCGCCGACCTGTTCGTCGGCTGGCTGGACGGCGCGCACGACCGCAACCTGCTGCGCTACACCTTCACCGAACCGGCCGCTCGTGAGCTGATCGTCGACTGGGAAACCCGCGCGCGGCGCCTTGCCGCCGAATTCCGCGCCGATTCGATCCGCCATCTGAACGACGCCCCCACCCGCGGGCTGATCGACTCGCTCACCACCGCCAGCGACGCGTTCGCCCGTTTCTGGGCGTCGCAGGACGTCGGTGGTCGTGAAGGCGGCCGGCGCGAATTCAACCATCCGCGCGACGGCCGCATCGTCTACGACCAGATCACCTTCAAGCCGGCGCATCGCGAGGATCTGAAGCTGGTCGTGCTGGTCCAGGAGTAGCCGCTGTGGAGCAAAGGCGCGCTGCGGCATACGTGACCGCCGGCAGGCGGCGTCTTTGATGCGGTCCGCCAGTGTTAAAATCCCTGTCTTTCTTCGCTTCGGCAGCGCCTGCACGTACGCAAACGCCGTCAGCCTCCTCACCTCGTTCAACTGCCCAACACCATGACGTCCCAACTGCACAAAAAAGGCGAAGCCTGGTCGGCTCGCTTCTCGGAGCCGATGTCGGAGCTTGTCAAACGCTACACGTCGTCGGTTTTCTTCGACAAGCGTCTGGCGCTCGTCGATATCGAAGGGTCGCTCGCGCACGCCTCGATGCTGGCCGCGCAGAAGATTATCGCCGCCGACGACCTCGCCGCGATCCAACGCGGCATGGCGCAGATCAAGGGTGAAATCGAGCGAGGTGAGTTCGAGTGGCAACTCGATCTGGAAGACGTCCACCTGAACATCGAAGCGCGCCTGACCGCGCTGATCGGCGACGCGGGCAAGCGCCTGCACACGGGCCGCTCGCGTAACGACCAGGTCGCGACCGATATCCGCCTGTGGCTGCGCGGCGAAATCGACCGCATCGGCGGCCTGCTGACGGAATTGCGCACGGCCTTGCTCGACATGGCGGAGAAGAACGCCTCGACGATCATGCCGGGCTTCACGCACCTGCAAGTCGCGCAGCCGGTCACGTTCGGCCATCACCTGATGGCTTACGTCGAAATGTTTTCGCGCGACGCCGAGCGCATGGTCGATTGCCGCAAGCGCGTGAATCGTCTGCCGCTGGGCGCCGCCGCGCTGGCCGGCACCAGCTATCCGATCGACCGTCATGCGGTGGCAAAGACGCTCGGCTTCGACGGCATCTGCGCGAACTCGCTGGACGCCGTGTCCGATCGTGATTTCGCGATCGAATTCACGGCCGCATCGGCGTTGGTGATGACGCACGTATCGCGCTTCTCCGAAGAACTCGTGCTGTGGATGAGCCCGCGCGTCGGCTTCATTGATCTGGCCGACCGTTTCTGCACCGGTTCGTCGATCATGCCGCAGAAGAAGAACCCGGACGTGCCTGAACTCGCGCGTGGCAAGACGGGCCGCGTGAACGGCCATTTGATCGCGCTGCTGACGTTGATGAAAGGCCAGCCGCTCGCGTACAACAAGGACAATCAAGAAGACAAGGAGCCGCTGTTCGACACCGTCGACACGGTGGCCGATACGCTGCGCATCTTCGCTGAAATGGTCGCCGGTATTTCGGTGAAGCCGCAAGCCATGCGCGACGCCGCGTTGCAAGGCTTCTCCACGGCAACCGATCTCGCCGACTACCTGGTCAAGCGCGGCCTGCCGTTCCGCGACGCCCACGAAGCGGTCGCGCTCGCGGTTCGCGTATGTGCCGATCGCGGCTGCGACCTGGCCGACCTGACGCTCGAAGAAATGCGTCAAGAACTGCCGAACGTCGCGCATCTGATCGGCGAAGACGTGTTCTCGTATCTGACGCTCGAAGGTTCGGTGGCGAGCCGCAACCATCCAGGCGGCACGGCGCCCGAGCAGGTGCTCGCAGCGGTCAAGGGCGCACGGGCAGCGTTGAAGTAAGGCACGGCGCGCTTTGTGGATTAATTGCGCAAAGCGCCGCGCAAAAAAGAAAGCCCGCGCGAAGCGGGCTAAATGAAAGACTTCCACCGATGCCTCTCGAAAGAGGCCATCGAAGTGTAGGCGTGTTTTGGCCGCGGGCAAATTCGGTCATATTTCGGCCCATTACAAAGCGCGCCATGGTTCGGTGCGCAAGCTGAACCGGCGATGCACTGCCGGTCGCTTGCGCCTCCCAGAGCGCTTTAGGGCACGACCGTCTGCGGCAACGGGTCAAGAAAACCGGCATCGCGCAGATAACCGACGTAGAGCCGGATCAGCGCACCATAGTCGACCGTCAGATCCACGCCGTGCCGCGCCAGCTCCGTCAACGTTCCGATCTGTTCGACCGGCAAGGGCGCAGCGGACAGATCGCCCGTATAAAAGTCGCGAATCAGTGCCAGACCATTCGACGCGTCGAGATCCGCCAGCCGCCGTTGCCAGTCAGCCGCCGCCTGCGGCTCGGCACGCAAACCGGAAGCGGCCAGCGCCGCGAACCACTGCCGCTGGCTGAGCACGAGCGGATTGCTCAGGTTCGCCACCCGTAAGCCGGCATGTGGATGCAGTGCCACCGCCGTCACCGCGCCGGCAAGCAGATCGACCGGCATCATCTCCACTTCCTGCGCCGTTTCCGGATAAGCGCCCAGTTGCAGGCAGCCCTTGTTGAACAGTCAGAAATGGTTGTGCGCGAAGTTGCTGAAACCGGTACGGCTGTGGCCGGTGATATTGCCCGGCCGCGCGATCACCGCCGGCAAACCGAAGCGGCGTGCACACTCCGCGACCCGCTGTTCGCTCACCCACTTTGTCAGCAGATAGCCGTTGTCCAGCATGGGACGAGCGTCATTCACGCGCTCGTCGATGCGCCGGGCACCCGCCAGCATCTCGCCGACCGACAGTGTCGAGACGAAGCAGAACGGTTTTTGCCGCTGCGTCAGCGCGAGCCGCAGTAATGCCTCGGTGCCGCCGACATTCGCCCCCTTCATCGCCTCATAGCTATGCAGGTGATGCACGAACGCGCCGCAATGCAGGATCGCGTCGACCTCCCCGGCGAGTTGCCGCCAGCGTGGTGTGTCGAGTCCAAGCTGCGGCGCGGCAAGATCGGCGGGGATCACGTCGACGCGGCTGAAGTCGATTGCCAAACCCGCCTCGCGCGCCTTGTCCTGCAAGACAGCGCGCCCGGCCGCGGCGCTCGGACAGCGTTGCAGGCAGATCACCTTGTCGAGCCGCCCGCATAACGCGTGCAGCAGGTAAATGCCGAGAAAGCCGCTCGCGCCGGTCAGCAGCATGGTGCGAATCGGCGCTGCTTCGACGGCGTCAGAAAAAGCAGGCGCGGCCTGCTCGACAACGAACGGCTGCGATGCGTCGGCAATGGCGCGTTCGATCATGTCCTCGTGACCACCGTCCGCGAGCGTCGCGATGGTCGGCGAGCGGTAAAACGCAGCCATCGGAAACTGGATGCCGAGCGCATCGCGCAATTGCGCCTGCATCCGCACGGCCAGAATCGAATTGCCGCCGAGCCGGAAAAAACTATCGTCGCGGCCGATGCCGGAGACGCGCAGCAGCGCCTGCCAGATTTCGGCGATGCGTTGCTCGACGCCTTCGCGCGGCGGCGTACCGCCTGCGCGTGACGGCGCCGGCAAGGCCTTGCGATCGTGTTTGCCGTTTGGCGATGCCGGTAGCGCATCCAGCCGGATAAAGCACGCTGGCACCATGTAGTCGGGCAGCGCCTGCGCCACATGACGGCGCAGCGTGTCTTCGTCGGGCGCGGCGCCACGTTCGCCCGGCGCGGCTACGTAGTACGCGGCCAGATAGCGCGCCTCGCCCTCGCCCCACACCCGGCAGGCAGCATGCGCGACACCAGGCGCGGCCGCGATGCAATTCTCGATCTCGCCAAGTTCGATGCGAAAACCGCGCAGCTTGATTTGCGCGTCGTTGCGGCCGAAGTATTCGATCGTGCCGTCGGCGAGAAAACGGCCGAGGTCGCCGGTGCGATACATCAGCGCGTACGGTGCATCGCGAAATGGATCGACCACGAAGCGTTCCATCGTCATGGCCGACTGATTGATATAGCCCCGCGCCAGATTCTCGCCGCCGATGTAGATTTCCCCAACCGAGCCGGGCGGCGTCAGTTGCCGCTGCGCATTTAGCAGGTAGAGCCGGTAGCCCGGCAGCGGCTTGCCGATGATGCGGCTCGGCCCACCCGGCAGCACTTGCCCGCACGAGGCCATCACCGTGATTTCGGTTGGGCCGTACAGGCTGAACAGTTGCGTGCGTTCGCTCCACCAGGCGGCGCTCGGTTCGTCCAGCGTATCGCCGCCGAAGCCGAGCAGTTGCAGATCGGGCAGCGGCTCGCGCGGCAAGCTCTGCACCACCACCGGTGCAAGCGATGCATGCGTGACGCGCTCCGCCTTCAACAAACTGTGTAGCAGCAGCGGATCGCGGCGTGCCGCCGTGCAGCAGCGCGAGGAACAGATCGAGCACGCTCGCGTCGAAATTGGTGGACGCCGCCAGGGTGCTGACGCTGCCCGGCGCATAGCCGAGCGCGCGGCTCGCGCCGGCCACCATTCGAACGACGCTGTGGTGTTCCACCAGCACACCTTTCGGCTTGCCGGTTGAGCCCGACGTGTGGATAACATAAGCGAGCGCCTCGGGGGCGACAGTGCGCGGCCGGTGCGGCTGCCCTGCCTGCCTTTCCGCCTGCGGCCCGACCTGCCTATCGGCCTGCTTCCCGGCCTGCTTTTCAGCATCCTTCCCAGCCGCCTTCTCCGCGTCAGTCTCCGCCTGAGCCCCCGTTCCCGCCTCAGCGTCCGCCGTCCACTTCGCCAGCATCGCTGGGTCAAGCTTGCGCAATTCGCCGAGACCTGCGGCCTCCAGCGCGCTGCGGCTCGGCGCATCGGCCAGCACCGTATCGACCGAACAGTTTTCGACGAAATAGCGCAAGCGCTCGGCGGGATAAGCTGGGTCGAGCGGCACGTACGCGCACCCCGCTTTGAGCACGCCCAGCACGGTCGCCACCAGCAGAACGCTCTTCTGCATGCTCAAACCGATGCGCGCGCCGGGCGGCACACAGGCTGACACGCTGCGGGCAATGGCATCGCTGAGCGCATCGAGTTCGCGATAGCTGAGCTGCTGCTCGCCGCAGCGCACGGCAACGCGCGACGCGTGCGCCGCGACTACCTCGGCGAACCGCGCAGGGATCGACTGCGGGGCATCCGGTAGCGGCTCGCCGCAAGCGAAGTTCAGACACTGCGCATGGTGCGCGTCGCTCAGATAGGCAAGTTCACCAACCGGTGCATCAGGCTGGTAAGCCGCGGCGTCGCACAGCGTCATGAACACCTCGGCCATCCGCTCGACCGAGGCCGCGTGCAGCACCGAGCTGTCGTATTCGAAGCGCCCGTCCAGACCGCCATCGGGCCGCAAATAGAAAATCGCCGACAGGTCCGCTTTCGACGTCAGCGGAGGACATTCCTCGGCGTGATACGCCGCCTCGCCGATGCGGCCATTCAGTTCGATGCCGTTCTGCAAACTGAAAATCGTGTTCAGCGCACCGAGCTGGCCGTTATCGGTGTCGTAAGGCGTGGCGAGCAGATGATCGCGATCGTCGAGCATCTGGCGTTGCACCGCGCGCGCCAGCTCGCCGAAGCCTTGCCGCGTGTCGATGCGCTGCACCAGCACCGCCATCGAGACGAACATGCCGTAGATCCCCTCACTGCCCGGGACATCGCGGCCCGCGTACGGATAGGCGCAGGCCAGTTGCTGCTGACCGCTCACGCGCCACAGCCATACGAGGTACAGCGCGAACAGCACGGGCGGCAAAGTCATGTCGTGCGCCTCGGCAATCTGCGTCAGGCGCCGCATCTGGGCGGACCGCACATGCAGCGCCAAAGAGCGGTTCGCGTTGGGCTCGCGCTGCAGTGCGTCGAACGGCAGTTCGGTGCGCAAGGCAACGGCGTCGAGCTTGCGCATCCAGTAGTCGCGCGCGGCGGCAAAGCGCGGCGACGCAGCCAGTTGCGGCGCCCAATGGCCGTAGTCGAACCATGAGAGCCGCGCGCCTGAAACCGGCTTGCCTTCGTAGCGCGACGTCAGTTCATCCAGCAACAGCTTGAATGACCAGCCGTCGAAAATCGCGTGATGAATGCAGATCAGCAAGGTGGTGCGGTTCTCTTGCGGCGACATGAGCAGTTGCGCGCGCCACAACGGCGCACAGTCGAGCGGCAAGCACAGCGCGCGCATGGCTTCGGCACACGCGTCGATAGCGCCGGCATCGCAGCTTTCTAGAGGAATGCGCCAATCCGTCGGCAGTGTGGCCGTGCCCGGCAGCACCCGCAATTGTCCGCCGCGCTCCACGAAGCGCGCTTTGAAAATCGGGTTGTGCGCGAGCACGGCGACGAGTGCCTGGTGCAATCGCAACGAATTCGCGGCCCCGCCGAAGTCCACCCGCATCACGATGTTGTACGCGTTATCGTCAGGCTTGCCGAGCGCGCGGGTGTGCATCATCCGCACGAGCCGGCTTGCCACGGGCGCGGGCATAGGCGCGCCTGATTGTGGGACGAGCGGCGGCAGCGCGGCGCCTTGCTCGACGCTCTGCCGCGCCCTTGCGCAGAAGACGTCGAACTGCGGATGCTCGAACAGCGTCTTCAGCTTGACCGGCGCGGACAAGCTCGCGTTGACGCGGTTGCAGACGAGCGTGGCGAGTAGCGAGTGGCCACCCAACTGGAAGAAGTGGCTGTGTTCGCCGACGCTCTCGAGCGGCACGCCCAGCACCTCCGACCAGATCGCTTGCAGCGCGAGCTCGAAGGCGTCGAAAGCGCGGCCCCCATGGTCAGCCTGACCGGCTTGCGGCGCCGGCAGTTTGCTGCGGTCGATCTTGCCGTTCAGCGTCAAGGGCAGCGCTTCGATCGGCAACAGGAACGCCGGCACCATGTAATGCGCGAGACGTTGCGCCAGACGATCCCGCAGCACCGCCGGCTCCAGCGCGGCACCCACATACCAGGCCACCAGCGCCGTGCCGCCCTGCCGCTCGCATGTGCCGACATAGGCGCTGCGCACCTCCGGCTGCTCGACGATGCTGGCCTCGATCTCGCCGAGCTCGATCCGGTAGCCGCGAATCTTCACCTGAATATCGCTGCGGCCGAGGAACTCGATCGCGCCGTCCGGCTGGAAGCGGCCGAGATCGCCGGAACGGTAGAGACGGCCGGGGCCGAATGGGTTCGTCCGGAACTTCTGCCCGGTCAGTTCAGGCCGCAGCAGATAGCCGCGTGAAACAGCCGCGCCGCCGATGCAGATCTCGCCGATCCCCCCGAGCGGCACCGCTTCGCCTTCCTCATCGAGTAGATGAATCTGGTAGCCGGGAAGCGGATGCCCCAGTTGATTGGCCGGCTTGTCGCCGTCGAAGGTGTTTTCGGTCGCCATCACGGTAGTCTCGGTCGGCCCGTAGATGTTCGACAGGCGCAGCACGCCGGACCAGAAACGGATCGTCTCGTCGTCGCTCGCTTCGCCGCCGCATAGCACCGTGTCCAGATGCGGTAGCGCGCGCCGCGGCAACAGCTTGAGAATCGCCGGTGGGAGGAACGCATGCGTGACGCGTTCGGCGCTGAGGAAGGCGGACAGCGCATCGGCGTCGGTGCGCACCGCTTCGGGCGCGACAATCAGGTGGCCGCCATGTGTCAGCGGATTGAAGATCTCCAGCACGCTGGCGTCGAAATTGACCGACGCAAACTGTAGCCAGCGCGTGCCTGCATCACGCCGATACCGGCCCGTCAGCGAAGCGATCAGGTGCGCCAGCATGCCGCGCTCGATGACGACACCCTTGGGTTTGCCCGTTGTGCCTGAGGTGTAGATCACGTAGGCGGTCCGCTGTGGATCGGCCGGCGCGCAGTGCGCAGGGGTCGCCCCGGCCGCCGGGCCGTTCAGTAGATCCTCGATCCGGAGTAGCGCGCAATCGGCCAGCGCGCTCAAGCGCTCGTGCGTCACCGCGTCGACAATCACGGCTCGCAGCTGCGCGTCCTTGACGATGTAGCGCAAGCGCTCATCGGGCATCTGCGGATCGAGCTGCAAATAGCCCGCGCCACTGGCGAGCACGCCGAGCATCGCCGGAACGATGCGCGCACCGCGCGAGACGCAAATGCCGACCAACGCGTCCCGCCCCTCCGGCGCGTCCGGCTCGCGCGCGGCAAGGGCCGCGCCCACACGCTGTGCGGCGAGCGCCAGTTGCGCGTAAGTGAAAGCAGCGTCCGGGCCGCTGACCGCCGGACGCGCGGCGTGCTCGCGCGCTGTCTGCGCGAACAGATCGAGCACGTCGTGCGCGGGTGCCGCGAGCGGGCCGCCATCGGACCACGCTGCGCAATGCTGCCGCAACGCCGGCGTATAGAGATCGATCGCATCGAGTTTCTGCTCGAGACTCTCGCCGACGCGCCCGAGCAGCGCCGTCAAATGCTCGAACGCGAGACGCAAGCCGTCGAGTTCCTGGGGATGGCGGCTATGCACATGCAACGCGATCTCCTCGCGCACATCGATGTAGACGCCCATGTCCTCGTGCGAGAAACGGCGAGAGTACGGTGCCAGCAACGCCGCCGGCAGCGTGCCGAGCGTCAGCGCGTCATAGGGCAAGCTGTCGGCCTCGCACACCACATTGGTCGCGCGCACGAAACCCGGTTCGCGCCGCTCGATGTCGTGCTGCACTTCGAAGGCTGGGAGTTCGGCGTGGAAATCGGCCATCTCTGCGCGCGCCGACGCGTGCCGTAGAAACTGCCGCAGCGTCATCGTGTCGTCGAAATCGGTTTTCAGGAGCCGCCGCCGTTCGTCGAAACCGATCGTCTCGTCGCGCTGGCAGCGGCCGCGCTGATGATGCACGGTGAGCACAGCGCGGCTGCCGGTCATGCGGCGCAGCAGCACGTGAACACACAGTTTGATCAGCAGATCGGGCGCAACGCCGAGCGCCTTTGCCTCGTTGCGCAATGCAGCGCCTGTTTGCGCGTCGAGGGGCACTGTAAAGCTGCTGTCGGCGAGCGCATTCTGCCGGCGCGGCGCATGCCATTCGAACGAGGCGTCGCCCACCTGGCCGATCCAGAAATCGAGGTCGGTCTGCAGGCGGTCGCTCGCAAGGAGCTCACGCTCGGCGTCGAGCAGGCCTTGCTGATCGATGCCGAGCGGTGCACCTGGCGCCTCGCCGCGATAGGCCCGGGAAAGCGCGTTGAACAACGGTGTCAGCGAAAAACGGTCGAGCAAGGCGGGATGGCAGGCGAACACAAGATAACTGTGTGCGCCGGCGCGTAGCAGCGTGAACGCCCACGGCAGTCCGGCGTCCATGCGGAAGGCACGCGCGCATAGGCCGTCGATTAGCGACAGCACGGCGGCTTCGTCGCGCGCGTCACGCCGGTCGAGATCGATGACATTCAGTTCCGCGCGCACGTCACGGCGGATGACCCAGCGCATGCCCTGTTCGGCTTCGACGAGCCGGTAGGCAAGCGGCTGGCAATGGGCCACCAGTTGTGCCACGGCGGCGGACAGACGCTCGACGTCTGGACGGCCGTCGATCCGGTAGACGGCGCAGAGATTGGGACCGGCGGCGGCGTGCGCCAACGTGCGGGATTGCGTGCGCGTCAATGCAAAGGAAGAGTGTTCCAAACGATACCTCGTTGTCGGGATGGACAGGACCGATCGGCTCGCGTAGCGCCGGTCGCACGCGACTCATGACCGCGCTGCGGCGCTTCGCCCGATGGTCCGGCCCACGCTATTGACGTGAGGCCGTTGACACCATAGGAGAACTCTTAGAAGTCCTGTTGTGTGCGGATCGGCGTGACGAACTTTGTTTAAACACGGTGTATGTCAGGCGGATCGCATCAGACTGAATGCGCTCATGCATGGAGCAGAAAGGTGATGGAAAGAACGCAACGCGCGGCGTGCAAGCGAGCCGAAATCACATGGCTCGGAATCGGCATACAGGGTCAACGACAGTTGCATCCTGGCGGTTTTTGACTACCATCAAGTTAGATCCTGTCACTGTGTTTTCCTCGACGATGTTCACCCGCACACGTCACCTTCGCCGCTTGACTGGACGCTTCGCTTCACGCGTTAGCGCATCTCTATCGCATGCGCATAGCGTGGTATCGGCATCGGCGCTGACGGTCGCGTCGGCTTTAGCGCTCGCCGTCATAGCAGGCTGCACCATCACGCCGCCGCAACGCCCACTCATCATCACGCCGGCGGCCGCCGTCAACAGTGCGACGCTCGACCAGTACCGCAGCGCGGTCGCCCAGCGCATCATCGAACGCAGCCCGTCCTACGTGTTGCACGGCACGCCGCAAGCGATGCTGCGCTCGCTGGTCGTGGTGTCGTTCACGGTGGATCGCGATGGCAAGGTGTTGGCGTCGTCGGTGTATCGCACCAATGGCGACGACGAGGCCGAGAGCACCGCGCTTGCCAGCTTGCGACGCGCCTCGCCGTTGCCGCAGCCGCCCGATAAATTGCTGAACGGCCGTGGCCAGCTCGAACTGTTCGAAGACTGGCTGTTCAACGACAACGGCAAATTCCAGTTGCGCGAATTCGCCACGCCGCAAGCGCAGACCATCGAGTGAACGCAGCGCCGCAACGACAGGATGAGCGACAAGCCGAGCGACTTGCCTTGTACCGCCTTGCTGTGCCGCGGCGACGCTCGTTATAATTTTTCGATTCCCTAAGCCGGAGCTTTCCGGCATGGTTCACGCCGCCCGCTCACCCGTTGGCGTGGCGCGAGCCCGATTGCAGCGTCGCCGCGCCATCCGCGTGGGCCGCCTGCCTGATCGTCGATGCACGACGCACGCAATGACTGACGTCTGGTCGTCAGCACCTCGCGCTGAACCGGCTGCCCGGTTGCCCGCATGCGCCGCGCAGCCCACCTGGTCGTTCTCCTGGCAAGGCCACTTTCGCGCGCAACCACTGACGGCTACCGGCTGCCGTTGTAAGCTGTCGCATCGTCGCCGGCGCCACGCATGGCTTCAACCACCTGCGAGACGCGCCGAAGCGCACGAACTTAAACAAAGATGCCACCTGACCGCACACCGCCCACACGTAAAAGTACGGCGCCCAACGGCATCACGACACATGGAGACCCTGCATGTCCACTTCGCCGATTTCCGCGGCCCAGCCCAATGCGTCCGGGCAGAACAGCAGCGCGCGGATCATCTTCGCGAGCTTCATCGGCACCGCGATCGAGTTCTATGATTTCTACGTTTATGCTACTGCCGCGGCGCTCGTCATCGGACCGGTGTTTTTCCCGCACGGCTCGGCAACTGCCCAAGCCTTGTCGGCTTTCGTCACGTTCGGCATCGCGTTCGTCGCGCGGCCAATCGGCTCGTTCCTGTTCGGTCACTTCGGCGACCGGATCGGCCGTAAATCGACGCTGGTGGCTTCGCTGCTGGTGATGGGTGTGTCGACCACGCTGATCGGTTTCGTGCCGGGCTACGACTCAATTGGCAGCCTCGCACCGATCCTGCTCTGCGTGCTGCGCTTCGGCCAGGGTATTGGCCTCGGCGGCGAATGGGGCGGCGCGGCGCTGCTCGCCACCGAGAACGCGCCGGCCGGCAAACGCGGCTGGTTCGGGATGTTCCCGCAACTAGGGCCGTCGATCGGTTTTCTGGCGTCCAACGGTCTGTTCTTTGCCCTCGCGCTGTCGCTCTCCGATGAACAGTTCCGCAGCTGGGGCTGGCGCGTGCCGTTCCTCGTCAGCTCGGTGCTGGTCGCGCTCGGCTTGTATGTGCGTTTGAAAATCGCCGAGACGCCGGCCTTCCAGGCGGCCATCGAACGCAAGGAGCGCGTGAAGGTGCCGATCGCCACGCTGTTCTCGCAACACGGGCTGCCGACCCTCCTCGGTGCGCTGGCGATGGTGGTCTGCTACACGCTGTTCTACAACGCCACGACGTTTTCGCTGTCGTACGGTGTGTCGGTGCTGCATATTCCGCGGCAGACCTTCCTTGGCCTGCTGTGCATCGCCGTCGTGTTCATGGCGCTCGCCACACCGCTGTCGGCCTGGGCGAGCGACCGTTACGGCCGCAAGCCGGTGCTGATCGTCGGCATCATCGCCGCGATCCTGTCAGGCTTCACGATGGCGCCATTGCTCGGCAGTGGACAGACGCCGCTGGTGCTGCTGTTCCTCGTGATCGAACTGTTCCTGATGGGCGTGACCTTCGCACCGATGGGCGCGCTGCTGCCGGAACTGTTTCCGACCAACGTGCGCTATACCGGTGCAGGCGTGTCGTACAACCTCGGCGGGATTCTCGGTGCGTCAGTCGCGCCGTATATCGCGCAGGTGCTGGCCGCGCACGGCGGGCTGCCGTGGGTGGGCGCTTACGTGTCGATTGCGGCGGCCGTCAGCATGATCGGTGTGCTTTGCATGCGCGAGACGCGCGATGCGCGCTTGATGTAAGCGAGCGCGCCGCATTGATGGTCTGATTGGTTCTTTACCCCGGTGCCGCCAGGCGCGCATTGACGCGCGCTGCGGCAGCATCGGCGGGTACCCCGCTTTTCTCTCCGCTTTACCGCACGGTGCTGGTAAATCCCCTGCCTTGCGCGTCTTTTTGACTTGCTTATACTCGAATTCAATAACCCTAAAGCAAGCAGGGAGGCTCTGATGAATATTCATCTCCACAACGCGGACATCGTGATGATCATCGCGCTGGCGTTGCTGTGTTCATTGCTGCTGGCCTTGCGCTTTCGTCCCGCGACATGGAAGGGCATTGTCGTGGAAGCGCTGGCCGCGAACGTGGCTGCCATCAGTGCGGTGATCGCTTTCGAAATGCTGCTCGCCTGAGCCGTCGAACACCGCGACGCCCGGTTGGGCGCGGCGGCCGGAAGCAGCCTGACGTACTCCGAAGCGGTTGAGCGGCTGCCCGTGCCTATGCAGGCAAGTAGCAGCCGTCGGCGCCAGGCACCGCATCCAGGCCGAACGCGCGCCGCGAGCCGTTACCGTTAGTAGTAACCGCCGTGATGGTAGTAACCGCCGCCGCCGTAGTAATAGCCAGGCGCCGGTGCAACGATGCAACCTCCAAGCGCCGTTGCCAGCAGCGTGCCTGCGATCAGGGTCAGGATTAAGCGTTTCATATTATTCTCCTTCGAGTCAGAGTCATTCGAGCCGAAACCCCGAATGACTCGATTGAACACGACCCTGCCTCGCGCGACCGTTGCCATTTGTAAGGGAAAATCACTGAGGTGTTACACGTTTAAGCCCCCAAACCGGCCGCGCTCGAAGCATGGCGACGACAGATTCACATCAGAAGAAAACACCGCCTATACTGCTTTGAGCACGTGCGCCCGGCGCAAGCCCTGCCCGTGGCGGGTGCGCGAATCGGGGCGCTGATCAGGGGGATTGAGTTCGCGCTTCCATGCGCCATGAATGAGCCGGCGGCCACGCGCAAGAGAACGCGTGTAGCCAATTAGGCACTCAACGAAAAGAGACAGATTTAACAGGCGTGTAATGCGCGACGCTTCTCAGTGCTTGGAGCGTGGCGATGAGCGAGCGATTGCGGGACGCCGGTGAACGGCACATAAATCTGCCGGCACTTGCGCGGCATGCCTCGATGAATGCATCATTGAACTCGACTGTCGGCCGGCGGTCTCTTTAGAACTGAGTCGCTCACGCGAAGTGACCGCTCAGTGCGTGAGTCAGTTTGTTCATTGCAGCGATTCCTCTCCGCCCGTAGTTCCCCGACACGGGCGTTTTTCGAGGCGTTCCGTGGCAGCGCTCGTTTGATTGGGCGACTGTACGTCGCGCCTCTTTTCTTTTTGCCAAACGATTGCGTGAACGCGCAGCGAAGCTGCACTCAGGCGGCTGCCGAGCCGTGCTGCATGGGGACGGCGTGCGGCTCGCTGTGCACGTAATCGATCGCCTCCAATGCCTCAGCGATCGACGGCACGGATTGGCCGTCACCGATCGAGATCGAGCGGAACGGCGCCTCGATGCCGCAATGCGACGGCGAAGTCGCCATAAAAATCATGACCGTGCGCTTCAGCAATGCATGCGCCAGATGAACGAAACCCGTATCGGTGCCGACCACCAGTGCGCACGCGTCGATCATCTGCGCGATTTCGGTCACGCTCAGCTTCGGCAGAACGGTCGAACCCTGCACCTGCGACGCGATTTGCTCTGCCTCGGCTCGCTCGCCTTCCGAGCCCCACGGCAACACCACGTGAAAACCGCGCTGTGCCAACTCGCGACCGACCGCGACCCAATGGGGCAGCGGCCACTTCTTGTCGTCTTTGGAGGTGGCGTGAAACAGCGCCGCGACCGGCGCGCTGTTAGCCGCGAACGCTGCGGCGGCCGATTCGGGCAAGCGCAGATTGTAGACAGGGGGGCCTTCGACCTCATAGCCCAGCGCCTCGCCCGTGCTGATGCGCATGCCATGCCATGCGTCGCACTGCGGACGCGGGCCGAAACGCCCGGTGTAGGCAAATGCGGCACCTCGCTCGCCGAGATCCTGCGACTGATAGCCAATCCGCTTCGACGAGCGCGCCAGAAACGCGATGATCGCGCTCTTGTACACGCCGTGAATGTCGACGATGAAGTCGTAGTGATAGGCGCGCAATTCGGCGATCGACGCCGCGATCGCCTTGAAATCGCCCCAGCGGCGCGCCTTCTTGAAGCGGCGCAACGGTGCGCAGAGCACGCGGTCCACGCCCTCGCACCAATGCACCACTTCGGCGAATGCTTCGTCGGCCGCCCAGTCCACCTGAACGCCGGGAAACGCGCGTTTGATGTCGGCGACGACGGGTAACGCCTGCACGATATCGCCGAGTGACGTGACCTTGACGATAAGGACTCGCTTCATTGAGGACCTGTTAGTTGTTCATACGTCAAACTATTTTAGCCGACGATTCGAAGAATCTTGGCTGAACGCCGCCGCGCGCCATACCGTCATTAATACAGCGCGTTACATTGCACACCTTACAAATAGCCTTTTTACTATATTTCAGAATTCTTTCATACCGTTCTGTCAATGCGGCACGCTTTATAATTCACCCTTTGCGCCAGCACATTCTCATGTCCCGGGCCTTCCTTCCTCCCTCTTCCAGCATCGTGCGTCGCGCCAGACGTCTGTGGCGGCAATACGGCGTTTTCTGGCTCGGCGCGATCGCGGTCGGTCTAGTGGCGGTGCTCTACGCAAGACTCATCGATTGGGGCTACGGCGAATTCCGCGCAATGCAGCAACAGCATGTGTGGGCGCCGTTGATCGTCACGCCCGCGGTCGCGGCGCTCGCCGTCTGGCTCACGCGCAAGTTCTTCCGCGGCGCCGAGGGCAGCGGCATTCCGCAAGTCATCGCCACCCTGCATGCCAAGCCCGGCGAATACGGCGCGCGGCTGCTATCGTTCCGGATTCTGTTCGGCAAGATCGCCGTGTCGTTTCTGGCGATTCTCGGCGGCTTCACGATCGGCCGCGAAGGGCCGACCGTGCAGGTCGGCGCGGCGCTGATGTTCAATCTGCGGCGGCTGTATCCACGCTCGAACGCGCTGATCGAACGGCAATTAGTACTCGCGGGCGCGGCAGCGGGTTTGTCCGCGGCGTTCAATACGCCGCTGGCGGGGATCGTGTTCGCAATCGAGGAACTCACCCGCAGCTTCGAGGCCCGCGCGAGCGGCGTGCTGATTACGGCCATCATCATCGCCGGTGTGATCGCGCTCGGACTGAACGGCAACTACACCTATTTCGGCACCATCCAGATCGGCGCGCACTTCCCCGATCTGCTGGCGGTGGCCGTTCTGCTCACGGCGATCGTCACCGGTATTGCGGGCGGCGTGTTCGGCTGGCTGCTGCTGAACACCGCGCGCTGGATTCCTGCGCCGCTGCGTCAGTTGCACGGCGAGCGGCCGGTCGTGTTCGCCGCGCTGTGCGGTTTCGTGATCGCGGTGGTCGGCCTCATCTCCGGCGGCACGACCTTCGGCAGCGGCTATGCGGAAGCGCGCGGACTGCTGGAGGGGCACGAGCACCTGTCCGTGTTCTATCCGTTCCTGAAGATGATATCGATGGTCGGCTCGTATCTGCCGGGCATCCCAGGCGGCATCTTCGCGCCCTCGCTGTCGATCGGCGCCGGCTTCGGCAATCTGCTGCACATGGTGTTCGACTCGATGCAATTGCCGATGCTGATCGCCCTCGCGATGGTGGGCTATCTGGCCGCCGTCACGCAGTCGCCAATTACGTCGTTCGTGATCGTGATGGAAATGATCGATGGTCATGCACTGGTGATTTCGCTGATGGCCACCGCGTTGATCGCAAGCCGCGTCTCGCGCCTGTTCGCGCCGCCGTTGTATGAGGCGCTGGCAGAGCGCTATATGGCGCCGCCGCCGCGCCCGGCACCCGCACCGGTGCCGGAGGTACCCGAAGTCGAAGCGCCAGAGCCGACTGTCGTCGACGAGATCAACGGCGACGCTGCCGCTGAAGACGGCACCGGCACCCCGCGTCAGTAAACGACGACGCCCGGCGCGCGCACCACCAGCGGCCGCGCCGGCACCACCACGCACCCGGCGAGAATGATCGCCAGCGCGGCGATCAGAAGCAGATTCTTTTTCATCATGTGTTTCCTGGAAGACGCAGGCGGGCGCTACGCCGAGAGCGTGCGCGGCGCCTGCGTTGTCAATCTGGAGAGAGGGGTACGTGCGGCCTGACGCGCGCCGCACCGCACACAGCTGTTGCCTTTGAACTTACGCCCAGTGGCCTTCGACCCAGCGATAGTTCGGACCGTGTTCGACCCAGTGGCCCGGCACCCAGTGGTAGCCGACGCGCTCGGCCTGCCAATGACCCGCGACCCACACATAGCGGCCGTGGTCCCAACGCCAATGACCGTGATCCCACACATAGCCGACGCGCGGCGCCGGCACGGCTTCGTAACGCACGGCCGGCGGTGCGGACGGCGCGATCACGACGACTTCCTCGGCCGAAGCGGATGCCACAGCGGATGCACCAGCCGCGATCAGAACAGCGTTGGCGATCAGCAAGCGAAAGGTCTTGTTCATTTTTCCCTCTGTAGTTGGACACCGGACGCGGCGTTATCCGTTTAATGCGCGAGGGGACGAAAGCGCTGACTGCGCGCGTGTAACGGCGCACGCTGAAGTGCAACGGATTATTTCGCCGCGTGGAAAGCACGCGTGAGAAGGCCTGTGCGAGCGCACACGAACACAGGGGTAGCGGGGACGACGACGAGGAGAACGACGCAAGGGAACAGCGGGAGGACGCAACAAAATTGCGAAGTCGCGAACCTACGAACCAGGACAGCGCAGCGCGCGACGACGCAAAGAAGGCATCACAACAAAGACAGCGCTGACGCTCCGCCTCGTGACGTCATATCGACGAAACGAAGCTGAGCGCGCAGTACGTTATGCGGAACCAGCCTGCGGTATTTCGATCTTGACCTCGAGCACTTCGAGGTCGTCCTGGCGCTCCAGGCTCACGCGAATATCGTCATTGGAGATTTTCACGTACTTTGAAATGACGGCCACCAGTTCGCGTTGCAACGCAGGCAGGTAATCGGCAGGCGCATGGCCGCCGGCGCGCTCGTGCGCGATGATCAACTGCAGGCGTTCCTTCGCTACCGACGCGGACTTCTTCTTCTCGCCCAGCAAAAACGAAAGAATCGACATGACGTGCGCTCCCCTTACTTGGTGCCGAAGAGGCGCTGCAGCAGCCCTGGCTTCTGGTAATCGGTAAAGCGAAGCGACTTCTGCTCGCCGAGGAAACGCGACACGACATCTTTATAGGCTTCGGCGACGTCGGTACCGTCGAGGTGCACAGCCGGCAGCCCCTGGTTCGACGCATGCAGCACCGCTTCCGATTCCGGAATCACGCCGATCAGATCGATGCGCAGAATTTCCTGGATGTCGGTGAGCGACAGCATTTCACCTTCGCTCACGCGCTTCGGGTTGTAGCGGGTGATCAGCAGGTGTTCCTTGATCGGCTCCTTGCTTTCGATCGCGCGCTTGGTCTTCGACGACAGGATGCCGAGGATACGGTCCGAGTCGCGCACCGAGGAGACTTCCGGATTCGTCACGATCAGCGCTTCGTCGGCGAAGTGCATGGCGAGCAGCGCGCCCGATTCGATACCGGCCGGCGAATCGCACACAATGAATTCGAAGTCCATCGCGATCAGGTCATTGATGACCTTCTCGACGCCTTCCATGGTCAGCGCGTCTTTGTCACGCGTTTGCGAGGCCGGCAGGATGAACAGGTTCTCGCACTTCTTGTCCTTGATCAGCGCCTGGTTGAGGTTGGCTTCGCCCTGGATCACATTGATCAGGTCGTACACCACGCGGCGCTCACAGCCCATGATGAGGTCGAGGTTACGCAGGCCGACGTCGAAGTCGATCACGGCGGTTTTGCTGCCACGCAATGCGAGGGCCGATGCAAAACTCGCGCTCGTGGTCGTCTTGCCCACGCCACCCTTGCCCGAAGTCACCACAATGATTTTTGCCATTACCCTTACCTTGTGTTCGTCAAATTCGTCAATTATGTGCGGCCTGATTTGCCGTGGAGCGCTGCGTGCCGTGACCGTTCAGGGCAGCGCGCGCTTCACGCCGATCAGGTGAGCCGCAACGGTTCGATCATCAATTTCTCTTCTTCGAGCCAGATCTGCACCGGCTTGCCGAGCACGTCGGCCGGCAGCGGGTTCTCGGTTGTACGGTAGATGCCCGCAATCGAGATCAGTTCCGGTTCGAGACACGTGCAGAAAATGCGCGCGTCGTGATTGCCCTGCACGCCGGCCAACGCCCGGCCGCGCAGCGGCGCATAAATATGGATGTTGCCTTCCGCGATCACTTCCGCGCCGTAGCTCACGAGGCCGAGCACGACCAGATCGCCCTTTGCGTAGATGCGCTGGCCCGAGCGCAGCGGCTTGTCGACCACCATGGTTTGCGACGAGGTGGCGAGACGAACTGGCTCGGCGGCGGGCGCCGGCTCGACCGCGGCGGCCGTGGCCGGGGTGCCGCTTTCCGGCGGCCCGCCGGCGGCGGCGGCGAACAGATCGGCCGGGGGCGTAGCCGTCGCGGCGGTGGCAACCGGTGCCACAGCGGCAGCATTGGCGCCCTCTTCGTCTGCGGACTTCGCTGCGGCGCCGCGGCGATCGCGCGCTTCGAGCAGCGGCAGCGCGGATTCGGCCGCCCATTGCTGCTGCGCGTTGGCGACGACGCCGACCGGGCGCATGCGCACGCTGTCGAGCAGTTGCGCGATGTCCGCGAGCGGCACGCGTTCGTTCTCGGCGAGCCGGCGCACGTCGATCGCGACGACGTCGTTAGCGAAAAATTCGGGGGTCGCCTCGAAGCGCCGGGTCAGTTCGGCACGCATCGCGTCGAGGTCGGTTGTCTTGACCACAAACAGGAGCGTGTCGACAGAGCCGCTGCGGAGTTCGAAAAAGGGCGATTTCTTGGGCGACATAGCGTTCGGCAAAAAATTTTGCGTATTTTACAGGCGTCCAGGCGGGGAGCGGGTTTTTTTGCCGGGAGAACGCACCCCTGCGGCCTGAATACCCATGACGTGGCCACGCCTCGGCCGTTCAGGCCGCGCTTGGGGCGCTCATTTGGCCATGAACCCGGCCATGAACGCTGTAGCGACGCGGAAGGGATGTGAGCGGCCGGTAGACGCGCCGCTCGCGAGATCACTGCTGAAACACCTGCGACGTGGTCGGCACATGGCGCACCAGCAGGCTTTCGGCCTGCTCGGGCACACGCACGACACGCCGATGCTCGCCGGTCGGACCGAAGCCGAGCGCCTCGTAAAAGCGCATCGCATTGCGGTTGGCGTCGGCGACCCACGCGTAGATTTCGGTGGCGCCTTCGCTGGCGAGCCAGGTGCTGGCGGTGTCGACCAGCAACTCGCCGCCTCGCAGATGACGCACGGCCGGCGCCACCCACAACTCGCAGACGAACGCGCGGCGCGCCGCGGCGTCGTCGAAATGCGCTTCGATCAGTCCTGCCGGATGGCCCTCGGTATAGAGGATGAAACTGGTTGCGATAAACGAAACAGCGTGCTCGGCG
This sequence comes from Paraburkholderia solitsugae, assembly GCF_013177695.1. GTDB lineage: Bacteria > Pseudomonadota > Gammaproteobacteria > Burkholderiales > Burkholderiaceae > Paraburkholderia > Paraburkholderia solitsugae. The sequence continues at coordinate 116,823 of NZ_WOEY01000027.1, read as the reverse complement.
GCGGTGGCGTCGAACGTGGCGGCATCCGCCGACAACGCGTCTTCTAGCGTTTCGCCGAAGGCATAGGGCGCCTCCCGCAGCGACGCAGTACGGAGTTCGCGGAAAACGGTGCCCTGATCAGCGGCGATACGGCGAACGGTCAATGACGTACTCATGCAGACGAAAACCCCTTGAAACCCTAAGGCGTAGCTTTAACCGAACCGGCGCGCGAGTCAAATCCTTATTTACTGGATCGAACCGCAGCGCAGGTCAAAGGACCAGGAGCCGCGCGCCAACAGCGCAGCAATTGGCGCGGCCACCGCCTTGAAACGACGGTTCCTGAGGCGCGCCGGCCACGTGTTCAAGGCGCTTCGTAATCGCCGGTGCCGTCCGGCCATGGCGTGAGCAGCTCGTAACCCTCTTCGGTCACGGCGATCATGTGCTCCCATTGCGCCGACAACGAACGGTCTTTGGTGACCACGGTCCAGCCGTCACGCTGCACCGCGGTGCCGGCGCGGCCCGCGTTGATCATCGGCTCGATCGTGAAGACCATGCCCGGCTTCAGCCGCACGCCCTGCCCCGGTTGACCGTAGTGCAACACTTGCGGGTCTTCGTGGTACACCTTGCCGATGCCGTGCCCGCAGTAGTCGCGCACGATCGAGAAGCCGTCGCGCTGCGCAACCTTCTGGATCGCATAGCCAACGTCGCCGAGCGTAGCACCCGGCTTCACCTCACGGATGCCGGCCAGCATCGCCTCATAGGTCGTGTCGATCAGCTGGCGCGCCACCGTGCTCGGCTGGCCGACGCAGTACATGCGGCTGGTGTCGCCGAAATAGCCATCCTTGATGATCGCGACGTCGATATTGACGATGTCGCCGTCTTTCAGGATTTCACTGCGGTTGGGAATGCCGTGGCACACCACCTGGTTGACGGACGTGCAAACGGTTTTCGGAAATCCCAGATAGCCAACATTGGCCGGAATCGACTTTTGCGTATTGACAATGTAGTCGTTGCACAGGGCGTCGAGCTCGTCGGTGGAGACACCGGCCTTGACGTGCTCGCCGATCATCGCCAGTACGTCGGCCGCGAGGCGGCCGGAAATGCGCAGCTTGGCGATGTCGTCGGGAGTCTTGTAGGAAATGGCCATGAATTCGGTCGAAGTGCGATGTTGACGATCGGCCAATTGTACAGAGGATCGCCGGACGGCCTCCGCGAGCCGGGTCGGGCCTGCTCGCCGGAGGCTTTCGGCACGACGCCGATCGACCGTCAAAAACCCCCAACCTGGCGTCAGCCTGTCTCATGCCGCGAGCGCACGCATGTCAGTCCGCCGAGGCGAGTACGAATTGCATCACGTCCGTGCGTCCTTCGTCGAAACCGGCTTCGCAGTACGCCAGATACAGGCGCCACGTCCGCACGAAAAGCTCATCGAAGCCTTGCGTGTGGATCGCATCGAGCTGGGCCTCGAACGCGCTGCGCCAACGGCGCAGGGTCTCGGCGTAATCGCGGCCGAACACCAACGACGTGCGCGCCGTCAGCTTGCCACGCCGCGCGGCTTCGATGAATCGCTGCGGGCTCGGCAACATGCCGCCCGGGAAAATGAATTCGCGGATGAAGTCACTGGTCGCGCGATAGGCCGCGAAGTGCGAGTCGTCGATCGTGATGGTTTGCACGAGCGCACGTGCGCCAGGCTGCAGACGTTCGCGCAAGATGCGGAAGTACGTCGGCCAGAATTTTTCGCCGACGGCTTCGAACATTTCGATCGATACGATACCGTCATACTGGCCGGTCAGCGTACGGTAGTCGCGCAATTCGAGGTGCGCCCGGTCGCTCAGGCCTGCTTCGCTCACACGCTCCTTGGCGAATTCGAGCTGCACAGGAGAGATCGTTACGCCGTGTACATGAATGCCCTGGCGCGCTGCGTGCATCGCAAAACCGCCCCACCCACAGCCGATTTCCAGAATGCGCATGCCTTCGCACAAACCCAGCGTATCGATGATGCGTTGATACTTCGCCTGCTGCGCGTCTTCGAGCGATTGATAGAAATTGCCGCCGAACACCGCGCTCGAATACGTGAACGTCGGGTCCAGCCACTGCGAGTAGAACGCGTTGCCGATGTCGTAGTGCGCGTGAATATTGCGCCGGCTGCCCGAACGCGTATTGGGCCTTAGTTTATGACGCAGCCCGTACCAGAGTTGCGCGAGCCAGCCGCCGCAGACGGTGCGTTGCAGCGCGCGTTCGTTGCGGATTGCGACGCGCAGCAAAGCGGCCAGATCGGGCGTATCGACCCAGAACGCGCGCCAGGCATCGGCAAAACCGATATCGCCTTTGCGCAGAATCGCGCCGCAGGCACGCCAGTCGCGCAACTCGAGGCGCGCGCTCGGTGCCGCGCGCGGATCGCCGAACACGCGCTGCTGAGCGTCGGGCGTGATCAGCACCAGATGCCCAACCTGAATCCTTTCGAGCAAAGATAGAAACAGGCGGCCTGACGCGGGAACGGTTCGGTGTCCGCTCAGGGTTCTTGAAAGCGCCATGGCTGCATCTCCTCAATCGGACGAAATGGGGCGCGCAGCGGCGGACGGTTGGCCGGCTGCGGCATGATCGATGGGTACGTCGGCGGTGCGAACCGGCGTGGGATTTTTGCCGTAGAACGGCGCTTTTTTAAGGGCGAGGCGTAGCGCCTGCCAATGAATTCTTGCAACGACGCCAACGGTCAGCAGCGGCTGACGGATCAGCGCGGCGAGCGCTGTCGAGCACGTTAAGGGTTTTAGACGGCCACCCAGCGCCGTACGGATCAGAAGCCCGTCAGCGTCTTCGTAATCGATCGAAACCAACGCACTGTTCGGCGTCTCCCTGACGCGAAATTCGTAGCGCCCCTCGACGCGGCAAAACGGCGACACGTGCAGCACTTTTCGGCATGTCAGTGCTGTATCCACCGTGATCGGCGCATTGCCCGCAGCGCTCAGCAGATAGCTGTGGCGATCGCCGAAGGTATTGCGCACCTCGGCCAACAGCGCACGCAGATGGCCGTCGTGATCGTCGCAAAACCAGAAGCTGACCGGATTGAACGCATAGCCGAACACGCGCGGGAAAGCTTGCAGCCAGATCTTGCCGTCCGCTTCTTCAATACCCGCCACCGATAGTTGCGCGCGCATCCATATGGCGAGATCGCTGCCATCGCGCGGACCGTGGTCGCGTGTGTGAAGGCTGAGCGGACGCCAGCGGTCGATGCCGAACCATCCGCTATCGAGCGACGCCAGACGATCCAGATCGCAGCGCACGTAGAACACCGGATACGTGAAGCGGTGGTGCTTCGGCCGCAGACGCTCGTGCATCACCTGGCCCGTCAAAAGCCAGGCGGCCGGATCGACGTTGGCGCGAGCGGGATTCATAGCGTGGCCCATGCCGGCGATGCGTCGAAATCGGCGGCGACGCGCAGGGCCGATTTCAGACCGTCCTCGTGAAACCCGTAACCCGTCCATGCGCCCGCGAACCAGGTGCGGCGCTTGCCTTGCAGCGACGGCAGACGGTGCTGCGCGTCGATGGCGGGCAGATCGAACAGCGGATGGTCGTAGACGAAGCGGCGCAGCTCGGTGCCCGGCGCGGGCTGCGTCACCGGATTGAGCGTGACGACGAGCGGCGTCCTGAACGGCAGCGGCTGGAGCTGGTTGACCAGATAGCTGACGCACACCAGATGCGTGCCATCGACGCCGCGGCTTCCCAGATAATTCCACGCCGACCACACGCGCCGACGACGCGGCAGCAGATTCGTATCCGTATGCAACACGGCGACGTTCGGCTGGCAGCGCACCGCGCTCAGTACGCTGCGCTCGTCCTGATCGGCGTCGTTGTCCAGCAGGCGCAGCGAAGTCGGCGCGTGGGTGGCGAGCACCAGCGCGTCGAAACGCTCCGTGCCGTTGTCCGTGAGCACATCGACACCGTCGGCATCGCGCCGCACGCCTCTAACCGCAGTCCCGATGCGGACATCGTCGAGCGTGCCGACGATGCGGCGCACATACTCGCGCCCTCCTCCCACCACCGTCTTCCACTGCGGCCGCCGGTTCACCTGCAGCAGTGCGTGGTTCAGGCAGAAGCGCAGGAACGTGGTGGCCGGGAAGGCGAGGATATCGGCGGTCGCGCTCGACCAGATCGCCGCGGCCATCGGCAGCAGGTAGTGGCGCTGGAACGCGCCGCCATATCCACCGGCCGTCAGCAGTTCCCCCATCGACGCGCGCGTTTCTATGGCGAGCTCGAGATTGCGCTGCGCACTGCCGTTGAAACGCAAGATGTCGCGCAGCATGCCGATAAAGGTCGGCGAGAACAGGTTGCTGCGTTGCGCGAACACGGTGTTCAGGTTGGTGCCGGCCCATTCGAGGCGGCCTTCGTCGAGTGAGACCGAGAAGGTCATTTCGCTCGGGTGCGACTCGACGCCCAGTTCGGCGAACAGCGCGAGCAGGTTCGGATAGGTGCGATCGTTGAAAACCAGAAAGCCCGTGTCGACGGGATGCGTGTGGCCCTCGAGCGTGACGTCCACGGTGTTGGTGTGGCCGCCCGCATAGCCCGCCGATTCGAACAGGGTGACCTGATGGTTGCGCGCCAGCAAATAGGCACTGGCTAAACCCGAGATGCCAGCGCCGATAACCGCGACCCGCGAGCCGCGCGGCAGGGGTGAGGTCGGTGCGGGGTGGGTCATGAGCGCGCCTCCTGATCTTGGGGGCGCGCGATCGGTTAGTTGGGTGTGGCGGGGGTTGGGCGTCCTTGAGGGGGTTTACGCAGCGGGGGGTGGAATGGGTGCAAAAGTGGCGGGGTTTCGGCGGGGGCCGGCACCCGGGGCCCGCCGCGGCAGGGGTGAGGTCGGTGCGGGGTGGGTCATGAGCGCGCCTCCTGATCTTGGGGGCGCGCGATCGGTTAGTTGGGTGTGGCGGGGTTTGCGCGTCCTTGAGGGGATTTACGCAGCGGGGGTTGAAATGGATGCAAAAGTGGCGGATTTGCGGCGGGCCCGTGCACGCGAGCCCGTCGGGACAGGGACAGCGGGGGCGCGATGCGCTCGCACCCCCGGTCAAGGCGTTTTGTTCACCCCGGGCCTTGGGCGCCCGGCAAAAAATCTACGGCGTCAGCGCACTGGAATGATCAGGTGCTGACCGATCAGGATGAGGTTGGGGTTCGGAAGGTTATTGCGTTTCTGCACGTCGACAAATCGCGCGCCACTTCCCAACTGACTCGCGGCAATCCCATTCAGCGTGTCACCCGAGCGGACCACGTAGGTCTTCTCACCACCGGTCGCGGCCGTCGTCAGCACCTGGTCGCTGATGAAATATTTACGCAACAGGTCCAGATAGGCCGGCGACTGCTTGACCTTCGCGATCGCGGAATTCAGGTAGATCAGCAGCGCACTGTCTTCCTTGCGCACGCCAATTTTGTACGAAAGGTTGGAGCCGTCCAGCTTCGTGACCGCGAACGTCAGGTCGGTGCCCTTGATCTCCGATACGCCGAATGGATAGTCGTAGACGATTGCGTCGACCTGATGCTCGTCCAGGAAGTGCGACATCCAGGATCGCTGCCCTTCGATACTCGCATCCGACAGCTCGACAATTTTGCTATTCGGGAACGCTTTCTCGACAAACGCCTTCACGTCCGGGTCGCCCTGCAGCACGCCGACCGTTTTGCCCGCGAGATCGGCTGCGGAGCGGACTGCCGAACCCTTGGCGACGATCAACGAATAGCCGAAGTCCTCAACATAGGGAATCGAATAGACGACGCCGCCCGGTGTGTTGTCTGGGAATGTCAGGCCGTCCATGGCGACGTCGACGACGGTGTTGCCTTGCTTGTCGGTTTTCGTCAGTTGATCGGGAACCGCCGGATACGTGTCCACGCCGTGATGCGTGTCGACCGTAATGACCGGATGGTCGCCCGAGGTGAATTCCTTCTGGGCGAACAGGAGATTGGCGAAGTCGACATTGAAGCCTTGCGGCTTGCCGTCGTCTTCCGAGTAAAACGGCCGCGAAGGATTCTCGACGCTGACACGAACGACACCGTTGCTCAATATCGACTTCAGCGTGTCCTTGTTGGGCACGAAACCGTCCGGGTTGCTCGGGGCCGGCGTTTTGACGTCGGCGCTGCTGCTGTTGCCGGTGTCTATCCCATTCACCGCGGCAGCATCTTTGTCGGCGCTCTGGCCGTAATTAGGGGTTTTGAAGCCGCCTTCGTGGATATACCAACCGGCAGCCAGCAAGATCAGGAAAAGAATCGAACCCAGAATTTTCTTCATTATTTTTCGATCGAGTTGAGTGGTCGAGCGGTGCGCGCCTGATTATTTGGGTGCCGTGGGCGAGCCGAGTTGCTGAGCGGGCGGACTGAGCGCGCCCATTTCGGTGGCGGCCGTGGCTTGCTGCACTTCCGCACTTTCCATCAGCGACGTTTCCATTTCGGAAAATGCCTTGTTCACCGAGTTCATCACGGAGTCGAGCGCGGCATCCGTTTTGATTTGCGCGAAGGTGTCGCTGGATTGCATGCCGGCAATCTTGTTCATGCGTTGCGCGGATTGCGACATGTCCCACAGCGCTTTGGCGCGATCGATTGCGTCGGAGAATCGCTTGAGTTCGTCCTGCACCTGCTTATAGCGCCCCTCACGAAAAGCGAGCAGTTTTCTCATCGTCGCGAGTTGAGTTTCGAAACGCGCCGCGTCTTCGGGGTATTGCTTTTTGAACTGCGCGGTCTTGTCTTCGAAGTTTTTCACTTCGGTGCGGAAGTCGGTAATGCTCTTCTTGAACCGCTCTGCGCCTTCCTGCTTTTCGGCCAGTTCGTTGTAGAGCGTCTCGATTGGGTTCGACGTCGCTTCGTTCACGAACATCTTGACTTTCTGGTTCGCGAACTTCATGGCGAGAACGGGGCCGAAGTTGATCGCCGCAAGCCCGATCACCGCCGCGATGATCAGGCCGACCATCCCTTTGACCAGCAGGATCGCGAGCGGCGCACCGATAGCGATGCACAGCCCGATAATCGACCACTTGATGACTTTGTATTTGGTGCTGCTCGTGGTCGTGTCAACGACCGAGTTCCCAACTGACATGTGAATCCCCTTTTGACGCCTGTTTTACAAAACTGATTTTGCAAACTGCTCGGGACATCGTTGTGGCTATATGCGCGGCGCCTATATTTTTGGGCCTGCCGCGAAAACGCTGTATGACTTTACAGGCACTCAGGCGACTCGGGAAGTGCCACCTATTTTTCACCATAATTCGGCGAATCACGAGTTCGGATCGGTCTGGTGATCAGTAGCGGCACGTGTCGAATTCAGGCGGCAATCTTCATGACAAAAACATATCAATTTAATTTCTAATTGCTTTCATGTGCGGCATTCACTGCAAGCTAATACGCCCACTCGAACGAGAAAATAGCCGTCGATTATGCGAATGCGATCAATCCAGGCGATCGCTACACCCGGACTGACGTACGGGTCAGCCGCCGCGGCAATGGCCGTCGTATTCGTCAAACTGACCGATCGTGCCTGGATACGGAAGGTGTACAGGCCCTCAGAGGCGCTTCAGGTGACCTAATATAAAGTCCGAAGTAACCCGCGAGTTCGATAACACTGGAGAGCAGATGAAGACGCCCGGACTCGTCAGGTTCTCCGACTTCGAACTCGACGTCGACCGCTACCAGCTGCGCCGGGCCGGCGAGGAAGTGCGTCTCGAACACAAGCCGATGGAACTGCTCATCCTTCTGGCGGCGCGAGGAGGAGAACTCGTCCCACGCGCGGAGATCGTGCGGGCCTTGTGGGGGGTGAATTCTTTTCGTGACACGGAGAACGGCTTGAACACCGTGGTGCGGAAAATCCGCATCGCCCTGAACGAAGATCCGGTGAACCCGCAGTACGTCAAGACAGTCAAGGGCAAAGGCTACCGGCTGGATGGAATCGAGGCGCCTTCACCCGCCGAATCCCAACCAGGCCCAACGCCCGCCGTTCGCGTGATCGTCCTGCCTTTTGCAAACATGACCGGCGACGCGGCGCAGGACAGCTTCTGCCATGCGTTAGCGGCTGAAACGTCCGCCACGCTCGGCGCGCTCAAGCCTGGCCGATTGATGGTCATCGCGAGGACCACCGCCGCCCGATACCGCCGCACCGAAAAAAGCATTGCCGAGATCGCGCGCGAGCTCGCGGTGGACTATGTCCTCGAGGGCTCCTTGACTCAGGAAGGTGAACGCTTCCGAATCCTCGCCCAGTTGATCCGGTGCGCCGATCAGGTGCAGGTCTGGAGCCATGCTTACGAGCCGATGTCGCGAAGCGTGCTCGATATCCAGAAGGAGATCGGCGCGGCATTGGTCGCCGAAGTGGCGCCGACCCTAACCGAACAACAGCAGACGATGCTTGCAAGGCGGTTGCCCATCGACCCGGCCGCTCACGACGCTTACTTGCGTGGCCGGTATTTCTGGTACCGGCGCGTGCACTTCGATGCGGGGTTTTCCGCGCACCACGCCATCAGCGGCGAGGATTTTTTTCGCAGCCGAGCCTACTTCGAGAGCGCAGTCGAGCTCGATCCGACCTACGCGCTCGGCTACGTCGGCCTGTCGAACTTTCATGGCTCGACGACCGTACACGGTCTTTATCCGCCTGAGCAAGGTTGGCCCCTCGCCCGCGTTGCAGCCGAACGCGCGTTGGAACTGGATCCTGGGCTGCCCGAGGCCCATCACGCGATGGCTGCGGTTCACTACTTCTACGACTGGGACTGGCGAAAAGCTGAAGCAGAGTTTCTTGAAGCGCTGCGCCTGAACCCCAGCTATCCCGAGGCCCGCAGGCTGTACGCGAGGGCTTTGCTGGCGATCGGACGCGAGCCGGAAGGACATGCGCAATTGAAGCGCGCCGAACAGATCGATCCGCTCGCGTTCAAGGGCTCACGGGCCTTCGGTCTGGTGATGTCGGGCCGTCACGACGAAGTGATGAAAGAGTATTTTTCCGGCGAGCGGAGCGAACGCTCGCCGCTCATCTATCAGCTATTGGCCACGGCATTCGAGATCAAGGGCTTGTTCAAGGAAGCCGTGGAAGCTACCACAGAGGCACTGGCCTCGTGCGGCGCGCACGCCCGCGCACAGGCGATCCGCACCCAGTGGGAAAGCGGCGGCCACGATGCGGTCTTACGCTGGCTTCTGGAAGATCTGCTCGCGAGGCACCGCACGGGCTACATCTCGCCGCTACTGCTTGCCGAGATCTACGCCAGACTCGCCAGACCGCCCGAAATGTTCCATTGGCTCGAGGCTGCGCTTGCCGAACGCTCGTCGCGTGTGTGCGAACTGCGCAACAACCCCTGGTTTCAGCGCTATCTTTCGGCCGGGCAGTTCAGAAGCGTGGTGAAGCGGGCCGGCTTCTGAACACAATCTTGTTCGGTGAATCCGAGGTCCGGCGATCCGGCGATCGCGAGGCAACGCCGGATGCGTCGTTCATTGTCCACCTTTGAATAGATCTTTCATGCGGTCTGCTTCACCGTTGTGCTGCGATTGGATCAGTTCGTTGTAGACCTGCTGGCGGCTTTTGCCGGTCGGCGATCCCATTTCACTGCTGGTCGACGGCGTGCCGCCTACCGCGGTGGTGGCCAAATCCTGGGAAGGCTGCGCTTGCGTTGAAGCGTCTTGCGCGTAAGCGCTGCCAACGGCGAAGGCGATGGCGCCGGCGGCCACAATTCGAAGGGTTTTCATTTTGCTTAACTCCGGAAAGTTAATTCAGGAAAGGCCTCCATGGAGCGGCCAGGGGAGTGATTCCCTGAGCCCATGCACCGGGAGCCTGAAGGGCGTTTTAAAGCGAGACGCCTGATGACATGCTGCTTGTGCGTGAGCGTTTCGCCCATGGAGGCTGAATGAAGAAATCCTTAATTCTCGCGGCGAGGTGTCCGGGCTCGAGGTGCGCTCCACGAGCGATTTCAGGGGATCGGCCATGACCGGCAGTTCGCCCCCGATGCCCACCGAAACAAGGCGCGCCCGCCAGCGCTGGACGATTATCGTCACCAGCACCGGGGGCGCGCTCGAGACTTTCGACGTCGTCGTTTACGGCTTTTTCGCGCAGGAGATCGGCCGGGCGTTCTTTCCCGCCAGCGCGGGTCTGTCGACCGTGACTTTGTCGTTTGCGGTATTTGCGCTGGGTTTTCTGGCGAGGCCGTTAGGCGGCATCTTCTTCGGCCACCTAGGTGATCGGTACGGCCGGCGCCGGGTTTTTGCCTGGTCGGCGATTGTCGCAGCGCTCTCGACCCTGCTCATCGCGATCCTGCCGGCGTACCGCATGTGGGGCGCGGCGGCCCCTTTTCTGCTGCTCGCGCTGCGGCTCACGCAAGGATTCTGCGTCGGCGGCGAACTGCCGGGCGCGATCGTCTATGCGGTGGAAACGGCGCGGATGAAACCGGGCTTCTCGTGCGGCATCGTGTTCTTTGCGGTCAACATGGCGTTGCTGCTCGCCGTCGGCATCAACCTCGTGGAGCAACGCACGCTTACGCCGGCGCAGATCGACACGTTCGGATGGCGCATCGGCTTTCTCGCCGGCGGCGTGATCGGACTATTCAGCTTCCTGCTGCGCCGCACCTTGCCGGAAACCGACGCCTATGCGCGGGCTGGCGATGCGCGGGAGCAAAAACCGCTGTCCGTTCTGCTACGCGATTATCGTGGGCCGATTGCCGTGGGCATGGTTGCGTCGATGCTGGTCGGGCTCAGCAATGGCCTGATTGTTACGCATGCGCCGGCGTGGCTTCGGCTGCTTCACTATGAACCGCAACGGATTGCCGCCGCTCAGACGCTGCATGTCGTGGCGATCTCTGCCTGCATGCTGCTGATTGCGCACATCGGCGACGTGCTGCCGCGACGCTATCTGTTCCGGGCCGGCGCCGTGTTATCCGCTCTGTTCGCGCCGGTTTTTTATCTGACGCTGGCCCGTCATCAGGCCGATCTGCGTGTGATCTTTTTGATCGCTGCGGTCGTCGCTTCGTTTGCGAACGGAACGTTTGCCTGCGCGATTGCGGAATTATTTCCCGTCGGCGTGCGCTATAGCGGTGTAGCAATGGCGATCAACATCGGGCTGGGGACGTCGATGGGCGTAGCGCCGCTTGCCGCCAATGTGCTCATTGCGAGGACAGGCTGGATGGCGGCGCCGGCGCTTCTACTGGTGTTCGGCGCGGCGCTCGCGTTTGTTGCTTCGTTTGGGATGCGCCAGCTGGTCTATGGGAAAGAAGGCGCGTTATGCCGCCTCAAGGTTCGATAGAGCATCCACGTGGCTGCCGAGCCCATGCCCACCGTCATCGACCACGCGATTCCCGTCACACCCCAGAAGTGCGTCAGAGGCGGCACGATCGCGAACAGAATGACCATCTGTATCAGCGACGCGTGCGTCGTCGCCTTCGCATCGCCGACCGCGCGCAAGTAGGCGACAAGCACCGCGATCAATGCGCCGATTGCCATGTTGATGACGAAAATTTTGAAGAGCGGGACCGCCGACATCCACGCGGGACCGAGAATCAACGCGAAGAGCGGCGCCGCAGTCATCCGCAGCAGCACGACGAACATCGTCAGGCCGCAGGCGACGACAACCAGGTACAGCTTGACAAGCCGCGCCGCCACGCGCGCGTCGTGCCGGTGTTGCGCCGAAAACGTCGGAAAAAGGTATTGCCCCATCGCAAACGCCGCGTCCGTCAGCAACATCTGCGCGAGCTTTGACGACATCTGGTACGCGCCCAGTTGCGCCGGCCCGAGCAGTTTCCCGACCACAACCTTGTCGAACTGGTTGAGCAGCAGATTCACGACGCTCCCCGCCCAGATCCAACGGCTGAAGCCAATGTAATGACCGATCCCCGACCACGCGGCTCGAATCGGCGGCCGCGGCTTCATCGTCGCCCACGTGAGGGTGCTTTTCAGCGTTTCGCCGACGATCATGCCGATTAGCAATGAGTAGGCGCCCGCTCCGCCGAACGCGAACGCGAGGCCAGTGCAGCAATCAACAAATGCCGCAGCGATTTCGATCCCCGCGATGTGCTGGAAGCCGCGATTGCGCTGGACCACAAAGTAAGCGGGCGATGCAACGCCGCGAATCAGAGGCAGCGCTGCCGCAAGCTGTAACAGTACGAGTGCATTGCCGAGGTGAAACTGGCTGTTCATCACCGGCGCGAGCGCAATCAGCAGCAACGCGACCAGCAGGCCGCGTGTCGCGAGCGTGGTCCAGACGGCGGCGAGTTCTGAACGAGTCGGCGTATTGGTCCCCTGGATGACCGCCTGAGGGAGACCCGTGTCGGAAAGGGATTCCGCGATCGCGACCCCGAGTAGCGCGATGCTGACGCTCCCGATCGCCGACGGCCCGAGCATCCTGCCGATCGCAAGAAATTTGATTGCTACGAGTCCACGCACGGTGAACTGCTGCAACAGCACCCACGTCGCCGCGCTCGTGCCAAAGCTGGCCGCTATTGAGAACGCCGGAAGCCTGATCGCCCGCAAGCTGTATCTCCGTCGAATCGGAGCGCCGCTGAATCGGCCACACGCAGCGATTCAACGCATCGCTGCGAAACGCCGCTGGCGCAAAATAGTGAGGTCGCACCAGCAAGCTGGCGAGCTTTTTCATCGAATACTATGTATGACCTTACCGCGAGAGAATCGGCGACAACCGCCATCAGCTAGGCCGGTTCAGCCGAACCCATTGCGGACTAGTACGTTGACCCACAGAACGGGTCAAATAGACAGGTCCACTGCCGCCGCCGATGCTAACGTTGTTCCGCTAGCGCCCCCAGACTGGCGGCGCGAGGGTGCCTTTTCACAACGCATTCGACCACTGACGACCACCGCATCGATGGAACAAGACTACGTCCTGATTGTGGAGCCCAACCTCACCGGCCATCGCTGGCGCTATGTCGAATGGACCATGCAGGCCTGCACGGAAGCGGGCTATCCCTGCATGCTCGCGACGGAATCCGGCAACGAAGACCATCCGCTCGCCAGACAGATCGTCGCTGCGAACCGCGCGGATCTGCAAATCGCGTTCGTCGATCCCGACGAACGGCCACGCGGGCTGCTGCGCCAGTCGAACCAGTACTCGCGCTTTCACCGCTATTTCAAGCGCGTGCATCGGGTCGTCAGCCGTGCGCAACCGATCAGGCTGGTGGTCGTGCCCTATGTCGATTACTTCTTCTACGGGCTGCCGTTTCTCGGCTCGCCGTTCGGCAAGACGCCGTGGATCGGTATCACGATGCGCTCGACCTTCCATCATCACAAAGTCGGCATCAAGTCGCCGGATCGACCGGTCGTGAATGCGATCAAGGCCCTGCTTTTCAAGCGCGCCGTACGGACCGCCGGACTGCGCGCATTGCTGACGATCGACCCCACCTTGCCTGAGTGGTCGGCGCGCAGCGCCTCGAAGTCCAGCGCGGCCATCGCCTACGTTGCGGACCCGTTTCCCGACGAGCAAGCGGAAAATCCGGTGCTGGCCCGCGAGCGGCTCGGACTGGACCCCACGCAACGTTATCTGTTGGTGTACGGTTCGATCACCGAACGCAAAGGCATCTACGAACTGGTCCACGCGTTGACCCGTCTGGAGCATGCGCCCACGCTGATCGTCGCCGGTGAGCAGGACGCGGGCACGCGCCATTTCATGCGTAATCATGTGCGCAGCCTCACGCCCGCACCGCTGATATTGGACTCGTTCATTACGAACGACGTCGAGCGCGATCTGTTCTCCGCCTGCGACGCAGTCTGGCTAGGCTACAAGGGACACTATGGAATGAGCGGCGTGCTCGTGCAGGCATACCGCTTCGGCAAACCCGTGATTGCAACCGAAGACGGACTGATCGGCTGGTTCAGCCGGCGTTGCGAGCTGGGACCGATTCTGAGCGACCTGAGCTCCGCCTCGATTGGCCGTGCGATCACCGAGACGATGACCTCGTGGCCGCACGCGCCGCAAGCCGTGCCGGCGGAACGCGAAGATCTGCTGTCGCGGCATACGCTCCGGCAATTCAAGCAGACCTTGCTTCAGCAGATGGCCTGATCCGGCAACACACCGTTCGACACACGACCACCTCGGCAAGAGCCCTCGGAGGCTGGCGCTACGCGCCAACCCACAGCCAGCGGCAGCGGGGCCGGCCGCACGGGCTGAAGGTGATCAGGACAACTGGCCGCCCGCAACAGGTACTTCTTCCCGCACCGAACTGCTGCGCTTTTCAGGGAACATCGCATTGCGCATACGCAGGAACGGATACTCGATCGCGCGGGTCGTGACATAGCCAATCGCAATCGCGAAAGCGAACTGCGCGGCGAGCGCCACAATCCAGATCACGCTCGGGGCAAGACCCATGGCGGTCGCTTTGCGAATCAGCATATCGCCGGGGGCGAGCGCAAGCGAATGCCACAGGTAAATGCCGTACGAATAGAGGCCGATCCAGGCAATCCCGCGATATACCCACGACGAACGGAGCGATCCCGAATACTCCAGCACGAACACAATCAGCGCGGCGAAACCGATCGCCTGAATCGTATAACCAATGCTTTCGTCGAGCGCGAAGTGTGGCGTCGCAAAGGCGAGCCACGCGCATAGCATCACGATGCAGGCGACCAGCAGCCACTTGCGCTTCGCAAGTTGATGATAGACGCCTGGTTTCATCCAGTAGATCGCGGACAGAATCACACCAACCAGCAAACTGTCGATGCGGTATTGCGTGTACGCAAATGCCCCTTCCAGGTTGCCGCCCGCCACGGCGAAGCAGCGCGCGGTGAGCACCACCGTGCAGATTCCGGTGAGCACACCGACAATCGTCCACGCGCCGAGGCGCCAGCGCGCGAACATCAGCAACAGCGCCGGCAGAACGAGATAAAAGTGTTCTTCGACCGCGAGGCTCCAGGTCTGGGTAATCGAGGTACCCAGATAGTTCTGCAGGTGGGTCAGATTCTGGACCAGAAAGGTATTCCACGGATGGCGCCCGGCCAGCACATGAAAGGCGATCAGGATGTAATACGCCGGCCAGATGCGGAAAATCCGCCGGATGATAAAGCGCTTTGCGTCGACGTTGCCTGTTTCGGCGTACTGTCGAAGCAGCAGGCCGCCAACCAGAAAGCCGCTGAGCGTAAAGAACAGATTGACACCTTCACGCCCAAAGTTCTTCAGGGGGTACTCGATGATATGGATCAGGAAGTTGTTGGTATGAACAGCGTGAAAGTGAAAGCCCATCACCATGATAATCGCGATGCCGCGCACGAAATCCAGCTCGATGGCCCGGCTGCCCGTTGCGGGTCCCGCCCCGCCAAATAATTTCATGTTGTTCTCCCCTGTCACCATTCGCGGGCGCATGTCCCTTTTTGCATCTTCGGTGCCGGCACGCGTGCGTGCGCGCCAACATCAAGGCATTGACCGACAACATGGGGAAGTGTGCGCGCATCTTGCAGGGACCGCCCTTGCCACTGTCGCCAGAACCCAGGCAATCGGCGACGAAACCGACCGCGCGCAATCGCCAGGCGGGGTTCTTCCCGCACAATGACCCGATGCGAGACCGTCCGCTATAGACCAACGGCGGATCGACAGCACGGGGAGGAATCAGCAATGCGCCATCAGTATGCGACGCTCTGGATATGGTTTTTTCTGTTACCGCTGGCACTGGACTATAAAGCGACCGACGCCAACGTAGGCCACTTCGCGCAGACCGCGCTGGTGGTGCCGGCAGTCGCCACCGGGCTCGCCCTTTTGCTGATTGCGCCACGCTTTCGCGACCGCTCGCGGTTGCGCTCGGTGGTCACCTTCAGCATGTTGCTGTGCGTGTTCGGCAGCATCGTCGCCCAGTTCATTCAGGATAACGACACGGGCAACTACCTGCGCGTTGTGCTGCCGTTCGCGCTGTTTCTGTTGGGCTATCTGGTGGCCTGCCGTCCATGGAGCGAATACAGAATCTCGCAGTTCGAGCGAGCCCTGTTCTTCGCCAACGTGATCTGTCTCGTGTTCACCTTCGTCTATGGCATGACGACTGGCATGGCGGCGCCGGGGGGCGATCTCGAGGACGTCCGCTTCCGCATCATCTCCGTGACCTTGCTCGGGCTGCAAGGCGTGCTGCTGCACGAATTCATCGTCGCCAAGCGCTTTTCGTTTTTCACGATCGCTGTGTTCGCCGGCACCGTGATCGTCGAGTTGCTGAGCGTCACGCGCAGCTTGCTGGTCGGCGCCGTATTGCTGTTCCTGCTCGCCATGGCGCTGTCCGCGCCGTCGATCCGGCAGATCTGGCGCGCGGCCGCCCGCACGCTAATCGTCAGCGCCGTGCTGGCCGGCGTGGCCGCCATCGCGGCGTTGAGCTTTCCGGCCATCGCCGAGCACTGGACAGAGCGTATCTTCGCGTCGGAGGAAACCGTCACCGGCAAGGACCCGACCACCGTCACCCGCCTCGCCGAGATGCGCGATCAGTATGACCAGGTGACGGCGTCGCCGGAAACGCTGTTGTTCGGCGCAGGCTACGGCCACTACTATCACTATTCCCCCGTCTATCTGCCGGACCTCGCCGGCCAGATCAGCGAGCAGGACTTCTACGCGATCAACGAATGGGCCGCGGGTCACAACTTCTGGGTCTATCAACTCTTCGCGGGCGGATTGCTGTTCGGCGTCGCCATGCCTTTGGCGACCCTCGTCGCCCTGGCGGTCTGCTTCTGCTCGTATCGCTATTGGCGCTCGGTGGTTCCGGACGCGCCCATGCTGCCGGTGCTGGGACGCGCCATCATGCTGTTTGCCGGGCTGCCGGCCATGTCGATCGGCGGCAATCCGCTCGGGCCGCGGTTCTCAGGGCTGGTGTTCGGCGTCGCCCTCGGCCTGATGATTGCCACGCACGCGCGATTGCAGCGCGCGCTGCCGGCGCGGATTAAACGCGTGCGGACTCCACCGCATTTGCGCCCGGCCGCCATGCCTGAATTGCCGGGCAGAATCCAGCCCGGCATGGGCCGTGCCGATCTCGCCACCGCCCTCGGCATGTCCCGCGCGGCAACCGCCGCGCCCGGCTCCCGCCCGTACGGCGCCCTCGTGTCGCGCACCCCGTCGACGCAACGCCCCAATCGACCGAAACTCGCCCGATGAAAATCCTCCATCTGCTTGCCAGTATCGATCCCCGCGCCGGCGGCCCGGTTGAAGGCGTGCGACGCAGCGGCGTAGCGATGCAGGATGCCGGGCACGAAATCGAAGTGGCCACCTGCGATGCCCCCGGCGACGCCTACCTGGCAGCCTTTCCGTTTCCGGTCCACGCGTTCGGCCCCGTCAACAGCCGCTACAGCTACAGCGCACAACTCGCGCCGTGGCTCGCCGCCAACGCGAACCGCTTCGACGCGGTCATCGTGCACGGCTTGTGGCAATACCACGGCTTCGCGGCATGGAAAGCGCTGCGCCAAAGCGAGGTGCCCTACTACGTGTACGTGCACGGCATGCTCGACCCGTGGTTCAAACAGGCTTACCCGCTCAAGCATCTGAAGAAGTGGCTGTACTGGCCGTGGGCCGAATACCGGGTGTTGCGCGACGCACGCGTCGTCATCTATACGACTGAGGAAGAGCGCGCCCGCGCGCGTCAGTCGTTCTGGCTGTACCGGGCGCATGAGCAGGTCGTGCCGTACGGCACGAGCGTGCCGCCGCTTGAAGCCGCGCCCTTGCGCGAAGCCTTCCTGCAAGCCGTGCCCGGCTTGCGCGACAAACGCATCGTGCTGTTTCTTGGCCGCGTGCACGTGAAAAAAGGCTGCGATCTGCTGATCGATGCATTCGCGCGCGTCGCCAGCCGCGACCCGTCGCTACATCTCGTCATCGCGGGTCCCGACGAGGCCGGCTGGGTGGCCAGTCTGCGCGCCCAGGCCCAGGCAGCCGGTATCGCGCACCGCATCAGTCTGCCGGGCATGCTGCAGGGTGATCTCAAGTGGGGCGCGTTTCATGCCAGCGACGTGTTCGTTCTGCCCTCGCATCAGGAGAACTTCGGCGTGGCGGTTGCGGAAGCGCTCGGCTGTGGACTGCCGGCGCTGATCTCCGACAAGGTCAACGTGTGGCGCGAAATCGAAGCGGACGGTGCGGGAATGGTTGCCGCCGACACGGTCGACGGTACGGAAAAGAATCTCCTGCGCTGGCTCGAACTCGACGACATCGCGCGCGCCACCATGCGCGCTCAGGCGGTCCGTACTTTCGAAGCACGCTTCCGGGTCGAAACCATGGTCAGCGCGTTGACCGCTTTGCTGGAATCGAAGGGCAGCACCGGCGAAACGCGTGAAAACACGCTTCCCACGCTGCGCGAAGCCACTCAACCGAGCCGGTGACCGTACGCCACCGGGCGCATACCGTCACCGGCCCGTTCCTCATTGCTCCTTCATCAACGGCGTCAAGGTCGAGGCTGCGATCGGCAGGGTGCCGGCTTGAGGCTGCTGCGGCTGATTCGACATCACCGAACTGTTGGCGGCGTCGCCCCGCGCGTTGCCGACGATATCCGGCACCTCGAGTTGCCGCACCAGATGACCCGCGAGGCGTAGTGCAAGCGCGGCGATCGTGATGGTCGGAAAGTTGGCGCCGACGGTGGGAAATACCGAGCTGCCCGCCACGTAGAGATTGCTCACCCCATGCACCTTGCAATCACGATCGACCACGCCTTCACGTGGCGATTCGTGCATGCGCGTGGTACCCATGTGGTGCCACGTGCCCTCCAGCTTCGCCGGCCAGTGCCGGCCTTCGAGCGGCGCATCGAGTTCGACGTCCGCGATGCCGGCCATCTGCAACTCCTGCGCGAGCAACGCGAACGTTCTGTCGAAGGTGCGCTGCACCTGTTCGCCCAGACGCCACTCCACCTTCACGCGCGGCATGCCGAACCGGTCGCGCTTATCGGCCGACAACGTGACCCGGCTATCGGGATTGGGCACCGCTTCGACGATGGCCTGCAACGTCACGTCGGTGATCAGCACCGGCCACTGGAGGAGTCGCGTCAAACCGTAGCCCACGGTGTGCAGCGGGTGCGCGATCATCGTCGCGACATCGGTCTTCAGGCTGCGGCCCGGCTGGTCCTTCTGCAGCAGCGCTTCCTTGCAGTGGATCAACGCTTCGGACCCTGCGGTTCCTTCGCCGAACCAGCGCGAATAGAGCCACACGCGCGAATTCAGCAGCTTCTCGCGCTCCATCAACTCCTGCTTCGGCGCGAACTGTGACGATATCTTCGTGCCGTGCGCCGACACGGCGGCATTCTGATAGTGATACTTGATGTCGTACAGCTTATTGCGAGCATTGCCCGGACGAAAACGCACTTTGCCGCACATCATCCGCGGGTGATCCATGAAGTAGCGGCCCACCAGATCGTTGGCATTGCCAAGGCCCGCCGCCTGCACGTTGTTCGAGGCCAGCAGGAGGCGCGCGTTCTCGATGCCGCCCGTGGCCAGCACGAAGATCCTGGCGACCACCGTCATCTTGCGGCCACTGAGGGTCGCCACCTGGAGCCGCGAAATGGACGTGCCCTGAGCGTCGGCGTCGATATTCAGGACATTCGCATACAGAAACACGCGCACCCGCGACGAACGCGACAGCTCGTCGCGATAGGCCTTTCCGAAGCGCACGGGTGGGCTGAACTGCGCGACGGTATCGCGCATATCGCCGGTTGCAAGCGGAATGCGGCGCACGTCATGGCGCCCGATCTCGCGCTCCCAGTAGGCAGGATCGAAGTTCTGCGGGCCGAGCTTCAGCAGTTCATGGGTACGCGCATAGTACGGCGCCAGTTCGTCGAGGCCGAACGGCCAGCCACTGTGCGGGATCCAGTCGCGCTTCTCGAAGTCCCACGGATCGAGCGGGCGGCACCAGCCGCCCCAACAATTACTGCTGCCGCCGAAGTAGCGGCTGCGCGAGCCGTCCGCGAACGAATAGGGCAGTCCGGCGTTCTCGCCGCGACAGAGGTCGCGGGTTTCATCGTCAGGCCCGAAGCCCCCGCTTTCGAGCACACAGGTGTCGACCCCCGCCCTCGACATCTCCCGCGCAAGCGTAATACCGGCGACACCTCCGCCGATAATGCAGACCGTCGTTTCAATGACTGTGTTGTGTTCAACTGTACGAGTATCGATGAACATCCCTACTCCCATCTTTTTCACGCATCTCTGAATGCGTCAATCCGGCTACTCATCCAACCGGGGCTGGCAAGCAAACCACGCACATGTCGTTTCCGGACACAGCATCGGCATCGCCGCGGGCGTCGATCAACAGAATCGATCGACAACAATCCCACTGCGTCCGGCGGCATTCCGGCGTGTCAACGACTTGGCCTCCTCAGCGTATAAACGCTGCGGTTCTCTATCTGTGCTTCAGGTCACGGAATCGAACCGTTTCCTGATAAAACGACAGGGATTGCCGCCATACACGCCCTCTGGATCGAGTGAACGATGGACGACGGACAAGGGCGTCACCACGGCCGACCGGCCGATCGTCACACCCATCTGCACAACACATTTCGACGTGATCCAGACGCCATCCTCGATGACGATCGGCGCCACGCGCAGATCCATCGTGGTGCTCATGTCGTGAGAGCCGGCACTCAGGAACGTCCCCTGGGAAATACAGACGTTCGAGCCGATGCGAATCAGCGCCTGGTTGTAGATCCAGACGTCGACGCCGAACCAGCAGTTATTGCCCACTTCCAGATTCCACGGCGACTTCACACGCAATGGGTGCACGAAGCGGCAACCCATGCCGATCTTCGCGCCGAACAGGCGTAACAGCGCAACCCGGACCGAGGAAAACGGCAGCAGCTTGTTGTTGATCACGCAGGCTTCAACGACAAACCAGATGAGCTCGATCAGGGCACCGCGCTTCGCGCAATAGTTTCCCTTTCCCGCGCGGCTCAGATCGATGACACGGCCCTCCTCGCGAACACCGTCGACTTCCGGCATGCGCCCGATCTGCGGATCGTCGGCAACGTTACCCATCATCTTTCTCCACACCACGAACGGGAATCGACATGCCCGCGCATCATGGTTACATTATGTTACTAGTCCTTACTGACCCTGGTTTCATGGCCGTACGGGCAAGCGTTTTGGCGGCTGCACACGTGCCGGTTGGCGCACGATAGCTCTATTGAGACCGCATCTTCCTGGGGCATACGATGACCATCTCGTTTCCGCGTACCACCACCCTGCTGCTTCTCGCCATCGCCACCTACATCGGCACATGCACCGCGCCGGCGCTCGCGCAGAACGCAGCACCCGCGCCCGCTGCACCGGCCCTTGCCGCTACGGCTGCGACCAGCTACGGCCCCCCCACCCCGGCGGCACCCGCCAATCCCGGCGCCGCGCATCGCAACAGCGAAGCCCAGTTGCTCGGCGCGCCGCGCGATTACGGTTCGCCAGACGCGCAACAAGGCAATACCGCCGACGCCCAGCAGGCCGCGCTGCTCGACGAACAACGCATGACGGTGTTGGGAGGGCAAGGCGGTCAGCCGGCTGTGGGCAAGGGCCAACAACGCAACAAGGCGCAGGCCGCCGCCAACGGCAAGGTGCGCGTGGCCGGCCAGCCGGGCGGTCCGAATGCAGCCGACGGCTTGATGCCCGATGGCGCAGCGAAAGCCACTTACGCCGATCCGTACGATGCGGGCAAGCACGCCGTCTACAAATCCCCGTGGTGATATCCCATTCATGAGATGGCCGCTTGCCGGATCAATCCGGCGCGGCTTCCTCCGTTGTAGCCGGCTTGCGCCGCCGCCCGGCCACAGCGGTTGAAGATCTCGAGGCATCAAAATACGGCGGCTCCACGTGCGCAAGCTCGCCGCGAGGCTTACGAACCAGCGTCGCGAGCCGCTCTTCGAAGGTGCGAATCGTCGACTCCGGCGATAGCGCGCGCTCCGCATAATGGCGTGCGGCCCGGCCGAGCGCCGCGCGGCGTTCGCGATCGCTCACCAGCACGGTGATTGCCGCCACTAATGCCTTGACGTTGTCCGGCGGCACGACCACGCCGCGCGGCGACACCGCGTCGTAGAGACCCGTGCCGTGCCGCGCCATGGCCACCACCGCGCGCCCGCTGGCGAACATGCCGGTGAGCTTCGAAGGCATCACCAGATCAGCGGCATCGCCACGTTGCGGCAGAACATGAATGTCGGCGAGGTTGAGCAGTTCGTTCAGGTGTTCCACCGGTTGCAGCGGAATAAAAACGCAGTTCGTCAATCCCGCGCAGCGCTCGATCAAGCTCGCTTTCGCAGCGCCGCTGCCGCAGAAAACGAAGGTGACATCGGCCCGTGTGGCAAGCAACGCCGCCGCATCGGCGAGCGTTTCGATGCCCTGTTTCGCGCCCATGTTGCCCGAGTACAGCACCACCTTCTGGTCCACCGGAATGCCCAGTACACGCCGGTAGTCGCTCGCGCGCGCAAGCGGAAAAATGGTCGACACATCGACCCAGTTGGGCAAGGACACGACCCGCGATGGCTCGACACCCTTGACCACCGCACGCGCACTCATCTGCGGCGTAATCGACGACACGGTATCGAAGCGCCGCAGCAGCGTGCTTTCGATCCAGCGCGCCACGCGGGCTGCGCGCGAGCTTTTCAGCAGACCCAGATCGAAAGCCGCATCGACCTCGAAGTCCTGAATATGCAGCCACGCACTCGCACCAGCGAGTCGCGCGAGCGCCAGTGCAGCAGGCGCGCACATCAGGGTCGGCGCGATCAGCATCGCCGCATCGGGGCGCCACAGCATCTGCCGGGCGAGCAGCGGCAACGAGCTGGCCGCGAAGCTCGCCAGATGCACCATCCGCTTCAGCCCGCTGGGGCGCGCCGGCACCCACAGCGGTGCGCGCCAGATCGTCACGCCGTCGCGCTCCTCGCGCTGATACCGCCAGGACACGTAGCCTGCGGCAACGCACCAATCAGGGTAATAGGGCGGCGCGCACACCACACGAACCTCGTGACCGCGGCCGGCCAGCAGCACAGCCATCTCCGCCGTGTACTTGCCCACTCCCGTCAGTTCGGGCGCGTAGTTGAGGCCGTAGATCAGGATCTTCATTGTGGCTGCCAGAACGTGTTAACGCTGCGCATGCGCAACGGGGCCGTAAGGCGCTTCAGTCGCTCAGCATCAGCGCGCAGCCACGAGCGATATTGGCTGCGGCGGTAGGGGGATCGAATCGGCGAATCACATCCATGCAACGGCGCGCCGTGCCGCCGGCGTCGGCGAACGCCTCCATCGCCTTGAGCATCGTGCGCTGCAGTCCGGCGACGTCGCCCGCCGTGAATGCATAGCCGCTTACGCCGTCGATCACCAGTTCCGGCACACAGCCGCAACTCTCGCTGACCACCGCCGGGCAGCCATGCGCGAGCGCCTCGTTGACGACGAGTCCCCACGGCTCGCTGTAGCTCGGCAGCACCATGCAGGTCGCGCCGTAATACTCGCGGGTGAGCGGCTCGTCCTGCAAACTGCCGGCGAAGGTGACGGCGTCGCCCAGGTCGAGCTTGGCTACTTCCTCGTGCAGTCTCTCCGCCATCGGCCCTGTGCCGACAATGCGCAACTTCGCCGCTGGAATACGCCGCCGCAAGCCGGCGAACGCCTCGATCAGCGTGCCGATGCCTTTCTCTTCCGAGAGACGGCCCACATAGAGAAACACCGGCGGATTGCCGGCGCGCGCGGCGACCCGCTCGACCAGCGCGCGCTCCGGCGAGAACGAGCCGGGCAATGCGGCGGCCTGACACGGCACGAAAATCTTGTCGCCCTTCGCCCCGAGTGACAGCAGATACTCGCGGCTGCGCTCACCGAAGCCGAAATAGCCGTCACAGAGCGAGAAGAACACGCGCTTCGGAATCGACGTCAGCAGCTTCTTGGGCCGGTCGCGCGCGGTCGAATCGCAGAACACCGCACGCCGCTTGCCGGTCACGATGCACGCCGCCAGCATCGCCCAGTATTCCGGACGGTGGTAGCCCGGCAGAACGATCAGGTCCGACTTGGTCCGCAGGACCTCCCAGGTGAGCCGCGCGATCATCTTCAGCGTCGGCACATCCTCGTAGCAACCGTCGAACAACTTGTGCATCGGATAGCGATGGTACGAATAGTCGACATCTGAAAAGCCGACACGATCGTGTTCGGTATCCGCGATCTGCACCATCGAATAGCGAATCGCGCCGGTCGACGAAATGTTATGCAAAGCGGAGAACACGACACCCTTGTGACGCGACCATACGACGTTGTGGAAGATCGTGACTGACGCAGTCATTTTTATTCAACTCCTCGAAAAATCGTCCCTGTGTGCGTTGCACGCGACTCGCGCGAAACGCCCCACGCGTCCCTACAATCTCAATTCCGGAATCGCGCTCCACGGCCTTCCGTGCGCGCCTAGGCCTGCATGGCGGCGGGTGTCGAGCCAGCGTGTAACTCAACGAATTCCCGATACGTGGACGCGATGCCCTCTTCAAGGCCAATGGTCGCGTGCCAACCCATTTGCGCGAGCCGCGATACGTCAAGCAACTTGCGCGGCGTGCCGTCGGGTTTGGAGGCGTCGAAAACAAGTTCGCCCTCGAAGCCGGCCACCTTGCAGATACATTCGGCCAGCTCGCGAATCGACAGGTCTTCACCCACCCCGACGTTGAACAGGCCTTCTGTCACATTGTGTTCGAGCACGAAGAGCGTCGCCGCGGCGAGATCGTCGACGTGCAGAAACTCCCGGCGCGGCGTGCCCGATCCCCACACCGTCAAGGTCGCGGATCCGTTCACTTTCGCTTCGTGCGCCTTCCTCAGCAGCGCCGGCAAAACATGGCTGCTGTTCAGGTCGTAGTTGTCGTTAGGGCCGTACAGATTGGTCGGCATCAACGAGACGTACTGCGTGTTGTATTCACGGTTGTACGCCTCGCATAGCTTGAGACCGGCGATCTTCGCAATCGCGTAGGCGTCGTTGGTCGGCTCGAGCGGCGAGGTCAACAGATACGCCTCGCGGATCGGCTGCGGACATTCCTTCGGATAAATGCACGACGAACCGAAGAACACCAGCCGGTCGACCTGAGCACGAAACGCGGCGTGAATCACGTTGGTTTCGATCACCAGGTTTTCGTAAATGAATTCACCCGGCTGCGACGCGTTGGCGAGAATGCCGCCCACGCGCGCGGCCGCGAGCAGCACCACGTCGATCTTTTCCTGCTCGAAGAAGCGGTTCACGGCAGCCTGATCCGTGAGGTCGAGCTCCGCTCTCGAACGCGTGACGACATTGTGGTAACCCTCGGCATTCAGCCGCCGGACCAGCGCGGAGCCGACCATGCCGCGGTGGCCCGCGACGAAGATGCGTGCGTGTTTGTTCATCGCCGTTACTCGTGATGTTCCAGTGCCGTGAAGCCGGCCAGCGTGACAAGCGCGTCACGTCTTGCAATCTGATAGTCCGCCCGCACCATTTCCTTGACGAGCGCGCTGAACGGCGTAGTCGGCTTCCAGCCGAGCTGCGCATGGGCTTTCGACGGATCGCCCAGCAGCGTCTCGACTTCGGCGGGCCGGAAGTAGCGCGGATCGACACGCACGATCACGTCGCCGGGCGACATCTTGATCTCGCGCCCGTCCACCTTCTCGACAATGCCGACCTCATCCACGCCGCTGCCCTCGAAACGCACCGTGACACCCAACTCGGCGGCGGCGTGCTGAACGAACTCACGCACGCTGTACTGCACGCCGGTGGCGATGACGTAGTCCTCCGGCTGCTCCTGTTGCAGCATGCGCCATTGCATCTCCACGTAGTCGCGCGCGTGGCCCCAGTCGCGCAACGCCGACAGATTGCCGAGATACAAGGTCTTCTGCATGCCCACCGCGATGCGCGCCACGGCGCGCGTGATCTTGCGCGTGACGAAGGTCTCGCCCCGCACCGGCGATTCGTGATTGAACAGAATCCCGTTGCAGGCGTAGAGCCCGTAGGCCTCGCGGTAATTGACCGTGGTCCAGTAGGCAAACAGCTTGGCGACCGCATACGGACTGCGCGGATAGAACGGCGTGGTCTCGGACTGCGGCACCTGTTGCACAAGGCCGTATAGCTCCGAGGTGGAAGCCTGATAAAAGCGCGTCTTGTGCTGCAGCCCCAGAATGCGGATCGCCTCGAGAATTCGCAAGGCGCCAAGGCCGTCCGCATTGGCCGTGTATTCCGGTTCCTCGAACGACACCGCCACGTGGCTCTGCGCCGCGAGGTTGTAGATCTCGTCGGGCTCGACCCGCTGGATCACGCGCAGAATGCTGGTCGAGTCGGTCAGGTCGGCGTGATGCAAAAAGAGTCGCTGGTCGGGGTCATGCGGGTCGCGATAGAGATGATCGATCCGGTCTGTATTGAACAGCGATGACCTGCGTTTGATGCCATGTACGTCGTAATCCTTGCTGAGCAGCAGCTCGGCCAGATACGACCCGTCCTGTCCAGTGATACCGGTGATCAACGCGACCTTACGTTTCATGGAGCTCTCTCCTCATTGCACTTTGCGATGTCCGTGCCATAGCACGGTCGAGTGGCCGGCCCCGTCATGGGGCCGCCGCCGCATCAACCCTTAGCCGGCGATGCTGTCGTAACCGTAATAACCGCCCTGATAGCCAGAACCGAGGAATGCCGCTTCCTGAGGCACATCGGTGAGCAACACGCCTTTGAGCGATACGCCGCCATTGAAGAGGCGCTTGGCCGTCTCGGCAATCTCGTTCAGCGGATGGCGGCCGTGGCGCACCACCAGCAGCGTCGTGCCGGCGTACTTGCCGATCACCGTCGAGTCGGTCACAGCGAGCACCGGTGGCGTGTCGACGATCACGATGTCGTAGTGCGATTTCAATTCTTCGAGCATGGTTTCGAAGCGCTTGCTCATCAGCAATTCAGACGGATGCGAGGGCAGCGTGCCCTTGGCGAGCACGTCCAGTCCGGGCAGCACGTCGCGCTGGATCATGGCCCCAAGATCGCCGCCGCTCAGCACGTCCGAGAGCCCCGGCTGATGGCCGATGCCGAAATGCGAATGGACATCGCCGCGCCGCATGTCGCCGTCGATAATCAGCACCCGCTTGTTCGCCGACGCCACCAGCGCCGCCAGATTCACCGACAGGAACGACTTGCCGGTGTCGGGCCGCGAACCCGTGATCATCACGACGTTGTTCTCGGCGTGATCGAGCGACAACTGCAACGAGGTCCGCAGATTGCGCACGCCTTCCACGGCGATGTCTTCCGGCGCCTGCTGCGCGAGCACATGAAGCCCGCGACGGCGCAGCATGACGTTTTCCTGCAAACGCAGCTGAGTCTGGCTGCGCGGCACGATCGCGAACACCGGCACGCCGAGCACCGCTTCGAGTTCGTCCGGACGTTCCACGCCGCCGTACATCGCGCGCTTGAAGAAGGTCAGCATGATGCCGATCATCACGCCGCCGCCGAGCGAGATCAGAATCGCCAGCACGCGCTTCGGACGAACGGGCTCGTCAGGCGTTTCGGCGAAGTCCACCACCCGCACGTTGCCCACCTGGCCGGCTTTCGCCACCCGGAGTTGCTGCGCGCTGTTCAACAGATTGGTATAGAGCTCCGTGTCGACGTGCACGTCGCGCAGCAGGCGCAATGCGGTCTGCTCGGTATCCGGCATCACGGCCACGCTGCGGTTCATGCTGGCCGCCGCGTTCTGCAACTCAGCAATCTGTGCATCGAGCGCGGCCACCGCGGGGTGATTCGCCGTGAAGCGCTGCGACATCTCCGCGCGTTGCTGCTGCAGATCGAGCAGCTTGGTCTTGTTGTCGACCACCTGCTGCAGCAGCAGACGGCTCTCTTCACCGAGATCGACCGTGCCGTGCTGGTTGCGGAACTTGTTATAGCGTTGCTCGGCGTCGTCGAGTTCCTTGCGCAAGCCAGGCAGTTGCTGATCGAGGAAGGCCAGCATGTGCTCCGCTTCGGTCGAACGGCTCTCCACATCCTGACGCACGAATTCGCGCGCCATGCTGTTGACGATCGCCGCGGTCAGTGCGGGGTCGCCGCCTTCGAGGCTCGTGCGGATCACGCCGGATTGCAGCGTGGTCTCGGCGACCACGAGTGCCTTTTGCAGGCGGTCCACGGTCCCCAGCGTCGAGGCGCGCTGCAGTTCGAAACGCGAGCCGGGCGCGCCGACCAGCTTGTCGACGTGCAACGCGATCGGGCCGTCGGCGGTGTCGGTTTCCACGGTCTCGCCGACATGGCCGGAGAGAATCGCGATACCGTTCTTGTCGCGCAGCACGTATGAACCACCCTCGCCCGCAATCAGCGTGAAGGGCGTGTCGTAAAACTCCTTCGTGGTGTCGAAGCGCGACACGGCAATGCTCTCGTTACCCCATGCGTAGCCCGACAGGTTGATGAACGACGGCAACCTGAAGCCCCATTGCCCGTTCACCAATCCCGCGACCATCCCGCCGATGAACGGCAGAGTGCGCGGCGCAGCCATAATGTCGAGGTGCAGGCTCTTGACCGTTTCCTCGGTGACGAGCCGCGACTTCAGCAGCTCGATCTCCGCCGCCGTCGAGGGCTTGGTGTCGAACATGCCGGTAAGCGGCGGCAAGGAATCCTTGCCGTTCGCGTTAGCGTTCGCCGTCTTGTCCTCGACGTGGAACAGGACATCCGCGCGATACGTCGGCGGCGCGAGGAACGCATACGCGCACCCCAGCGCGAGTGCGATCAGCGTCACCATTACGATCGTGCGCCAGCCCCTCACGATCGTGCGCAGATAGTCCGACAGATGCAGCTCGTCCGATCTGGACACGTCGGTATAGCGGTTTTCGAAGTTAATTGCCATTTTGTTCACCCAACAAAGCCCGGCGGTTCAAGGTCACGTTGCACGGTTGTTATTTCGTCAGGACAGCACCCGTCACAGCCGCATTGATCGCCGGCAGCAGCAGGTTCAACACACGGTTGAAGCGGACCAATGCGCCTTGACCGACGTACACGACGTCCTTCGGCTGGAGCTCGAACTGATTGGCGAGCACCATGGACACCGGCGAGGTCGCATCGAGGTGGTAGACCTGCGGCGAGTCGCTTGTCGAATTGCGGATCACGAACAACTGCCTCGGCGCCGACGTGTTCGAATCGAAGCTGCCGCTATCGGAAATGGCCTGCGAAAGCGTCAGCGAACCGTTGCGCATCGGCTGGATCGTCGCCGGCTTGTTGACCTCGCCCATCACGTAGACGCCGCTGTCTTCGCGCGAAGCCACTCGCACGATGTCGCCGGCCTGCAGGTAGATGTCCGACGGATTGCGGCCGCGCTTGATCAGGTCGTCCACGTTGAGCGGATACGTCACGCCGTTGCGGATCAGTTCAACCCGGCTGCGGTCCGCGTTGGCACTAAAGCCGCCGCCCTGGTTGATCACGCTCGTCAACGACATCGGAATGTCGTTGAGCGATTGCGCGCCCGGTGTGCGCACTTCGCCGTCGACATACACCTGGGCATTACGGAACGAGGCGACCCGCACGGTCACTTCCGGCTTCTGATAGACGACGCTCAGGCGCTTATGCAGCTCCTTCTGGATCGATGCGACGTCTTTGCCTGCCACGTGCAAATTGCCCGCGTACGGGAACTGAATGTCGCCGTTTTCGTCGATCAGAAAACCGGGCGCGGCATCGGTCGTTTTCGTGTTCTGCGCCGGCTGGCCAAGCGCTGCGGCGAGTTCAGGGTGATCCCACACGACGATCTGCAGCACGTCGCCAGGGCCGACCTTGTATGCGCTCGGTTTGCCGAACAGCGCGAGCGTCTGCGGCGGCAATGCCGCGGTCGTCTGCTCCGCCTTCATCTTGCGCAGCAGCGCGAGGTTGATATCGGTAATCGGTATCTGCTGTTGCTGCGAGGGTTCCGTGCTGTAGTCCCCACCCGTGTCCTGAATCGCGGCTGGCGTAACCATCCGCTGACCCGGTACGATCCCGCATCCGGCAAGCAGTACTGCAACTGTGAAAATCACGAGACTTCCCGTGCGTATACCAAGCGAGCTCATGGTGTTTCCTCCTTGCGCCAGGGCATCGTCCTCGGGGGAGGTAGCGCCCAGCGTGCTTGTTAACTACTTAGTAAGCGTTTCGATGCACCAGTCCGGCGACAATCGTCGCGCCGATAATCCGCATATCGAGCGCGAAGGACCAATGCCCCAGGTAGTACAGGTCATGTTCGACGCGACGCTCCATCTTCTCGATGCGGTCGGTTTCGCCACGAAAGCCGTTGATCTGCGCCCAGCCCGTAATGCCCGGCTTGATCCGATAGCGATTGATGTAGCCGGCGACCACTTTCTGATAGAGATCGTCGTGCTCGAGTGCATGGGGACGCGGTCCAACGACCGACATGTCGCCACGCAACACGTTGAAGAACTGCGGCAGTTCGTCGAGGCTCGTGCGGCGCAGAAATGCGCCGACTCTCGTGACGCGCGGATCGTCGCGCGTCGCCTGTTTGAGCGTGCCTTTTTGCTCGGTATGCAGACGCATCGAGCGGAATTTGTAAATCGTGAAGACGCGGCCGTCCGCGCCTTTACGCTTCTGCTTGAAGAGCACCGGGCCACGCGACGAGAGCTTCACCGCGATCGCGATGGCGAGCAGGATTGGCGCCAGGCCGATCAACGCCGCCGCGGCGAACAGGCGGTCGAAGATTTCCTTCTTCAGCATCGAACTGGCCGACAGGGGCGACGCCACGAGGTTGATCGCCGGCACGCCGAGCAGATCGATCACGCCGCTGCCATCGAACAATGCAATGCTGCGCACGTCCGGCATGAAGCGGATATTCACCAGATCGTCACGAAACTCGCTGATCAGCTTGCAGATCAGGGGCTCTTCGGCGAGCGACAACATGAGCCAAAGCTCGTGCACGTCGTTGGTGCGAATGTAGTCGGCAAGCGCATCCACCGTCTCGCAGACAGGCACTCGCGTGCTGGAAACAGCAGACACATCCGGGCGCGTGTTGTAGACGGCCGTGGCGCGAAAACCCGTGCCCGGCTCCGATTCGATCCGGCGAATGATCGCGTCGCATTGCGAGCCGCTGCCGACAATCGCGACCTGATGCAGGTTCAAACCGGCGCTGCGCGCGCGCGCCAGCACCACATGCGTGATCAGCCGGTAAGCGATCAGCAGGCCACCCGTCACCGCGGTCCAGTACGAGAACCACAGCCGCGACACGAAGTCGATGCGATGCAGCGAATACATCAGCACGAGCGCACTACCCTGCACCATCAGCCATGCGAGCGACACCTGCCCGGCCAGCGAGAGCTTGGAGCGGCCGCGCCATGACTCATACACGCCGAACGCTGGAAAGATGGCCAGCGCGAAGGCGGCGGAAAACATCACCAGCGCCCAATAGAACCCGGATTGAGCGAGGTAATCAAAGCGGATCTGCGACGCCACCGCCGCACCCACGAGCACCAACGCGACATCGAAAACTCGCGCGAGCAAATCCTGAAACTTGCGCATTTTGCTTACCTCGTTCTTACCGGTCGTTCTTTTCCGCAAATGATTCCGGACGCGCTGTTAGGGGCAGCGGCCGTAGTTGTCGTTGAACCTCACAATGTCGTCTTCACCGAGATAGGTGCCAGACTGGATTTCAATGATTTCGAGCGGCACTTTGCCGGGATTCTCGAGCCGGTGTCGCGTGCCAAGCGGGATGTAGGTCGATTCGTTTTCACTCAGCAGGAACTGCTCTTCGCCGCGCGTAACGAGCGCCGTGCCGCGCACGACGACCCAGTGTTCGGCGCGGTGGTGATGCAATTGCAGCGACAGCTTCGCGCCTGGCGTGACGACGATGCGCTTCACCTGGAAGCGTTCGCCGTGGTCGATGGAATCGTAGAAACCCCACGGGCGGCGCACCTTGCGATGCGCATCGGCCTCGGGTGCGTGCTGCGCCTTGATGCGTGATACCAGGCCCTTGACGTCCTGCACGTGCGAACGGTCGACCACCAGCACAGCGTCTGCGGTTTCGACGACCACCACATTGGTCGTGCCGACACAGGCAACGAGCCGGCCTTCGGAATGCGCATAGCTCGACACCGCGCCTTCGAACGCCACGCGGCCGCGCCCGGCGTTGCCGTTGGCGTCCTTCTCCATCGCAGCCCAGACGGCGTCCCAGGAGCCGAGATCCGACCAGCCGGCATCGAGTCGCACGACCACGCCCGACGGATTCGCGCCGGCCCCTGCTTGCGGGTCCGCGTCGTGGGTCGCAGCCGCCTCGTCCACGGCATCCGCGGCGCTCAAGTCCGTCAGACGCTCCATCACCGCATAGTCGATCGAGTCAGCGGGCGAACTCAGGAAAGCGTCCACCAGCGGACGGAAATACGCACCTTCGGTGCGGCCGTCCACGAATGCGCGTTCGCAGGCCGCGTGCATCTCGGGCTGCAGCCGTTTTAATGTATCGAGCCACACGCGCGCCCGCACGACAAAGAGCCCGGCGTTCCACCAGTACGTGCCCGCGGCGACGTACTGCGCGGCGATTTCCTCCGCCGGCTTTTCGACGAAGCCGTCGATCGCATGGCCACCATCAGGCAATGTCGCGCCGACGCGGATATAGCCGAAGCCCGTATCGGGGCGCGTGGGCGGCACGCCCAACGTGGCGATCGCGCCCCGTTCCGCGTACCTGGCGGCGCATTCCAGCGCGCCTTGCAGCGCGGGCACATCCGCAATCGAGTGGTCGGCCGGCATGACGATGAGAATCGCGTCGTCGCCATTAGCGCACGCGAGCGACGCCGCCAGCGTCAACGCCGGCGCCGTATCACGCCGTGCAGGCTCGACGATCAGACGCGCGGCCATGCCGTTTTCAAGAAGTTGTTCGGTAATCACAAACCGGTGTTCTTCACCGCACACGATGATCGGCGACGCGTCCACGTTCCAGCCGGCGGGAAATCCGTCCATACGCCGCGCGGTCGCCTGCAGCAACGAGTCAGAACCGACGACGTCGATCAGTTGCTTCGGATAGTTTTCACGCGACAGCGGCCACAGCCGCGTACCCGAACCACCGGCAAGAATGACCGGGACGATGCGCGCGCAATGCGCGCCAGCGGTCCCGGCATTGGCGCCGTCCGGGTTCACCGACGTAGCGCTCACAGCTCCCTGAGTCAACATATTCGCATTCCTTATAATTCTGTGAGATCAACGAAATATTTACCGAAGTACTGCGTGAAACGACTACTTGATGGGCGCGGTCAGCGCGGCTCGCGCCGCGTGCGCTACCCGCCGACCATGCGGCGGCTTTGAATCCGGAACTCAGTGGGGGAAATTCTCATCCGCTTGCGGAAGACTTTCGCGAGGCGGTCACCGTTACCCATGCCGGTGCGCCGGGCAATCTTGTCCACCGGTAATTCCGACTCGGTCAGCAGGCTGCAGGTCACCGCAAGGCGCTCATGCAAAAGGAAACTCGAGGGTGTGATGCCCATTTCCATCTTGAAGCGGCGCAGGAAGTTGCGCTCGCTCATCGCGGCAAACTGAGCCGCATCGGCAATCGAAATGGCCTGCTGACAATTCTCTTGCAGCCAGCGAGCCGCCGCGCGCACCTTGTCGCCGGGGCTCAACCCACCGTCTTCGCCAAGCAGCGGTGCGAGGTTTGAGCACGAGTCGGCCAGCAGGCGCTCCGCCACCGTGCGGGCGGCTGCGCCACCGAGATCGCGCTTGATCATGGCAAGCGCGCTTCTCATCGATTCAAGCCGGTCGCCCGCATCACCGTTCTGCTCGGCCTGGCGCGACAGCACCGGCTGCTGCTGGTGGAAATCGCCGCTTTCCTTGCAGTCCGGCACATAGGCCGCCTCGAGTAGCGCGCGCCCTTCCGCGATCGGCCGGATCATGCCGGTATTGCGGCGAACGCGCCGTAACCAGGCGATCAGCCGCTCGTCGCCAGCTGCGGCGAATGCGCCTTTGCCACCGGCGACATACAACGCGTCGAAGCCGCCGTAATGCCGCGCGTCAAGTCCGTCGGTCCAGACCCGCAGTGCGGACGACGAGGTCACCATGCCGCCGTCGGCCGACAGGAAGGAAACGTCATACAACCAGCCGCCCGAGCCGGACGATGCCAGCTCGTTCGCGGCCTGAAACACCTCGGCAACCACGCCCGCGCCCTGCAGCGAGCAGTCGTTGAACATCAGTATCGCGATGCGACGCATACCCTTGTTCGGTGCATGCACCCAGCGCAGCATTGCAGACTCGAGACTCGCGCAGGTCATAGTCATCCTCTCACCATAAAACGGATCGATTTTTCAACCTTGAACGCCAACACAGAGGAATGCTCTGTGCAGTGCATCATAGCCATCTGCCATCAAGCATTTAGCCGCCATGACCGAAACTGCAGACATGTTGGCGCTTTGATATGGTGGCCAACCAGTCATTTTCAGAACAATCCCGCCACTACTGTTTTTTCAGTGAATTAATTGCCGATTCTGCATATGAATGACTTTACGTTCCGCGAATCTTAATGCCAATTAATGCGCTTTTTCGTGCGCTGGCACACATACAATCGCCGCTCGAAATGCTTGAGTTGCAATTTGATCCGCCCGTCATTCCGCAGATTTGAAGTAACTTCTTCCCATCACGTCGTCAGAATGAGCGCAGCCGCCCTGCTCCTACCAGCCGCTGCTTTTACCAGATGCCCAAAGGGCTTTCTTCTGACGATATATTCGGTCCGCAGAGACATGTAAAACAGGTTCTAATATAAGCACTTTTGGAGCGACAAAATTATTTAATTCGTTGTTATTGGATCTGGAGAATATAAACAGGACGATTAATGTTTCAAACGTGAAACACGGCAATAAGACAACTTTAGCCCGCCCGGCAATAGACGGGCCAATGGCGGATTCTGTCGGATGAGAGCCGGTATGATTCCGCCACTCAATTGCGGAAATGGCCTATGCGGTTTCCGCAACACATTTCGATCCGAGGTAGCCTGAGGCGGGTCTGACCTGGTCAACTAGCCATTCAGCGACGCCTTGTCGCCGGAACTTATACGTCGAACGACACGGGGAACACATGTCGAATGTACGTGAACATCGCGCGCTGCGACCACTCGCCGGCGCCTTCGCCACTCACGGGTTAGCGCTGCGCGCCGCTGCCTTGGCAGCGGCGTTTGTCCTGCTGGGCCTCACCGCCGGCCCCTGCAGCACGGCTGCGGCTGCAGCCGGTCCGGACAGCACGAGCCCCGCCGATCTAACGGTCGACGGCAGGAAGTGGACACCCTGCGCGGCGGAGTACGGCACCTGCCGGTTCAGCGGCACGCGTGACGTGCTGTACGGCACAGTCGCGCAGCATGTAGTGAAGACGTTTTCGAACAGCGCCGATTGCAATAATGGTGTGTTCGGCGATCCAGCGCCCGGTGTGGAGAAGCGTTGCGCGTTTGCGGTTAGCGCGGCAGACGCGGGCACGGCAGCGAGAGCGGCTGCGGCGAACCCGGGCACCGCGCCAGCCGCCGCGCCGGAATCGACAGCCACCGCGCCCACTGCATTGAAGGCACCGCCCGGACAGGGCCTGCGCTGCGCCGCACCCACCTCGCAGGTGCGCGCGGCCGCCGACGGCGATCTGCTGGAAGCGGATACGCCGAGCGACGGCACGCGCCTGTTCGCCGCGGACAAACCGTTCGCGCTCGTCTTCACAACCCGTCCCTCGCAAAACGACACGCTCGACTGGCAGATCCGCGACAGCTGGAATGCCGTGCGCGCCAGCGGCCGCTTCCCCGTTGCGGCGGGCGCCACGCTATCGACCCTCAGTTGCGCGTCGACCGTTGCCGGCTACTTCGCCGTCTCCGCTTCACTGGAACGCGCACACGGCCAGCTCGAATCGCGCGGCACACGCCCTGCGGGCATCGCCACCTTCGGCGTATTGCCTGACACCTCCGCTGCGTTACCCGCCGTACGCTTCCCCTATGAGGATCTGCATCGATTCGGCGGACAGGGCACCGCCTACCTTGCGCCCGGGCAGCATTGCTGCGACGGTGACGGCTATCGGCCGGTCTATACGGCGCTCGGCCTTTCGTGGGCGAACGACAACCGCAACTGGTATATGGAGGAGCCGAAAAACGCGGGCACTTTCGATCCCGCCAGCAAACAGTTGGTCCCCTACTTCCGGCGCGGCGACATCATGCGCCTGATCCAGCTCGACGGGATTCCTCAGTGGGCCAGCCCGACCGGCAAAGAGACGCACAGCTACGCGCCGACCTCGCTCGCGCAAATGCGGGACTACATGGCCAAAGTCGGCGCCGAGTCCAACCGCACGCGGATGACCTACTTCCCCAAACAGCGCGACAACTACTATCAGGTGACGTGGGAACCGGACGCCGATGGAGGCCTGCCATGGCGCGATACAGACGCAAATTTCGTCGCGATGTACAAGGCGGTCTGGGAGGGCATTCATCAGACGGACCCGCACGCCGTGGTAATGGGTACAACGTACGCCTCCGTGCAGGTCAATGTCGAGAAGATGCGCCGTCTCGGTCCGCTCGGAATCGGCCGCTATATGGACGGCATGACCATTCACGGCTATTACGACATCGGAACGACGCCGTCGCATCCCCCCGAGCGCGTCGCCGACCCGGGGAATCTCGGCACCGTGCCAGGCGCGCTGCCCGCCGCGATGCGTGCGCTGCGCCATGAGCTGCATCAGTACCTGAAGCCCGGTGCGCCCCTGTTCGTCACCGAAACCGGTATCAGCTACGACATTGGTCAGGCATATGGCAAGAACTACCCGGGCGCGAACGTGCTGTATGCGCAAGCCGCGGTCGTGGCGCGCACGCATCTCATCCTGCTGGGCGAAGGCGCGGACATGACCTATGTGTTCTACCTCGCGGACATGCCGGACACCGCGCCAGGCTACGGAATTTTTTTCGAACTCGATCATCCGGATGGCGCCTACGGCCCCACTCACATCAGCCCCAAACCTGCCGCGCTCGCCGTGGCGGCGATGACGCGGATCATCGACGGAACGGATACGCTCGGGCCGCTCAGGAATTTGCCAAAAGGCGTTTACGCGTACGCATTCCGCCGGCTCGGCGGCGGCAAGATCGTGACCGCGCTGTGGACGCATGACAACGACGCATGGAACGCCAAAACCGGCTTCAGCGCGAGCCAGAGCGCGGACTATCGTCTGAGGGTCGACGCGCCCGGCACGTCGGGCGAAGTGACGGTGTTCGACATGATGGGCAACGCGTCGACCCTGACGTATCGCGACGGTGTCGCGAGCCTCAAGCTGTCGCCGACGCCCATCTATGTGGTCTCCGACAACGCCGGCGTGTTCAAGGACGCGGTCATGACCCCGGAAGGTTACGTTCCTCGCTAGACGGGCCGCGCGTGGTGCGTCGCGCGCGTCGTGGCGGCCGTAGGCACTTCGACAGCGCGCTCGCTGTCGCGATCTGCCGATACTTCGGCGTGATGTGACAGGGCAGCCCGTTGTTCGCGCACGTAGAATCCAGGCGGGTGCTGGTTCGCATGCACATCAACGCGCTGGAGCCGAGAGATGAACGGCCTCGCATGGACCATGATGGTGCTAGCCGCGATGGCCGGGGCGTTTCTCTTCGCGACGGTCGGCGCGGTGCTGGTCGCCCTGCTGCTGGCGAATGTCTCAAATCGCCTCACCCGGGACGATGAGCACCCTCACGACTATTAGTGCCTTCAGGATCGCCGTGCGCTCAACCGGTGCACGCCCCACGGGAGATGACATGCTGACCGAGATCGATTTCCTGGACGTCGTGCGTCTGACGCCGCTGGTCGCGATCGATCTGATCGTCAGCGACGCCCAGGGCCGCGTGCTGATCGGCCATCGTCGCAATCGCCCTGCACGCGGCACATGGTTTGTGCCTGGCGGGCGCATTCTTAAAGACGAAACGCTCGACGCAGCGTTCGCACGCATTGCCGACGCCGAATTGGGCATCGCGAAACTGGCGCGCTCGGCGGCCCGCTTCGAAGGCGTTTTCGAGCACCACTACCTGGACAACTTCGCCGCCGAGCCTGACGTGTCGACGCACTACATCGTGCTCGCCTATGCGCTGCAGTTCACCAGCACCGTCTCCGTCGGCCGGCTCGATCAGCACAGCGAATATCTCTGGCTCGCACCTGCGGCGCTGCTCGCGCGCGCCGATGTTCACGAGAACACCAAGGCCTACTTCCGCTAACGCTAGCGCCAGCGCCACGGCTACCGCCGCCAAGGTCACCGTCAGCGCTCGCGCCCCCGGGCGTCGGCGTGCCCCATTGCCGGCGCGCAAAGTGATGCCCACTGTGAGTTCGCCAACGTGGCGGCCCACGTCGATACAGTATGATCGAGCTCACCTCCAGGGCTCGAATCAACATGCGATCATCGGCAGCCAGACTCGTTCGCGATTCATCCATTGCTTTTCTAGCGCTACTTTTCTTCGCTTTCCTCCCCGGCTCGGCACGCGCGGCCAATTGCGGCGCCGGCACCCTGGTCACGGTCGTCGCCCACCTCGATGACGATCTGCTTTTCGTGGACCCCGCTATCAGCGAACGGCTCGACGCCGGCTGGTGCATCACGACCGTGCATCTGATCGGCGGCGCCAACGGTGCGAATTTCGCTTATGTGCAGACTCGCGAACAGGCTTCGCGGCTCGCTTATGCGCGCATGGCGGGGGTGCCTGACGAATGGATCGAAACGAATATTCCGATCGCCGGCAAGCTCTTGCATCAGATGGTGCTGAAGGCGAAGCCGCAGGTCCGTCTGCTCGAATTCCGGCTGCCCGGCGGCGCCGTGCGCGGCGGCCGCGTACCGCTCGGTCTTTTGTGGGAACAGCACGCCACGCTCTCCACCTATCCGATGAACGCCGACGGTTCCGTGCGTGTGCAATACGATCGGGCCTCGTTGTCGGCCACGCTGAAAGTGATACTCGCCGAGGCGTCACAAATCTACACGCTCAATCCGGACACCGTACCGTTTCTCGAGCACCCCGATCACATCTACTCCGCGCGCATCACACGCCACGTTGCCCAGACGCTGAACAAAAGCGTGCCGATCGTGTACCACGTCACCTATCCGACCGGCGACTGGCCCGGCAACGTTCCGGCGGCTGAAGTGCAGCGCAAGCGCGATATCGTTGCCAGCTATTTTTCTGTCGACGGCAACGAGTCTGCGGAGGTATTCGGCGAGTTCCAGTGGAACGGCAATTGGGTCGCGCGCCGCTATGCCTTTGCCGATCGCAGCGATCACCGCGTCACGGATTTTCAGGCGCGTCCCATTCAACTCTTCAATGCGGCAGCGAACCGCTGTCTGACCTCCGCGGGCAGCGGCCAGGCGCCGACACTCGCCGCGTGCACGGGTTCATCGACGCAACTATGGCGATGGGATCCACTGACCGTCTATCCCGGCAATACGCAGAACGCAGCGCTCGTCAGCGTCGCGACTTCGCAATGCATCGCCGAACGCGACGGCTATCTGACCTCCGAGACCTGCGATCAATGGGACATGGCGCAGCGCTGGACGCCGTGGGACTTCGGCCTCGTCTATACGCCACTGCGGCATTGCCTCGGTGAAAACGACGGCCGGCTCACCATGCGCGGCTGCACCTCGCTCACCACGCGCTACCGTTGGGCAACCACGCAACATACCCAGGCCACCGACCTGCGACTCGCCACCGCGATGGTTGGCGACATCGCTGGCACAGGCGAGACATCCGCGGTCTACGTGCAGCGCCAACACGATGGACCCGGATTCAACGTGTATGCGGCGTCGCTCGCGAAAGCGTCACGCCCCGCCCTGTGGTACGCCAGCACCGTCCCATTCGATCCGCGCGCCACGGCGCCGAGTTGCACGACTGACACGCTGTGCTTCGACAGCGCCCGCTTCCTGCTCGGTGACTTCGAAGGTGACGGCAAGGCTGACTTGATGGTTATCACCGCGCGCCAGGGCGGCACCGCGTTCTGGTTGCTTCACAGTACCGGCGAGCACTTCGAAGCCCCCCGTCTCTGGCTCCAGACCAGCAGTGCGTTCAGGCCCGACCTGACCCAGCAGTATGTGGCGGCGGATTTCAGTGGAACGGGGCGAACCGGCGTGCTGATCGCGCAGAAGCGAACCGATAGCGGGCTCGACCTCTGGCTGGTGTCGTCCACGGGCTCCGCCGGCTCGGCGCCGACGTTGATGACCCAGGCAAGAAACCTGCGCCAGAACGTCAATCTTCTGCCGGTGCAGGCGGCTGCAGCCCGTGCGTCACTGGTTGCGCTGGACGGTGCGGACGGACGGCTTGCGCTCACACCCATCGCCAACGACGGCACGCGCATGACAATCGGTGAGCGCAAGGTACTGCCGGCGAATTTTCTACCGGACTTCGTCAAAGTGACGGTCGGCGCCGTGCATGGCACGGCGAGCAATACGCTGATTCTGCTAACGCCGCATCTCGACGGCACGAACGACGACGCGCTCATCGACGTAGCCACCCTCGACACGGCGGATGCAGCCAGTGTGCCTGTCCGGGCAGCGACATTGCAGGGCATGTCGTGGTCGGATGTCTTCCCGGCCTTCGTGCTTGACAAGGGTAATGCGGCGCTCGTGCTTTATCGAAGAACCGACGCGACGCTCAGCGATTTCTATTTCACCGGCGGCGCACCGGCGCTGACGCGCTATCCGATAGGAAACGGCTTCGCCCTGGGCCCAGCCCAGGATCTCGGTGAACTGCCAGGGCTGTTCTCGGAGACGGTGCGGATCGATCGGTTAGCGCAGTAGCGCGAGCCGGTCGATCCGACGCAGTTCAGGCCGAAACCCGCAGCGGCCGGACGAACTGCCGCGCGATCGTCATGTAGCGATCTGCCGTGTCATGCAGCGTATAGCCCGCCAGTTGCCGGTTCGCACGCGGCATGTCGAGCGCCCTGAGCAAAGCCCGGCCATAGACCTCCGGATCGGTCGTATCGACAAGATTGACGCCGGCAAATCCACTGGCAAAGCCGAACGACGGAATCCGGTTCGCGACGACAGGAATACCCGAGGCGAGCGCCTCCAGAAAGCCGATGCTCTGCGCTTCAAAGCGCGAAGGCATGGCAAAGACACGCGAGGCGCGAAGGATCGCGGCGACATCCGAGCGCGGCCCGCACACCGTCACGCGGCTGTCCAACCCGAGTTGATGAACGAGCGACAGCACCGCCTCGTGATAGGGGATCTCCTCGACGACGCCGCACAGCAGCAAGCTCGCCTCGGGTTCGCTCTGCACGACACGCTCGAACGCGCGGATCGTGTCCAACTGGCGCTTACCTTCTATATAGCGGCCTAACTGAACAATCTGCTTGGCAGGCACGGCGGCGTCCGGTGCCGATGTGCCGTTGTCCGCCGCGAACAACGACGCGTCCACGCCATTCGGGATCACGACCATGGCCGGATGTTCGCCGATCTCCCGCAGGTAGTCGTCGATATTTTGCTGCGATACGCCGATGATCGCTCTCGCCCGCCGTGACAGCAGGCGCTCAGCCCGTTTGAGCGCGCCGTTCTCGAAGTCGTTGACGCCAGAGTGCATCACCCAGGCGATCGGCGTGTGCACGGGCAGAAGACGCACATAGAGTGCGGCGAGCGTGGCATGAGCCACGATGAAGTCGGGACGGAACTGACGCACCACGCGATACAGGTGCAGCAGTTTGCCCAGCTTGCCGTGATGCATGCTCGGGAACAGGCAGGTGACGCCGGCGGCCTGAAGCTCCGCGTGAATGTCGGCGAAATCATCCTGCTCTGGAAGCAGCGATGTAATACAGACCTCATGGCCGGCGCGTTGATGATAAATCGCGAGCCCTTTTACCAGTACCTCTGCCCCAGATAGCCGCGGTGCGTAAACCAACTGAAGAATTCTCACGATTTATCTCTCTGGATAACCGCCCTTTGTGCGCGGCGGATGGACATGCCGACTAGCAAGTACCGGTCCCAACAAACATCGACACCCCATCATCGTTTATCTCGCGCGCCCCTTTTCTCGGGGCGCGGCCTCGTCTTTCGTAAAACAGCGACAGTTCCGCCGCGAAGCTACTATCGCGAGGAAACCTTACACCGAAGGTCCAGCATTTTCCCGCCAACTCCAAGATTCAATCAGCTATGGAATGAGCGCTATCGCCCATTTCTCAGCTGATTACATCCATTCGCATAGTTAGGCATCCATTACAAATCTTTTCGACCCCAATTTCATGTGGCGGATAAAGACTGGTATCGCCATACGTATTATTTGGTGCGATCAATGCAATTAGTACTGCACTATTGATCATACGTAACGACTCGTTACTTCTTTTAAGCATAGTCATGCGTATTGTTGCGGTCGATTCTTCCCATCAGGGCCCGTCTTGCTTACAAGACAGTAAAAAGTTCGTCGAACGGCGCCGTGAACTCAAGAACTGCGATGTGAATTGCACGGTTCTTCAAGACGCTGATTGTTTTCGTCGTACCTTCCCCGGTCGTCCAATTCCGCCAAACCCGCCATGACGAGCGGCACGGATTTGTACGATATGAATTTCTCTGCAGAGAAATGCGTTTGGGGCCCACAACCCGGGAAGGCATCACCGTCGCGCAACCGAACCGTTGCGCGCCCAGGACGGCAAGTGTCGGAGCCTCGGTCATCGGCCGGCTTGCCATTGAACCCCGATGTTCGCTCCGTCTCCCGACGCGCTTCGCGCGAAGAGGCGAACGAATGTTCAGCTCACGCATTGGTTAGAGATTGATGAAATCGCAACTA
Source organism: Paraburkholderia solitsugae (assembly GCF_013177695.1). Classification (GTDB taxonomy): domain Bacteria; phylum Pseudomonadota; class Gammaproteobacteria; order Burkholderiales; family Burkholderiaceae; genus Paraburkholderia; species Paraburkholderia solitsugae. Next base: position 74,326 of record NZ_WOEY01000027.1, on the reverse strand, counting down.
CTCCTACTCTCAACACTTTCCCTGGCACTCGCGGGCTGCGGCGGTGGCGGCGGCGGTAACGGCGCCAGCAGCAACGCAACCACCCAGCTCAACGGAACCGCCAGCCCGTCCGGCTCGTCCAACCTGGCTGCGGCAGGGAACAGCAGCACCGGCGGCACCGCTACGGTGAACGGCGCGGGCAGCACCGTCGCGGCACTCACTTGTACATCGCCGGCCATCTCGGCAGGCTCCGGCAGCGCCCCCCTTTCCGCCGACACGCCCAGCGCGAACGGCACACGGATCTTCGCTTCCGGCAGCACCTTCCCGCTCGCTTTCACCACCAACGTTTCGTCCGCGGACACCCTGAACTGGACCGTTACAGACACCCTCGGCAGAGTCGCGGCGAGCGGCAGCACCGCTGTACCGAGTGGATCGAACACCATCACGCTCAGCTGCACCTCGACGCTCGCCGGCTATTTCGCCGCGACGGGCACGCTCGCGCAGAACGGTGGCCAGTTGCCGCAGGCCGGCACGCGTCCGGTCGGCATCGCGACCTTCGGCGTGCTGCCGAACCTCGCCCAGGTCGTGCCTGCCGTCACCTATGCGCATCAGGAGCAGCACCGCTTCGGCATGCAAGGCGCGAACGACAACGGCCCGCTGCTCGCCGACCTCGGTATCTCGTCGACCATCGACGACCGCCAGCTCTCGACGATGGAACCGAGCGGACCGAACACGTTTAATCCGGCGGCCAACAATCTCGATCCGTTCTACACGACCGGCAACGTGATGCGCCTGATCCGCCTCGACGGGATTCCCGCGTGGGCGAGCAGCACCGGCGCATTCCAGGACGACACGAGCGTGCCAACCAGTCTTTCGTATTACCAGAGCTACATGAGCCGCGTCGGTACGGAATCGAACACGATTCGCACCACCTATTTCCCGCAGCAGTCGGCCAACTATTATCAGGTGACGTGGGAACCCAACCAGTTCTGGACCGACACGGACGCCAACTTCGTCGCGCTCTATCAGTCCGTCTATCAAGGCATCCATGCGACCGATCCGAACGCGGTGGTGATGGGCCCGACCGATGCGTTCCCGAGCCTGACCACGACGCGCCTGCAGCGCATCGCGTCGCTCGGCTTCGGCAAATACATCGACGCCGTCTCCACGCACGGTTACTACGACGCGGGCACGTCCCCTTCGCATCCGCCTGAGCGTTACGATGCCGATCCGTCCACGGCTTCAGGTTCGCTGCGCGGCCAGATGCGCGGTCTGCGCGCGGAAATGGCCACTGATTACCGTCCGGGCATGAAGCTGTTCTCGACGGAAGCCGGCATCAGCTACGACCTCGGGACCTCGTACGGTCCGAACTATCCGAGCTCGAACGTGTTGTACGCGCAAGCCGCAGTCGCGGCGCGCATGCACATCATCACGCTGGGTGAAGGGGCGGATCAGACCTACGTGTTCTATGGCGCGGACTATCCGGGCGAAGTCGGCTATGGCACGTTCTTCGATCTGAACGACGCGCAAGGCGCATTCGGCGCGACGAACATCAGTCCGAAGCCGGTCGCAATGGCGATCGCCGCCATGACGCACACGCTCGACGGCACCCACACGCTCGGAGCGGTAAACGGCACGCCGACCGGCGTCTACGCCTACGCGTTCCAGCAGGTCGGCAACGGCGCGGTGATCACCGCTTTGTGGACGCACAGCAATAGCGTATGGGACGCGAGCGTCGGCTTCAGCTCGACCTACAGCGTGCCGTATAGCCTCACCGTGGATGCGCCGGGCACGAGCGGCACGGTGAAAGTGATCGACATGATGGGCAATGCGTCGAGCGTGAACTACACCAACGGTACGCTCACGCTCAACCTGACAGAATCGCCGGTGTATGTGGTGTCGAACAACGCGTCGGTCGCCAAGGCCAACTCGACGGTCCCGGTGGGATACACCGGTATCTAACCCGCGAACGCCACCTCGTGCGGTAGATGTGAATACGTCAGCCGGCCCCAGGGCCGGCTGACGTTTTTTTTCGGGGCATGAAGCGCACGAGCCAACTTGCTTAGCTCTCCCCCAGTTGCCCCTCCATCCCGCTCAATTCAAGCTCCCGCTCCTTCGACACCTTGCCGATCGGCGGCCCCGCGAAGCTCTTGCGCACGCCTGCGCCGTACCAGATCGCCAGCAGCACCGCGAGCAAACCGACAAGTACGTACACCACTTTCTGATTAGGCGGCTGCATGCCGACATAGGCGAGCACGAGTGCGCCGAACACCGCCGCCACCGCGAACGGCTTCGACAGCATGCCCAACTGGAACGGCCCTTTTTCCTTCCACGTACGCCCCTCGGCGAAGATACCGGCTGCAACCGGCATCGCGTAGGAGATGAACAGAAACACTGCGCTACCCGCGCTCAGCACGGTGAATGCATCGCCGTACAACGTCACCACGATCGCCAGCACCGCCGAGGTCCAGATCGCCGCGCCCGGTGTGCGGTGAGCCGCATTCACTTTGCGCAGCCACTTCGAGCCAGGCAAACCGCCATCGCGGGCAAACGCGAACATCATGCGCGAGGTCGACGTGACGGCTGCCAGACCGCATACGTAGTTAATGAAGAACATCAGCAATTCGATCAGGATGCGCAGCGGTCCCGGAATCGGCGCGAGAATCGCTTCGAAGAACCCGGTGCCCTGCTTCACCCCCGCGGTGATATCCGGCATCACCAGCACGAACGCGCACACCATCACGTAGCCGAAGGTCGTCGACCAGAACACGGAGCCGACGATGCCGCGCGGCACATTGCGCGCCGCCTGATGCGTTTCCTCCGAGGTATGCGCGGAAGCGTCGAAGCCCGTGATCGTATAAGCGGTCAGCAGCAGGCCGGACAGAAACGCCATGGCGATGGTCTGCTTGGGCCACGCGCCGCCGTCGACACCCGTGAAGTTGGTGAAGGTATAAAGCCGCGACAGATCGATCTTGACCGGCGAATACACCAGCAGGGAAACCACCAGCATGACCGTCACCACAAAGATCAGATAGCCCGACAGGTCCGTGATCTTACTGGTGATGCGAATGCCGCGATGATTCAGGAATGCTTGCGAAGCGGTGATCACCGTCAGAAAGAGCGTTTGCTGCCACCAGCCGAGCGAATCGGGACTCACACCGAACATCGGTGCGATCAGCGTGCGAAAGAACGGATCATAGGTCCCGTAATTGATCGCGGCGACCACGAACACGAGGCCGAGCAGATTCAGCCACGCGGTGAGCCAGCCCCACATTTTGCCGCCGAGAATCGAGCTCCAGTGATAGAGACCGCCGGCCGTCGGATACGACGAAGCGATCTGCGCCATCGCCGCCGCCACGACCAACGCGAACAGCGAGCCGAGCGGCCAGCCGAGTCCGATCGACGCCCCGCCCGCCGCTGACAAGCCCATCTGGAACGACGTGATGCCGCCCGACAGAATGCAGATCAGCGAGAACGACACCGCGAAGTTCGAGAACGCCCCCATGCGCCGGGACAGTTCCTGCGCGTAGCCCATCTTGTGCAACAGTTTGACGTCGTTGTCGGCGGACTCCGCCGACGGCACGGCCGTGTTGATGTCCATGACGCGATCCTTTGAACAGGGTTATGACGAAGCGGCTAAGCGATGCAGAGGCGTGACCGCGCGACGAAGGACCGGCTCACGCAGCCGTGAAGCAGTTATCCACGTACAGGTGTGCGCCGTTGACGAAACTGGCGTCGTCGCTGGCGAGAAAGAGCGCGGCGCGCGCGACTTCTTCCGGCGCGCACAGACGGCCCTGCTGCACCGACAGCGCCGCCTCGCTCGCATCGAAGCCATACTTCGCGAGCGCACTGATTTCACGGCGCCCATGCGGCGTATCGATGAATCCGGGGCACACGGCATTGCAGCGAATACCACGGTCGCGATACTCGACGGCAATCGACCGCGCGAACATGGCGCACGCGCCTTTGGTCGTGCAGTACAGCACTTCGAGCGGCGTGGCCGCCACCGACGAGATCGACGCCGTGCACACGATCGAACCGCCGCCCGCGGCGAGCATGTGCGGCAGCACCGCGCGCGTCATCATGAACATGCTTTTCACGTTGACGTTCATGAGCCAGTCGTAGTCTTCGTCCGTGGTATCGACGAACGGCTTCACGACGATGCTGCCGGCGTGGTTGAACAGCACGTCGATGCGCCCGAAGCGCGCCATGACGTTCGCCACGGCGGTTTCCACCGCTTCGCGCTTCGACACATCGGCGGCAAACAGTTCGGCTGTGCCGCCTGCCGCGCGAATTCGTGTCACGACTTCCTCGCCTGCATCGGTATTGATATCGACCACGGCGACCTGCGCGCCTTCCTGCGCGAACAGCAGCGACGCCGCACCACCCGCGCCGGTTGCGCCGCCTGACACGATTGCGATCTTGCCCTCAAGCCTGCCTGCCGATCTGCTCATGCGTGACTCCCGTTCTAGTGTCCAGTGCGTTGCGTTCGATTGCGTCGCCTTGTGCACAAAGTAGGGGCGGCAAAAAGCGGCGACTATCCAAAATTGGCAAAAAGTAAAAATCCCGTAAAAATCCGGGTTACTGACAAATTCATTACAGACAGGTCTGGATGCTTGCCGCATCTGGTTGCCTCCGTGCTCGTGATATGTGCGGACACGGAGCAGGAAGCGGCGCGTGACTGCCCGGGATGGGTCGCTTCAACACTGCGGCGCGGTTTTTTTTTCGCATACACTGATCGGCACGAGGCTTTCGGGGAGTGCCACCAGAATCGGGAGAAGCTATGCAGCCGGTCAATCAGACAAGCAGCGCCGTCGAGATTCGCTGTTGCCGGAACATCGACGAGCAGGCGATGTTGCTCGACGCGTGGAACCAGAGCTATTGCCAGATTTCGCGCGGCGCCTTCGACGGCTCGGTGAGTTCGTTTTTTGCGGGCGGCGTGCGGGTGCTGGTGGAACGGCTGAACCGCACGGTCTATCAACGCGGCCAGGTGGCGCGATCCAAGCTGGCGGTGGGCGTTCCGTTTCAACTCGAAGGGCATGCACTGCTGTGTGGGCAGACGAGTCATCGCGACGGCCTGCATGTATTTTCCGGCGATGGCGGGTTTGAGTTTCTATCGCCCGATAAGCACGTCGTAGTGAATCTGGAGATCGAGCCTGGTGCGATCGGCGATGAACGGGTGCGCTCGCAGCTCGATGAAATTACATCGCTGCTGGGCACGAAGCCTGGCGTAGTGAATGTCGATCCTGTGAGATTGCAGGGCTTTCGCGAAGTGCTGAAGAATTTGCTCGATGCCGTGGCTGCGACGCCGACTTTGCTCGATGATGCCGACGTGGCGGCGTCGTTTGAGAAGTCGGTGATCTTCGGTCTCGCTGAGACATTGCAGGGCATGCAGCATGCGGACCCGCACGGGAATGTCGAGGCACGTACCGCGCGGAATTGGCAGCTCGTGCGAGGGATTCGCGAGGTGGTGGAAGAGTCGCCGGATTGCCCGCTGTCTGTTGCCGAACTATGTGCGCGGTTTCACGCGAGCCGGCGAACGTTGCAATATGCGTTTGAGGATACCCTTGGGGTGAATCCTTCAGCGTATATACGAGCGGTTCGGCTCGATCACGTGCGGCGTGAATTGCGAGGTTCCGGGTCTGTTACTGAGGTCGCTACGCGGTGGGGGTTTTGGCATTTTGGGAATTTCTCCAACGAGTATCGAGGGCAGTTTGGGGAGTTGCCGTCGGAGACGTGGCGGCGCAGTAAGGGCCGCGGGGGTTAAGGATCGGTTTGTTTGCCTTCGCGGCGCTTGGTTCTGTGCGCCTACGGCGTTGGGCTTTCCTTGAGCTGGTTGCCTGTGCGGCGCTTGTTTCTGTGTGCCTGCGGCGTTGGGCTTTCCTGCCCTTGTATGCCTGTTCGGCGCTTGTTTCTGTGTGCCTACGGCGTTGGCCTTTCCTTGATTTGATATCGGTTTATTAGCGTCGCCCCTGTGCGGGGCAGGCACCTACTTTTCTTTGCTTGCCGCAAAGAAAAGTAGGCAAAAGAAAGCGGCTCAAACCGCTAATTCTTAAGCGGGCTCCTCGCACAGTTGCGGTAGTGGTGCATCTGGAATCTGTGCCCTCGCACATTCGGCCTCAGTGACAAGGCAGTCATACTTCCGGCGGCGCTGCGCGCGCCGAAGAGCACTTCATAAAACCACCCGCTACGCTTTAGCTCTCGCGTTTTGCCCGGTACCGCGACTCGCCATTCCATCACCACTGCGGCTGTAGCTGCCGTTGCCGTTGCCGTTGCCGTTGCCGTTGCCGTTGCCGTTGCAAGTGTACAAGTGAGAGGCTAAGAGGCTGAGAGAATGCGGGTGCGGGTGCGGGTGCGGGTGCGGGTGCGGGTGCGGGTGCGGGTGCGGGTGCGGCACATTGACACTTCATTTGAAGTGGGGTTCGCCTCTGAGTGCGGAAGCACTTTGCCGAGGCGAAGCCGATGGTCCCCGCTGCGCAAAGCGAAGCCCCTGGTTTCCCATGCATACCCATCCGCGACGCACGCAGTGCGGAGTGGGAGCTGATGAGCGGTTTGTCACTGACGCTGAAGGTGCGAGGGCACGGATTCCAGATGCACCACTACCGCAACTGTGCGGGGGACCCGCTTAAGAGCTAGCGGTTTGAGCTGCTTTCTTTTGCCTACTTTTCTTTGCAGCAGGCAAAGAAAAGTAGGTGCCCGCCCCGCACAGGGGCGACGCTAATAAACCAATAAGAAATCAGGGAAAGGCCAACGCCGCAGGCATACAGACAAAAGCGCCGCGCAGGCAAAAAACCTCAAATTTTCATTGGAGCCAATTTGGAATGCCGCCGCGAATAGCCAAAATAAATGACCATCCCAATCAGTAACCAAACCACAAACGCCACCCAGGTCACCGCCTGAAGATTAGCCATCAAAAACAGACACGAGGCGACAGCCAACACCGGCACCACCGGCACACCAGGGCACCGGAAAGCCCGCGGCAACTCAGGATGCGTCTTGCGCAAAACAAGAACCGCAATCGACACCATCGAAAACGCGGCCAACGTGCCGATATTGATCAGCTCAGCCAGCACATTCAACGGCACCAGCGCGCCAATCAGCCCGAAGAAAATCCCCACGAGCCACGTCGTAAAGAACGGCGTAGCAAACTTCGGATGCACCTTCGAAAGCTTCGCCGGCAACAACCCATCCCGCGACATCGCAAAAATCACGCGCGTCTGGCCATAAGCCATCACCAGAATCACCGTCAGCATGCCCAGCACGGCGCCAAGGTCGATAAAGCCCGCAACCCACTTCTGACCCGCTACCTGCAAGGCATACGACACCGGGTGCGAGATATTCGCGAACTGCGCCGACGGCACGATACCGGTCACCACAGCCGCCACAGCAACGTACAGCACCGCGCACACGCCCAGCGACGCAATGATCCCAATCGGCAGATCGCGCTTCGGATCCTTCACTTCTTCCGCAGCGGAAGACACCGAATCGAAACCGATGAACGCGAAGAACATCACCGCCGCCGCGCCGAACACGCCGTTCCAGCCGTTCGGCATGAACGGATGCCAGTTCGCCGGCGTCACGTGGAAAACGCCCACACCAATCACCAGCAACACCACGATCACCTTGATCGCCACCATGATGTTGTTGATCCGTGCAGATTCGCGCACGCCAAGCGACAACAGTGCCGTGATCGCCATCATCACAAGGAAAGCGGGCAGGTTGAACCACGTTTCGTGCCCCGGCAAGGCACCAGGCGCCGCCGACAGCGCAACCGGCAAGCTCACGCCGAAACCCGACAACAGCGATTGCAGATAGCCCGACCAGCCGACCGACACCGCTGATGTGGCCAGCCCATACTCGAGCATCAAGTCCCAGCCGATGATCCACGCGGCCAGTTCGCCAAGCGTCGCGTACGAATACGTATAGATGGAGCCCGCGACCGGAATCGTCGACGCAAACTCGGCATAGGCGAGCGCGGCGAACCCACAGGCAATCGCTGCGATCAGGAACGAGACCATCAGCGCCGGGCCGGCCTGAACCGCGCCCGTGCCGGTCAGCACGAAAATGCCGGTGCCGATAATGGCGCCGACGCCGAGGAAAGTCAGATCGAGCGCGCCAAGCGCTTTCTTCAGCCCGGCGTTCTGGGCGCTCGCGGCGATCATGTGCTCGACGCTCTTTTTGCGAAACAGGGACATTGGCGGTGGGTCTCCAGTTGTGCACGCATCTTGCGCGCCGAATGTCGGGGAAACCCTCGATTTTAACGGAACCGCGCCTCTGCACCATTTTGGGACGATGTCTTTACCGTCTGTTGGGAGGGCGGATAATGCCGGGCGGAGGCGATTCGGATGTGACGTTTGTCTGCGGATTTCAAGCTGGTTGCGAAGCTTTCGCCCGAGGCGCCCTCAATCCGGGTGGGAATTGCTCTCTCGCGATTGCCTCGGCGACGATCGCACGCTATTCAGTGAGCGCAGAGAAATGGCTTCAGCCGGCCATCGCCGGATTCAGATCGACGAGACGGTTGCTCATCACATAGAAGGTCAGCTCGGCGTTATTGCGCAGCTTCATTTTTTCGAGCAGCCGGGTGCGGTACACACTGACCGTCTTCACCGAGAGCGATAACGCCATGGCGATATCCGTCAGCCGCTTGCCGGACGCGAGCATGCAAAGCGTCTGGTATTCGCGGTCCGAGAGCTTTTCGTGCGGCAATTGTTCGCCGTCGAACGAGACGTAGTCCGCCAGCGCTTCAGCCATGGCCGGGCTGACGTATTTACGGCCCGCCACGACCTGCTGGATCGCGCCGATCATCTGCGCGGCGTCGACTGTTTTCGACAGGTAGCCGGCGGCGCCTGCCTTTAGCGCACGCACGGCGTACTGGTCCTCGCGGTACATCGAGAACATCAGGACGGCCACGCGCGGCGCTTTGCGCTTCAGACGCTTGAGCACTTCGACGCCATTCATGTCGGGCAGCGAAATATCGAGCAGCACCACGTCGTAGCTGTGCTGGGCGACGGCCTCGAGCGCTTCGGCGCCGCTTTGCGCCTCTGTGACTTCGCGCGCCACGCCGCGGTCGAGCAGCAACTGGCGGACGCCCTGACGAACCACCGCGTGGTCGTCGGCGAGCAGGATGCGCAGGCTCATGGTGGCGTGCTCACGATTGCAGCGCGCGACGCTCGGCGCCCCGTGCGCTCGCCAGCATCGCCTCCCACGCAAAGCGGGCACGCACCAGCGTGCCGCGCGACGCTTTGTCGCTCTCGCCGCGACGAGAGGCGACTCGCCGGGCGCTGACGTGCAGCGTGCCATCGAAGGCGGCGCAGCGCGCCTGCATACCGCTCAGGCCGAAATGACCGCGACGGCTGCGGGCGCTGCGTGTCATGCCGATGCCGTCGTCGCTGACGATCAGCGTCAGGTGGTGGCGGCCGGTTTCGATCCGCACGTCGGCGGATTCGGCGCGCGCGTGCTTGGCAATATTGTTCAGCGCTTCCTGGGCGACCCGGAACACGGCCAGCGCCGCGTCGGCGGGCAGCCGGGTGAGCCGCACGTCGGCCGGGCAGACGAAACTCGTGCGCAGTTGCGTGCGTGTGGCGAAGTCGCCGGTCCAATGCGCCAGCGCGCCGACAATGCCCGCCTCGAGCGACGGTGCATGCAGTTCCGCGACGGCCTGGCGGCTGGCGGCGCACGCGGCGTCGAGCGAACGATTCGCGACGGCGAGCGCGGCGGCGCATTGCGGCGGCGCGTCGGCGGGCAGCCAGGTTTCGACGCCGGCAAGGGCGAAACGCGTCGCGGTCAGCTCGGCACCCACGCCGTCGTGCAGCTCGCGCGCCACATGGCGGCAGGCAGCTTCCCGCGCCTGAACCAGTTCAGCCGACAGTTCACGCACGCGGGCGCGCAGTTGCGCAAGTTCACGCTCAGCGGCGGATTGCGGCGCGGCGTGGGCAAGCGAAGGCGGAATGTGGGGGCTAAACGGGACGACAGTCGACGTATCCATGACTTTCCCTCTCAGGAAGCAGTGTGGACAGCGAAGCGGGTGCGCATCGGCGGCGCGAAGACAAAAGAACGCATGCGAGTCTCTGGCCTCCAGTGGTGTTCTTTACGCGATGTGCGCGACAGACAAATTGCTACGGTGCGGCGTAACGAAATTTACATTCAGTAACATGCCGGTCGTACCATGGCGGGCATGTAAACCGACCGATCGTGCGCCGCGATGATATCTTAAAAAAAGAAAAAATGCAGGCACACCAAGGGTTAGCGCGTACATTTCACGCAATGGTTGATGTTTTGCAATGCCGGTTTTGTAGGAAAAATGCTGACGTCAAATGTCAGGACGATGGCGCCAATTTGTAACTGAGCAACAAAAAAGGAGCCCGAAGGCTCCTTTTTGCTGAGTACGCGGCGTTAGCCGCTCAATCCACGCGTCCGCTTAACCCACGAACGCCTTTTCGACCACGTAGTGACCCGGCGCGTTGTTGCTGCCTTCCTGGAAGCCCAGGTCGTCGAGCAGCTTACGCGTGTCGCGCAGCATGTGCGGGCTGCCGCACAGCATCACGCGGTCGTCTTCGAGCGAGAAGCCCGGCACGCCGAGGTCGGCGAACAGCTTTTCGGTTTCGATCAGTTCGGTGATGCGGCCGCGGTTCTGGAACGCTTCACGCGTCACCGTCGGGTAGTAGAGCAGCTTTTCCTGCACCAGCTCGCCGAGATGCTCGTGCGCCGGCAGGTGATCCGTGATGTATTCCTTGTACGCCAGTTCGTCGACGAAACGGCAGGTGTGCGTCAGGACCACGCGTTCGTAGCGGTCGTAAATGTCCGGATCTTTGATGATCGACATGAACGGCGCGAGACCCGTGCCGGTGGACAGCAGCCACAGCGTCTTGCCCGGCAGCAGGTTGTCGGCCATCAGCGTGCCGACCGGCTTCTTGCCGATCAGGACTTCGTCGCCGACCTTCAAGTGCTGCAGGCGCGACGTGAGCGGGCCGTCCTGCACCTTGATGCTCAGGAATTCGAGGTGCTCTTCGTAGTTCGCACTCGCCAGGCTGTAGGCGCGGATCAGCGGCTTGCCATCGACTTCGAGGCCCACCATCGTGAACTGGCCGTTTTCGAAACGGAACGACGGATCGCGCGTGCAGGTGAAGCTGAAAAGCGTATCGGTCCAGTGATGGACGCTCAGGACGGTTTGTGAATTCAGGTTGCTCATGGCTTCTTGGATAGTGCGAAAACAAAGGCGGCCAGTCGTTTGAGCCGGCCGGCACGGCAAGGGCGATGCTGCGCTAACCCGAGATCGGGAATCACGCGCAATCCGCTATTTTACCGCGCCCGCTGCCTGAGGGCTGCGGCGCGGCGGTTGAGCGTGGTGAAGCGGGTTACCGGACCTGGAAGCGTCGGCGCCGGCGTCGTTACGATCGGCGCCGCGAAGTACGTTGGCGTGGCTGCAGCCGCGCTTCAGCAAGGGTACGGCGATGGGCGAAAACCGCGCAGGGCGGCTGCCATCGGTTGCCCGGCATGCGCCGGATAGGCGCGTCGCACAAGCAACATTTTCAAGATGATACCGAAACCCGCCGTGCGCCGCAGCATTGACCCTGCTGATAAAACTGGCAAAAGCAGGGGCAATCGGTGTGGAAGTTGATAGAGGCGCAGTGGAGGGGCGGGATGTGCAGCGGCCTTTATTAGCGCCGGTTTGGCGTGCAGTGTTGGTACACAGACAGGAATTGGTGGACGCTTAAACAGCCTGAATCCCAGTCTATGTGCGGAGAGTGGCGCGTCACATCGTGATCACTCCGGATGGCGCCCGGGCGAGGTTGCTATCTCCCTATCCGCCGCAATCCCGTGTTGCCCGAGGCGCGTCGCGCGTTGTGTTTTGGTAACGCCGGCGCAGTCGGCAAGAAGCGGCAATTGCCCGGATCTCCGGTATGCCATGCTGCAGTCGGCCCGCCGGGCCGCCAGCTCATTGCGGATTACGCTGCAGCAGCAACACGCTTCTTGCCGCGCTGCTTCAACACTCTCGCCTGCAACACGATCACCAGCAGCAGAAACACGCCGCGAATCACCGACTGCCAGTACGCCGAGAGGCTGATGAACCCTAGGCCGTTTTCGAAGTTCAGCAGATTGAACACCAGCCCGAGCAGCAACACGCCGGCAATCGTCATCGCAATCGAGCCTTCGCCGCCGGTCAGCAAGGTGCCCCCGAGCACCACCGCCGAGATCGCGAACAGCTCCCAGCCGACGCCTTCGTTCGGCTGACCGGCACCGAATTGCGCGGCCAGGATCACCCCCGCCATGCCGGCGAGCAGGCCGCTTACCGCGTAAGCCATCACCAGCGTGCGGTCGACGTTCAGACCCATCAGCCGCGCAGCTTCCTCGCTGCCGCCGATGGCCAGCGAATGCCGCCCGAAGCGCGTGCTGCGCAGCGCGAGCCAGCCGGCTACCGCGGCGACCACCGCGACGATGCCTGGAATCGGCAGGCCGAACAGATCGCCTTGACCGAAGTTGCCGAAGTTCGAGTCGGCGGCAATCGACACCGCATCGTTCTTGCCGAGCAGCAGCGCGACGCCGTGCGCGCCGAGGCTGGTCGCGAGCGTTACGATGAAGGGCAGGATTTTCAGCCGAGTGATGATCAGGCCGTTGAGCACGCCGACGGCCATGCCCGCTGCGCAGCCGGCCAAGACGGCGACCCAGCCGCCATACGCGCTGGTCAACGCGGCGACGACGCTCGCCAAAGCGGCCACTGTGCCGACCGACAAGTCGATCCCGCCCGTGATGATCACGAAGGCCATGCCGATCGAGATCAGCGCGAACATCGAGTTGTAGCGCCAGAACGAGGTGATGTTGTAGGCCGAGCCGAAGTGGTCGTAGCGCACGAGGCCGAGCACGATCAGCGCGACGAGAGCAAGCAGGATAGGAAGGTTCTTTTTCATCGCATCGAGTCCGACGTACGTGTCCCTGAAGCGTTACGGTTACCGTGAGCGCCGTTGCACATAAACCGCGGCGACGATGATGCCGGCCTTCACCACCAGCGCCGCCGCGTCGGGAATGCCGTGCGCGAGCAGCGTATAGCGCAGCAACTGGATGATCAGCGCGCCGATCAGCGTGCCGCCGATATACGCCTTGCCGCCCGTCAGGGCCGTGCCGCCGACCGCCACCGCGGCGATCGCATCGAGTTCGACGCCGAGCCCCACTACATTCGCATCCGACGACGAATTCACCGAGATCGAGATCAGCCCCGCCAGCCCCGCGAGCGCGGCGCACAGCGTGTAAGCGATCAGCTTCACAGTGGCCGTCGGCACACCGCACAGATAGGCGGCCTTTTCGTTGCCGCCGGTGATCAGCAGATACTGGCCGAACAAGGTCTTGCGCACGACCCACGCAAACACGGCGACCAGCGCAAGCATCAGCAGCACCTGGAACGGCACGCCGGCGACCTTGCCCAAAGCGATCCACTGGAACGCGGGCGTGTTGAACGCCTGCAAGCTGCCATCGGTGACGACCTGGGCGATGCCGCGTCCGGCGATGAACAGCACCAGCGTCGCGACAATCGGCTGGACGGATAGCCTCGTCACCAGCAAGCCGTTAAAGACACCGCACGCCGCGGCCGCGAGCACCGGCAGCACGAACGCGAGCGCGATGCCGCCCGGCCCTGGAATGTTCAGGAACAACATCGGCGCGAGCGCGCCCGAGATCGCCATCGACGCGCCCACCGACAGATCGATGCCGCCCGTTGCCACCACCAGCGTCATGCCGATGCCGACGATCACGATCGTCACCACCTGCGTCATGTTGACGTTGAAGGTTTGCAGCGACCAGAAGTGGGGGGTGAAGATCAGGTTGAAGAGCACCATCGCGAGCAACACGATCACTTCGCGTTGCATGGCGAGGTGCCGCCATCGCTTCCCCGTCGATGCGGCCGTGGCGCGCGGCGCGGCGGCATCCGGCATTGGCGGCGCGGTGTTGGGTTGCAGCGGCTCGGTGTGCAACGACTCAGTGTGCAACTTAAGCGCCATGACGGTCGCCCTCCAACGCGTCTTCGATATGTGCGGTCTGGGCGGCTTCGGCCAGTTGCGACTGGCCTTCACTGCCGTAGGCGATGGCGTCCATGATTGCGGTCTCGCTCATGTCCGCGCCGTTCAGTTCGGCGACAGTCCGGCCGTCGCGGATCACCACCGCGCGGTCGGCCACCGCCGTCAGCTCCTCGAGTTCGGATGCGGACAGCAGCACAGCGAGGCCCGCATCGCGCAGTTCTCGCACGATCTTCGCCACGTCGGCTTTGGCGCCGACGTCGATGCCGCGCGTCGGTTCGTCGAGCAGCAGCAGCGACGGTTCGGCCGCGAGCCAGCGCGCGAGCAGGACTTTCTGCTGATTACCGCCGGAGAGTTCGCGAATCGGCTGGTCGGCCGAACGCAGCTTGATACCGAGCGACGCAATGAACCGGTCGACAATCGCCTGCTGTTTCTTCACGTCGACCACGCCGTTCTTCGCCAGCGTGCGCAAGCAGACGAGCGTGAGGTTGTCGCGCACTGAGAGTTCGGGGACGATGCCTTCGGCTTTGCGGTCCTCGGTGAGGTACGCGAGGCCACGCGCGATGGCGTCCTGCGGCGACTTCAACGCCACCGTCTCGCCGCCAATCGACAACGCGCCTTGTTCGAGCGGATCGGCGCCGAACATCAGACGCATGGTTTCGGTCCGGCCCGAGCCGAGCAGGCCCGCGAGACCCACCGATTCGCCCGCATGCACTTCGAGCGACACGTCGCTCACTTTCGGATGGGCGCTCAGATGCGTCGCGGCGATCGCCTGCTTGCCGCGCCGCGCGAGATTCGCTTCGCGCGTCGTGGCGTCTTCCTGCACGACGGCGGCAAGCGTGCGGCCGAGCATCGTCGTGACGAGTTGCAGTTTGTCCATCTCCGCCATCGTGCTTTGCGCGACCGTCTGGCCGTCGCGCATCACCGTGACGCGGTCGCATAGCGCATAGAGTTCGTCGAGGCGGTGCGAGACGAAGATCACCGCGCGGCCGTCGTCGCGCAGTTTGCGCACCACGGTGAAGAGCAGTTCCACTTCGCGCTCATCGAGCGACGAGGTGGACTCGTCCATGATGACCATCTTCGCATCCGACGAAACGGCGCGCGCCAGCGCCACCATCTGCTGGATCGCGGTCGAATAGCGGCTGACCGGTTTCTTCACATCGATCTGCAAGCCGAACGAGTCGAGCAGGGCGGCGGCGCGTTGGTGTACCGCGCGCCAGTCGATCAGGCCGAAGCGGCGTGACTCGCGGCCGAGGAAAATGTTCTCCGCCACCGAGCGGAACGGCACCAGGTTGATCTCCTGATAGATCGTGCTGATGCCGGCTTCGCGCGCCTGCTTCGGCGTGCGGAAATCGACTTCGCGGCCTTCGAAGCGCACGCTGCCCGAGCCGCGCCGATAGGCGCCGGTCAGGATCTTGATCATGGTCGATTTGCCGGCGCCGTTCTGGCCGATCAGCGCGTGCACTTCGCCGGCTGCCACGCTCAGATTGGCGCTGCGCAACGCGGGTACGCCGCCGAAGCTGATGCCGATGTCCTGCATCTCCAGCAGTGGCGAACGGGTGAGGGGAGCGTGTGGCGTCTCTTTGCCGGATTCCGTCACGGGTGTCCTCCTGATGCGTGTGCTGCTTCATGTGCTGCGTGCGCTGCAAGCGTTGCACGTGCGAGCCGCGGTGGCCATGCGTTCGGGCGCTATGCAGGCGGTGTCGCCGAATCATGTTACGCCGCATAAAAGCGAAGCGACGGTCCGTGCTGCCACGAACGCGTCGCTCCGAACCCTTCCCGTCACCCGCCCCCCGAGGAGACCGATTCGGGGCGGGGACGTCCTGCGAGGCTGCCCCCGAACCCCGATCACCAAGGGGACTTCCTTGGTGATCGAGGGACAGCCTTTGAGGCGCGGAATGCGTGGACATTCCGCCAAGGCACTGCCCTCGAGCTTCAAAACTGCGCGTACAGCAACGGTTCGCTTTTAATAGCCGTACTGCATGCTCTGCTGCACGTTGCTCTTGTCGTAGAAGCGGTCCGACACCTTGACCCACGTCGGGATCTTTTCGCCCTTGGCGTAGCGCTGGGCGACGTCGCAGGCGAGCGGGCCGAAGAACGGGCTTGATTGCACGCTTGCGCCGAGTTCGCCGGCCGCGATCGCGTCCATGCCGCCCTTGGTGCCGTCGATCGTGACGATCTGGATGTCCTTGCCCGGTTGCTTGCCGGCCGCCTTGATCGCCGCGATTGCGCCAAGCGCCATCTCGTCGTTATGCGCGTAGACGGCGGTCACCTCCGGATGCGCCTGCAACAGCGTTTCCATCACCTGACGGCCCTTGTCGCGCGCGAAGTCGCCGCTTTGCGACGCAATGATCGTCATGCCCGGATTCTTCGCGATGATTTCGTCGAAACCCTTCTTGCGGTCGTTCGCCGCGGATGCGCCGGTGGTGCCTTCGAGTTCGATGATCTTCGCCTTGCCACCGGTCGCCTTGACCAGCCAGTCAGCTGCGCGATGCCCCTGATCGATGAAGTCCGAGCCGATGAAGGTGATGTAATCGCGGCCCGCCTTGGCCACCGACTGATCGACGTCGCGGTCGACCAGGATCACCGGGATGCCGGCTTTTTTAGCTTGCAGCACGACCGGCGCAAGCGGCTTTTCTTCGCGCGGCGGGAACACCAGCAGATCGACGTGCTGCGCGATCATGTTCTGGATATCCGATACCTGTTTCGCGTTCGAACTGTTGGCGTCGGTCATGACCAACTGCCAGCCGCACTTCGCGGCAACTTCCTTGAAGCTCCTGGTTTCCGCGAGGCGCCATGGATTGTTGCTTTCGGTCTGCGCGAAGCCGACCTTCAGCGGCGTCTTGTTGGGCAACTTCGGCAGCGCGTCGTCGGCGTGCGCCGTGGCGACGCCGAACCCGATTGCCAGAGCCAGCAGTGAACCTGCCAGCGGACGAATCTGTTGCTTGCGCGCGTGCCTGCGCGACTGCGTGTTGAGCGACGCCATTGTCTTCCTCCAGTACCTGGTGAGGTGTATTTGCTTTTTAGTGTTTCTCCTGTCGGTCGAGCGCTTTCACCCTGACCGGACGTGCCGATTATTCCACCGGGAATTATTATCGGTCAATCACTAATAATATTAATTATTGGCTTTTCTGCCTCGGTAATTACCCTCACCGAGCCGCGTTCGACGAGCGGTCCGTCGAGCTTCACGAGGCGATGACGCACCGGTGCGCCGGCCGCGCGGTTGTGCTCTTCCTGCAGCAAGGTTTCGACGGCCCAGCGCCCCAGTTCGTAGTTCGGCAGCACCACCGTCGACAGGGGCGGATGCGTGTGGCGGGCAATTTCCTGGTCGTCGTAGCCAAGCACGGAAACGTCTTCGGGCACGCGCAGGCCGAGTTGCTTCAGCGCCTCGATCGCGCCCAGCGCGGCCAGGTCGTTGGCGCAGAAAATGGCGGTCGGCGGATGGGGCTCGCGCATCAGGGACAGCGTCATTTCGAAGCCGACCCCCGAGCTCCAGTCGCCGTCGCGCACCAGTTCCGGCGCGTACGGCAGGTCGGCGGTGGCGAGCGCGGTGCGATAGCCTTTGAGACGGTCTTTCGAGGCGTCCTGCCACGGCTCGCCGTTGATATAGCCGATCCGCCGATGGCCGGAGCGCAGCAGGTAGTCGGTCGCCAGATGGCCGCCCGCGACTTCCGCCGGCACCACCGAAGACTGCCCGCCTTCGCTCGTGTAGCAGTTCAGCAGCACGGTGGGCACCTTCGCCAGCGCGGCCGGCAGGGTGACCTTGCGGGTGTAGACGGTCGCATAGATCACGCCGAATACATGCGGGTTCGACAGCGTGGCGTCGAGCACCTGCTTTTCGATGTCGGCGTTGCCGTGCGTTGAGTAGACGGCGAGCATCTTGCCGCTTGCGTAGGCCGCGTCGCGCGCACCATCGACGTTGACGACCGGGTGCGGACTGGTGGAAATCTCGTCGGCCAGATAGACGATCAGATTGCGTTCGTCATCCGAAACCGATACGGGTTCGCGCGGCGAAAGCCGGTAGCCGAGGTCGTTCGCGGTCTTCAGCACCTTGTTGCGGGTGGTCTCGGAGAATTTTGCGCCGGTCGCGTTGTTCAGGACGAGCGAGACAGTGGATTGCGACACACCGGTGAGCTTGGCGATGTCGGTCATGGTCGGACGGCGTTGAGTCGATTTTTTCATTGTGCGGGCCGCGTTGCAGCGGCGCGAAAGCAGGGGCATGCCGGTGGCATTTGTGGTGCTGACGGTACCACTAATAATATGCGTGCGGCAACGCGCGCTAACCCGTCATTTTGGGAGTTTAGGTAACGCGTTTACAGTCTCGTTATGAGCAATTTATTACTAATAATATTGACCGATCTGCTTTGGCGTGCGATTCTCGGTCGCGCGGACCCTGACGGTTCGCCGACCGCGCGCTGTGCGCGGCACGTCATAGGAGACATCGATGCGCGTTCATGCCGCCATCCGCCTGAGCCCCCGCCTTTTCTGACCATGCGCGACGTTTCCTTGAGTCCGATCCGTCCGTTCGCAACCGAGCTCACGTGGCTCGACGACCCCGTGATCGCACAGGCGCTTGTCACGCTGGTGGCCGGCGCCATGCGCGTGGTGATCGCGCCTGAAGTCGGCGGCGCGCTGGCGGCTTATTACGAGTCGACGCCGGAAGGCCCGCTGCATTGGCTGCGGCCGGCCACGCAAGCGGCGTTCGATGAACGCGATCCGTTGCGCATGGCGAGCTTCCCGCTTTTTCCCTACTGCAACCGGATTCGCGACGCGCGCTTTCAGTTCGAGGGCGGCATCGTTGATCTGAGCGGCAATGATTTGCGTTTTGCGCACGCGCTGCACGGCAATGCGTGGCGGCATCCCTGGAAGGTGGGGACGCGCACGGAAAGCTCAGTGGATTTGCACTTCGAACACGAACCGGATTCGCAGCAGCCCGGCGACTGGCCGTTTCGCTATCGCGCGCAGCAACGCATCGAGTTGATCGTCGACGCGCTGCGCATCACGTTGTCTGCCCAGAACCTCGGCGACCGGCCGATGCCCTTCGGTATGGGGCATCACCCGTACTATCCGCGCACCGCGCAGACCCGCGTCTACGCACACGTGCAAGCTATGTGGCATGCCGATGCCGACGTGCTGCCCACACATCTCGGCCCACACCCCGCGATCGATGCGCTGCGCGACGGCCTGGCGCCGGACGCGTTCGCGCTCGACAACAACTTCGCTAACTGGTCGCGCGAGGCGACGATTGCATGGCCCGACGAACACCGCCAACTGACGATGACCGCCGATGCGCCCTTCGATCATATGGTGGTATTCGCGCCTGCCAACGACGCGCAACTGTGTGTGGAACCGGTGACGAACACCACCGATTGCTTCAACGCGGCGGGCATACAGGAGCAGGTGGGCGGCTGCGTGCTGCAGCCGGGCGAGGAGATCGCCGCGACGCTGGAATGGACGCCTCGAAGAGGCTAGTTCAATCCACTCGCAACCGCGCAATATACGGCAAGTGATCTGACAGCCACGCAGTTTCCTGCGTCGGCTGGATCCATTCGATCGGCTGCATGCCGCGTATGAACATCTTGTCGAGTGCGAGCGCCGGCGAGAAGGCGGGGAACGTGCGGCCCGATTCGCCGAGCAGCGTCGCCACTTCCTGCAAGCCGTGTTCGGCGAAGAGCGGCACCGAGTCGTTGCGCCAGTCGTTGAAGTCGCCTGCCAGCACCAGCGGACCTTCCGGTGCTTCCTTCGCGATCCAGTGTGCGATCCAGTTCATCTGCCGCAAGCGTGCCGAGCGCGTGAGCGCGAGATGCGCGCACAGCAACGTGACCGAATGACCGCCAAAGGTGGCTCGCGCCACCAGCAACCCGCGCTTTTCGAAGCGATGCGCTGAGATATCCCAGCGCCCGCCAAGATCGAGTGGATGCGGCGACAAAATCGCATTGCCATGCCGCCACGACGGCTTGAACACGTTCGGCCCCAGCGCGATTTCGAGTTCGGCCGCGCGTGCGATTTCGGTGGCCTGGCAGTGCCAGACATCGCTCAACGGATCGGCGAGCGGCGAGCCGAAACTACTTGCCAGGATTGGCGAGGGCATGCGCCGCGCCATCGCTTCCTGTAAAAAATACGCGTCCGCATGGGTCGACTGAACCCAGCGCTGCATCGCCTGCCACGCCTGAAAACCGAGCGGTGTGCGGCCTTTGTGCAGATTCCAGCTCACCGCAGTGAAATCCTTGGGCGCGACGCTCTCGCGGATCAATTCTTCTGGGTTTCGCATACCGCGTTGTCCACGTGTTCTGTTGAGGCTTCGGTTATTCGCTTGAGTTCGCGCAGTTCGCAACAATTCGCGCGGGTGTGCCTTAGCTCGGGCTATTCGCAAGACTCGCTCGCACCCGATAGACCAGGTTCGGATCCTTGTCGACGATCGTCCAACTGGTCCACTGGCCGGCCGGCACTTTCAGGCCGGGATGGCTCGCGCTCACCTGACGCGGTTGCGGCGGCAGCTTGCAGCCGGTATCGGTTTGCTGCGCGGTATCTTCCTCGAATGTTTCCTGGGCTTCGATCGACAGCGTGACCGAATTCGCATCCGCCTGCAGCGGCGAGATCGTCAACGTGCGCGCCAGATCGATGCTGCCGCCGGGCTGGTCTTTACAGCCGACGTTATGCTGCACCATCTTGTGATGCGTGTCGGTGCGCGCCTGGCCGACGGTGGTGGTGCCGTCGAAGGAGTCGATCTGCTGGCCGTCGCGCACGACCTGCAACTGCCATTGCACGACCTGCTGGGTCGACCCTTGCGCGTTCGCAAGCAGCGAAGTGCCGAACAGCGCGGCGGCCAGCACGGCCGCGATACTGGTTTTCCACATAGAAGGATTTTCCGGTCACTGCGTCCGGCAGGGTAGTCAGAAGGCCATCTTACGCCTGATGGGCGGAACGCTTTTCTGACATTTCAACCCGGGCCGGGTTCAGCAACTCTGTATTTCAGATGGGGCGGGCGTTGCTGAAAACAAGCCGTTGTTAGCAGCAGAGCCGCACGACTGCTGGCTTGCACGCGAATATGGCCTCGCTACACTGGACTTGAAACGGTGCCCACCAGGCGCCGCAGCAGCAGGGCCAGTGAGACGGGGTGAATCATGACAACAGCAATGGTCAAACAGGAACTTGCCGTGGCGTCTTTCAGCCGGGTGTACGACCTCGATCAGGTCGAGCACGCGCTGAACGATCTCAGCGAAGGCGCAAACGAGGCGCTGCGCGCCACTTACGAAAAGATGCTGAAAACCGGCAATCTGCGCTTTTGCGTCAAGCCGAACCGGATGCCCTCGATCGACGATCTGATCGATGCGCTGCCCAACTTTTCAGCACCGCTCGACGACATCCGCAAGCAGGTCGCCTTGTGTCTCGAGACCGAAGACCGGCTCGAACTAATGCCGATCCTGCTGCTCGGCGACCCCGGTATCGGCAAGACGCACTTTGCCAAGCAGTTGGCGCGCCTGCTCGGTACCGCCTATCAATACGTGGCGATGAGTTCGCTGACGGCGGGGTGGATTCTGTCGGGCGCCTCGTCGCAGTGGAAGAACGCGAAGCCGGGCAAGGTGTTCGATGCGCTCGTGAACGGCAGCTACGCGAACCCCGTGATCGCCGTCGACGAAATCGACAAGGCCACCGGCGATTCGCAATACGATCCGCTCGGCGCGCTTTACGCGTTGCTTGAGCACGACACGGCGCAGGCCTTCATCGACGAATTCGCCGAGATTCCGATCAATGCCGGCCACGTGATCTGGATTGCGACGGCGAACGACGAGCGCTCCATCCCGGAGCCGATTCTGAACCGGATGAACGTGTACGAAATTCCGCCGCCAGATCGTGACGGCACACGCCGTATCGCTCAATCGATCTACGACGAGATTCGCTCGGCGCATAACTGGGGTCTGCGCTTTCCCGAAACGCTCGGCGACGCCGCGCTCGATGCGCTGAAGCTGGCATCGCCCCGTGAAATGCGGCGTGCGATTCTGAATGGCTTCGGCGCGGCGCGTATCGCCGGACGGGATCGGATCGAAGCCGGCGATATCCGTCTGGACTACGGAAATCGCCGGAAACCGATCGGTTTTTGAGGTTTTTTGCCCTCTTTTTGCTTGAAAGCCGCCTTTGGGCGGCTTTTTTATGGTCCCCAATCGGGTGTCCACGCAGGAAACACGATGAATGCTGCGACAATTGTTGCTAATTATGAGATGCGATTGCACGTCACCACACGTCACGCACAGCACCAGACCGCGCCGTGCCCGCGAAGACCGAGCGTGGCGACCGTCGACGGCGTACACTAATCCTGTCCGGCCCATACGTTTTAGACCTACTCAAGACCGAATGCCCGCAGTCGTCCGACTGCGGGCATTTCTGTCTGTGCAGCGTCGTACAATTTTGCAAAGCGGTTGCGTCAGGCCAGGTACGTTCGACAGCGAGCGGTGTGCGGTCCTCGATAGCCGCACCCTGTCTTTATGGTTATCGGGTGAACGAGGCAGTGCGCGGCGAAGTCAGCCGCGTCAAGGGACATGGATCAAATCGAATGTGTAGTGATCGGCGCAGGCGTGATCGGTCTCGCGGTGGCGCGGGCACTGGCGGCGCGCGGGCGCGAGGTGATTGTGCTGGAAGCAGCCGAAGCGATTGGCGTGGGCACCAGCTCGCGCAATAGCGAGGTGATTCACGCGGGGATCTACTATCCGCGCGGCTCGCTGAAAGCGGCGCTCTGTGTGCGCGGCCGCGAGATGCTCTACGACTACTGCGTCGAGCACAACGTGCCGCATTCGCGCTGCGGCAAACTGCTGGTCGCCACCTCGCGCAATCAGATTCCTCAGCTCGAAAGCATCATGGCGAAGGGCCGTGAGAACGGCGTACTCGACCTGATGCGGATCAACGGCGACCAGGCGCAAGCGCTCGAGCCCTCGCTCGAATGTGTGGAGGCCGTGTTCTCGCCGCAGACTGGCATCGTCGATAGTCACCAGTTGATGCTGGCGATTCAGGGCGACGCCGAGCGCGACGGCGCGGTGTGTGCATTCCATGCGCCGGTCAAGGCGATCGAGGCGAGCAACGGCCGCTTCGTCATCAATGTGGGTGGCAGCGTGCCGACCACGATCAGCGCCGCCTGTGTGATCAACAGCGCCGGCTTGCAGGCGAACGCGCTGGCGCGCAAGATTCGCGGCCTCGACGCGCGCCATGTGCCGCCACTCTACCTCGCACGCGGCAACTACTTCAGCATCTCGGGGCGGGCGCCGTTCAGCCGCCTGATCTATCCGATGCCGAACGAAGCCGGTCTAGGCGTGCATCTGACGATCGATCTCGGTGGCCAGGCGCGGTTCGGTCCCGACGTCGAATGGGTCGATGTGATCAATTACGACGTCGATCCGCGTCGTGCGGATTCCTTTTACGCGGCGATTCGCGCGTACTGGCCCGCGCTTCCCGACGATGCGCTGCAGCCCGCTTATGCGGGGATTCGTCCGAAGCTTTCAGGTCCAGGCGAGCCCGCCGCCGACTTCGTGATCCAGGGGCCGGCCGCGCATGGCGTGCGCGGGCTCGTCAATCTGTTCGGTATCGAGTCGCCGGGATTGACGGCTTCGCTGGCGATCGCGCAGCGCGTCTGCGAACTGAGCGGGCGCGCCTAATCGTCGCACCCCGGGTTTTCACCCGGGCTCTTACGCCACGCGATCAACCGGCATGCCGCGCTCGATATTCGGGCGCGGCGTCGTACCAATTCGCTTATCTCTATCATTTGAGCCATCACGCGCGGCGGCTTCGTTGCTATCCTTGGGGACCGCTGTCACGAGAACGGCGATCAGTTCAATATAAATGGAGTGAGTCCCCATGAAATCTTCCCGTCGTACGTTTTTGATCACCAGCATTGGTGTGGCATCCACCTTTGCTCTGTCGCGCCAGGCTTTCGCCGACACACCGAAGGTCGCCGAGACCGATCCGACCGCTCAAGCGCTCGGCTACAAGGCCGACGCGACCAAAGTCGACAAGGCCAAGTACGCAAAATATGCGGCGGGCGAGGACTGCGGCAACTGCAGCTTCTATCAAGGCAAGCCGACCGACGCCTACGCCGGTTGCCCGATGTTCCCGGGCAAGCAGGTCTCGGGCAAGGGTTGGTGCAGCGCATATAACAAGAAGGCCTGATTACGTTCCAGCCGCGCACACGCTCAGTGGCGCGGAAAATGCGCCGCAACATCGCGGCGCCGGACTGCGGTCCGATCATCGAGGCGTCTGCCGCCCTGCGCGACAGACGCCTTTTTGTCGCTTGAAAACAGCTTGCGCGCTCTTTACACTCCATCCGATTGCTGCGGCCGGCGCTGTTTTTTCTCAGTCACCCTGAGGCGCTTGCGCACATCTACGCTGAGACGCCGTACCACGCGACATTTTTCGCATGCTGGAGACTCGAATGGCACCAGCGTCAAGGAGCCTCAACACGCGCGCAGTCGTGGCGGCTGTGATCGGTAATGCGCTCGAATGGTACGACTTCACCGTGTTCGGTTTTCTCACGGTGGTGATCGCACAATTGTTCTTTCCGGCAGGCAATGACTATGCGTCGATGCTGCTGACCACCGCAACCTTCGGTGTCGCATTTGTCATGCGGCCGATCGGCGGCATCGTACTCGGACTTTACGCGGATCGTGCGGGACGCAAGGCGGCGCTGTCGCTCGTCATCGCGCTGATGACGCTCGGCATTCTGCTGCTGGCGATTGCCCCGCCCTATTCGGCAATCGGCATCGGCGCGCCTTTGATGATCGTGCTCGGGCGTTTGCTGCAGGGCTTTTCCGCCGGTGGTGAATTCGGCAGCTCCACTGCTTTGCTGATCGAAGCGGCGCCGTTCTCGAAGCGCGGCTTCTACGGCAGCTGGCAGATGGCGAGCCAGGCGGCGGCGCTTCTGCTCGGCGCTGTGGTTGGCGCGTTGATCACGCACGGCCTCTCGCCTGAGGCATTGAAGTCATGGGGCTGGCGCGTACCGTTCATTCTCGGCTTGATCATCGGGCCGGTCGGCTTTTATATCCGCCGGCATCTCTCCGATTCGGAAGCCTTTCTGCTTGCGCAAAAAACGGCGCGACGCGCGACGCTCGGCGAAGTGCTCACGAGCCATAGCCGCGACGTGCTGTGCGGACTCGGCGCGGTGATCGCGCTCACCGTCACGATCTACGTGCTGATCAGCTATCTGCCGACCTTCGCGGTCAAGCAACTGAAGCTGCCTTATGCGCAATCCTTTTACGCCGTGATTGTCGGCAATCTGTTGTTGACCGTGCTTTCGCCGCTGACGGGCGCATGGTCGGACAGGATCGGACGCAAGGGGCTTTCGCTGTGGTCGCTGATCCTGACGCTTGTGATCATCTACCCGCTGTTCGCATGGCTCGCGGCGGAGCCGAGCGTATCGAAACTGATTCTCGTGCAGGCGCTTCTGTCGATTACGCTGTCTGGCTATTACGGACCGTTCGGCGCGCTGATTGCCGAACTATTCCCGGCGAACGTGCGCTCGATTGGTTTATCGCTCGCGTACAACGTCGCGGTGATGCTGTTCGGCGGCTTCGGGCCTTTCGTCGTGACGTGGCTTATCAACACCACAGGTTCGCCGCTTGCGCCGACTTACTACGTGATGGGCGGACTGGCACTGTCGATCGTTGCGGTGGCCTGCATCCCCGGCAAGCGCCATGCGGATCTCGATGCGCAGCGCAAGCCGGCTTGAGCGTCTAGCTGCGCGCCGGGATCAACGGCGGCCGTTTGTCGAACCACGGCCGCGCCGCTTCGAGTTGCGCGGCTAGTCGCAACAGCGTTGCTTCGCCGCCATTACGCGTGGCGAACTGCGCACCGATAGGCAGCCCGCGCGCGTTCCAGTAAAGCGGCACCGACATCGCCGGTTGTCCGGTCAGATTGAACAGCTCCGTGCACCCCGCCCATGCGAACGCCTTGTTCGACGCTTCGGTCAGCAGTTTCTTCATCAGGGCTTCGAGCGGCATCGCCGTGACGGCGCGCATCTGCATGCGCTCAGCGGAGGTGGGGTGCATTTCGCCGATCTTGATCGGCGCGCCGGCGAGCGTCGCGCACAGGAGCACGTCGTAGCGGTTCAGCAAATCGGTAAGGCGTTCGGTAATGCGGCGCTGTTCTTCGAGCGCGGCTGGCAGGCCGCGCTCGCCGAGTTTGCGGCCGACATGCGCCATGGCCCACGTCGAGATTTCGAATTCGTCGCGCAGCGGTTTGCGGCCAGTCATGCGATCGGCGTGCAGCACCATCTCTTCCGCCGTCACCGACCAGAGCATCAGGAACGCGTGGCGAACTGCCGCGAAATCGATGCCGAGCGAAACGGGTTCGATGTTATGGCCTAGCGCACTGGCGAGTTGCGCGGCGTCTTCGAGTGCGGCGCGCGAGTCGGCGGAGAGCGAGGGCGCCAGCATCGAATCGGTGACGTAGGCGATGTTCAGTGGCTTGCAGGGCTCGCGGCTTGCGCCGAGGAATGTGCCCGGCGCGCCGGTCGGTCGGTCCGCGTTGCCTGCCAGCAGGTCGAGCAGCAATGCACTGTCGCGCACGCTGCGCGATACCGCGTGATCGATGCCGAGCTCACCGACCGCGGCGGTCGGCGTCGCGCGCGGCACACGTCCGCGGGAAGGCTTGAGGCCGAACAGGCCGCAACATGACGCGGGAATGCGGATCGAGCCGCCGCCATCCGACGCATGCGCGAGCGGCACGATGCCCGCGGCGACCGCCGCGGCCGCCCCGCCGCTTGAACCGCCGGGTGTGTGGTCGAGATTCCACGGATTGCGGCACGCGCCGAACAATTCGGGCTCCGTATAAGGCATCTGACCGAGCTCGGAGGTGCTGGTCTTGGCGAAGATATTGAGGCCGGCCGCTTTCGCGAGCGCGACGACGGGTGCGTCCTGGGTAGGAATGAAGTGCCGGTAGTGGCGGCTGCCCATCGCCATGCGCAACCCGGCGACCGCGGCGCCCAGATCCTTGATCAGATAAGGCACGCCCGCGAGCGCTGCTTGCGTGCTGCCATCATCCGGTTGGTTCGCGCCATTTGCTCTGCTCGCATCATCACGCGAGGCACGCTGACGCGCTGCGTCGTAGTCCTTCAGAACAATCGCGTTGATCGCGGGATTGACGGCCTCGGTGCGGGAGATCGCGATGTCCAGCAACTCGCGCGCACTTACTTCGCGGCTTCGAACCAGTTCGGCGAGGCCGATGGCGTCATGGGCGAGATAGTCTGATTGCACGACGGAGGGGCCCTCGCTATCGAGTGTTGGATCTGCCGGTTGCCTATGCGCATGATGAACGGCTTGGCCGGACGTCCCGTCGTCCCCCGTTTATCGATACGCATGCAAGAAGACGACGCGCCGATGGCGCGCCGTCTTCGAGAGAGTAACCCAGGTACAGGTGCGAGTTACAGGCGGCGATTGAAGCCGCGCGTTACAACCGCGAGTTACAGCCGCTCACCGAGGAAGGTCAGCGTGCGGCCATGCGCCAACGCCGAGGCGTGCTGGTTATACGACGCGCGGTCCGAGCAGTTGAAGCCGTGATCGGCATTCGGATAGATGTTGAATTCCGCATCGGTGCGGCCGGCGAAGCGTTCCTGAATCTGGCCGACAGCCGACAGCGGGATATGCGCGTCGAGTTCGCCGTAGTGGAATTGCATCGGCACTTTGATCTTCGCGGCCTGATCGAGCTTGTTCTGAATGCCGCCGCCATAGTACGCAACCGCGCCGTCGAGCGTGCCTTGCGCGGCTGCCAGATACGCGAGCTGACCGCCGAAGCAGAAGCCGATCGCCGCAACCTTGCCGGTCACTTCCGGCATCGCGCGCAGTGCCGCGGCGGCTGCGCCGATATCGGCCACCGCCTGGTCGACGTTCGTCTTTTGCATCAACTCGATGCCTTTCTCGCGATCCGCGCCGTCATACGTCAATTCGACGCGCGGCTGCACGCGCCAGAACACGTCCGGCGCGAGCGCGACGTAGCCGTCTTGCGCGTACTGATCCGCGATCGAGCGGATATGGCTGTTCACGCCGAAGATTTCCTGAATGATGATGACGGCCGGTCCCTTGCCGCCTTTGGGCAACGCCAGATAGCCGCCGAAACTGTCGCTGCCGGCGGGAATGTCGATCCAGCGGGAAGTCGTGCTCATGTTGCTCTCCATTTACCAGTGCGCTGATACGCGGTGGTCGGTCCGAATGAATGCCCGAGGCCTGAATGCCTGAAGCGGGCGGTCAGTTTGCCATCAAAAGAAACGCCTTGCAGCGAGGCCACGCACGGGCTGACGACGCTCGCCGCGCGGCGATAATCTCGTAAGGCGATTGAAACATTCTCGATAATTCATTTTTCCGCAAGCGCAGGGCTCGGTACAGTCCAAAGTATTGGCATCGTCGATGCTGCAACCGCATTGTCGGAAAGGAAGTCGATCATGAACGAAAGCAGTTTTGTGACGCCGTTCGCGGCGCGTTTCGAGTTGCGGGTGCCGGTTGTGCAGGCGCCGATGGCCGGCGGCGCAACGACGCCCGCGCTGGTCGCCGCGGTATCGAATGCCGGCGGCCTCGGCTTTCTGGCGGCGGCAGCGCTGTCGCCCGAGAAGATCGCGAGCGAAGTGGCGGCGATTCGCGCGCTGACGGATCGCCCCTTCGGCGTGAATCTGTTCGTACTGGATCCGGCCGCGCCGGACGAAGCCACCGTGCGCCACGCGCTCGAAGCAATCGATCCATTGCGCGCGGACCTCGGTTTGCCGCCGGGTCAGCCGCTCGAACGCTTTGCGCCGGATTTCCGCGCGCAACTGGAAACGCTGATTGAATTGCGCTTGCCGGTGGTGAGCTTCACGTTCGGACTGCTCTCCGCCGCCGACGTCGCCCGTTTGCATGCAAACGGCCTCTATGTAATAGGCACCGCGACGCATGTTGCCGAGGGTGTCGCCTGGCGCGACGCGGGTGCCGATGCCATCGCCGCGCAAGGCGCGGAGGCGGGCGCGCATCGCGGCACATTCATCGGTGCATTCGAGGACGCGCTGGTCGGCACGATGGCGCTCGTGCCGCAACTCGTCGATGAAACCGGCCTGCCGGTGCTGGCCGCGGGCGGCATCATGGACGGGCGTGGCATCGTCGCCGCGCTCGCGCTCGGCGCGCAAGCCGCGGTGATGGGCACCGCGTTCCTCACCTGTCTGGAAAGCGCAATACCGCAGGCATGGAAAACCCGAGTGCGTTCGATGTCGGACACGTCGACCTCCGTGACGCGCGCGATCACCGGCCGTCATGCGCGCGGCATACGCAATCCGTTGATGCAACGCTTGAGTGAGTCGGCGAAAAAGGTCGCGCCTTATCCGGTGCAAAACGCCTTGACTCAGGAATTGCGTCAAACCGCGAGCCGCGCGGAGAACAGCGACTATCTGTCTCTATGGTCTGGCCAGGGCGCGCCGCTTGGCCGCAAGCGCCGGGAAGGACTCGGCGCGGCGGAACTGGTCGGGCAACTCGAGCAGGAATGGCATGCCGCGGCAGCACGGATCGCCGCGCTCAAACGTTGATTCAGCATGACTCAGGCGCGCCTCGCAGTGACCTGCGGCGCACCTTGTTTTTAAACACAAAGCCTATTTGAACCATTAACGGTTTAACGCGCTAAAAGCTTTAGCCTGTGCTGTTAGACGAAACGCACACCTAGCGGAAACCCGCATGGGCTGGTGCTTTCCAGCCTGTCTGTCCAGTCGGAATCGGCCTCTGTTGGATAAACGCTATTAGTGTTCATCCCACTTCCTCAAAAAAGTCCCACAATTTAATTTGATGGCCTACACTTGCGCGCAAGTACGGTTTGCCGCCTGCCACAAACAGTCCGGTGAACGTGCTGGCCAAGTGCATGAACGATGCAACCGGCGTGGTCGTCCACGGGACTGAGCGACACGTGTAGGGAAGCGGGGGCACAGGGCGATTACGTTGTTTTTGGGACCGAAACTGGAGACTTACATGAACATCAAGATTCAAAAGCTTTTGCCGATCAGCGCTGCGGCCATGTTGTTTGCGTCGTTGGCAACGGGCGCGGTGGCGGACGAGGTCGTCAAGATCGGCCACGTTGCACCGTTGACCGGCGGTATCGCTCACCTGGGTAAGGACAACGAAAACGGCGCGCGCCTGGCAGTTGAAGAAATCAATGCCAAGGGCCTGACGATCGGCGGCCAGAAGATCACGCTGCAACTCGACGCACAAGACGACGCAGCTGACCCGCGTACGGCTACGCAAGTCGCGCAGAAGCTGGTCGACGACAAGGTCGTTGCAGTGGTGGGTCACTTGAACTCGGGGACGTCGATCCCGGCTTCGAAGATCTATAGCGATGCAGGCATCGTGCAGATCTCGCCGTCGGCAACGAACCCGGCCTACACGCAACAAGGCTTCAAGACGACGTACCGCGTCGTGGCAACCGATGCGCAGCAAGGTCCGGCACTGGCTAACTACGCATCCAAGACCATGAAGATGAAGAGCGTCGCAATCGTCGACGACTCGACCGCTTATGGCCAGGGTCTCGCCAACGAATTCGAGAAGACCGCCAAGTCGCTCGGCATGAACGTGATGTCGCATGATGCGACCAACGACAAGGCTGTCGACTTCCGCGCAATTCTGACGAAGATCAAGGGCGAAAACCCGGACGCGATCATGTACGGCGGCATGGACGCCACCGGCGGCCCGTTCGCCAAGCAAGCCAAGCAACTCGGCCTGCGCGCCAAGGTGCTGGCAGGCGACGGCGTGTGTACCGACAAGCTGTCGGACCTGGCTGGCGACGCAACCGACAACATCGTCTGCTCGGAGGCCGGTATGGCGCTCGAAAAGATGGCTGGCGGCGCAGCGTTCCTCGCCAAGTATCAGAAGCGTTTCGGTCAGCCGATCCAGATCTACGCTCCGTTCACGTATGACGCTGTGTACATCATCGTCGACGCTATGAAGCGTGCTAACTCGACCGATCCGGCGAAGATCCTGGCAGCGATGCCGAGCACCGACTACAAGGGTGTGATCGGTGAAACCACGTTCGACTCGAAGGGCGACCTTCAACACGGCGTGATCTCGCTGTACAACTACAAGGCAGGCAAGAAGACGCTGCTCGACGTCGTGAAGATGTAAGAGCCGCCTGACCGAAGACTGCTTTGTTTGTCTTCGATCAAGTAGTTAAAAGGCACGCGAGCCGCATGGCTCGCGTGCCTTTTCTTTTGGGCACCTGCGTGCGAGGCTGGCGGGTTTGAGAACATTGTTTGGGAGAATGCCGTGACCCCTGAGATCCGTTCGATCGATAACGGCTGGCGCCGCTGGATCGCCGAGAATCTGCTGCTCGACGCACCACCGCCCGCCGTGCATGGTGCGCTGGTCGGACATGGTTTCGACCCTGCCGAAGCGGTGCGCGAAATCGAGGCTGCGCTCGCGAGTCCTTACTTTGAGGGTGCGGTGCGGTTGCGCAATCGTTTGCGCAAGCGCGAATGGATCTTGTCGGTGTACGGCACGCTCAATCGCCTGCGCGCTGGAAGCGGTGTGATTGAAAGGCGCGGGCGCCTATCGCGCGACGAATTCTTTGAGCAGTACTACTTTCAGAACCGGCCGGTCATCATCACCGGCGCTTTCGATTTCTGGCTGGCGCGCACGCAGTGGAATTTCGACTACTTCCGCGAGCGTTGCGGCGATTGCGAAGTCGAAGTGCAGTTCGGCCGCGAGTCGGATGCGAATTATGAAGTCAATCAGCCGAAGCTCAAGCGCATGATGCGCTTTGCCGATTATGTCGATCTCGTCGAGCGTAGCGGCCCGACTAACGACTTCTACATGACGGCCAATAACACCTCACATAATCGCGCGGCACTCGCGGCGTTATGGTCCGATGTGCCGGCTATCGGTGAGTATCTCGATGCCGGATCGCCCGATACCGGGTTTTTCTGGATGGGACCGGCGGGAACGAAGACGCCGTTTCACCATGATCTGACCAATAACTTCATGGCGCAGGTGATCGGCCGCAAACAGATCAAGCTGGTTCCGTTGTCCGATACGCCGCATATGGCGAACACGCTGCATTGCTATTCGCAGGTGGACGGTAGTGCGATCGATTACGAACGCTTCCCGTCGATGCGTCATGCGCATTTGATGGAATGCACGCTCGAACCCGGCGAATTGCTGTTTCTGCCGATCGGCTGGTGGCATTACGTGGAAGGACTCGATGCATCGGTGACCATGACGTTCACCAATTTTCTGCAACGTAACGACTTCTCGCGTGATTACGTGACGTATCACGAATTGTGATGTGCCGTTGGATGCGCGGGCGCTTTGGATTGCGGCGATAAAAAAACGGCGAGCCGGTTGACCCGGCTCGCCGCCCCCCTTCGACGCTTGTTTTGCCGCGCCGTTAATTGCTGTCGTTATTCGTATTCGTCACTTCTTCGGCGCCAGACCGCCCAGACCGCCGAGCAAACCGCCACCCGTGGTGCCGCCCGTCGAGCCCGCCGCACCGCTCAATGTGCCGGTAACGGTGCTCAGCAGACCTGTGATCGGCGCGAGCGGGTTGCTGGTCCCACTTGTGCCGCCTGAACCCGAACCGGCAGCCGACCCGAGCGCGCCTGTCAGCGACGACACCGCGCCCGTCACCGGTGCCAGCGGGTTGCCGCTGCTACCCGTCGTGCCGCTCAATGCGCCGGTCACCGAGTTCACCACGCCGGTCAGCGGTGCAAGCGGGCTGCCCGAGCCGCCACCGACGCCGCTGAGGCTGCCGGTGACCGTGCTGAGGACGCTGGTCAACGGCGCAAGCGGACTGCTCGAGCCGCCGGAGAGGCCACCGAGACTGCCGGTCACTGTGTTGAGGACGCTGGTCAGCGGCGCCAGCGGACTGGCCGAGCCGCCGCCTACGCCACCGAGACTGCCGGTGACCGTGCTGATGACGCTGGTCAGCGGCGCCAGCGGGCTGCCCGAGCCGCTGCCACCGGTGAGGCCGCCGCTCAAGGTACCGGGCAAAGCGGTGAGAATGCTGGTCAGCGGCGCCAGCGGGTTGCCCGTCGCGCCGCCGCTGCCGCCCGGATTCAGGATGCCGGTGAGGCCGCCGAGCGGGTTGCCGCTGCTGGAACCGCCCGCGGTCAGCAGGCCGCCGGCCGACGTGACGGTGTCGCCGAGCTTGGTCACGACATTGCCGAGGTTCTGGCCGATCGGGTTGTTGGTCGCGCTGCTGAGCTGGCTGCCGGCGCTGTCGAGGCCATGTCCGATGGTCGACAGCAGACCGTTCAGCGGTGAGCCGAGACCGGTCGTATCGCCGACGGTTTGGGTCGTTTGTGCGAGCGTGCTGGTGATCGGCGTGATCGCGGTGCTGAGCGTTTGCGTGACTTGCTGGACCGGGCCGTTTGTCAGCTGTGAGCCCAGTTGCGTGCCAAGGCCGCTGACTGTATTGCCGAGTGTCGAGACGGTGCTGCCGAGCGGCGTGGTCAGCGGGCTGAGCGGCGCGGTCGGACCGCTGCCGAGACTCGTCACGAGCTGGCCGGCGCTGTTGACGGCCTGGCCTGCGTCATAAACCAGGTTGCCGCTGCTCGCCAGCGTCGTGCCGAGCGGGTCGGTGGAATTGCCGAGCTGACCGAGGCCGTTCGCCGCGCCTGTGCCGACCGCAGTGACACCTGCGCCGAGGTTCGAGACGACGTTGCCGAGCGCGGTGGTGGTGGCGGGATTCGCACCGGG
Source organism: Paraburkholderia solitsugae (assembly GCF_013177695.1). Taxonomy (GTDB): domain Bacteria; phylum Pseudomonadota; class Gammaproteobacteria; order Burkholderiales; family Burkholderiaceae; genus Paraburkholderia; species Paraburkholderia solitsugae. The sequence continues at coordinate 40,674 of NZ_WOEY01000027.1, read as the reverse complement.
AACCGGCGTGAGGCCGATCTGGCTGCCGATCGCAGAGACGGTTTGGCCGGTCGCGCCAATCACATTGCCTGTGTTCTGGACGACGACGCCGATTGGATTGGCGCTGCTCGGCGTCGGTGTCGGTGTGGGCGTCGGAGTCGGAGTCGGAGTCGGCGTGGGTGTAGGCGTCGGTGTGGGTGTTGGCGTGGGCGTCGGAGTTCCGCTTCCCGAACCTGAGCCCGAGCCGGAACCCGAGCCGCTGCCGGAACCACTACCCGAACCGGCCTTGACGCCCGGCAGGGTCAACGTGCTTCCGCATCCGGTCAGTAAGATCATCGACGTCACGCACATGGCGATCGCCGACAGTTTGAAATTGCGATTCATGGTCTGCTCCCCCGTAATTTGGACACTGGCTGGGGAGCTAACTGCAAGGCCTATGCCATTTCTGTTTGAACGGCCAATTAACAGATTAAATTCATATGAATCAACAGGTTGTGAGTATTGATGTGAAGCAGGGAACGTGTTGATGCCACCGATGTGGTGGGGAACACATCAGCGTGCAGGCCTCGCGTAACGTAACGTAAGGTTGTGACTTTTCGTATGGCGTGACATTCGCCGATGCAGCAGCAGCGCCCGTCTGCGTCAGATCTTCAAACGCCTCAGCACCTTCGGACCCGCGATCGCGATCAGCGCCGAACACACGGCCACCACGGACAAACCGATCGGCAAGCTGGTCGCCTGCGTCACCGCGCCGATGATCACCGGCCCGAACAACAGCCCGAAGTACGCCAGCCCGGCCACGTGCGCGAGCCCTTCGGCCGCGTGAATGCCTTTGACGCTCGCCGCCGCAGCGAATAGCACGGGCATCATATTCGCGAGCCCGAGACCCATCAGCGTGAAGCCGATGAGGGCGGCGACCGGGTTCGGCAGCAGCAGCGCACCGACCATCCCCGCGCAGGCGAGCGACGCGCTCGCCATCACCAGTTGCGGTGCACCGAAGCGTGCGCGCACGGCGTCGCCGGCGAAACGCGCCGCTGCCATGCCGCCTGAAAACGCCGCGTAGGCCGCGCTCGCGAGGGCCGGCGTGGACAGCACGACGTCGCGCATGTAGACGGTCGCCCAGTCGTACATCGCGCCTTCGGCGATCAGCGCGACCAGCGCCATCGCGCCGAGCGCCCACAAGGCCGGCGAGCGCCAGCGGTTGGCGCGTGGTGTGGCGGCGTCGGGATGGTCAGCGTGCGGCACGTGCGGCAGCACCGAAGGGCAGGCCGCGATCAGCACCAGCGCGCTGGCTGCCGCAGCCAGCGCGAGATGCACAGCCGGCGCCATGCCGCGCGCCAACAAGGCGCCGCCCACTGCCGCGCCGAACATCCCGCCGACGCTGAACATGCCGTGCAGCGACGACATGATCGGCTTGCCGAGCGCCTTCTCGACAGCGCTGGCTTCCGCGTTCATCGCGACGTCGAGCGTGGCCATGCCCGCGCCGAAGATCGCCAGCACGAGCAGCAACATCCAGTAAGCCGGCACGATCAGGATCAGCGCCGCACACGCCGACATCACGAGACCGCCCGTCAGGCAGGCGCGGCGCGTGCCAACCCGCGCGATCCACGAAGCATTCGCCGCCATTGCGCCGATCGAGCCGCCGGCCACGGCCAGCAGCGCGAACGAGAGCAACGCCGCATTCAGATGGAAGCGGTCGCGCACGGTCGGCACATGCACCCCCCACGACGCGTACATCATGCCGGCGATGAAGAACACCGCCATCGTGGCGATACGGGCGCGCTGCCGTGCGGTGTCGGAGAGATCGCGATGGGCAGCGGGGAGGGCGGCGAATTCGGAGGAGCGGTCGGACACTGAACTCTCGTGGAGGGGCCGCGCAAGAAAGCGCGTTGAAAGCGAATTTCCGATTCTAACGAAGCGCGCTGTCTTATGCTTGGAGTGGATTGATCCAATGCTTATTCATCGAGGAACGCGCACTTGAACATTCCCGCTCATGCTCCCTTGCATCTGCTGCATAGCGCCGCTATCGGTACGCTTGCTACCCACGCGCGTCAGCCGGAAGGTTTTCCGTATCCTTCGGTGCTGCCGTTTGCACCGGACCCGCAGCATCGCCCGATGATCCTCGTGAGCCGGCTCGCCGAGCATACGCACAACCTGCACGCCGATCCGCGCGCCGGCTTTCTGGTCGTCGACGCGCCCGACGGTGACGTGCTTAGCGGCCAGCGCGTGACCTTGCTCGGCACGTTCGAACCGGTCGACCCGACGCCCGAAGTCGTGCAGCGCTATCTGCGCTATCACCCGGACGCGGAACGCTACCTGGTGCTCGGCGATTTCACGTTCTGGGCAATGAGGCTCGAACGGCTGCGCTACATTGGCGGCTTCGGCGCAATGGGCTGGCTCGGCGGCGCCGAACTCGATCCACTGCCGCCACTCGGCTTCAATGAAGAAAACGCGCTGATCACGCACTTCGCTGGTCATTCCTCGGGCGCCGGGGGACTTCAACTGCTCGGCGTCGATCGATATGGCGCCGATCTGAAGCGGGAAGGTGCGCGCATCCGTTTCGTCTTCGACGACGCCAAACTCAATACCGAAACCTTGCATGCGGCGCTCGAAGATTGCATCCAGCGCTACGTTAATTGAGTTTTGATTGCTGTTTCGGGAAAACACTCATGCCGTAATAACGGAGTCGAGCGTGTGTCGCAATATGCTCCGACATTTCATGTAAAAGCTCTCATGGCATGAAATGTTGGCGCTAATTTCTCATCTTAAATTTCATTTTTTGATAGTTAATCTAATAATTACGGACCTGCGGCCACGCTTTTCAGCAAAATGCGAAATTATCTATTTGAAAGGGTCCGCGTAACATCGCGTTCTAGCGAAATTTATTGAAACGAATTGGGATTACTTTTTACGACGGCGCTTTTGTAGTCTTTCTATTTTGTGTTAATCTCGCCATCAAATTCCGAGGCATGATCACCTTCAAAGGGCAAGCTGGCTTAAGACTGGCAGTCATTTATCCAAATCACAAGGGAACCTATGTCGTCCTACAAGGAACTACTCGCTCAGCGCGAGAAGCTCGAAAAGCAGATCGAAGAAGCAAAGTCGCGCGAGTACGCAGAAGTGTTGAATGAGATCAAGCAGAAAATGGCCGATTACGGCATTACGCTGACTGAACTCGGTGGTGGCCGCGGTGCCAAGGCTGCTAAAGCCGGTCGCCCGCGTGCAGGCGTCGCGCCGAAGTATCGTGACCCGGATAGCGGCAGCACGTGGTCGGGCCGCGGCAAGCCGCCGCGCTGGATCGCAGGTCTGGATCGCGAGAAGTTTCTGATCCAGAAGTAATATTTATATGGTCAATCAGTGGCGCTTATAGCGCGCCGCTGCTGCCAGAAAAAGCCGCGTACCGACCAGGGCGCGGTTTTTTTTATTGCCTCGGAAAATTGTTGTGACTCTTTGTCACACGCGCTCCACGAAACCGGAACACGAATGCTTTTCGTTTAGATAAGCGGCTGATTTAAAAGGTTTTTTTGTGGTCTCTTCAGCGCATTCCGAGGTGCGCCGGGTAGAATGCAGGCATTGAACTTCTCACTTCGTTTCTAAGATGCCTTCCGCCACCGCTGTCCAGTCCACCGAGAAACATCGCGTCGCGCGAAAAAGCACCTTTGTCAGTATTGTGCTCAATACGGTGCTGATGGCGCTGCAAATCGTCATCGGGGTGTTTGCCCATTCGCAGGCGCTGGTTGCCGACGGTATCCATTCGCTAGCCGATCTGATTTCCGATTTTGTCGTGCTGATCGCTAATCGGCACAGCGGCGCCGAGCCCGATGCGGATCACAATTACGGACACAGCCGTTATGAAACGGTTGCTTCGTTATTTCTGGGTGCGCTGTTGATCGCGGTTGGCGTCGGTATGTTGTGGCGCGCCGGGACGCGTCTCGCCGACTTGCAAAGCATCCCCGCCGTGCATATGAGTGCGCTCGCGGTCGCCGTGCTGGTGCTGATTTCCAAAGAGAGCCTGTTTCGCTACATGCTGCGTGAAGCGCAACGCGTGCGTTCCGCGATGTTGATTGCGAACGCATGGCACGCACGCTCGGACGCCGCTTCATCATTGGTAGTCGCGCTCGGCATTATCGGCAGCCTCGCAGGCGTGCGTCTGCTCGATCCGATCGCGGCGGCGATTGTCGGTTTCATGGTGGCGCGCATGGGTTGGACGTTCGGTTGGGATGCGCTGCAGGATCTTTCCGACCGCGCGCTCGACGAAACCGCCTCCGCCGACATGCGCGCGCTGTTGCTCGCGACGCCTGGCGTGCGCGACGTGCATGAAATGCGCACCCGCAAGATGGGTGACTTCGCGCTCGTCGACGCGCATATTCTGGTCGACCCGCTGATCTCGGTATCGGAAGGGCACTACATCGCCGAATCGGCGCGCTTGCGTGTGCTGGCCGACAGTCGCGTGCTCGACGCGCTGATCCATGTCGACCCGGAGAACGACGCGGTTGCGCGCCCGACCGTCAATCTGCCGAACCGGGAGCGGGTCGTCGGCGAAGTCAATGCGGCTTTCGCCGCGGCCGGCCTGAAGCCCGCGTCGGTCAATATCCACTACTTGAGCACGGGGCTCAATGTCGAAGTGGTCCTGGCGCCGCCGGATTTGCGCACGGCCGAAAACGATGCACCCAGTCTTTCTCGTGTCGATCTCGACGCCCTCAGGCGCAGCCTGGGTGCCCGCAAGCTGGACGTGCTGCAGGAGGTGGACGCATTGCGGGCTGAAAGCGGTACCTCGACGGAAGCAGGGCCCGGCGAGGCGATCGCCCCCGCCAAGGCTGCGGAATCGCACGGCGCCACCTGACTGACGTCACTAGCCGCGCGCCCCACAGGGAGCGCGCGAGCTGCGGCTTCACGGCCTTATAGCGGCAATTGCGTATCGAATTTGATCTCGCGCAGCACGACGCTCGTGCGAACCTGCGCGACGGCGGGAATCTTGAAGATGCGTTCGTGCAGAAAGCTGTCGTACGCCTTGATGTCTGGCGCGACGATCTTGAGGATGTAGTCGGATTCGCCGGTCGTGCTGTAGCACTCGGTGACCTCCGGGCAGGTGGCGATTTCCCGCTCGAACTGTTCGACCCCGCCCTCGGTATGGCGCGTGAGATGGATATGCGCGAGCGCGCACACGTGCAGGCCCAACTTTTCACGATCCAGCAATGCTGTGTAGCGCTGGATCACCCCCGATTGCTCCATATCCTTGATGCGCCGCCAGCATGGCGTGCTCGACAGACCGACCTGGTCGGAAATCTCTTGCACGGACCGGCGTGCATCGAGCTGCAGCAGGCGCAGGATTTTTTGAGAGAACGTATCGAGTGTCAACTGCGCCTCCGTTTGCGTCGCCGTATCAACGCATGGTAGAGGGCTCGAAAACGAAACGCAATGTAAAACGGCTTCGGCGAGGGAGATTGCCTAATTTGCCGGTTCCTCAGCGGCGTTTTGTCCTGAGTCGCCCCCATCTCGACCGGCCGCCAGCGTGGCCGCCTGAACGGCGCGCAGATCCTTGAGCATGTTGCAGAAGAGCGCGCCCTGCTCGATCGCGTCGTCCAGTGCGACATGAGTATGCGGATGCTCGTCGAACCAGTGTTTCGGGAAGCGTGGCTTGATGTTCTTGCGGTACGGCAGGCCGGTCAGTGCGAAGGCCAGCGTCTTGATGTCGAGCGCCGACCACGAAAACGGGCAACGGCCGACAAACCGCATCATGTACCAGAACATATAGGTGAAGTCGAAGCCGGCCGGCATTGCCACGAACACCGGCTTGCCCGGCAACGCCTCGACCCATTCGACATAGGCCGTCAGCGCGGCCAGCGGATCCTGCAAATCCTTGCGGCAGGCTTCCCATGCTTCCGGCTGGGTCTTCCACCATGCTTCCTGCACCGGATGCGGTTTGGCGCCGTCGAGCAAGTCGAGATTCGCCGAGAAGGTGGCGATCAGCCGCTTGTCTTCCGTGTACGCGGCCGAGGCGAAACTGAGCATCGAATGCGGACCGGGAATCGGGCCGTCTGCTTCGACATCGGTGCTTACATAGATTTCGCTGCTCATGCTTTGACTCCGTCGGCCACATACGGATTGGTGCGGCGCTCGGCGCCGAACGTCGAGGTGGGACCGTGACCCGGAACGAAGGTGACGTCGTCGCCGAGCGGCCAGAGTTTTTCGCGGATCGCGCGGATCAGGTCGGCATGATTGCCGCGCGGAAAATCCGTGCGGCCGATCGAGCCGGCGAACAGCACGTCGCCTACTAGCGCGAGCCGATGCGCGCGGCTGAAGAACACCACGTGGCCCGGCGTGTGGCCGGGGCAGTGATAGACCTCGAGGGTTTCGTTGCCGAATTGCACGGTCTCGCCGTCTTGCAGCCAACGGTCCGGTTCGAATGCCTCGGCGGCGGGAAAGCCGAAGCGCGTGCTTTGATCCGGCAGCTTGTCGAGCCAGAAGCTTTCGTCGGGATGCGGACCTTCGATCGGCACGCCGTAATGCGTGGCGAGCGTCTTCGCCCCGGCACAGTGATCGATGTGGCCATGCGTGAGGAATACTTTTTCAACCGTCACGTTCTGGCGTGCGATTTCACCCTGGATGACATCCAGGTCGCCGCCCGGATCGACGACGGCCGCGCGTCCGGTTGCCTCGCAAACGAGCAGCGAGCTGTTCTGCTGGAACGGCGTGACAGGGATCAAGGTGACTTTCATGAGTGACGGCGCCGCTGGAAAAACGTTGATTGTACCGGCGTCTCGTCAACGCTCGTCGAGGGCGCTGAGGCCCCGTCGCAGCGGGCTTTCGGCTGCCCATTTTTGCAGCAGAAGTGAAAATTCATCAAGGTTTTCAGTCGCTTGCCATTCCAAAATTTTCTTTTGGGTATAATGCGCTCCATGCACAAGGAATTGTGCATGCCACACGGCGATGCGTCCCCATCAAAAATGGGCACGCGGATTGCCACTCAAGTATGGGCTGTCGCAGTTATGGGCGGCCATCAGGTATCGATGCTTTCGATGCACACGTCTTACCCAGCCAGGCGCCGCGCGCCTGCAACGGACTTAACTGCCGTGACGCTGGGTGGGGCCTACGCCGCCGTTCCTGTGCGCTGAGTTCCGCGCGCAAGAACGTGTTTGCCACGTTCGATGGCGGCATGTGGGGTCTGGTCAGGCTGCCGGGGACAGGTTGCGCCAGACGTGAAAATTAACCGTGCGGTAGCGGCTGGGTAGCCGCATCCGGGCTTTGACGTACTGCGCTTTTCTGCGCGGCGCGTTGTCGTCCATTGCCGCCGGAGTCGCAGGCAACACGCTCAACTTTTCGCGTGATGCGGCTCGACAATTTGATTGCATGTCTTATGAAAACTCGGTTAACCCGTGGTCTGGGGACTCTTTTTGCCTTTTTTGTGCTGGCCGGCTGCGCCACGCCTCCGGGCGCGAGCACTTCCGCAAGCGACGCACCGCTTAGCACGAAGAATACGCAGGCAGGCTCCTTCGGCCCACAAGCTTTTGGTAGCGCACCGGCATCCGACGCAGCCGCCAAGGGCACGCCGCTGGCCGATGCCAAGCCGCTTACTGACGATGGTTCCAGCATTTCGGACTTTCATCAGACCGGTCGCGCTTCGTGGTACGGTCGCGCCTTCCATGGCCGCCTCACCGCCAACGGCGAACGTTTCGATATGCACTCGCTGACCGCGGCGCATCGTACGCTGCCGCTCGGCTCGTATGTTCGCGTGACCAATCCGGCCACCGCGCTCTCCGTGGTCGTGCGGATCAACGACCGTGGCCCGTATGCGCGTGGCCGGATCATTGACCTGTCGATGGCCGCCGCAACCGCGCTCCACATGCGCCATGCCGGTACGGCGCGGGTCGAGATCGAAGGTTTGACGCAGCAGGAAGCCCGTGCTGAGCTGAATCAAACACTGGCGTCGAACTAGGGTTCGACCGCAGAGCAGTAATGTAGTGGCCGCGGGCGCGCAAGAAGCGCGTTCGTGACGCCGGGCTGCACGGCGGCAATTCATGCCGTGTTTGCCGAAAGACGAAGGGCCGCATCGCGCGGCCCTTTTCGTTTGCCCGTCTGTTTATTCCTCGTCTTTCTTCAAGGCCAAAGCGCGCGTGTAGAGCGCGTTGCGCGACGCCCCAGTGAGGGTCGCCGCGACTTTTGCCGCGCTGCTTACCGTCAACTCTTCCAGCAGGATGCCCAGCAACGCGTCGTGATCGTGTTCGCCCGCGGCTTCCGGCTGCGCGCCTTCCACCACCAGCACGAACTCGCCGCGTTGCCGGTTCGGATCGGCAGCGAGCCACGTTGGCCCTTCGGCCAGGGTGCCGCGGTGCAGCGCTTCATGTAACTTCGTCAACTCCCGTGCGATCAGCAGCTTGCGCTCCCCGCCGAATGCGTCGGCCAGCGCTTGCACCGTTTCAACGATCCGGTGCGGCGCTTCGTAGAACACCATCGCGTGCGGATGGCGCACGAGCGGTTGCAGTGCGGCGGCGCGTGCTTTTGCCTTTGGCGGCAGGAAACCGAGGAACGAGAACGTCGCGACCCAGTCGCCGGCCGCGCTCAACGCGGTGGCGAGCGCGCTGGCGCCGGGCAGCGGAATGACCGGGAAACCGGCTTCGCGCACGGCGTCGACGAGTTTCGCGCCGGGGTCCGAGATGCCGGGCGTGCCCGCATCGGATACGTAGGCCACGCGTTCGCCCGCTTGCAGATGTTCGATCAGGCGCAGCGCAGCGGCCCGCTCGTTGTGCTGATGAACCGCGACGAGTGGCTTCGAGATGCCGTAGCGCGCGAGCAATTGGCCCGTGTTGCGGGTGTCTTCGGCGGCGATGCGGTCCACCAGTCCGAGCACATGCAACGCGCGGAGCGTAACGTCGGCGATGTTGCCGATCGGCGTGGCCACCACATACAGCGCGGCGGCTGGGTACTGCTGCCCTTGCGCGAGTTCGGAGAGAGGAGTCATGAGGCAGAAGACGCAGACAGACAGAACGAGGCCGCCATTGTGCCACGCAGTGGCGCGTGAACCGGGTGGTGGGCAGGTGAGTGCGCGGGCCGACGGCCACAACTTTTCGAGACCAACCGGGTCCAAACTCGTCGGCGCGGCTTTCGAGGCGCGTGCGATGGAATTTTTGCAGCGGCAGCGTTTGCGTTTCGTCGCGCGCAATGTGCTGTGCCGTGGCGGTGAGATCGATCTGGTGATGCGCGACCGTGACGGCGCGCTGGTGTTCGTCGAAGTTCGCGCGCGTGGGCAGCAGCGTTACGGCGGCGCGGCAGCGAGCATCGGGTGGCAAAAGAAGCAGCGGATCGTGCGTGCCGCGCGGCATTATCTGGCAACCCGCAGCAGGCGTTCGCATGATGAGCCCGCGTGCCGTTTCGACGTGGTTGCGTTCGAAGCGGGCCGGCTCGTGTGGCTGCGCGATGCATTTCGCGCCGACGAAGTCTGATGCAGGGCGCGGAAAAGGCGTGTTAGTGCGATAAACTTGCGCTCGCGTGCGGTCCTCGTGGACGCCGCCGGCATAAAGGAAGCAGCGAAGAAGCCGCGCATTTCGCGATGTTTTTGCGCATCCGCACTGCGTTGCCGGCATGGTTCATCAGAGCGGCACGACTTCGCAATACGACTTCACAACACGGCCGCGCATTGCGGTCCCTTCGCGGTAGAAAATAGAGACTCGATGTCAGTCGAACGCATTCAACAACACTTCCGCGATAGCGCGGCAGTCAAACTCGAAGCCCTCGAAACCCTGTCGATGCCGATCGCCGCTGCGATCGACACGATGTTCGCCGCGCTTGCCAACGGCAGTCGCATTCTTGCGTGCGGCAACGGCGGCTCGGCGGCCGACGCGCAACATTTCGCCGCTGAACTGATCGGCCGCTTCGAGCGTGAGCGCCCGGGCTTGCCGGCGATTGCGCTGACCACCGACACGTCCGTGCTCACCGCCATCGCCAACGACTACTCATTCGAGCAGATTTTTTCGAAGCAGGTGTGGGCCCTCGGCCAGCCGGGCGATGTGCTGCTGGCCATCACCACGTCCGGCAATTCCGCCAATGTGCTGGCCGCGATCGAGGCCGCGCATGAGCGCGAAATGATCGTGGTCGCGCTGACCGGCAAGGGCGGCGGCCGCATGCAGGACGTCCTGAGCGATACCGATATCCATATTTGTGTGCCGTCCGATCGCACTGCGCGTATTCAGGAAGTGCATTTGCTGACCATCCATTGTCTGTGCGACGGCATCGATGCCATGTTGCTGGGCGAAGACTGAGATTGATTCCGAAGGAGAGCTAGTTGATGAGCGTATTCCGCGTCAAGAAGACACTGGTGAGAACCGTGCTGGTGGTCGGGTTCGCGGCGGGACTGTCCGCGACGTTGCAGGGTTGCTTTCTCGCCGTTGCCGGCGCGGCGGGCGGCAGCGCGCTGGTGGCGACCGACCGGCGCACGCTCGGCGCGCAGACCGAGGATCGCGAGTTGCAGGTGAAGGCACTGTCGCAGATCAGCCAGAATTTGCCCGACAACGCGCACGTCAACGTGTCGGTGTTCAACCGCCGCGTGCTGCTGACCGGCGAAGTGGCGGGGGACGTGTCGAAGCAACGCGCCGAGACCATCGTGCGCGGCTTGAACAACGTGAACACGATCGTCAACGAACTGGCGATCATGCCGGCGAGCTCGTTCTCGTCGCGCACGAACGACACTTACCTTGAGACGCGTGTGAAGACCGCGTTGATCGCCGAGAAAAACATTTCGGCGAACAACTTCAAGGTCGTGGCCGAGCGCGGCTCGGTGTATCTGATGGGCCTCGTCACCATGGACGAAGGCAATCGTGGCGCCGACGTTGCGAGCCGCGTGCCGGGTGTGACGCAGGTCGTGAAGGTGTTCCAGTACATTCAGCCGCAGGAAGCGGCGGCGGCGGCCGCTGCAGCGGCCGCCGCGCCGGCAGCCGCTTCGCAGCCTGACGCGAGCGCGCCGACCGTCGGTACGATTCCCGATTCATCGGTGAGTTCGCGTCCGCTCGATCAGCAGCCGCCGGCGCCGGTCAGCAATTCGAACTCGGTGCATCCGGGCAATCCGGCCGCGACGACGCCGTGAAGCGGGGCGTTGCTTTCATTGCCGCGCTGTTGACGGTTAGCGCGTTGGCTGGTGCTGTTGCCTCTTCAGCGCGTGCGGCCGATGTGCCGCGTGGTCAGATCGTTGCCAACTCGAATGCGTGCATGGGCTGTCACGCGGTAGACCGCAAACTGGTCGGCCCGTCGTTCCAGCAGATCGCTACGAAGTACAAGGGCGATGCGCAAGCGCCGGCAAAATTGGCGCGCAAGGTGAAGGAGGGCGGCTCCGGCGTATGGGGGATGATTCCAATGCCGGCGCATCAATCGATGAGCGATGCTGACATTCGCACGGTGGTGGATTGGGTGCTGGCTGGCGCGCCATCAAAGTGATGTTTTAGCGCCCGGTTTGCCCCCGGGTTTTGCCACGCCGGGGGCTTGTCCAAACGCAAAATGCCTGTGCTAGAATTGTTTTCACGTTGGGGGGGTAGCTCAGCTGGGAGAGCGTCGCGTTCGCAATGCGAAGGTCGGGAGTTCGATCCTCCTCCTCTCCACCACATACAAGTCTGACGAAATCCAGAGAAGGCCGGAAAGTCCTTGCCCAGCAAGGCTTCCGGCCTTTTTCACGTCCAGCGTCGTCCAACGGCGTCTGGCGAAATCCGGGCGCCTTTTGGGGCAGCTCTCGGGGCATCGGTGCCTATACTAATTTTAGGATGCCCCCAAATGACACTCACCGACCTCACCATCAAGAACGCCAAACCTGTAGGTAAAACCCAGAAGCTCTGGGACGGCGGCGGACTGCATCTCGAGATTACCCCGACCGGTTCGAAGCTCTGGCGCATGAAGTACCGGTTCGACGGCAGGGAGAAAAAACTGTCCTTCGGCAAGTATCCATACGTCGGCCTCGCGGCCGCGCGGGCGAAGCGGGAGGAGGCACGCGAGCAGCTCGCGAACGGGATAGACCCTGGCGAGCACAAAAAGGCGCTCAAGGCGGAGCGGCTCGCGAAGGCTGCCAGCACGTTCGAGGCGGTTGCCCGCGAGTGGTTCGAGCGGATGATGTCGGACAAGGCCCCCTCCCACAAGGACAAGGTGCTCGCCCGCCTGCAGAACGACCTCTTTCCGTGGCTGGGCAACCGGCCGATAGCCGACATTACCGCCCCCGAGATACTGAGCTGTCTGCAGCGCATCGAGAACCGGAAGGCGTTCGACACCGCACACCGCGCGAGGGAAAACTGTGGGGCGATATTTCGCTACGCGGTGGCGAGCGGCAGGGCGCAGACCGACCCGGTGCCGAACCTGAAAGGGGCATTAAAGCCAGCGAAATTGGGCCACTTTGCGGCCGTCACCGACCCCCGGCAGGTGGGGCCGCTGCTGCGCAAGATGGATGCAGTGGGGGCTTCGTTTCCGGTGAAGGCTGCGCTGCGGCTCGCCCCATACCTGTTTTGCCGGCCTGGCGAGCTACGCATGATGCGGTGGGACGAGGTGCATCTGGACGCAGCGGAATGGCGCTACGTCGTCGGCAAAACGACAACGCCCCATCTCGTTCCGCTGGCATCCCAGGCAGTCGCCATCCTGCGCGAGCTGTATCCGTTGACGGGACGATGGCCGTATGTCTTCCCCGGCCGGGATGACAAAAGGGAGCCGATGTCCGGGAACACGGTCAACAACGCGCTCAGGCGGGCCGGCATCAACACCCGGACGGAACAGTCAGGACACGGATTCCGGGCCATGGCGCGTACCATCCTGCATGAGGGACTGGGTTTCAAGCCAGAGGTTATCGAGCATCAGTTGGCGCACATGGTGCCCGACCCGCTGGGTACCGCCTATAACCGTACGAAGTTCCTGGCCGAGCGCCGGGCGATGATGCAGCAGTGGGCCGACTATCTCGACCGCCTGCGTAACGGCGACCAGGGCGAAGCCCCTGTTGCGCCCGCGCCGCTTGGTCCGCGCGAAGGCCGGTAATACGTGTTGCCGGCGCTACCGACTCTGGTCGTCGCAGAGAAATCCAGGGTTGGCGGAACGCCCACTTTTTCCACGTCTTCGAACAGGTCGGGAGGGGGCGCGGGTATCACGTGGAGGGCGTCCCGGCTAACGCCCGGCGACATCCTGACTCCACCGGCGCGCGGCTGATTGAAAGTTGGCCTGATTGGCACGGGCATCCCACAACGCATGATGATGGTGTCCGTGCTCGGCGAAGAATGCTTCCTGTCGCGCTGCGTCCAGCCGGGTCCAGATATTCTCGGTTTGCCATCCCTTCGGAAGCCGGCCGCCCATCAGGCGCTCAAGCAGTTCCCGGTCTCCGACATAGTCATAGCAGAGAATGCGGCAGTCGCGAACCGGAATGCTGTGGAGCCAGTCCGTCACGTCGAGGCGACGCTGGTCAAGCGGCATTGCGCGCCCAGCCGGAGAGCCGAGTTGCGGTAGCACTGTCTCGCGAACAAAATTCGCTGCAGCGGGATACCTCAAAATCGGTCGACTCTCCATAAAACTCGCGTCCGTTGTCGGTGACGAGCGCAAGGCTGATGAGTTCACGGTCCTTCAGATTGGTGAATTCAGTGTCTACGAATACGCGCATACGTATGGACGGCTCGCAAGCTCATCTGGTTTGGGGAATGCCATTCGCTCTCTGAGTGACTTAGCGGCGTTCGCGGGTTGGTAATCTGCCAGGAACACGTTTCGTGAATGACCGGTGACCGCCAGTATAAATGGAGCGCGCTGACGCCTACGCGGCTGCCCCGCGCCGCCTCGGGGGGAGGTGCGCCGCGAAGCTCGGAGTCGCCCGGACGCATGAGTGTCCGCCTGTCAATCTGGTTGAGAGACTGGACGGCTTCGGTGAGTAGAGATTGCCGTTTTCGCGCGCGGGGTCACCACGTCTGAACAGCGAACGTCTGCTCCGCGTGAGAAACCCGGTCAGCGCGAGCTTCTCTTTCGAATACATATTTAGGATGGCGTTTAAGCTTTTATTGCCGACCAAGATAAATTTGAAAATAGTTCGAACTGCTTGACGGTTCAATGGACGATGAGTCACAATGCAGCTATCGTTATTAGGCGATAGCCGCCGGTCAGCCCGACACCGGCAGGTTTGAGGGCAAATTAAATAGTTATATTTCCACGGCCTCATTCGTGGATTAGGACATATCTCCAAGGGCGTTTTTATGGAGATAGTCAATGCAAAATCAGCATGACTCCCTGTTGCGTCTTCCCGAAGTGCTGGCGCTGGTCCCTGTTTCACGTGCCACCTGGTACGCCGGCGTAAAAAGCGGCCGCTATCCACAGGCGGTTTCCCTCGGCCCTCGTTGTGTTGCCTGGAGAGCCAGCGAAATTCAGCGGCTTGTCAGTCAGGGGGTATCAGGCATACCGTCCTCGCGGTAGCGCGCAATTGTCGGGCGCTGGCTTAGTTTGAGAGTCCTCCAGGGAGCCCGGCATCTCGTTACCGAGACTTCGTTGGATTGCCTCGGCGCGCGCTGAGGCAGTCGTCAATTCGCATTCCCTATCAAGAAGATTCCTGGTTGAGGGCACACCTCCTGATAGGTGCCTTTGGTGCCAATACGATGTGGGAAGCTGTGGCACTGCTGGCAAGAGAGTGGGCGGAGAACTATCCGGCCGGGGCGATTGAGTGGTTGGTGGCTGCCGGAAGTCGAAACGTGCCTTGGCCGCAGAGCGGGTGGTCGAAATGAGGCGGCAAGCATCGCGTGAGATTTTCTCCCTCACGGCCGAGCCCGACTAATCGGCAAGTACCTCCTTGCCGAAGTTTTCCCATCGCCATGCCCATCAAGGCGCGAATAAAAAATGCCTGTCGGATAGAGCAGAGCGGGCGCCCGGAGACTTGAAGACGTCACAGGGGGTCTTGCCGGACAGGATGGTGGAGGTGATTCGCTCAGGAGCGCTGACCGGAATGCTCTCCGGGCGTGAGTGCCGTAGGGAGGGCTGGGCTTATTAGCGCCTGCTGCTTGATGTTATTGTCAGTCGACTGGCGCTCTTCGTCCGACGTAATCCTGAATGTGACTTTTTAGAGTTCTATGGCCCCACCGTTTTGGCGGCCGCAATGGCGCCACTTGTCCCTGGGTTAATCTGGCCTAAACCTCTCAAACTGCTTCCTGTGCCGCCCGTGCCCCTCAGTTTCTCTTGGAATCGGTGGCGAGACTTAAGGAAATGCAGCACGCGACCCGGCCGAATTGTCTATTTAATAGCCGAATAAAAATATGACCGCATCGCCAAAGTACTCGTTTTCGTCTCCACAATTATGGCCGCGCTCGCATTTGTCTTATGGAGCGCGTTTGCTCCTGGTCGCCTAAAATGGGGGTGATATCACAGTTCCTTACGGTTGGACGACGCAAATTATGGCATCCCTTTTCTGTGGCGTCGCAGCCTTCGTGTCGTACTACAGGCTTCGGGTAATGTGATGAACGCAAATTACGTGCACGTGGCCGTTGTCCTTGGCATTCCTTTCGTAGCGATTGGGTTCGCCGTCGCGTCGTTTTGGTTGTTCAGACGCACTTTGCTGCACCCGCGAAAAAGGGTCCAGGCTCATGCTTTCGACCGCTTCATGGGTAAGCCAGGGACAAAAGCGGAGTTCAGTCGGCGACGCGAGCTAGCATCCAAAAAATTGGCACAGTACGAATCACGAGGCAAACGCGAAAAAAACGAACCTCCGCCGAGTCATGGGGGTGTCAGTCGCGGTTGAGTTGCGCCTACCTAATGCGAGCCGTTCTGCTCTACGCTAGCCGCTCGTGAATCGCGGGTCACTATCGCATGGTGGCGCGCGATTCTATCGTTATCTAGTCCCGCATCGTCTGCGCAAACCGAGCGCCCTTCTCCAGAGCACGCCCGGCGCAACGCGTCCACCACGAACTTTAGGAACGCGCCAATCTGGTGCGTACCGAGCGTCCATGTCGGCCGCTGGAATCATCCGAAAGTTTGATAGTTGGAGACGCGTGCGCTCGAGTCAGCTTCCATGCGACGCTTTACAGCAAAATGAGTGGAACGGCCGGCCAAACGTCCGCGGCGCCGACGTATCCGAGCGAGATTACTGCGACAGGCGGTCGCCTCCCATCATCGAATCACCCTGACTGGCATGTCGTCGAACTTAAACTCGCAGGACATTACCCTCTGGCGTCATGATTCTAGGGATGTTCGTCGGCTGCGCAGTCATAGGTTTCGTAGGGCTAGCTCCGGCGCGTGCGCTCGGAACCGACTTCGCAACCGGGTCAGCAACCCGGCGTGGTGTTGCTTTCGGCGTGTGGCGCGAGAGGAGTGACGCTTTGTCTGACTTAGGCTTGCCATTCGCCGGTGGATGCATCAGTCGGGCTTCAGGCGGATTCCAGATTTCGACGTAGTGCTCGCCCGCCAGCCCGGTGGAAGCCGTTGCAAGCAGTATTGCGCCCGCGCCCAAAAATCGAAGCATGACCTCTCCCTCTGTTTGCGTCCGGTTTTAAGTACGGCAGGAATTCGTGGTGCCGACGCAGGAGCCGTCGCACCCTGCGCAGTAGTGACGGTCGCGCACTGAGCGGTCAACAAGCCAGACGTCGGGTTTAGCAGGCGTCGGCGTGCCGACAGCGCGCCCATTTTCGCGTGCATAAAACGTCGACTCTCCCGCCTTGCCGCGGCGAATGGCTTCATCTATTTCCTGCTCGCCAAACGCCGCTTTCATGTCTGCGACGAACCCCGCAATCTCGGGCATTGGATGGCTGACTGGCTTGCGAACGCGCATATCCATGGAGCGTCTCCCGAAAAAAGTGTCTGTTCGCCGCTACGAAAATCCGTGTAGGATACTGTACATCCATACAGGTATTTTCGCAATCCAATGACTGTCCCGTCCCCCATTCCGGAAGCAATTCACCCGTCCTTGTGGCGGGCGTCGCAGCTTGCGCGTGGCCGCGGCCGTACGGTCGAGACTGGATATGCGGCGCTGTCGGCAGAATTGCCTGGCGGCGGATGGCCTATTGGCGCGCTCGTTGACCTGCTTGTCCAGCAGGCCGGCGTGGGTGAGATGCGGCTGCTGCGCCCTGCGCTTAGCGAGCTGGGCAAGCGACCGGTTGCGATGGTGCAACCGCCGCATGTTCCGAACGGACTTGGCCTTGAGTACATCGGCCTTTCCCCTGAGCAACTGATGCAGATTCGGGCCTCGAAGACAGCGGACGCATTGTGGGCAGCAGAGCAGATTCTGCGCGCCGGCAGTTGCGGTGCACTGCTGTTCTGGGCGCAATACGTTCAGACCTCTTCGCTGCGAAGACTGCATCTCGCAGCACAGTCTTCGGAAACGTTGTTCTTCATGGTCCGCCCGCTGGCGTCAGCACAGGATGCCTCTCCAGCGGTTTTAAGACTGGCGCTCAGGCCAGAACGGGACGGTCTGACCGTCGACATTACGAAGCGACGAGGTCCAGCACGCGCAGAGCCTCTGTCCATTCCACTTCAACCAACACCTGTCCTGTTTTCGCACCATGCGCGTATTTCTCGCCGTTCACCTGCCCCGGTTGCAGCTCGAGGTCTTCCGACCAAGGTGGCTGCCTGAGCCCGCACGCGGCTGCGTGGTCCTGGACAGGGACAAGGTACTCATCGCAGACGGGGTAGCCAGGTCTGCGGGCGTGCGGGTTGGCATGAAGCGCGGCGGTGTGTTGACGCTCGCGCCAGAGGTAGAGATGTACGAGCGCGACGTCGGCCGTGAACATGCCACGCAACGCGAAGTGGCAGTGGCGCTCATGCAGTTCTCGCCCGATGTCGCGGTGCTCGAAGAGGCTGTTGTCGTAGTAGACATCGGCGCAAGTCTGCGTCTGTTTGGTGGACTACTCGCTGTCTGTCGGCAGGCGAAAGCGATACTCGAAGCCATTGGACTGACCGCGCGGATAAGTGCCGCACCAACTGGTCAGGGCGCGTGGCTACTAGCGAAGCACAAGAACCGGCGCGTACTCAAGATTGACTCGCTTGAGCGGCAACTTTCCGCATTGCCGCTGCTGTCAGTGCCGGAGGTGCGGCCGTTTGGAGACTGGTTCTCAGGACTTGGTTGCGAAACGATTGCTGACGTGCGACGACTGCCGCGTGCCGGGCTGCAGCGCCGTTGCGGCGAGCACCTGCTCGATTCGCTGGACCGCGCTTTCGGCACGGCGCCGGAGCTGTTTGACTGGCTGGAATTGCCTCCAACGTTTTCTGCCCGCATTGAAATGCCCGACCGTATCGAGCATGCGGAAGCGGCGCTCTTCGGCGCGCATCGCCTCATCGTGCAGCTTTGTGGCTGGTTGTGCGCAAAGCAACTGGCACTAACGGGCGCGACGCTTTTGCTGGAGCATGAGCGCGGCAGGCAGGCGGTAGTCCCTACGGCAATCGAGATTGCGCTCGGCGAGCCGACGTGGCGCGAGGACCATCTTGTACGGCTCGTCAAGGAACGCCTTGGCCGGATTGAACTGACTGCGCCTGTCATCGCGCTGCGACTCGATGCATCGAACGTGCAACCGGCGGTACCTGCATCGGACACCCTGTTTCCGGAGCCTGGTGGCTCGGCCGAGGAGCACGCACGTCTGGTCGAATTGCTGGTCGCACGACTTGGTGATGAAAACGTACTTCGGCCTGCACCGACTGCGGATTACCGGCCTGAGATTGCAAATCGATGGGTCCCCGTTGCGAGCCGGTCTAAAGGCACCGCACTGCCTGAGGGCCTTCCGCGACCAACCTGGCTGCTGGAAAAACCCGTGCGCCTGCTGATGCGAAAACATCGGCCGTTCTACGGGTCGCCGCTGCGCATGGTGTCGCCGGGTGAACGCATCGAAGCCGGCTGGTTTGATAGTGAACTGGTGACACGCGACTATTTCGTCGCACAAGGTGAAGACCAGAGCTGCTTCTGGATTTACCGTGAGCGCGTCAGCAGTCGCGACGCAGAAGAAGACCAGCGGTGGTTTCTCCACGGCCTGTTCGGATGACACGCCATGGATTCTTCGTTCACCATGCTGCCGGCATATGCCGAGCTTTTCTGCTTTTCGAACTTTACGTTTTTACACGGGGCTTCTCACGCAGAAGAGCTGTCCGAGCGTGCGGCGCAACTGGGGTATTCAGCTCTGGCGGTAACCGATGAGTGCTCGCTGGCGGGCGTCGTGCGCGCGCACGTTGCGGCGAAGAAAGCAAAGCTGCCGTTTATCGTTGGCTCTTACTTCCGCCTGGCGAACGCTGACGGTTCGCCTGCGTTCGGGCTGATTCTTCTGGCCAGAAATCGCGAGGGATACGGCAACCTGTCTGAACTGATTACGCTGGCCCGCACGCGCGCACCAAAAGGCGAATATCGTCTCACTCCGCAGGACCTGTCCCGACCCGACAAGGAAAACCGGCATCTGCTCGGCATGCCAGATTGTCTTGCCATTCTCGTGCCCGATTTTCCGGCAAAGGAAGATGTTCTTGCGGCACAGGTCGAGTGGCTCGATGACACCTTCACTGGGCGGGCTTGGGTAGGCCTCGTGATGCACCAACGTGCCATGGACGATATTCATCGGGGCGCGGTGGAATTCGTCGCCCGCAGTCAGGACGTGCCTGTTGTCGCGCTTGGCCATGTGGTCATGCACGTGCGCTCGCGAAAGCCTCTGCAGGACACGATGACGGCCATCAGGGTTGGCAAGCCTGTCCATGAATGCGGCTACGACCTTGCGCCCAATGCAGAGCAACATCTCCGCTCCCGGCTGAGACTCGCGAATTTGTATCCAGACGAAGCACTTGCCGCAACGGTTGATATCGCTTGCCGCTGCACATTTTCTCTTGATGAGCTCCGTTACGAGTACCCAGACGAATTGGTGCCAGCCGGCTTCACGTCGGCGGCGTACCTGCGGCAAGAGACGTACATCGGTGCCCAACGACGCTTTCCGTCGGGAATCCCGCACAAGGTCCAGGAGCAGATTGAGCACGAACTAGACCTCATAGCGGACCTGCAATATGAAGCGTACTTCCTCACGGTGTACGACATCGTGCGCTTTGCACGTAGCCAGCACATCCTTTGCCAGGGTCGTGGCTCGGCGGCCAATTCCGCGGTCTGTTTTTGCCTCGGAATCACTGAGGTCGACCCGGCTCGAGGCAGCATGCTTTTTGAGCGCTTCATCTCGAAAGAGCGTGGTGAGCCGCCAGACATCGATGTCGATTTCGAACATCAACGGCGCGAAGAGGTCATCCAGTACATCTACAAAAAATACGGCCGCGACCGGGCTGCGATTGCTGCCGCCGTTTCGACGTATCGCCCCCGCGGCGCGCTGCGCGAAACTGGCAAGGCGCTTGGCGTTGACCCGCAGATAGTTGACCTGGTCGCGAAAAGCCATCACTGGTTCGACACGAGTCAGGACCTGCTCAAGCGCTTCGCCGAGTCCGGTCTTGACCCGGAGAAACCCCTTATCCAGGCGTGGGCGAAACTGGCGTCGCAGCTACTCGGATTCCCGCGCCATCTGTCACAGCATTCGGGCGGTTTTGTCATCAGCCGAGGGAAGCTCACGCGACTCGTGCCGGTCGAGAATGCGGCAATGGCTGACCGCAGCGTTATCGAATGGGACAAGGACGACCTCGAGGCGCTAGGGCTTCTAAAAATCGACGTGCTTGCACTTGGCATGCTCTCAGCTATCCGGCGCACGCTCGATATTGTCTCCGAGCAGCGTGGCGAGCGCTTTGAAATGCAGGACATTCCGGCAGAGGACCCGAAGACGTACGAGATGATTTCGGCTGCCGATACTGTCGGCGTTTTCCAGATTGAATCGCGTGCCCAGATGTCGATGTTGCCGCGGATGCAACCTCGCACGTTCTACGACCTCGTCATCGAAGTCGCCATTGTCCGGCCGGGTCCGATTCAGGGCGGTGCAGTGCATCCGTATCTGCAACGCCGTCAGGGATTCGAGCCAGTAACCTATCCGAGCGAAGCATTGAAGACTGCTTTGGGCAGGACTCTCGGCATTCCGATTTTTCAGGAGCAGGTGATGCAGGTTGCAATTCTTGCCGCGGGCTTCACCGCCGGCGAGGCTGACCAACTGCGTCGCGCGATGGCCGCGTGGAAACGGAAAGGCGGCCTCGAAAAATACTACGACCGCATCGTCAACGGGATGCAGGAGCGCGGCTACGACCTGGCTTTCGCTGAGGGTATCTTCGAGCAGATTAAAGGTTTCGGTGAATATGGTTTTCCAGAGAGTCACGCGGCCAGTTTCGCATTGCTCGTCTATGCGAGCAGCTGGCTGAAGTGCCACGAGCCTGAGGCGTTTCTTGCTGCCATGTTGAACTCGCAGCCCATGGGCTTCTATTCACCATCACAACTCGTGCAGGATGCACAGCGACATGGAGTCAAGGTCCTGCCAGTTGATGTGACCGTGAGCGGTTGGGACTCAGCATTGGTCAAGCTCGTCGACATTGAGCGACCAGCAGTGCGACTCGGCTTGTCTTTGCTTCGCGGTATGAAGGACGGCGCTGCGGAACGCATTGAGAACGCGCGCGCGGTTCGGTCCTTCGAGAGCGTCAAAGATATGGCTCGACGCGCACAACTTGACCGGAAGGACCTTCACGTACTCGCTGACGCCAACGCATTGGCCCTGCTTGCCGGCAATCGTCGTGAAGCGCTATGGCAGTCCGTCGCTGCTGTTCCGGACAAGGACATGCTCGCCGCAGCAACCGTTGAGGACGAAACTCCCGGGCTCGGCGCGCCGACGGAAGCTCACGATATTGTCGCGGACTATCGGTCAGTTGGTCTGACGCTAGGCCGGCATCCGCTTGAACTGCTGCGGCCGCAGTTGCTTGCAAACCGCCTGATGCCAGCATCGACTCTGCGCACCTATCGCGACGGGCGACTCGCACGAGGCTGCGGGCTTGTTACCGTGCGGCAGCGTCCGGGTACAGCAAAGGGTGTGCTTTTCGTTACTTTGGAAGACGAGACGGGCAACGTGAATGTCATCATCTGGCCGAGCCTCTTTGAGAAACAGCGGAAAGAGGCGCTGGGCGCATCTCTACTTGCGGTGTACGGGACCTGGCAGTGTCAAGGAGAGGTTCGACATCTGGTCGCACAGCGGCTTGTCGACATGTCACCTCTGCTGGGTAGTCTGACGACAGCGAGCAGGAATTTTTGCTGACGCGGCACCGCAATGTGGGTGCCTCCCTATCACGAACTGGGGTTGGGCTCGTTTCATACGCAGCACCGGACGGTCCTATGACTACGTTGTTCCGCCGCGCCGTTGCTCTCGATGGGTTGCGTGTTCTGTCAGCAGCCGTCGCATCGTGCTCAGTAAAATTTGCCCATCTACGGGCTTGCGAAGGAAACCATCGTAGCTGATGAAGGCCGGCGGGCTGGGTTCTCCGGAAACCAATATGAAAGCAACGTCAGCCAATCCGGGGAGAGTGCGCAATCGGTGACACAGTTCGCTCCCCGACATCACCGGCATGCGCCAGTCGGCGACCACTATGTCTACAGGGGATTCGATGAACATTGCCAATGCTGACTTGCCGTCGCTCGCCGTCTTCACCTGAAATCCGCCTGCGATACAGTTCGCCGCCCATGCTGCAAGGGCTTCCGCGTCGTCGTCTACCAGCAGCACGCTTGCCATACCCAAATGTCCGAGACACCACTTGTTCTTTGGCAGCTTGATGCCGGCTAAAGTTTCACGCGGCCTGTCATCCAAATCGCATATTCGTGGCGCTCGCCCTGTTCCGGAGAATGCGTATCATGGGAGCAGGAAACGGAGGCGTCCATGTGCTACTCGGCTCAGATTCTGGCGGACTACCGGAAGTTTGTGCGCACTTTCGGCGCTCTGATGGACATTCACGAGTTCGCACGCCTGTTCTTCGAACGCGCAGAGGGCACCAGCAAGGCAAAAGTGCCGAAAGCAATGGAGGACGCGTTTGCTCAACCCCATACCGAAGCCGAGCGAGAAATCAAATCTCTCATTGAAAAGTTCAACGCCGAACAGACGTCGAAGCTTGAGCAAGACCTTTTCAAGCAGCGCAAGCGACTGGCTGACGCAGAACGCACACTTCAGACGAGGGTCACGAAGGCGGCCGCCGAAAGCCAGCGAATCGCCACCGATAAAATCGAGTGGACCCGCGGCAAACTTGAGGACATTCAGCGGACTGAGCCCAAGGCCCGCGATTCACGCATCTTCCCCGGGCACTATGCGCCCGTGATGGTGATGGAAGACGGCCAACGCGTCATTAAACCGATGCGTTATCAATGCCGCATTGCTGGCAAGCCTGCCTCGTACGACTTTAAATATCCCGGCACCTACAACGCTCGGCGCGACAACCTCGAAGGTTTTTGGAAGCCACTATTCGGCTATTTGCACGGCATCCTTGTCGTCAACGCGTTTTATGAAAACGTCAGCCGTGCCAAGATGGAGGGCCAGGAGCTTGCCGAAGGGGAGAAAGACGAGAATGTAGTGCTTGAGTTCAAACCCAACCCCGCTCACGACATGCTCGTCGCTTGCCTGTGGTCCCGATGGTCGGCGCCCGGCGAGCCGGACCTCCTGTCCTTTGCTGCCATTACAGATGAGCCTCCACCGGAAGTTGCGGCCGCCGGCCATGACCGTTGCATTATCCCAATTAAGCCCGAGAATATCGACGCCTGGTTGAATCCGGATGCTTCGGACTTGGCGGCGCTGTACGCAATTCTTGATGACAGAGACCGACCGTACTATGAGCACCGGTTGGCGGCATGACTGCCATCACTTCGCCCTGGATGAAAGCGCGTGTAAATCGAGGAGTCAGTATCTGCGCATTGCAAGTTGCAGGCTCGCCGGTCCGCAGTGCAACTTGCCGGTGCGTAGGCAATAAATAGTGACGTTGAATCTTGTCCGGGTGCTAGGCGGTGGATGGGGCAGTATTACGGTTGCTTCGTCTGCACCGCAAGGATAGTAGAGCTCAAAACGGCTACGAGTGCCGGCAGAAGTCGCCGTGTCCGGCACGGCTATCTCGGGTCGCGCCGGACACACTGCTTCTAGCGTTAGCCGTGAGTTTCCTATCGTTTGCAATCTGGCGTGCTCGGCCCTGTCAATTTGCGCTGTCAGCGATGGCGCAGCAGATTTGACAACCCTATTAAATTCGCTGGCATGGTGAGCACATTTTCGCTATTCACGCCTCCTGCGCATTCGGCGTTGATAGCTTGCTGCTTGATGCTCGAAAGTCTCTAAATAATCGTCAATCAATTCGGCTAAAATTCTTGCGTCCGCCAGATGGTCGACAAACGTCGGCTCTCGGACGACAACAACAAGAAAAGAATGAGGAGCTGTAAGTGCAAAAGAACATGTTGGACCTGATTTTTGCTGGGGAAAGCGAAACACTCGAGTTGAAGTCTGTGGTACCGGACTCTCGGATACTTGCAAACCTCATTTCGTCGTTTGCAAATACTTCCGGTGGCCAGATTGTCGTCGGCGTGAAAGAGCCGCCTGAAATCGTTGGAGTAGACGAGGCGAAGTTCCATCGCGCATACGAAGCGGCCTTGAAGCGCCTTGAACCGCCACCAAACGCAAGTCTCACAATCGAGGCTCACGAGGGACGGTCAGTTGCAGTTATAAAGGTCGAGCGGTCACCACTGCCTGTGAAGGCTGAAGGCGTTCCGTTCGTTCGCAAGGCGACGATGACCCAGCCGATGTCTTGGAACGAGATGGTTCGCCATCTCACACCTCAAGAGGTTCCCTCAGCAGGTGAGGCGCTCGTCGACGCTCTGAAGCGACTGAATGAGCAATTGGAAAAGCGCGACAAGGCGATTGAGGAGATGCGCGCTGAAATACGCGGCGCCAACAGTCCAAAAGCAAAGTGGACGGAGCGGGCCTATGGAGTAGTCGTCGGTGTAATCGGTTCTATCATTGCTGCAGTAATCTGGTCCGTGGCAATAGGGCATGCGTAAACACAAGCGAAATTGTTCCCAGCGGGTGAGGTGGCGTTCCAAAAGGTTGAGTCTTAACGCGTTGGCGGCGTGATGGCGTAGCGAGGTCGGTTACACATACCGACGCAGTTGACCTGGCTGCCACGCGTTTCCGTATTGTCCATTTTGGAGGGCAGCCTAGCCGGCGGGATGGCACAACCTTTAGCCGAAAAGGTCGTCGACGATTGTGCGTGCCGCGTGCAATCCCCTAGCTAGGGCGTCTCTCTTGCTGGCAAATGGCCGGCCACCGGATTCCCCGAGCCGACGAGGTGTTAGTCGCGACAGTGAGGGGCCAGCCGGGCATATGCGAACCACTGCAACGTAGGAGGAATTCTTCCCAAGCTTGTCTAACAGACGAGAGCAGCGGTCAGGTTGAACGTTGCCTTCCGGCAACCCTCACCACAACTTTCCGATTCCGAATTTCAGGCAGCGGCGATGGTCAAGTCCGCCTCATCCGTTGCTTCTTCCGATTCGTAGTCTTCTCCTTCCTCGTGAGCGTCACCCGTGTAGGCCCGTTTGCCCATTGCCTCTTCAATCAACACTAGCAACTGATTTTGCCGGTCAGCCATGAAGGCTTCGAATGAATCGCCGCGCAGGAGCTCTGGATTAATCAGGTGGGAGCGAATGTGTTCGTCGAGGCGTGCGGGGCTAATCGGCGGACTCGTCGAGTTTCCGGCCTCGAGTTTCCCAAGATACTGGGACGGAGCGACTCCACCTATGATGCGATTCGTGCGGTATGACAAAGGCGTTTTGTTAATAATCGAGTCGAAGACGGCCGGCTTGATACCTTGGGACTTGCACCAGTCCTGGGGAAAAATGTGGTGGATGTCAACGTTCTCCCCGAAGAACACAATGTGGTCGAACTTCTGACCAGAACGGAAATCCTCTGCGCCCTTCTTCATCAAGAGCGCGTTCACCCCCTTGTACGCGGCTGACAAGCGCATGCGCATTGTCTTTAGCCGGTCCGCGCGGAACGTAGTCTCGCTGACTGTCGTCGGTTCAGGACCTCCGTTGAGCCAGGTCGGCACCTCCAAGAAGTCACGCGAGAAACGCGAATCAACCGCCGAGCCATACAGTTCGCCGAAGACGCCGTTCCAATACCACTGAACCAGCTTCGCGCGGATGGTGTCGTGCTCCCATGCGCTTCCGATATCTGCCAAGATGGCTGCGAGCGGAACAATCTGCGACTGGTACGGAAGGTCAAACAGGCGATAGATATGCAGCATGTGCAGGAACTTTGCTGCGTGGACAAATCCGGTTTCGACCTGCGCCTCGTATTTCTTGTATGCGTCGAGCGGTAGGCTCAAAAGCGCCTGGCGATTGCCACTGACCGCTGGGAGGTCTTTTCCGGATTTCCCGGCCCGCTCAGCCTCTCTCCGCTTCTCGCGTGTGTAAAACAACGAGATAGCTTGCAGGAAGTCGGTGTTGGTAACATTTGCGATGATGCCTGAGGTCGCGCCCGCAGGACGGAGAGTCTCCGCGAAGCGGCTCTGGCGGCCCTTCTCCTTGTCCTTGCCAAACCAGTCCTTCCGCAGTTCATGTCCGTCGGCTGCATACATTGCGGTGACGAGTTCAAACGCATCGAGTGGCTTGCCCCCTGTGTTCACTTTTTCAAACACGACGCACACGGCTTCCTTCGAGGTCGACCTGTCGAGCGCGATTACCGGAACGCGATATTGTTTGAAGTTTTCCAGGATTGCCTGTTTGAACGCGCGGAACAACGTCTTCTGGGCGTCTGCATTTGCATCGTTCTTCCAATGGTCGTCGAAACCGTCCTGCCAGGAGTCCCAGTCAAAGACTCGAGACACTGGGTACATGAGCGTCTCGTACTCTCGCTGTGGTGTCGTAAGGTCGAGGACCTCAGAGCGGCCGAAGTCCTTGCGTATCACCCGGTCTTCCGGAACGCCGACGATTGCGTCTTCGCGGTCGCAGGAAGGGTCCATCGCTTTGGCGATGTCGATGTAGAACCAACGTTTAACTTTCTTGTTCTTCGGTGTCACCGTCTCTACGACTTTGCCGCGCAGCGTCACCTGGTAGAGCGAGGTCATGCGCTGCTGGCCGTCAAGCAGTAGGGAACGCGGTCGAGCCGTTTTTGCCTCGTCGGGCGCACCTTCGACCGGTCGCGGTTTGAACTCAATATCGCCGCCGGTTTCCAGCGTCATCAGCGCGCCGACAGGGAACGCGCGTGAAATTGAAGCAATTAGACTCTTGATGCGGTCCTCATCCCAGACCCAACTGCGCTGGAAGTCAGGAAGTTGCAGGGCGCCGTCGTGGCAATCGTCGAGAAGTTCTCGGAGGAATATCGGATTGGTTTGAAATGCGGACCTGGCCATGGTCGATTTGTTTTCCGTTGTTATGCTGCAGGTGTGGTTTTCGGAGTGTACGTAAACGTTCAATCGATTTTCCAAAGATGCCCGCACGAGGCGCACACTCCATAGTCCTGCTCACGCTCGTGGAAGAACGCGGCGACGTGCGTAAGCAACGCAAGCACTCCCGCCGAGATTGTCGCGAAAACCGCTGGAGAAATCACACCCGCTGTCGCGGTATGTGCGGCGGCGGCGCCGAACGCCTTGCGCAATTCTCGCTTCTTGTAAATCGATGCGTTGGCATTTTGGCACTTAGGGCACTGCAGGGGCCTCATATGGCGCTCCGTCGTAAACTGCTGAAACCTGTCAGGAAAGCCGTAGGGGGATGCGTCGTCCCGGGCAGACCCACGCTACATCGTTAATCCGGTCTCGATGATTGGCAACGCCTTGAGCGAATCGGGGTACAGGGGTTACACGGGACCCTAACGTCGATATCGCTGGATATACGTCTGATACTCGGGCAAGCGTTTCATATGGCCATGCATTGGCTCTTCCGCGTGGCATCCGATGCATAGCACATCCAAGTTCGAATCACCGTTGTCGTGCTTCTGGCCGTTGCGATGATGCACATGCAGAAATTTCGAATCTACCTGTCTGAGAATGGCGCCGCAAGTACCGCATCGATAACCACGTTGCTGTTTGGTACGTTCTGACACCTCGTTCCAATCCTTCGAATACGCATTGAGCGGCGCAGTGTCGGAGGAGTGCGTTGGTCTGACTGCCATCAGGTCGCGCGGGTACTTTTCGAAGAAGTCAGGAAGGGCGAATTTGGAAACAACGTTAAGACGTCCCTCCGGCGGCATCTTCATGTTGAATCCATTCCAGTGGATTTCGTCCAGACAGTTTTGGCACACGTTCAGTTTAACGTGCTGGGTCCGCACCTCGTTCTCGATGACGTTGACCTGAAATTTCCCACTGTCTCCATTCGCGACAACATACCGTTCAAATCGAGAATTTCTGCGCATCTTGTCGAGCGTTCGGCAATAGGCAAGATGATAGCGAGGCATGGATTCCCGCTGGCCGATTGCCGCAATGTCCCTAATGTAGAGTAAGACGCGGTATCCCTTGTAAGCGAGCGTGCGGTCGTCGAGAACCTCTACCTCGTCGAATTTGACGTCGACGCCATCACTTTGGAGGCGCTCAAGTACCGGAAGGTCAATTTCCCGGTACCTATGGTCCGGAACGAAGCTGACGGCGAGTGGCGCGCCCATCTTTTGCCGCAGTGCGTTCAGCGAACCCCAGCTTAAGAAATTAGGTAACTCGAAGCTCATTTCTTCGCCAACTGGTTCGCGATGAGGTCCATCTTCTCGCTTGCGTTAGTAACGATGCGAAACTCAACGCGTTGGTTCGCCAACTGGGAAGCGGCAGTCTGTGGACCTTGAGTCAACGGCTGTGACGACGAGAGTCCGTTCGCTGTTACGTGCTGCACAAGCCACTTTTCGTTGCCCTGTACCACAGGGAGCGAAAGCAGATATTCGAGCGCGCTCCGGGTACGCGCCTGAGATAGCTCCATATTCCTGAAGTATGCAGTTCTCTCATCTGTTGTGCCGGTCCACGATGCGCTCGTGTGTCCCTCAATGCGGATTTCCTTGACCGCGTCCTTATATTGACCGGACGTTAGCAAGGCGACATATCGCGGAAAAAACTGACCGAGTACCTCCTTGAAGCGCGGCCGTAGCTCCGACGACCCGGTGGCGAAAAGTACCGATGGGTCGTTGAAGCGGATGGTCATATCTCCGAGGATTTCGGCGTTCCATTGCTTCAGGTCCTTTGCAAATTCTTTTTGCAACGCGAGCTGCATGTCATTTTTCGTGGTTTCATATTCTTTAACGACGAGGGTGGTCGTCTGCTCTACACGAAGCATGAACGCTGCGGTCAACAACATGAACACCATCATTAGACCCGTCATCAGGTCTGCCATCGGTATCCAATGAGATTGGTTGCTATGCTCGAAATCCACCTTGACCTCACGCAGTTCCGGCGATTCGAACGACTTCCCTCAGTCGGTCGGTCAACGGTGTGTAATCAGAGACGAACTTTTCGGACAATGACGCGAGCTGTCTTCCAAGCGTTTCGAGGCTCTTAGTGAGTTCTTCCTGTAATCCCTTGTCCAGCGTAACAACACTTTGACGGACGGCGTCCATTGAGCGAACAAGCCCGTCATTTACTTCAGTCTGGGACTTGCGCAACGTGTCGGTCAAGAGTTGCTTCATTTCTGAGGAGGAGGACTGCACCTGCACTCCAAAGTTTTTGACGACGTCCGCGACATCCGATTGCACTTTCGCCACGCCTTGCTTCATCGATTCGGTCATCTCGTCGACCTTCCGCGAGAACAGGGGCGTGACATCCTTCATCTGAGTGAGGACTTCGGCCATGGAGCGCTGGGACTGGTCGACAAGTTGGTGTTGCTGTGCGAGCCCTCTTAGCGTGTCTTCCAGCGCCGCTGCCGTCTTGGAGAAACCGGAGGCACGGTCGACGAATAGAGCAAGACCGGAAGCTGCGCCACGCAAATCATCGGCGGAAGATTTCTGAAGCGCTTGCAGTTTGTCGAGTTCCTCCTTGTACTGCTGCTGCCAGATAACGAGTTTCTCGACCGCCGCATTGAGATGCTTGAAGTTCTCACCGAACTGCTCGTTAATCTGCGTATTGAAATCACGAATCACTTCCTTCAGAGCCTCGATGAGAGCCTTCGACCCGTCCTCCGACATTCTCTGCGCGAAAGTATCGAACGACGTTCGGAGCAGGCGAAGCTCGTCGCCTTGCTCCTGGCGCATCAATTTCAGTTGGGAAAGTAGGCTACCTTGTTCGTTTCCCGAAAGGCTGAGCTGGAGAGCTTGTGTTGCAGCGACGACATCGTCCAAGGTGGCGGACTTGGGTGTGCCGGCTGTCTGCGGGATAGGGGTTTTCACGAAATAGTGCTTCGCCCGGATGACCAGCGAGCCAGCGACGCCGCTGACCGAAGCCCAGAAGGCGGTTTTCACCCCCTCTAACAGGTGTGGCACGCTGTCCGACACGTTTGATGCATCGAAGTGCAACAGTGCCAAGGCGATTCCGAGAAAACAGCCAAATATGCCAACAGTCGTCAGAATTTCTGGCCCGTGCACGACAGCGAAACGGTCAAACCTGATAAAGGTGAAGAATATGGTCAGCGCGATATTCACCAAGATGAACATCGTGGTCGGCGTGTCTGCCAACACGGTGCCGATGCCCACACTCGCCAAGGCGTACGGCGTCCACGCTATACCCGATAGCAAGAGGAAAATTCTTGTTTTCATAGTTCTGGACTGGTCTCGATATCCGGCGCGAAATTATGCTGTTTGAATCGAATCAAATCAAACGCTCATCGCTCACATGCCGCAGCTTGGCACGCCCCGAGCGATTATGCTCTTGCCGCAGTAATCGGGCTACGGCCCTTCTTTGTATAACGGGCCACCTTAGGAAAACTTGAATCTGCCTGTAAGGATTGGCCCTCGGCTCACGGTAGATTAAGCGGCGAGGTCCTGCTCACGTGGCATCCCCGTCGATAGCGTCGCTGCCAACACCGGTTTTGTTTTCACGTTGGCGACGGCAGGTGCGTCAGCCAGTCAGAGAAGTGTCGCCGACTCCGCCTGAGGTTGCGATGGTCGGCTCGTAGTTGGGCACAGACTGTCGATATCCGGTAGTCGAACCAAACACAATCCAGTGTCATACAGCAAGTCAAATGCGCCGCTAGAGGCCGACTGTTCATCGATTATTCTCAGGCTCCTCATACTCGCCTAGAAATCTGGTCGAACTTTTGGAGGCGGAGAGTAATTGCTCCACGGATGAAAAGGCGGACTCCGTTTCGACCGGAACCGTCTGCACACGAAGTTCCTCGTTTTCTACTAGAGACGCCTCCACGCCGTGCTGGCTACCAAACTCAGTCGCAAGTTGCACAAGTACAGGTGCACGCACCCTTTGTCGCCCAGTTCGTTCACGAATGTCTTTACGTGTAAGCGTGACGCTAGCCTCCACGGGTTTTTCGTCCCCGAACGTAATCGAGTGCGAGGCGCGAACGACATTCGCGTGGCGAACATTCCGCAGCGCGTCGACAACATCGCGCACGAACTGTGAATCTTCGGATTTCATAGAGCCTCCATTCATCGCCATTGAGGCGCGTCCGCCAATACTCAGCTCGTGTCTTTACTTATTCTGTTCGGTAGGTTACGAACCAACATCGTACGCATGGCAACCAACTGTCGCGGCAAGCAGCCAGCCGGACAGAGAAGTGAGCACTCACACTCGTATTTGGTGGCCAAGCAGGAAACTTGGCGTTTGCGAGAGCTAGACTTCGTCCGCGAGATGCGCCTCTCAGTGTTACGTTCAAGGTTTAGTTGCAAAATCCACCCTTGAAGACATACTGCGCACGGTCAAACGCCTGAATTCGTTCGGCGGCGATAGCATGCGGCCCAACCTGCTGAAGATGCTGCGCCACTTCGAGTTCCAGAATCTCCTCGGCATCAACGACGTTGGCGAGCTATGGGGCAAAAGCCATGCTCTGTTTCAGGCGACCTCGGTCGTGCCCAACGCGGCATTCAAGTGGGGCACCAAGCGCGGCGTGAAGGGCTGGCGGATGTTCGCCGGCGGTTTCGACCAGGTGATGAAGTCGCGCATCTACCCCATGTGGGTGCCCGGGTAGGTGCGCTCGACTTCCCATCGTCGCTGAGATGAGGTCGTCCTCGCATATGTTGCTCCTCGCAGTGGACGCCGAGTGCTCCGCAGTATCGCCCAGCTCATCTTGAGTAGCCAGATTAAATGAAGGCCCGTGCGCCTCAGGCATAGAAGCAAAAAACCCCTCAGACTTCCGTCGCGAGGGGCTTCCTTTCCAGCGGTCCGGCTTAGAGAGCGGCGTCCTTCAGCTTCTTCAGCGGGCGTACTTTCAGACGCACCGACGCGGGCTTCGCGGCAAACCACTTGTCTTCACCCGTGAACGGGTCCTTGCCGAAGCGCTTCTTCTTTGCCGGCACGTCCTGAGCAACAACCTTCAGCAGACCCGGCAGCGTGAACTCCTTCGAGCCCTTCTTGTGGACCGATGCGAGCACCGTTTCTTCCAGTGCTGCCATCAAAGCCTTCGCGGCTTTCGGCTCGACACCTGCGCGCTCGGCGAGGTGGGTAGCGAGCGAAGCCTTCGTGAACGAATCCTTGATGGGCTTCAGCGGCGTGGCAGCGACCGCCTTCTTCGTGACAGGAGCCGCAGCCTTCTTCACCGTCGGCGCTTTCGCCATTTTCTCGACCGGCGTTACAGCTTTCTTCGGAGCCGGCTTTGCTGCAGCTTTCGTTGCACTCGTTGTTGCCATAGATTCCTCGTTATTGGTCAAAGGTTGGCCCGAGACCCTTGCCTTTGCACAGTCACCGACAATACGCAAAGGTCCAAATCCTCAGGCCGGCGCTAGCGTAGCAATCCGGATTTGACTCTGCAACGGGGGAGGCCCAAAACAAGGGGTTTGGCGCCGAGGTGACGCAAAAACGATGACCTGGACCCCTCCGCAGAAGGCTGCGCCCAGGCAAACGGCTATGCGAAAGGATTTGAAGCACGGGCAAGAGGAGCAAACCTCTCGCGCGAGTCCAGCGTCGGGTGTCTGTGAGCGCGCCGAGGGCGGCAAAGCGAAGATTCCGAAGGCGATGGAAGATGCGTTTTCGGTGTCACAGTCCGATGACGAGCGCGGTAAAAGCACTCATCGACAAGTTCAATGCCGAGCTGGTGAGTGAGTTGCCCGAAGATGGAGGGCCGTGAGCTGGCGGAGGGCGAAAAGAACGAGAATGTTGTTTTGAAGTTTAGGCTGATTCCCGCGCACGACATGCGGGGCATTTTTCTCTGGTCGCGCTGGACGTCTCCCGGGCGAGCCAGACTTGCTCTCATTTGCGGCCATTACGGACGAGCTGCCACCTGAGGTCGCCGCCGCCGGACACCACCGCTGCATCGTTCCCATCAAACCTGAAAACGTTGACGCGTGGCTCAACCCGGATGCGTCAAACTTGGAGGCACTGCACGCGATACTTGATGACAGGGACCGACCTTATACGAGCACAGGTTGGCGGCGTGACGGCCATCATATTGCTCTGGGACGAGGGCTTGGGTAAATCGAACGACCTCGCTCCTCGCGCAACCGAAGCTGTTAGCTAGGAGCGCGCGCAAGTATTGGCAACCCACGAATGGACCTTTGGATTCAACCTTGCGCGCGTTGCGCTCACCTGTACGGTAAGCCGGCGGACGAGCTTCCGCACCAGGACCTCACGCTCAACGGCGCGGGCGCGGGCGCGGGCGCGGGCGCGGTGAAGGATGCGCGAATAGAAGAGCACTACACCTGCGTTCGGTGTCGCGCGGTGTTTGCGCGAATTCTTGCCGGGCCGCCGACGCGGCAGATTTGGATGCTACTAAACGCCGGCCAGCATTAACGGAACGCTTTGCGTTCCTCCCCTGCGAGCACTGGGACTTATCAAAAAAAAGCAATTGGACTATGAGCTCGGGGCGAGCTGTAGCTGGAATCGATATCGGCGGCGACCTGAAAGGAAATCATCTGGTTATCCTGCGCGGCACCCAGATTGTGTGCAACCTCCGCAAGGAGGCGCCGGAGCATATGCTCGAAAAGTGCCTCCAGTTTGAGGTTGCAGTGGTAGGTATTGATGCACCCTGTCGGTGGCGGATTGGCGAGGCCGGAAGGCAAGCTGAGAAAGCGCTTGCACGGCACCGAATCTTTTCGTTTGCGACCCCGACTCGTGAACTGGCCATGGCGAGTAAAAGCGGATTCTACGGATGGATGTTCAACGGCGAGAGGGTATATGACGCATTCGCCCCACACTTTCCTCTTTTCAAGAACGGTGGAGAAATTGGGGGGCCGGCTGTGCTTTGAGACGTTTCCCCACGCAATAACTTGTGCATTCTTTGGGAAGGAAGTCGCATCTGCGAAGAAAAAGGGAACTCAGCGCCGGGAAATCCTCCAACGTGAGGGAGTTGAAATAACGTCACTGAGGTCTATCGATGACGTTGATGCGGCGCTGTGTGCGTTGACGGCAAATTATTTACTTGAGGGACGAGTCGATGTGTATGGCGATGAGCCAGGGGGATTCATTGTGGTCCCACGCTTCCTGCGGCCAAAGTAGAAGACATCAAGTCACACCTTCCCGCGATTGAACTGGCACGCCTAGCGCGGCCGAACCGGCAAGTGTCCCTTGGGTACGGCTGGCACCAATTTCGAATTCGCTCACAAGCGACTGCGGTTTAATCACGGCAATCACCTTCAAGGAGGAGCGGTGCATCTGACACGACATCTGGCATTGCTGCTATCACTGACAGCTTTGGGTTCAACCGGAGCATGGGCGAGCGATATTCAATGTGCAACCACGCGACAACCGGCTGAGCGCGTCATATGCGACCACGCCATCCTGAACAATGAGTACGACGATATCTTCGCGCAACAGCAGGCTCTGCTGAGCAGTGGGAAGCTCTCGCGCGAACAACTCGCCCGGTGGAGGCAATCGCGGAGCGCCTGCACCGACGTCCACTGTATCGACCGCGTATTTGTTCGGTGGGCGGTGATGGCCAAGTCTGTCGAAACCACTTCTCGCGCTGCAGTGGCTCCGGTTATGGCCTCGGCTACTGCCATGGCTCCTGTCGGACCTACCTCGGAAGCAATTGTCCTCCCCACTTCCCAAGCCTTGCCGACATTGGAAGCATCTCTGGTGCGCCAAGGGAGTGCCGCCGGCGTGGCGCTTCCGAAACCCGTGGAGACACAAGCCTCTTCGCCTACGGTCGCGTCTGCTCCCTCGGGCGCGAGTGAATCGCGTGGCACGACCGGCATGAGCGCCGGCCTGATGACGGCATTGCTTGTCGCCGTTGGATTCGGCGCTCTCTTCCGACGCCGAAGGAGGAGCGGTGGAAGTACCAGGGAACCACCAAGTAATGTTCGCGGCAAGGACAAGCCTTGAGCGGACCGCATTGACGGGTATGGAGCGCGGCGACGCAGTGTTGTGATTTTTGGTGATACGCCGCTTTAGTCAATGCGCTAGCCTTTTCTAGCGCGACCGTGGCATATTGCGGCCACAATCATACGGAGGTCACCTGATGGCAACAACTTTGGAAGCAGTGCAGGCGAAGATGAAAAAACTGCAAGCGCAGGCGGATGCGCTTATTGCAAAGCAATCGTCGGGCGTCATCGAAAAGATTCGCGAGTTAATGGCGAAGCACGGCCTAACCACCGCTGACATTGACGCGCACGTTGGCGGCAAGCAGCGCGCCAAGAAGGCAGTTGCTAAGACCATGAGCAAAGGCAGCGCTGCTGCGGTCAAGTATCGCGACCCGAAGAGTGGTGCAACCTGGACCGGACACGGCCGGGCTCCAAGTTGGATTGCCGCCGCGAAGAACCGAGACAAATTCCTGGTTGACGGAAGTACGGCGACAACGAAACCGGTTTCTGTTAGCAAAGCGAAGGCGGCTGGCAACTATGTCCGCGGGCCGCAGCCGGCGATGTACCGGGACCCAAAGTCGGGCGCGACGTGGAGTGGACGCGGCCGCGCGCCGGCGTGGATTGCCGAAACCAAAGACAGGAGTAAGTTCCTGATTGCAGGTGGCGCTAAAGCAACTGTTGCGACGAACGCATCTGTTGTGAGCAAGACGAAGGCTGCGGTGAAGAACGCCTCGAAGGCAGTTGATGCGACTTCTACCAAGGGTCAGCCGAAAGGTCCGCAGCCGGCTAAGTATCGCGACCCGAAGTCTGGCGCTACCTGGAGCGGACGCGGTCCGGCACCGGCCTGGCTGTCTGGTGCCAAGGACCGCAGCAAGTTTCTGATTGTTGGCGCCAGTGCTGCGGCCGATGCGAAACCGGCGGTCACGAAGGCTGTCGCGAAGAAGGCCCCGACTGCGAAGAAAACTGCTGCGAAGAAGGCCGTGAGCGCGAAGGTGCCGGCGAAAAAAGCGCCGCGCAAGAGCGTGGCCGTGCCCGCTCCGGTGACCACAGACGAGTCTGGCGCTGAGTTGACAAACTGAACGTAACAGTCAGGTGCCCGGTGGACCAGCGATTTTCTGATTCCACCGGGTACACCAAGCCGACGACGTTTTATTGCGCCTGTGCTGCCTGACGTTGCGCGGCTTGCTGTTGAGCGTGCTCTTGAGCGTGCTGCTTCGCAAGGTGCCTGCCGACCATGCAGCCACCGACCGCACCAACGACAGCGTGGTGCCCCGCGTAATGCCCAGCGACCCCGCCTACAACCGCGCCCTTGAGGCAGCCTGCGGCGTTTGCAGTGCCTACCGTTGCGAAGGCCAGCGTCGCTGCAATCAAGGCGATTCTTATCGGGCTAGTTTTCATTCGAAAGTACTCCGAGGTCGGATTTTTCGGATGTGGCGCCTTCAGGCGTCGTTTCAATACCCGCGCCAATCACGATGCTCGCGCCACTCGTGCTCACGCCATTCCTGGCGGCGCCATTCACGTTCACGCCACTCGCGACGTTCGCGCCATTCGCGGGCTCGCCAGTCGTCGTCACCGCCGTACGCGACGGCGACAGGTGCGGGAGCATACACGACGGGAGGTGGCGGTGCGTACACTGGCTCTGCCGGCGCATACACGGCTCCGGGGATGCCCAGTCCGATGGCGACGTCGACGTGCGCCGATGCTGCCGTTGATGCCGCCAGAACCGCCAGACCAAGTGCTGCGCCAAGTATCTTCTTGTTCATCTTCGCCACTCCTCGCACATCGAGTGCAATGTCAGTGAATACGGCTCGGAGTGTAAGAAGCGATGTCGGACACATGTGAAACGGCGGTGCGAGATTGGTAACACGACATTACCGACGTCGGCGCACCGCGCGCGGTACCTCGTCAGGACCTGCAGTTGCGCCACGTGGTAGTTGAACTCCAAGAACCCAACGCCCAGGCACAGGTCTTCAGTTCGCTCAAGTTCGCGACGTAGCTGCCGATATTCAGAGTGCCGTCTTTGCATTCAAACAGGAAAAATAAAATGCGCACTCTGGTCTCCGCTGTCGCCGCTGTGTTGGCGCTCGCTATTCTTTCTGGATGTTCAACGACCCAAAACGTCACCGCTGGTCCGCAGGCGAAAGGCTCGCCGATGACAACAGCGTGCTTTACTGCGCACGGCGGCAAGTCTGCTGACATGGACGCAGCAATCCAACGCAATCTGGAAAACCACGGCGTGTCAGTGTCGGTTGCCCCCGCGTGCGACAAAGCCGACATGAATGTCACCTACACCGACAGCTGGTTCTGGGACATAGTTATGTACTTGCGTTCGATGGACATCCGCTTTTACAAGGCGCCAAGTGGCGGCCTTATCACGTCGGGACACTGGAAGAATTCCGTCCTGCATCAGTTTCCCAATGCGGACGGCGTGGTCCAAGACTTGATGGACGAGATGTTCAAGCAAACCGGCGAACCCAGCGCGGTCAGGACCAAAGCGGCTTCTAACTAGACAGGCGGGCCGCCCACCAGTCCTTGCAGGTTGGACGCAGCGAGCACACCTTCGATGAATTGCTGCAGAAATTTGGGCAACTGCTCGAGGTACTGCAGTTTGCGGCCGAGGCAGGCGGGGCGCCTTAGGAGGTAAGCGGCGTCCGCTGAAGGATAGCAATCAATGATGGTTGAATACATGGGCGGCTGCTCAAAAGTAAGGGCGACTGACGCGCGGACCAAATGTCGTCTGGTCACGCATTTTTCCTGGCGCTTGGCGCTCCGTTTCCTTCAACGAGCTAGGCGACGGTCGGCAGGTCGCTGATGACTCACGAAAATGCTACTGAGGAGTTTATGAGAATCCGACCTACTTTTTCGGCTGCGGCTCTTTTGTTGGGAGTGGGCCTTGCTATCAAATCCTTGGTTGCGGCTGAGTACGTTGGTGCGGCAGCTATCCTTTTGTGCGGGATTTTGGTCGGCGCGGCGGTTATGCTCGGCTTCATCGATTCTTTGCGTTCGCCGTGGTGGGACGCAGGTGCTGCCCTCTGTACGGGTCTCTCGATAGTAGCGGTGTTCTTCGAAACGCCCGGCGCCGACATTGAGAGGCAAAAAGTACAGCTGGAGATATGGCATCAGACTATGAACATCGAATTCGGACTGTTCGGACAAGTTAAGGGAAGCCCAGCGTTTAACACGGCCGCCCGCAGCGCCTTCCAAACATGTGCTCTACAGGGTACCGACGACATGATGGCAACGACCGTCGCTGCAGAGAAGGCCATCCAGCTTGGTCCCACAAGTTCATTAGTTGACGCGTCAGTCCAAAGTGTCAGCACAGACAAGTCGCCCCCGGATTGCCTCTCTTTGTTCAAGGTGATGTACCGCGAAAATCCTTCGCCGTTCTCGACCATTGTCTCTGAGCACGGTCAGTGGCTGCGGCAACATGGAGTTATCGAATAAGCCGCTGCTTATGTTGGTAGCGGAGTTGCGGATTCTGGCACTTCGAGCAAGCCGAAAGACGTCGCGAAGAAGCCCGCGACAAAGACGGCGGTAGCGAAGAAGGCACCGGCGAAAAAATTGGTTGGCGCCGAAAAGATGCGCGCGACGACGAATGTCGCGGCCGCGCCGGAAGCTGCGGCTGCTTAAGCGACCGTGAAAGCGAGCACTCAGAGCTCGCTTTTCGTTGCGTCGGCGGGCGCGATTGGCGTGGTTTAACTCGAGTGGGTCTCTTTACCTTCGTTCAGGGCGAATCTGGTCGAAAATCTCGACCATCCCTCTGAGGAGGTTCGTCGAGATTTTGAAGTTCTGCTCTTGGTCCCTGAGGTTATAGCCCCACTTCGTCCCGTGGAAGAGGTTGTTTCGATACCGCAGCACAATAAGAAGTGCCGCAGCCAGCGTGTCTGCGGATTCGTTCGATTTCCCCAACAACACGTCCATCACCAAGCCTTCATTTTGCCCGTGCAGGAAGTGTAGATGCGGGAAGCGCTCATTGAGAGCACCTTCAGTAACATAGCGAGCACGAAAATATGCGATTGCATCTGCGACTATTTCTGGTCTGAAGGCATCATGCGCAACCGCCTCCCGTGCGGTGTCGACGAGAATGGTAGGGTTTGCGTTGGCGGCGCAGACCTTGGATTCGAAGTAGGTCCATATCATTGCAAACTCGAACACGCAAATTCGCTCATGTTGTTGAAGCTCGCCAAAACCTTGCTGCCGCTGGCAGAGCCAGTCCATAACGTCCATGTCCTTTCCCTCAAAAAAACTAGGCCAAAGCCGACGTCGAGCGTTCTGGCTGGGCAGACCGCCGCCTGTAGGGCGCCTGAAGCTGAAATCGATATACTGCTTGTTCGCGGTGACTTCAATCAAGTCAGTATCGTCAGTGTCTGCGAACCGACAAAGTCCAAGATAGACGAGCGGCAAATTGAACAACAAAGACCTGATTTTCATCTCACATGCAGCCCCCGAGAGCAACGAGTTCGCGAGCTGGCTGGCCGCGCGATTAACCGCTTCAGGCTATAACGTTTGGGTCGAGCTTCGCCAACTCGAGGCGGGCGACCGTTTTTGGCCGGATATCGAGTCGGCAATCAGAACGCAAGCAACAAAATTTGTGACCGTTGTCGCCAAGCCAGCCACCATGAAGTTTGGCTACCGACGCGAGTTGAGTATGGCCGATGCAATTGAATGCGCAACCCCTGGATTCATTATCCCTATTCGGGCTGATGACATCGAGCATTCGGATGTGCCAGCAGAAATCCACGACAAGCAGATTCTCGATTTTACCGACGGCTGGCATCGTGGCCTCGCGGCTCTGGTAAAGAGGTTCGATAAGGACGAGGTTCCCCGCCGGATTGACGATGAAGTCGCTGCTTCAACCTGGACCGCCACAGAGCTCGACGAACAACAGAAACCGCTGACGGCTGACGAAACGCTCCTTTCGAACTGGCTGATGGTAGATAACGCGCCAGCAGGAATCAGGTTGCATCAGTTCGAAGGCGACCCAATAAGCGACCGCGCATTCAAAGGAGAATGGCCCGCGCGCGTCGTGGGAAAGACCGTCATCACGTTCGCTCGAGCGTCAGACTTTGTCGCGCGCAAACATTATGTTGGCAAGGTAACCTCCGCCGAGATACTTTTGGACGCCTACCTCGCACCAAATTGCGCACAGCTCCCGACGCTGTCGTCGCGCGACCGACTCTCTATCCTTGCCGATATCGTCAGACAGGGTTGGGAGCGGTGTATGACAATTCGAGGCCTGCACGCCTATGAGCTCGCGAACAGCAGACTTGCCTGGTATCTACCGTGGCCCCTTTCTGAAGGGAAGCAGCTGACGTTCCTCGATGGCACAGGTAAATCCGGCAGACGTGCCCTTAACGGCGAAAGCCGAAAGCTGTCATCCCGCTGGCATTTCGCCGTCGCGCCGAACGTGCTCATCAAACCGAGTGTGAGAATTGGATTCAACTACACAGTGGTCTTCACGAGCGACGGTCTCGAGCCGTTGGACGACAAGACCAAAGCTCATCGTTTCCGCCGGTCGTTCTGCAAA
>NZ_WOEY01000026.1 GCF_013177695.1 Paraburkholderia solitsugae | reverse complement strand
CGTCTTCCAACGCCGCGCTCTCCGGCGGCAACAACCGTGCAACCGCTCTGTCCTTGAATGCTTGTCCGTATTTTGCCAATTCGCTTTCTCATCATCGCCCCCGATTCATCGATTGTATTGGAGCGACAAGTATTCTGACGCGGGGGGGTTATCAAACGTCGCGCCACTCTTGATTTGAACAGTGACCGCCTCTTGTTCGTCCCCTAAGGCCTTGCGCAGGCCGTTGATGGCGCTCTCAATCGTGGCAGCAGTGATTTCGCGTTCCTGGAACCGCACGGAGACGGTGTGCTCACCCTCACCAATCTGGATGCTAACGCCCTTGAACGTCGTTTTCGGCTGGCTCTTGAACGTGTTCAGAATACCGAACACCTTGTCGGTGCTGTCGAGCGAAACACGCTTACCTTCTGAGAGCCGAGCCGGCTTGGTATCGTCGATTTGTACCTTCTTGTCCCCTGCTGCGGGGATTGGGAATTCCGCTGTTCGGCTAGCTTCACCGGCAGACGCATACACCATCAGGTGAATCGCACTGGAGCCGACCTCGAAAGGCTTGTCGTATTGCACACCGTCTTTCGGGTTGACGCCGTCCAGCGTGTAGCGCATATCGGCCGCCGGCGTGCACTGCAGGGTAACCATACGGTGGTCGGCAACAGCCTGAACTTGATGGCGCACGCGCAGTTCGGCAGTCCAGCGTTGAGGTTCGCCGGCCTCGTACTTCCCTTCCATATCCACCGCCAGGAAATACAAAGTAGCCTCAGTTGTACCGAAGTTGTCTAGGTCCTCGACCTTCGGGTCCCGCACACCTACCTTCGACGTAGGCGCGTAGTGAACCACTGGGCTGGGGCCGGCATTGCGCGGGGTCAGCGTCAGCAACGTTTCGCCTGTTTCAGCGTTGGCGTTCTGCACGGTTACATTTACTGAAGTTTTCTCTGCTGGGAAGGGACCCTTCTCGACGTAGCCGTCCGCGCCTTGCCGCCACCGGCCTTGCTTCAACGCTTCGGCCTTGAGCGCATCCATGCCGCCGGCTCCTGGCATCCACGTCCACCCTGGATTGCTCTTTGCTCGCATCAACACATCTTTCCATGGAGTGCGACGGTCACGCTCTGGCCAGAGCTCGACCTCTGCCATGGCCCAATGGTCTCCAATCCCTCCGGACAAATTGAGCACCAGCTTATAGTTTGCACGGGGGCTGGCTAGCAACTGCTCTATCTGCTGCTCGGCGGACTGCGCACCAACGCCCATATTCAAGCCGTTGTCGATGGTGGCCATCATCAGTTTTTCTCGACCATCCAACTCATCTAGGCTGGGGAAGTAAAGCCGATTGTAGGCACCGGACAACGCTTTGTTGAACCGTTGCTGTGCATCTTCGAAACGGTCTCTCGCCTCTTCAAACAGCGAGTCGCCTTCCCGCAGGCGTCTGCAGATGGCCTCGATTGCATACAAGTCGCGCAGTCGCTCCTCGACGACGTCTGCGAGGTAACTATCGTGGCCGGATAGCACCAAGAAATTGTTCTTCTCGGCCTGGAAATTAAAAAAGTTCGCAAGCACGCTTGGCGGGAGTTTTCCGTCTGGACGAACGACCATCAGCACGCGGGGGCCGCTCAACTTTAGGTCGTCGAGCTTGGGTAGCACCTGAACCTCTTGGTAGGCAGCCTTGCTCACCGGCTGCAATAAACCGATGAGCTTGTTGATGAGCGCCTGGTCAATCTTCGGCTGCGGGACGTCCCGGGCGTTACGTTCAATCTGCCGAGAGAGGTTTTCCGTCTCCTTGATGTAGTACCGTTGCTCTTCCCGGTGGAGATACCACGCATGCTCCCGCAGCTTCTCCAATGCGGTCATGAATTCGTCGGGTTTGCGATTGGGCGCGGCCAGAAATTCGATGATTTCGGCTTCTGTGAGGCCGATACGCCCGCCAACGGAGCGTGACAGCGAAGAGGCCAGCAACAGTGCACCAACCTGCTGGGCAGCATCCGTACCCAGCTGGTTGTCGATTTCTTCAGCTATCGAGCGTTGGTTGTCCGCCAGGTCGTGCGTCATCGCCGGTCGTAAGGAGTTGGCAATACGCCCAATCTCATCCCGCACGGAATCGTCGTTGAGATTTAGGTGCTGGGCGCCTATGAGATAGACGTCGTCAAGTTCTCGGTCAGCGACGCTCTTCAGAAGACGGGCGGCGAATTGCATCAAGCCGCGGGTTTGCCGGAAGCCCTCGTTCTCCTTGAAGAGTGCGACAAGGTGCTTGAATGACGGGTGGAACGGGTAGGTCTCTGAAACCTGCTGAGTAACGTGTTCGAGGCTGGACGCAACGACGTAGCCGCCGTCTGCTGCCGCCTTAATCCGCTGGGCGTACTCTTCAGCCACTTCATTGATGACGGATTCGTCGGGCGTCTCCAAAAGAAGCCGCTTCTTCAGAATCTCGTA
Organism: Paraburkholderia solitsugae; assembly: GCF_013177695.1. Classification (GTDB taxonomy): domain Bacteria; phylum Pseudomonadota; class Gammaproteobacteria; order Burkholderiales; family Burkholderiaceae; genus Paraburkholderia; species Paraburkholderia solitsugae. The sequence continues at coordinate 92,293 of NZ_WOEY01000026.1, read as the reverse complement.
GATTTCATTGCCCGCCAGCTGAACCGGCGTAATTGTCTTCGCCTGTCTGCGAGCTTCCTGCTGCAAGTTGGATATGGCGTCGGCAATCAACTTCGTTTGAGCGACGTAGCTGCCCGACAGATTGGCAATCACGATGCAGCAGCGGGGTAACTCGAGTGCCGCGCTCATCAGGCAGGCGAGCGTATAAGTGGTCACTGTTGCGAGCGTGCCGTGCCCGATGACAGTCGTGCTAGCGTTTTCGAGGTACGGCGGCAACTCATCGAGCATGATGAGAGTTGGTTTGTCGCCAATTATTTTTTTCCAAGCAGCCTGGTCGACCGCACGTGGACCGTTGACCCAATAGGGCTTGATTGCTTCATCTTCGCCGAGCTGAGAGGCAATTTCCCCCCAGATATAGTTCTCGGGGTTGTTTCGGCCGTTGAATGCGGCAACGCGGACTTCGCCGACTTCGATGTTCGACATCAGACTGGCGGGAAGGACCTCACCGCGCAACTCCGGATGCCGGGCAAGTAAGCCCAGCGCAATCATCATGTGCGTCTTACCACCGCCCATGGCCTGAGCAAGTTCAAAAACTGCTTGGTCAGACTTGCCGTCGAGTCGGAGCATCCCCTCCCGGAATATCTGCTCCATTCCGCTGGTGATGTAGTTGTGCGCGAAGAACTCGCGGCCGTCACCTTCATCTGAAATTAGCGAAGAGAGGTTTTCGATGCCCTCGCTCATCCTATAGTCACGAATAATCGGATTGAATTTACAGGCCTGCTTGACGGTTTTGAGCATTGGAACAACTCGCTAATATTTTTGAGAATTCTTGTTACGGGTGCACGGCTTAGGCACCACGCGGTTCCTGGACGAAAATATTCCCTAATCAACCGTCTATTGCGGCTGCCATTGTAAACTCCCGAGCAAGCCGTCAATGTACCCCGTCCTCAGGGCGTCCGGATATATTGCATTCAGGCGCTTCAGTTCATTCGCGACATCTTTCAATTCGTCGTTTGTCACCTTTCCCTGCATGCCGTCGACCAGGACACGTCTCTCGAGACCATACGGATAGAAAGCGGCAAAGCTGCGATGCAATCGTGGGTCCGAGCGGTCGGATGCCAACCACTGAAGGTAGGCGCGCCGCTGTTCGGCAGAAAAGCCGTTATAGCTGAGCCAGTAATCCTTCAATCCATTGGAGCCGTCGCTGGCCGAACGTGCGATGTTCGCTTTGAGGTTGAGCACGCATGCGTCGAGCCCTCTGTGTGCCTCACCCCGTCCCGGAACACCCACCAATCGCTGGCGGCATGTTTTTACGCCGCCCATCTCAATTGTTTCGTCGGCGCCAACCCAGCGGACGTTGGGCGCCGTTTCGAGGGACGGGCGAGCAACTCGATAGGACGAAGCAGTCGAATCGGACGAGAGAGTCACCGTTAGAAATTCGTCGTCGGGCTGAACGTGACTGCCAATATTGTTTGGCGACATTGGAAGGTTTGATTTGATATCGCTTGGCTCGGCCGAGCGCAAGGGCTTGCCGTCGGAAACAGTGCCCTTTTCCTTGTTCTGGCTAAAGGCAGCAACAAGCGCACATGTAAGCAGGAAGAGAAGGAAGACGGTCCAGGCGCTCTTCGGGGCAACTACGATTGCCGGCAATAGGCCCAACACCAGCATACCCGTGCCGGAGCCCGATTTCTTCGCCTTCCGGCCCATGGTCTCAATCTCTCGCGTCTATTGAATTATGCGGATTGACTCATCCGGTTATTGCCGCCATTTCTGAGCAGTATAGTACGACCAAAGCAAGCGGTCCCGCGCGGTCGGCGCACAGTGTGGGTTTTGCCGTCGTTGGCCGACAAACACAGGACGTTCCGTCTATGGAAACAAGTCTAGACTCAATGGGCGGAATCTGATTTGGCGAAACGAGGGGCGTTCTACGCGCTCTTCGTTGGATAACGGAACGGTCGGTGAGACCGTTCCGTTGCCATAAGGCGGAATAAATCGCATCGCTGTATTAGCGATGGAACAATCTAACTATGCTTGCAGCCAATCCAGCCGAAGGTTTGCGCTCACTTACATCGCGAACCGTTGCGCCGACTTGCTCAACGTTTGCCTGACTGACGCAGCCACCGACATTGAGGTGGCGTCAAGCGAGCTGCTGATTTTTGACGCCAGTTTTGTGAGGCTGCGTCGCGCACTGGACCGGGTCGCTTGTGCGCAACGGCTTTTGGAAACAATGAGGGAAGTTGGCGCCACGGGATGTTCGCGGGAGCGGTTGCGGGCAGATGGAGGCAATGTCGGCGCGGAACGGGTGGCGACGGGGTGGACGGATGTTGCCGGGGAGATGCGGGCGGTAGTTGAGCTGCTGGCAAGGGAGTCGCCGGATGAGTATCCGGCTGGGGCGGTGGAGTGGATGGTAGTTGAGAACGGCAGCGTAAGCCACGGCGTGACGACCGCCACGAACGGCGGTCCAAGCCCCGAATGAAAGCGTCCGCGGTCTTGCCTGACACGGCTTTGACGGCAATTCACCCCGGCCGTGGAACTATTAGCCAGGATGTGAGGGACCTCTCACTCCTTCTTGGCGTGTCGGACGAGTGGGTATCAGCCACCTACCCTGCGCGCTAAGTCGCTGTCGAGGGGCCTGCCGGCATGGTCGCGCTAGAACCGAGGCCCCATGAATCGCCGGCTCTCCCCCGAGGGCGAGCAATTCCAACGTCATTCTGGTGGCAAATCCTCACGAATGGCTCGCTGGGACGGCCGAAAATCGGCTTGGGAATTAGAACCGTTTACATTGCATAAACGGGACGTTACCTGCGACAAAAAGCCGCGATAGTGTGTTGGGAACCGCCTAAAGTCGGTGCCAGTTCTGTCGTATACCCCGTAATGGTGAAATTGACAATTCGACCTGTCAGCGTTTGAGGCTGAATCGATTTGCTGTTTGCACAAAGGGGGAGGGGATGAAAACACCAAAACAAGTCCGTAATGACATTCGCACGCTCGCGCAACACCTCGGTCAGGTTCGGGAGGCGTTGCTCAAGCGCTCCGACGTTGCCATCGCACAAATTGGCAAGGAATGCAAGCGCACTGCTGATGTGCTGGGTGAATTACTTCGGGCGCACGAGCTCCCTGACGACTACAAAGTCGCCGTCGTTGGGCGGTTCAAGACTGGCAAGTCTTCCTTCGTAAACGAGTTATTGGGAGCACACCTCGCGAGTGAGGATACGAACCCGGAGACAGCTGCCATCACCACGTTCCGTCACGGCTCACAGGTCAAGGCCGTTGTCCGATTCGTGGCGCAAGAGGAGTGGCTCAAGCTTCAACGACTTTTCTCCGAGGATGCCAAGCACATCGATGCACATCGGGTAAAGATTTGGAGCACATTCGGCAAGCCAAAAAAGACGAAGGAAGGAGAACCTGATGAGGTTTTCGACCTGCCGGCGCTCGAGCGGCAGGTCATCAGACCCGGTGGTTACAGCATTGAGATTGAGCTTGCTGCTGACGGAACCAAGAAGGCGGAAGCGGAGTTTCGTAAAAAGCTGAAAGAGTTTACCTCTGGGTCGAGGCCGCACCACTGCCTCGTGGAATCCATCGAAATCACCTCTCCCGCGACCATTCTCGAGGAGGGCGTTCTGCTCATCGACACTCCGGGATTGGACGATACGGAACGTTTTCGTGTGAGCCTGACCGAAAAAACAGTCGACGACGTCGATGCCATCCTGTTCCTGACCAAATCGGGGGTCGCATATAGCCAGTCGGAGAAGGACTTCCTGCTGTCCTTGCTCCGCAAAGGCACGGTCAAGCAGTTGATTGTCGTCATCACGCAGGTTGACCAAACCTATGACCAGCATGTTCGTTCGGCAGAGGACAACGACGACGAACCGGAGTCGCTCGAGCGCCGAATCGAGCGGGAACGAATTCGAATCGCTGCGGAGATTGCAGCCACGCTTAACGACCTTAGTCAGGAAGACTCTCCGGCGATGCGTCGCTATCGCGAGCAGCTCGGCAACGTTGAAATTGCCTTTACTTCCGCGGTATTGCATCGAGACTGGAAAGCCAAAAAGCCGGTTCCGTACGCCATCGACCCGGACGACCCTGGCGGTGTGATTCGACTTAAGACTCAGCTATTGAGGCTACTGTCCACCGAGTCGCGGCTGGCGCTGACCGCTCAGAATATTTCCGTCGGCGCGCGGACCAGCCTGCTGGATTTGCAGTCGGTGCTTCAGACGAAGCTCATCGCTATCCGCGACATCAAGGACAAGGAGGTGGCTGAGCAGAAGCTCCATTCCTTTCGTGATGAATTTGGGAAGGCTAGCGAACGGTTTGAGGGGGCTGTCAAGCAACAAGTGACGTCGCTGGGGGACATCTTGCAGCTCAAGCGTTCGCAGCACGAGATGTTGATTGAAAACATCTCTCTGCTTGCAGAGCAGCAATTAAATCACTTCGAGACGGACGATATTGGTCGGCACTGGCGCACGCGAAGGTCGGGCTACTGGGGATACATGCACGACTTCCAGACACGGGTCGCCAACCGGATTTTTCCGAAAGTTCAGCAGATGCTCAGCGAGTACACGGAAGCTTTCTCGGAATTCGCAACGAGCTTTGAGGTTTATTTGACAAGCCTCTCCCGCGATGGGGCGCAGATTTCAGAATCCCTGGAACTGGGCGCGACGTTGCCATTCGATGTAACTACGAAGCTTAAGGAGTCTTTGGAGCGTACCCTGCGCGGGGCTCAGGAGCAGATAGCCGCCGAGGAGCTTCGCGTCACCACTTTGCTTAATGATTTCGTGTCGGAAGAGGTTTCCGAGCGCATTTCCGAACGGCGCGCCAAGGTTTCAGCCGTCTGGGGGGCGGGAACGACTTGCAATCAATCCGGCGAAGTCCGCGAATTCTACCGGGAGGTCAAAAGCCTGCTGGGTGACGCTCTCGTGGCACATCTCAAGAAGCGCGGGCAGCAATTCGGCAAATTGCTGGTTCGGGCAGCAGAAGGAGCTCCGCGCGTTGCATTAAACGAAGTGCAAATTTTGTTTGAGCAGGCGACTGACAATATACGCGCTGCCGCTGCAGCCTTGGTCGCGGGTCAGAAGGAGACTGCAAGTTCGCTGATTGCATCTATTGAGCAGGATTACCAGGGTGTGCTTCAACTCGCTGAAGACCTAGCGCAGGTAGATACCTTTCCGGTGGACGAGTCGACGAAGCGGGGAGGAGCTCTTCTCGTCGAAACAGCGGAAGCGACTGACAAATCTTCGCGCAGCCCTGCTGTATCAGAGGAGGCTGTTCAGTCAGATGACGCCGAAAATTGGACGAGTCGCATACAACGTGACGCGACACATACTCTACATCGCATCCGTCTTCGAGACGGTACTTCGGGCTGGTCCTTCGAAAGGCTGTTCGAACAGCGATATCTGGCTGGGGCGGTGCGGCTTTGCCTGATTGACCCTTATCTGGCCGCACATCATCAGATTCGTAATCTGAAAGAGTTCCTAGTGCACATTGCAGAGATGGCGCGGCCCAAAGCAATCGAAATCGTGACAGGTTTCGCGCCATCTGAACTGGTAGGTCACCAGGAACGAGCTATCGACGAAATCTGCAAAGAGCTGTTCCGTGATTTTGGAGTCATCCTAACCATGCGTCGGGAGTCTGCTTTGCATGACCGTTCCCTCGTCATGGACCATGGAGTGCTCTTCAAGCTCGGACGCGGCCTGGATATCTACAAGCCAGCGACCGGCCTTGCCGCTCACAGGCCTGCGAGTCGCAAGGTGCGAGAGACTGAAATTGACGTGTTCGCGCTACCGTCGCATTCATTGGCGGTCGTGCGAAATGAATAGAAGCGGGGTATAACCCGCCTTTCCCGAAACCTTTGTACCTGACGCACGGCCGTTGGCAGTTCGCCGGCTACGATTTCGGTCGCTGCCCGGGCTGGTCGTCGCTTTGTGGACGGATTGGCCTGTGGTTGCCCACGTGTAGCGACCCACCCTCGGCTATTCGTCGCGCTCTGGGCGCTTGAACTCACGATTAGCTCGCACACATCCTAAGCTCGCCGATGCGTCCATCCTCAACTTCGAACACAAGGTACGTAGGTGCGTCGTGCGTCAAGAGCAGGGCGTTAGATGCTTGAACGTCCTTCTTGGCCTCGTGGGCACCGGTAACCAGGTCGTCAGACAGCGCCTGAGCCGCTTCGCGCACATTAGTCTTGCGAATGGCCAGCGTGGTGCCCTTATTCCACAAAGAGGAGAAGTTCTGGCAGTCACGCTCAGCACTCGATTCAATGTTTTGCAGACGCGCTTCCACCCATTCAACACTGCGCAGCAGGCCTTCCATGCGAGCTTGCTTCAGCGCCGGTTCCCCGGAGTAGAGCGACAGCACGTACCAAGCCAGCGCACGCGTCTTCAGGGTGAGACGCATGTCTTTCGCAAGGTCTTTGAGCCGCTCATATTTGGTCATCGCATCCTTCTGGAGGTCCTCGGTTCCGAACATCTCCTTGTGCTCGATGGGTAGCTCAGACCGCCGAATCAGCTCCTGCTGCAGATGGTGCTGTACCTGAATCAGCTCACGGTCGCAACTCTCAAGTTCAGTACGAATTGCTGGCGACAGCTCCCCCTTGCTGATGGCCGAGGCAGCCAGCTCGAGATATTCGTAGGTTCCTGTGACCATGGCGCGCCGCTTCTCGTCGAGGAAATGCGAGACGTGCTCAACACCCTTGCGAATGGCGTCTAACTTGGCGGAGATATCAGCCAAGTGCTTCTGAGCTACGACGACCGATGCCACCTGCCAGACCGCAGCGGCATTAACCATAGTCTGCAGCTTATCGGCGTCGAAAAGCTTTGCGTGCTCCGAGATTTTGTTGTTCGCGTCCACTGTCCATGCCCGGAGACCGACGCCGTCCTTGGCCCGAACGAGGTCACCACTGATGACAACCTCCATCAGGCGCTTGCCGCGGTGTCCCTCCTCGACGAGCAGCGAGGGAACGGCCTGTAGGCCCGCGCTAAGTTTGGAAGTCAACATTGAATCCCCAGGCAACGTTTTCGCCGTGCGATATCGCTCTTCGTCCGAAAGGGGAGCGATGCGGATTGCGGGTCGCTGGGTATCGTCGCCAAGAACGATGGCATGGGGCAACGATGGCTTTGCTTGAGGCAGCATGCTTTGAGAGTCTTGAAACATGAGCGTGTCCTTGAAACTGAGGATGTTCGAGCCCGCCGGGCCAATCCAGCGACGTGAGCTCCTGTTGAAAAGCACCAGACTTCCGCCTGCCAGAAATACGGCAATGCTGAACCGCGAGACGTAGTGAATGGGCGACTCATCCCTCGCGTTGCCCTATCGGTAAGGATGCTCGCCAACGTTGCGTAAGTCTGGCATCGGACAGGCTCATCCACAGATAGTCGGCCTACTATGCCACGACAAACTTACGCACACCACGCTGGTTCCGAGAGCTTGTCTACGTGCGTAGACATATGCGTTCCCAACCTGCAGCGCCTCGAGGCTCACTGCATTCGCGCCTACCGTCTACCACTCCGGATGACGTTATGCAACCAATTGGTGTTCACCGCCGCAGACAAGTTTGTTGGAGCAAAGGGCCTCCTTCCTCTAGACTCCTTCCCAACATGACGGAGGACGCCGTGAGCGACGAAATAGAAGAAAGCACCACCTTCCGCGACGTCTCGCGGTGCTTCGTGGAAGCTTTGCGACGCAGCATGCGGGTTGCGTCCGAAGACGAAGACGGAGCCTTGGACGCACTGTCGCAAACGCAGTTGGCCGAGCGAGCCGGAATGGGCAGGTCAACCTTGGCCAAGTACCTTGGGGGGCGCTCCGATGAGACGCCAGCCAATCCTGACTTGGACATTATCTGCCGCCTCGCAGATTCAGTCGGAGTTCCGCCTGCAATCTTGCTGATGCGTCCTCAGGACTGGGCCAGCCTGGGAAGCGGGATGTTGACGTTTCAGCAGGCTATGAGGGATTCTACGTTCACCGCGTTGGCAGCGGAACTTCAGGGCATGGATTCGACTACCTCTCAGCGCGTCGCGGAAGCCGCCTTGCGCATTGGAAGACTGCTCAATACCGTGGAAGACGAACGGGACGCCAAGGTTTCTCAGGAGGTAAGGGATTTCCGGCACGCTACAAAAATGTCTATATCGACGACCGCTGCATCGATTCCATTCCGAATCGACGGCGTCACCACTTCTCACCTACCCGCACTACTGACCGTCTGTAGCATTCTTGGAACTACCAACGCCAGGCTAACCCAATGAGCGAAGACTTCATCAAGAACCCCGGCAACCTCTCACAGTTGCTCGCGCAGTCGGACATCGCCGACCTAGATATTCTTGTCGACTACATCACTGATAGCGGCAAAGGCCGCATTTCTTTGAATAACGACGTTTGCGCGAGACTGGCCAAGTGCAAGGCTCGCAAGGCCTACACAGAGCTCGACCGGAAACTTGTGTCCCAGGAAATACGCGCGTTCGGTGGCAACACGCTGACGAATGTGTACCGCGATGTCCGCAGCAGCATTCCATTTGGCTCGCTACTGGACAAGGTTCTTCCGGACGTGGATGCGACTATTGCCTATGACGAGGTCGTCAAGGACGTGGCCTCACACCTGAAGGTCCCGTTCGACAAGAGCGATGACATCCTCGTGGTCGAGGACGGAATTCTTCGCAAAATTCTCCGGGACTCGTTCGAGAAGATGTCCCCGGAAGAACGAGCTGCGGTGTTGCAAGAGCTGAACGTTTCCGACCTTTCGATGCTTGGGCCTGCGGCGGGTGCTGCGGTCATTGCGGCAGGCCGCGTGGGTGGGTTCGCCACCTACAAGCTCGCACTAATCGTGGCCAATGCCGTATCGAAGGCGCTGCTTGGTCGGGGGCTTCCCCTTGTTGTGAACGCGACGGTCGCGCGCACCATCGGCGTGCTGCTCGGCCCCATTGGCTGGGTCGTTACAGGCGTCTGGACGCTAGCAGACATGGCGAGTCCGGCCTATCGGGTCACTGTGCCATGCGTCATTCAAATCGCCTACATGCGCCAAAAGGCCATCGTAGAGGCTCACACCAAGGCTTGCCCATCCTGCGGCGCAAGGAATGAGCGGGCGTCTCGCTTTTGTGCCGAGTGCGGGCACGCATTTCAAGGAGCGTGAAATGTTTCCAGGCCCGATGGAATACCTCAAGTCACATGCCATCGCTTTTGTGGCGGGTGCAGTGACTGTCCTCGTCGCAAGTGCGTACGTCAAAGTCGCGAAAAGGTGGAATGTTCTTAACAACTAACCCTTGTAGTCGGAGACAAGGTTCTTGTGATTTTGAACTCGTCGCACTCCCCCGCGAGGCAGGCAAGCGCACTGATGCAAGAACTGGCCCATCGTATCCGCAATCACGAACCCGAAGAGATGAGCATCTCTTCGGAAGGGCTCATGCTACTTAAGGCGTACGACAAAGAGCAGGAAGAGGAAGCCGACTGGTTGGCTGGCACGCTTCTCCTGCCGCGCGAGGCTCTCGTCGATATCCGCCGTCAGGGCATGTCGGACGACGAAGTCACAGCGGCGTATGGTGTGAGCAAGAGGATGTACACATACCGCGTGTCGATGACAGGTCTTAACCGGCAGTTCCGTCAGCGGTAATAGCGCCGGAAACTTTCTAAATGAAATGACGCCGCTCTCAGTGTCAGTCAAGGACTGACACTGAGATGTTCTTTGGCCGGTAAGAAGAGGAAAACAAGCTCAAATGTTCCGCACTGTTATAACTAACCACGCAACTCTAGGATTCGGAATTCGCTGGGCGGAGTACACGACAGAAATTGCGCGGGTAGTCGAGCTTCCCCGGCGTCCGGCATCAATGCACGAGTTCAACTACCAGATGAAGCGCATGTCGGCGCGTGCCGGGGTATATATTTTGGTCGGACACGATGTGGCCGGCCACCCGCACGCCTATATCGGACAAGGTGAAGACATAAGCCACAGGCTAGAGTCGCACGACACTATCAAACCCAAAGACGATTGGCACACCGCATTCGTTTGCATCACGCACAACGATTTCATGGACACTGAACGTGTCTTTCTTGAGCGGTTGTTCATTAACGAAGTGACCGCTGCAGCCCGAGCAAAGGTGCTGAATTCTCAGACTCGACCCATCCAGACGTATCCTGCAGAACGCGTAGCCGAATGCGACCACATCCTGGCTCAGTTTAAAGCACTATTGCCTGTCGTTGGCTGCAATGTCTTCTAATTGTTACTTCACCGAATTGCGTTCCTGCTAACAGGTGAACTCGCGCAGCATCCATCCAGCGGCGGCGCTCCCCAAACACCGGTACATTGGCGGCAGCCTTAACCCCATCGCCACCGACTTTGCCAGATTGCACCAATTCGCGACTTGACGCTTTAGGCAAGATTTGCGGTCAGAACCTTTCGGCCTTGTGTACTCTTGGCGGGATGTCGAGCTGCTGCGGACCGATGACACTTTTTGATTCGAGTGGGCCGCGCGGAATGCGCTGCCGACGAGGACCAGCTACTTGGGCTGGCTGGCCGTCCGTCTCCTTGTGCCAGGACCGCTCCCGTCACCGCGATGCCGCGCGCTCCACCGTTAATACGAGGTGGGCAACCTGGCTGAAGGTCCAAGGACGCGTGCACGTTCCGTCACGAGAACATCTCCACCGCTTCGGCCATTGAACCGGGATAGTGCCTTCAACGCAGTTGGGGGACCAGGCGAGCCTTGCAGCGGCGCGGGGCACGCTGAAGCCGAACCGGTGGGTCCACGGCCAGACCATATGACTTCAAGGGGCGCCGCGAACTTCGTCTATATAACCCGATGTACTTGCGGCCGATTGCGGGGGCATCCTGAAGCTTCGGAAGCTGCGACTGTGCAACCCAATCGCGACGGCGTGAATGCTGCGACACAAGGGTGCGCGTGCCGGTCTACGCCCGTCGACCGGAAGGCGAGGGTTAAAGAGCGCATGGACCGGGCCGTAAACACGGAAACGGCAATGTCGCAGCAAGTGGACCATGAAAACATGAGCAAGAAATCAACTATCAGTGCTGACTCCCGCGCCGCAGTGGAACAACTTGCATTCCAGCGGTATCTGTCCGTGCTGCAGGTCGCCTATGACCCTGATGGTCTGGTCGGAGCCCTTCAGGCGAGCGCCGCTGTGGTCGGCGAATATGACCAGCTGGCTGCTGCCGCTGAAAACGAAGGCTCGCGCGAGCTTGTCAGGGCAATCGCTGCGACGGCGCTCGCCACCGACACATTGCCGGCCTTCAGCAAGGCATTTGCCGAAGCGTAATTCCGGTGGTGACAGTTGCCCTTGCCAGGGTGTGCAGGCAGGCGCCCGGATAGCTGGCAAGCTTTTCCCGGGGCTGCCGGTGAGGGCCATCGTGAGGCGCTGCGGGAGGTGCGCGTGGCCGTCCGGCTGACGATGGCGGGCCGGACGCGCCGCTCGAAAGCCAGGGCTGTGTTACCCATGGTCGGCCCTGCGGGGCGGGTTTCGGCGAGACGGCGCTACCCCAGCCCGGTCCTGTTCGGCGGTGCTTCATGCCATCATCAGATTTGCGGGACACGAACCACTGGCTGCATGCGGACACGCACCGGAGCAGGTGACGCTTTGCGACACCTGGTCGGGATGCCGTCGCCGGTGCCTGATGCAGGCGACGCGAACATCATTGCGGCTGGCGCATGGGCGCGGGATGGACTAATCTGGCTTGCAGGTGAGGCATGCGTCGGGTTGCCGCTGCCTCGTGTACTGCACGGTGGTCAGCATGGACGTCTTCGAATTGGTGTGGTCCGAGTTCGAACCCGGATTCCCAGTGCCCGGGAGCGAGGGGCAGGTGAGGGGGCATGCGAAAAGGCCCCCGGAAGGATTGGGTTTTTTTCCCTTGAAAAAATCAGACAATACGGTAGGCCTCCTCCCAAAGAGTTCAAAGGGTTACAGGTGAGATTTGCCTGTAACCCTTTTCTGTTTCTGCCTGCCGTGTAATCCAGCGCCTCGGCTCGTATGCCACCGGTGGCTGACTGTCGCTGCTGCCATCCAGTATCTTGCCTGACAGGCGCTCGCCGGCGAACGTACCAGACGGCACAATGCCGACCCGCCGAACCGGTCCGGGCGTCGCACCGACGACCACAATCGGCCTGACGTCGAGGCGCATGACGAACAGCGGCCGTGTTTGCACGCTCCTGAGCGGCGCGGGAAGTTCGTCGAAAACAGGCGTTGACATGATTTCCTGGGTTGTCGGCGGCGCGAACCAGGGTTTCGCACCGGTAATCAGGTTAACCTTGTCGCCTACGGCGAAACCGGTGACCTCCGTGCCCAGCGCATCGACGATGCCGGCCGCCTCGTACCCGAGACCCGCCGGCAACCTGACGGGTTCGATATACGCATCGGTGCGCCAATCGCACGCGCGGTTGATTACACAAGCACTACAGTATTTCGGAAAGCGAAATGTAATTGCAAGGGTCCATCCTGAGAAACCCCGACTGGCGCAATATATCTTCTAATTGGCGCAGTTTGTCAGGTCGTCTCATTTTTCGGCTACCTACTATCCATTCACGCCGCATCTCTAAATAGATGTGGATAAAACAATCCGGTACGTTGCCTGACGCGCCGGACCGTGAATCGGGAAAGGTTGAGACGACATGAACGAACCCTATGCGCCTGTAAGTCCCGCGGCCGGTGGCGCGGCCGACGAGCTGAAGACCAATGTGCTGGGGCTTTGGCAAATCGTCTTTCTGGTGATTTCCGCAGCGGCTCCGCTGACCGGCATGCTCGGTGCGGTGCCGCCGGCCATGAGCCTCGGCAACGGTATCGGCGTGCCGGGCGCATTCGTGATCGCGGGCGTCGTGCTGTTGATCTTCAGCATCGGATTTGCATCGATGAGCCGCCACGTGGTGCGCGCCGGTGCGTTCTACGCCTACATCACGGCCGGCCTCGGCCGGCCGCTCGGTATGGCGGGTGCCCTGGTCGCGCTGCTGTCCTACACGTGCATCCAGATCGCGCTGTACGGGCTGTTCGGTTTCTTCTGCACGGTGGTGCTCGGACCGGTGCTGCATAGTGGCGCGCCCTGGTACGTCTATTCGCTGGTCTGTCTCGCAATCGTCCAGGTGACGGGTTTGCGTGGCATCGATCTCAATGCCCGCCTGCTTGGCGTGCTGATGTGCCTCGAACTCGGCATCCTGCTAGTGCTGAGTGTCGCAATCGTGATTCATGGCGGGGGGCCGGACGGCCTGACGTTTGCATCGTTTCATCCGTCGAATGTGTTCAGCGGCCATCCCGGCATTGCCGTGATGTTCGCGTTCGCCTCGTTTATCGGCTTCGAAGCGACCGCGATCTACGGCAAGGAATGCCGCGATCCGAAGGTGACGGTGCCGCGCGCGACTTACGTGTCCGTGACCCTGATCCTCGTGTTCTTCGCCTTCGTGACCTGGGCCATCGTGTGTGCCTACGGCATCGCGGACGCGGTTGGCGTCGCAACCAAACAGCCCGGCGATTTCTGGTTCATCCAGTCGACCCGGTATCTCGGTACGACGATGACCACCGTGATGAGCTTCCTGTTGCTGTCGAGTATCTTCGCCAGCATCCTGTCGTTCCACAACACGATCGTCCGCTACATCCATTCGCTTGCGATGGAAGGCATCCTGCCCCCGGTGCTCGAACGCCTGCATCCGAAATATGGCTCGCCCTTTGTAGCCAGCTACATGCAGACAGTGTCGGTGCTGATCCCGTTGCTGCTGTATGTCTGGGGCGGCGCCGATCCGTTCAACACCGTGTTCAGCTGGACCTCGGCGCTCGGAACGATCGGCATCGTCATGCTACTCGCCGTGACGAGCGTGGCCGTGCTCGCATTCTTCCGGACCACCAGGCAAGACACGCGCGTGTGGCATTCGATGATTGCGCCGGTCCTTGGCGCCCTCGGCCTGTTCGCCATCGCAGCCCAACTGGTTGCCAACCTCGATGCGCTGAGCGGTACCGATAACCCGGTGGTCCGGTCTTTCCCCTGGATCGTGGCGGCCGTAGCCGTGGCCGGCATTCTGATCGCGCTTGTGCTGCGCAAAAAGCGTCCTGATATCTACCATCGCTTCGGTCAGTAATTCCCAGCTCGCATTCCCAGATATAGGTTGATCAAGGAATCCATCCGGTTCATTGATCATTCTCATAAATTTAGGATATCGAAATTATATGGAACATTTTTTGAGGAGTCTGTCGTGATGCATATGAAGAAGATCGCTGCTGCCTTGGCCTTGAGCGCCATCAGCGTCGTGGTGTATGCGCAATCGATTCCGGCTTCACCCGTGCGGGATACTCCGGATGCTGGCTGGGCGCCGGGCAAGGTGCGTGGCGACTACTGGAAGTATCGCAACGAGAAGCCTTTGTTCTCGATTACCGCCGCCAACGTGGACCAGTACGCCGCGAAGCTTTCTCCCGGTCAGCTTGCGTTGTTCAAGCAGATCAAGAACTACCGTATGGATGTCTATCCGACGCATCGGAACTGTAGTTTCCCGGATTGGGTCCAGGACAACACGAAGAAGAACGCGGCGGGTTCCGCGAAGCTCGACGCTTCCGGCGATTACCTGGCCAGCGCGACGCTGCCCGGTCTGCCGTTCCCGGAAGCGAAGAACGGTCAGGAGGCCATCTGGAATTACCTGACGCGTTATCGCGGCGTGGGCGCGCAATGGTCGAAGGTCAATACGGTGGTGTCGCCGCGTCCTGGTGCGAGCGAGTGGATCTCGACGACCAGCAAGCAAACCTTGTATTTCCCGTGGGGTAAGAAGGGTGCCAATGAGGTCGGCAAGGATACGTCGTTGTATTCGATCTTCTTCGCCTATGACTCGCCTGCCGCGCTGGCCGGCCAGGGTCTCGTGCAGATCACCAACGTCGCCAGCAATGAGGCGCCGGCGTACTACTACTTCCCGGGTCAGCGCCGCGTGCGTCGCATGCCGTCGTACGACTACGACGCGCCGCAGATCGGCTTCGAAAACCAGTACACCGTGGACGAACCCTGGTTGTTCAACGGCAGCATCGACCGCTTCGACTGGAAACTGGTCGGCAAGAAAGAGATGTACGTGCCGTACAACGATTTTTCGATGTACGACTTCAAGAAGAACTTCGGCGACGTGTTCAGTCCGGACCAGGTCAATGCCAATGCGCGTCGTTATGAACTGCATCGCGTGTACGTGGTCGAGGCAACGCTGAAGGCCAGCATGCGCCACATCTCGCAGAAGAAGGTCCTGTATCTCGACGAGGACACCTACCTGGCACTCGCGGGCGAAGACTACGACGCTCAGGGCAAGCTCTGGAAAACAAAGGAGAGCTACCCGATTCCGGTCTGGGAACTGGGCGGTACTTGCGACGTCGAGCCGTTCGCGCAATACAACCTCACGTCGGGCCGCTACGTGACCGACCAGAACGTGGTCGGTACCGGCGCGGACGTTCGCTACTACGACGCCTCCAGCGATCCGGCCTTCAGCGCCGACTTCTATACGTCAGAGAACCTGCGTTCGATCAGCGAGCGCTGAACCGCAGCCCGGCGAGGCTGGCATGCGCCCACCGACCACACATAACTGAGACCATACATGAACAGAACAGGGGCAAGTCTTTCCGCGGCGCTGACGTTCGCGGTGTTGGGCGCGGCATCGTCGAATGCCAGCGCCTATGATTTCACGACGGGGGTGGGCGATCTGTCGGGTTCGTGGGTGACTAACCTCACGGGCGGCATCGGCATTCGCACCAAGGATCCGAGCTGTTCGCTGACGGGCGATCCGGACGCGTACGGCTGCGGCGCCGCCGCGAATGTCGCGCAGTGGGGCATGGCGGACAACGGGGACCTGAACTACCGCAAGGGACAGCCGTTTACGGGTTACGTCAGCGCAACCTCTGAACTGCTGCTGACCATGCCTGCCGAAGGCTACAAGTTCATGATCCGCGGTACCGGCCTCTACGACTTCCTGGTCGACAATACGGCGCGCTCGGACCTGTCCGGCAGCGCGAACCAGCAGATTCAGTACCCGATCGAACTGCTCGACCTCTGGGCCGAAAAGGATTTCTCGATCAACGGCCAGTCGGCGCATGTCCGGCTCGGTAACCAGGTGATCAACTGGGGCGAGAGCTACTTCGCCTCGGGCGGCATCAACGCCACCAACGCGCTCGATATCCAGAAGCTGCTGGTGCCCGGCACCCAGCTCAAGCAGGCGCTGCTGCCCGCTCCGATGCTGAGCTTTGCCAGCGGTCTCGGTTCCGGCTTAAGTACTGAGGGCTACTATCAGTTCCAGTGGAACCGCGACCAGTTCCCACCGGTCGGCAGCTATTGGTCCGTGACCAACAACTTCGGGCGAGGCACCGAGCCGACCACGATCGGCCAGTACGGCAACCTGAACGTCGGCGGCGTGGACGCCACCACACTGGGCAACCTGACCGGACAGTCGCCCGGGGCCGTCATGCAGGGACTCAACAGCGGCGCCTTTCTCAACAACGGTCCCTATTCCTCGCTCGGCATTCCGGGCGGGACGACGTCACCGGCGAAGTACAACCCGGAATTCGGCGTCAAGCTGAACTACAAGCCGCGCTCGATCGACGCGAACTTCGCCGTCTATTACGAAAACTACACCGACAAGAGTCCGGTGTTCTCGTATCTCGCCAACGGCGCGACACAGTGGAGTTACCTGGAGCACCGTCAGTTGTTCGGCGTGAGCGCGAACTTTCCGCTGGGCGACTGGGCCATCGGCACGGAACTGTCGTATCGTCCGCACGATGCCGTCTCGCTCACCGGTTGCTATGGCGCGGGCGGTCCGCTCGATACCATGACCAACGGCGTCGCCGGCGCGTGTAACGCGTGGGCCGACAAGAAGAAGTTCCAGTACGACATCAACGGCCAGTTGATGCTCACGCAGAGCGACTACCCGTTCCTGAAGCTGATCCATGCCGACATGGCGGTGCTGACGGCCGAGCTGACCTGGATCGACTATCCGGGCGTGAGCTCCTCGGGTGTCCAGAGCACGGTCAACGGCGTACCGGCCACGCAGGGCTATGCGGCCGGGTACTACACCTGGCTCAACTACGGCTCGGGGCTCGGTTATCCGATCGCCGCCTCGCAGGGTACGTCCAGTTCAGTGGGCGCCACCATCGACTTCAACTGGACCTACGACGGCACGGTCATTCCAGGCTGGCAACTCACACCGGGCCTGACCTTCACCGATGCGCTCTACGGCTACACGCCGAACCTGATGGCCAACTACATGCAGGGCGCCAAGTCGATCAATTTCTACGTTCTGTTCAATCAGAACCCGACGAACTGGCAGGCCGGCCTGAACTACACGATGTTCTGGGGCGGGCACGACACGGTTGGCCAGCCGTATGGCGACCGCAATTTCGTCGGCCTGTTCGTGACGCGCAATTTCTAGGCATGGTGTCGCAGTAAAGGCAGCAAGACGACGCGCATTTCGCGCATCGTCGATTCAAAAAGGACAGAGTCGTGTTGAATCGCATCCTCTCCCGGCTGGAAACGTTTCTTTTCGGCCATCGTTTGCTGGTGCTGGCAGCGATCGCTGTCTTTACCGTCTTCATGGCCGCGTTCGCCGTGCAATTGCGCATGGAAGCCGGCTTCGAAAAGCAGATGCCGATCGGCCATGAATATATCCAGACCTTCCAGAAATACCGTAACGACCTGTTCGGTGCGAACCGCATCACGGTGGTCGTGCGTGCGCGCAACGGTAATATCTGGACGCCGGAAGGACTGACTCGTCTCTACAAGGTCACCCAAGCCGTTACGTTTCTGCCGAACGTCGATCGCCAGGGCGTGCAGTCGCTCTGGACACCTAATGCATTCGTCAACGAGATCACGGAGGACGGCTTCCGGGCCGATCCGGTGATCGACGGCACGATCACGCCGGACCAGTTGACGCCGCAGGTCGTAGCCAGGATCCGCCAGTCGGCGACTGAGGGCGGCTATGTCGGCACCCTGGTCTCGCACGGCCAGGATAGCGCGATGATTACGGCCGAGCTGAACGAGCGCGACGCGAACGGCAAGCTGCTGGATTACGTGAGCTTCAATCACCTGCTCGAAAGCCAGGTTCGCAAGCCTTTCGAAGATGCCGGATACGAGATCCAGATCATCGGCTTCGCCAAGCAGATCGGCGATATCGCGGACGGCGCAAAAGCGGTGCTCGGCTTCTGCGGCATCGCGCTCCTGCTGACGGCGCTCGCGGTGTACTGGTATAGCCATTCGCTGCGCTTCACGATCTTGCCGGTGGTCTGTTCGCTGACCTCGCTGGTCTGGCAGTTCGGCACCTTGCGGCTGCTCGGCTTCGGCCTTGATCCGCTGGCCGTGCTGGTGCCATTCCTGGTCTTTGCGATCGGCGTTTCGCACGGCGTGCAGCAGGTCAATTTCATCGTGCGGGAGCTGTCGCACGGCCATACCACGGTCGACGCCGCGCGCCGCAGCTTCGGCGGCCTGCTGATCCCGGGCACGCTCGCGCTGATCACGGCCCTGGTCTCGTTCATCACGCTGCTGCTGATCCCGATTCCCATGGTGCGGGAACTGGCGATCACGGCTTCTCTCGGCGTCGGCTACAAGATCATCACGAACCTCGTGATGCTGCCGCTCGCTGCCTCGTGCTTCCATTTCACGAAGGAGTACGCGGATCGCGCCCTGGCGAAGCGCGAACGCCGCTCGGTCTGGCTGCGCAAGTTGGCGCGTGTGGCCGAGCCGCGTAATGCGTATGTGGTGGTCTGCCTCACGGCGGCCGTCTTCGCGCTTGCTGTCTGGCAGAGCCGCGACCGCGTGATCGGCACGCTGCAGCCGGGCGCCCCCGAGTTGCGCAGCGACGCGCGCTTCAACCGGGACGCAGTGGCGATCGCCGGCAACTATGACGTGGGCCTCGACTGGCTGACGGTGGTGTTCGAATCGGCCGGCACCGACTGCGGCAATCCGGCCATCGGCGTGGCAGAGGACGATTTTGCCTCGACCATGAAAAACGAGCCGGGCGTGGTGTCTGTGCAGTCGTATCCGGACATGTTGCGCACGTATAACGAGGGCTATAACGAAGGCAATCCGAAGATGAACGTGGTCCCGATCGATTCGGGCAACTACGGTGGCCTGTCCGCCGAGATTGGCCGGGTCAAGGGGTACATGAGCAAGGACTGCAGCATGACGGCTGTCCACCTGTTCCTGACCGATCACAAGGCGTCCACGCTCAACCGCATCCTTGCCGACGTCAAGGCGTATCGCGCGTCGCACCTGAGCCCGGGTCTGACGATTCGCCTGGCCGCCGGCAACGCGGGCGTGATCGCCGCGACCAACGAAGAGGTCGCGAAGAGCGAGTTGCCGATGATGCTGTACGTCTATGCGGCGATTCTCGTGCTGGTTTTCATCGCCTACCGCGACCTGCGCGCGATGGTGGCCTGCTGCCTGCCGCTCACGGTCGCGACCTTCATCGGCTACGGGTTCATGAAGAAACTGGAAATCGGTCTGACCGTGGCGACGTTGCCGGTGATGGTGCTGGCGGTTGGGATCGGTGTGGACTATGCGTTCTATATCTACAACCGCTTGCAGTTGCATCTCGCGCGCGGCCAGACGATCACGCAATCGGTTGAGCATGCCATGCTCGAAGTCGGCGTGGCGACGATCTTCACGGCCATCACGCTCGCGATCGGCGTGGCGACCTGGAGCTTCTCGGCACTCAAGTTCCAGGCCGACATGGGCAAGCTGCTGGCCTTCATGTTCCTCGTCAATGTGGTGATGGCGATGACCGCATTGCCCGCGCTCGCCGTATTGCTGGAACGCTGGTTCCCACGCAGCAAGCCGGTGCGCGCACCCGGCCTGCTGAGCCATTGAGACGACAACCGATTCTGGAAGACAAGCGATGTTGAAGAAGATCCTGATGAGCGCGGCGCTCTCCACGCTGTGCGCAACCCACGGCTTCGCCCAATCGACCGGCGAGGCCGGCGCGCCGCAGCCGGTACTGGCCGTGCAAGCTGCCCATGCCTGGGCCAACCCGACCCAGACGATGCTGCTCGACGCGACGCACGCCGGTCCTTCGCGTCTCGTCGCCGTCGGCGATCACGGGGTCGTGATCCTGTCCGACGACGAGGGTCGCAGCTGGCGGCAGGCGAGGCAGGTGGCAGCCTCCTCGACCTTGTCCGCGGTGTACTTCGCCGATGCGCAGCACGGCTGGGCGGTGGGGCAGGAGGGCGTGATCCTCGCGAGCACCGATTGCGGCGAAACGTGGAGCTTGCAACGGTCGGTGCTGACGGTCGACCAGCCGTTGTTCTCGGTGTATTTCAAGGACGCGCAGCATGGTTGGGCCGTCGGTCTCTGGTCCCTGTTGCTCGCGACCGATGACGGTGGCCATACCTGGAAACCGCAGACGTTACCGATTCCGCCTGGCGGCAAGAAAGCGGACCGCAACCTGTTCAAGATCTTCGCAGGCCGCGACGGCACGCTCTATATCGCCGCCGAGCAAGGCTTTGTGCTGCGCTCGCGCGATGGCGGCACGACCTGGGAATACCGGTCGACCGGCAACAAGGGCAGCCTGTGGGCAGGTACGGCCGCAGCCGACGGTTCGATTTTCGTCGGCGGTCTGCTGGGCCACCTGTATCGCAGCGCGGATGGCGGCGACACCTGGGGCGCGGTTGATTCCGGCTCGTCCGGGTCGATTACGGGGCTGGCCGCGAGCGGCAACCAGGTGCTCGGCGTCGGACTCGACGGCTTCATGTTGAAGGGCGCGGACGACGGCAGCAAGTTCGCCGCCCACCAGCGTGCCGACCGTGCAGCGCTGACGGCCGTGCTAGTGCCGGACGGCACGAGCGCACCGCTGCTGTTCTCGAAGGATGGTTTGCTGAAGACGGAATAGGCCGCGCACAGGGAGGGCCCGCTTCGCGGGCTTGCGTGTGCAGTTCGTCCCGTATGTCAGGTTATGGCAGATCAAGGCAGGCCATGGCCTGCCCGATGCGCGGCAACAAATTCCTCGGCCAGCGTGCAAGCGAGCCTGGTGACCAGCGGTGTCAGTTCGCGAGCGGTCTCGGTGCCCTGGCGCGTGTGCATCCAGCCGAGATAGGTGAAGCCGCGCGCCATCAGGAACACCGGCAGTTTTGCGAGGATCGCGTCGGGCAGGCTGCGGTGTTCGCGGTAGCCGGCGATCAGCGCCGCGCGGGCGATCGGATAGTTCGGATCGTCGCGGATGAAATAGAGTGCGGTGGCCAGCTCGAACAGATGCCAGCCGTAGCCCGCGTCGTCGAAATCGAGCAGGCGTACGACGCTCTGATCCACCAGCAGGTTTTCCGGCACGAAATCCGCGTGGATCAGGCCGTAGTAGTCCGAATGGTCCGGTGCCTCTTCCATTGCGGCCAGTTGGACGCGCACGATGTCGCGCGCCTCGACGATTAGCGCGCGCTGAGATAGCGAGAGTGTCTCGAGCGCCCAGAAGCGGCCCCAGAGCGGAGCCGGCCCCACCAGGCCGGCGGCATCCCAAGCCGCCCGTGTGAACCCGGCAGGCGGTGTCCATTGCTGGGCCTGATTGTGCAGGCGCGCGGCGATATTGCCGATGGTGCGATATATACGCTCGATATCGCAGACGTTTTGCCCGAGACCGCCTTCCGATGTACCGAGCTGCATACCGTTGAGCCATTCGAACAGATCGATCTGCAGCGCGTTCTCGCCGTCTTCGGGCGCCACGCGCATGAACCAGTCGCCGTTGCTTGCGGGCACGACCACCGGCACGTCGACACCGGCTTGCTGTAGCGCGGCCATCCACTGTAGTTCGGAGCGCAGCGCGGCGTCGCTATGGTAGCCGTCACGGTGGACACGCAGCGCGTAGGCGCGCCCGGCCTCGTTGATCACCTTGAACACCGCGTTTTCGCGATGTTTGATGAGTTTGATTTCGCGGCAGGCCATGCCCCAGTGCGCGAGCGCGCGCATTGCGGCGCTGCGCAGACTGTCGAGGGAGTCATGGCACGGCGAGTCGATCAGATCGGTCATGGTTTATTCCCCGAGTGCCGTGAGACAGGCGTCGAATGTGCTCAGCAACTGGTCGGCGTGGGACGTCGAGAACGGTAGTGGTGGGCGGATCTTCAGGATGTTGTCGAACTGGCCGACACGGCTGATCAGCACTCCGCGTTCCTTCATGTCGTTCACCACGCGCTTTGCGATCTGGCCGGCAGGCGTTTTCGCCTCGCGGTCGGTCACGAGTTCGATCGCGAAGAACAGGCCCTGGCCGCGCACGTCGCCAATCAGTGGGTGGCGCGCCTGCAGCGCGCGCATGCCGTCGGCCAGATGCTGGCCGGTCGCGCGCGCGTTGCCCGGCAGGCCTTCCTCCGCGATGACATCGAGTACCGCGAGCGCGGCCGCGCAGGACACCGGATTGGCGCCGAAGGTGTTGAAGTACATCACCTCGTCGCGAAAGGCTTCGATCAGCGCGCCGCGCGCGACTACGCCCGCGACCGGATGACCGTTGCCCATCGGCTTGCCGAGCGTCACGATGTCCGGCACGACGCCCGCGAGCTGTTGTCCCCACATGTTTCCAGTGCGGCCGAAGCCGGCCTGCACTTCGTCGAAGATCAGTAAGCCGCCGGCTTCGCGCACGAGTTGCGCGACGCGCGGCCAGTAGCCCACCGGCACGGTCGGCAAGCCCTCGTTTGCGAAGATCGGGCACGCAAGCATGCCGGCGAAGCCAGCGCCCTCATCCTTGAGCGAGGCGATCGCCTCGCGGATTTCATCGAGGTGCGCATCGATCAATGTTTCGCCGGATAGGCCGTTGAGCGGCCGATAGCAGTCGGGGAAGGTCACGGCGCGCACCTCCGGACTGCGTGAGCGGCCACCGGAAAACAGCGTCGACAGCGCGCTGACCGCGGTAGTGTTGCCGTGATAGGTCAGGTTCGTGCAGAGGATGCCGCGTCCGCCGCTGTGCTGGCGTGCGAGTTGCAGCGCCACGTCGTTGGCCTCGCTGCCGGTGCAGGTCAGGACCGCCATGTCGAGCGAGCCATCGAACGTAGCGGTCAGGCGCTCCACATAGTCGAGTACGGTTTCGTGCAGGTAGCGGCTGTGCACGTTCAGGCGTGCGGCCTGGCTCGCGATCGCATTGACCACGCGCGGATGACAATGGCCGACCACCGGCACATTGTTGTAGGCATCGAGGTAGGCGCGGCCGTGCGCGTCATATATCCAGACGCCTTCGGCTCGTACAATGTGCAGCGGCGTGTCGTAGAACAGTGGGGCGGCTTTACCTAGCAGACGGTGGCGGCGCGCGAGCAGCGCGGCTTCTGGAGTTGCCGACAGATCGGTCTTGATCGCTTCTTGCATGCTTGCCTCGAAGTGCGTTGAAAGCGCCGGCGGGCCGCATGCGGCGACGGCCTGGCGCGAACGGCCAGCATAGGTATTCCGGCCGTCAGGTGTTATCCGAAATTGGCAAATCCCGACAGCGGGAGAGCACCTTCCAGATGCGCCGCCCGCAGAAGAATGTTTCAGGGAATCGAGATCGACAATGAGCCGATTGTGTGACGTGCCTGACAGCCAATCTTTCGTGCGCTCGATGCGTCATGCCGAGCCGTTTTCGAGTTCGGCCGCGTTTGACGGATGGGATCTGGCGTACACGCAATTGTCGAGCGGGCAGTTCCGCTGCGATTCCCAGGAGGTTCGCTTCGGCGGGGTGCAGATCTATACCGAGGCGAGCAATGCGACGATGCATCAGACGGGCGCCGCCTGGGAGAACGCCTACACGTTCATCGTGCCGTGCGAGATGCGCGAAGCTGGGCGCGTGAACGGGGTCGCGTGGCACACGGCGATCGTTGCGTTCCGGGGCGAGCACGAATTCAATGCGCGGGTGCCGCCGATGAACCTGCTGGCGGTCAGCATTTCGCAAACGCTGGTCGAGTCATGCTGGGGTGAAGCGGAGGCCTCGGGTATCGCCCGGCGGCTGAGACTTGGCCTGCATCTGGCCGGCACGGTGGACCAGGTCGAACACGCGGCGCGCGATCTGGTCGACGTCATGAATACCTGTGTCGCGCAGCCGGACATGTTGAATTCGGCGGATGCACGGGTTGCCACGACCCATGCGTTGCTCGACGTGCTGATGCCGTTCGTCGCCGATGAGCATGCCTCGCAGATGATGGTCTGTGGTCCTCATAATCGCACCCGGCTCGTGCGGCAGGCGAGAGAATTCGCGCTTGCTAGTATCGACGCGTCGCTGCGAATCGTCGACCTATGTCGTGCGCTCGGCGTGTCGCGCCGGGCACTGCAATACTGCTTCGAACAGGAACTTGGAGTCAGTCCGGTTACCTATCTGCGTCTGCTCCGCCTGAATGGCGCGCGGCGCGACCTGCTATACCCGGACGCATCCTTGCAGGTCAAGGATGTCGCGGCGCGATGGGGGTTCTGGCACTGGAGTCGTTTCAGTGCCGAATACCGGCACATGTACGGGGAACTCCCATCGCAGACTTTGCAGGCGTCGAGGCAAGGATAGGGGCGGCAGGTCCGACCGGCGAGGTCGGGTCTGCGCGGCCCCTTGCGAGGCGCGCTCGCGTTGTGCTCAAAGTCAGAACTTATCCCACCCGTCATTCGCATCTGCTGTCGCAGTAGCGAGCCCGGTCGTAAGCACAGCAACCGGTGCAACGGCCGCAGCCCGCACAACGCGCTTAGGCGCAGCAGCAGTCGCCGCCACCTCGCGCCGCGGCGCCTCCCGCCGGGCAGGCGCAGCCGCTACCGTAGGCGCGGCATCCTTCACCTGAAAAAACGCCACGGCTTCATTCAACTGTTGCCCCTGATCTTCCATCGACCGCGAAGCCGCTGCGGCCTCTTCCACCAAAGCCGCATTCTGTTGCGTGACGTTGTCCATCTGGGTAATCGCAACATTGACCTGCTCGATCCCACGGCTTTGTTCAATCGATGCCGCCGCGATCTCCGACATGATGTCGGTCACTCGCGCGACCGCCTGAGTCACGTCGGCCATCGTCTTACCCGCCTCGCCGGCAAGCGCCGAGCCATCGCGGATCTTTTGCACGGAGTTGGCGATCAGGTCCTTGATCTCCTTTGCCGCGCTCGATGAACGTTGAGCCAGGCTTCTGACTTCGCTTGCGACCACCGCGAAACCCCGCCCTTGTTCGCCCGCCCGCGCGGCTTCAACGGCCGCGTTCAAGGCGAGGATGTTCGTCTGGAACGCAATGCCTTCGATGATGCCCGTGATGTCCGCGATCTTGGTCGAACTGTCGCTGATGTCATGCATCGTGCTCACGACCTGACCGACGACCTCGCTACCCTTTTGCGCCACCGACGAAGCGTTCGCAGCCAGCGTGCTGCCTTGCTGCGCGTTGTCGGCGTTCTGCTTAACCGTGGAGGTGAGTTCTTCCATGCTGGAAGCGGTTTCCTGCAACGAAGCAGCCTGCTGCTCAGTGCGCTGGCTGAGGTCCATATTGCCCGCTGCGATCTGACGTGCCGCGCCGGCAATGCTGGTGCTGCTGTCGCGCACCCGTCCGACGATCGCCGTCAGCCGTTCGTTCATCTCGCGCAGGGCGCCCAGCAGTTTGCTGGTTTCGTCGCTGCCGTCGACCGTGATGCGCGTGCGCAGATCGCCTTCCGACACGGTGCGCGCGACGTCGATCGCAAAACGCAGTGGTCCCGTCACCGCGCGCGTGATCACCACGCACGCGGTGACGGCGAGCGCCAACGCGATAAGGCAGATCGCGATCAGCAGATTGCGCTGGTTTTCATAGTGCGCCGTGTACTCGTTGACCAGTTGTTCCTGGCGTGAGCGTGTGTAGTCGGCATACGCATTGGTCGCACGAATCAGCGCGGCGAGTAGCGGCCGGCATTGATCGTCCATCTTGACGATCGCCTCGTCGCGCTTGTTGGTGAGCGCCGAATTGACGATGTCGAGGGCAACCGGACCATAGACCGCCTCGACCCGATTGATTTCTGCGACGAGGCTGCGTGCTTTCTCCGACGTATCGGTCGCGTTCGCGATCATGTCGTTGAGCTTTTTCAGGTCGGCTTGCACGTCTTCGTGCGCGCGCGTCACGTCGGCTTTCTCTACTTCGAGGTCCTGAGGTTTGGTCACGAGGACGAGATTGCGCGCTGCGATCGCCCGGCGGTCGACTGCGGTTCGAACCTGCACCGCCATGTCGGCGCGTGCATTGATGCCGTGTACATAGTTGGAAAACCCATCGGTCGAATCGCTCAGCGCCTTCAAGGACAGGCCGGAAACCACGACGACAATGAGAGACAGCATGCCGAAACCGATAATCAGTTTGGTCTTGATGGTGAGGTGCTTAAGTGTCACGATTTTTTTCTCCAATAACGAAACGTTAAAGCGTTCGCAATGGACTCTCAGGTCCGGGCATGGGAGCGTCTATCTGGCTGCCGGTCATCGGCAGCCCCGCGCGGTTTACCCTTCGTGCCTTCCATAAGACGCGTCGCTGAAGCGCATCGAACGTCAGGCAATAAACGGGTATCCCATTTACCGGTTATCGGATCGGATTCTCACGGACTTAAGGAATAACGAGTATTTCTCTACTAAGCTTGCACGCGATGCGCGGAGAACGCATCATTTTCTGTTTTTTGAATAGTTTTAGGCATGTAATGAAAACTTTTTCTTACATTTGTGTTTCATTTTCCGGCGTGTGCCGGCGCTCGTGACCTGCTGACGCGCCTCGAACAAAAAATGGCTTGAATAAGTGGGCATCCATAGGCGTGGTCAACGTGACACGCGCGGCGCTCCCGGTACTGCGGAAACAGCGAGCTGGCCACGTGATCCAGATTTCGTCGGTCGGTGGCCGTGTCGGGATCGCGGGATTGAGCGCGTATCAGGCTGCAAAGTGGGCGGTCGGCGGGTTCACCGAGGTGATCAGCCGGGAGCTCGCGCCGTTCGGTGTCCACGTCACCGCGCTTGAGCCGGGCGGCATGAAAACAGACTGGGGCACAGAGGCGAGCGGCGCGACACCGGCGTTGCTGCCCGATTATGTGCCGTCGGTCGGCGCCATCGCGGATATGCTATCCCAGTACGTCGGCCATGAAACCGGCGACCCCGCGAAGGTTGCGCAAGTGGTGCTGAAGCTCGCGTATCACGATTCATTGCCGGCGCATCTCTTGCTGGGCAGTGACGCGCTGCATTACGCCGGCGAAGGCGACAAGGCGCGCGCTGCGAGCGCCGAGGCGTGGCAGGCGGTCAGTGTTGCCACCGATTTCTCCGCGCCAACGCCGCTGCCGGCTTTTCCGGGCGCATCGGTGAAAGCCTAAGAACGCATCCAGGCAAACGGGCAACAGGCAATCGGCAAGACTCACCAACGCGCGCTGGCCGGGCGCGACTATGGAGCATGCATCATGAAGGTTCTGATATTCGGCGCGACCGGCATGGTCGGGCAAGGCGTATTGCGCGAATGCCTGCGCGCGCCCGATGTCGAGGCGGTCCAGACGGTCGGCCGCACGCGCACTGGCCAGCTCGATCCACGGCTCGTCGAGCTGATCCTGCCGGATCTGATGGACTACCGCGCGGCGGAGCCTTCGCTGAAGGGCTTCGACGCGTGCTTTTTCTGCTTGGGCGTCTCATCCGCAGGCATGCAGGAGGCCGACTATGCGCGCCTCACCTATGACCTGACGCTGTCGGCTGCGCAGACACTCGCCAGTCTCAATCCCCAGATGACCTTCGTCTACGTGTCCGGCGCGAGTACCGACAGCACAGAACGTGGCCGCAGCATGTGGGCGCGGGTCAAGGGCAAGACCGAGAACGCGCTGCAACGGTTGCCGTTCAAGGCGGTCTACCTGTTTCGTCCCGGCGTGATCGAGCCGCTGAACGGCGCTCGTTCGAAGACCCGTGCGTACCGGCTGTTCTACACGGTGGCCAAGCCTTTCCTGTCGACCCTGCGCGCGCTATTCCCGAACCACATTCTGAGTACCGAAGACATCGGCAATGCGATGCTGGCGGTCGCGCGCCATGGCGCCCCCAAAGCGGTGCTCGAGGTCGCCGATATCCGTGCGCTCAGCCGCACCGCATCCGGCCCGGCGCTTGACCTGCACGTCGGCTGAGCGTCTGGGCGGGCGTGACGCCGGCGCTCAGTCTCGGTTTTTGCCGGGCACGCGTGCGGGC
The DNA here is from genome assembly GCF_013177695.1 of Paraburkholderia solitsugae. GTDB lineage: Bacteria > Pseudomonadota > Gammaproteobacteria > Burkholderiales > Burkholderiaceae > Paraburkholderia > Paraburkholderia solitsugae. The sequence continues at coordinate 64,295 of NZ_WOEY01000026.1, read as the reverse complement.
GCACCCTCTGCGCCTCGTACCGCTCTGAGAACAGGATGCCAGCACCAGCGCCTGCGCGCTTGAGGCGTGCCATCGTCGAAGTTTTCGCCTGAGCCGCCAAAAACCTGTCTTTTTCAGCATTTAACGCGCCTCAGCGTCTGGTACGCTACCGGTTCACGGGCTGCGCCTTCCGGGTGCGCCCCACTTCTTCACGCGCGTAGGTCCGCGCACGCTCGAATCAGAACCTCATGGTGACGCGCCGACCGAACATCGTGATTGCGATCAGCATCGTGCTGGCCAGCGTGATCCTCGCGATCGCGGTATGGGTATTGGCGCAGATGCGCGATGACGCCCTGCGGCGCGCGCAGGATTCCGTCTTCAACGTCTCGCTGCTGGTCGAACGCGACGTGTCGCGCAATCTCGAGATCTACGATCTGTCGCTTCGGGCGGTCATCGACGGCCTGAAACAACCCGGCGTGCTGGACCTGCCGGCGGCAATCCGCCAGATGGTGCTGTTCGACGGCTCCTCCAACGCGAAAGACCTGGGTTCGATTTTGGTCCTCGACCCAGCCGGCAACATCGTGTTCGATTCACAAGCATCGCCTCCGCGCCGAATCAACCTCGCCGACCGTGATTACTTCAAGGTTCAGCGCGACTCGCCCAATGTCGGCCTGTATGTCAGCCGTCCGTTCATGCCCAAGGTGACCGGCAAGGACGTGAGCATTGCGTTGAGCCGGCGCATATCGCGACCGGACGGCAGCTTCGGCGGCGTGGTGGTCGGCACGATGCGACTCACTTATTTCCGGCACCTGTTTGCCGGCATGAATCTCGGCGCGGGTGGTTCGATGGCGCTGATGCTGAGTGACGGGACGATGCTGATGCGGCGTCCCTACGATCCGAAGGTCATTGGTATCAATCTGACCGGCACCGCGAACTATTCGCGCTTTACCCAGCAGCCGAGCGGGGACTTCTTCGGCACGGCGGCGATCGACGGTGTCGAGCGCTGGTACGCGTTCCGCCATATCGATATGTATCCGCTGATTCTCGATGTCGCGCTCTCGACGCACGATATCTACGTGGAATGGCGGCGTCGCGCATGGATCATCGGCACCTTGATCGCGGCGCTCGACGTGGCGATCATTGCGCTCGCCATCCTGTTCTCGCAGCAACTGCGGCAGCGCCGCGCGGCCGAAGAAGAGTTGCGCGTGCTGGCACGCACCGACGGGCTGACTGGCCTGAACAATCGCCGCACCTTCGAGGAGCACGCGGAAGAGGAGTGGCGCCGCGCGCAACGCAACGGGTGGCCGTTGTCGATGTTGCTGATCGACGTCGACTCGTTCAAGGGCTTCAACGACCTATACGGCCATTCGGCCGGCGACGATGCGCTCACCGCTGTGGCGCGCTGCATCGGACAGAGCGTGCGGCGCCCGGGCGATACCGCGGCGCGCTACGGCGGCGAAGAGTTCGCGGTGCTGCTTCCCGATACCGACGAAGCCGGGGCGGCGACCATTGCCGAGAAAATTCGCGCCGCGGTTCAGGCGCTCGAGCTTCGCCATGTCGCGAGCTCACACCATGTGCTGACCGTCAGCATCGGCATTGCGTGCACCCGGAGTCAGGTATTCGCGACAAGCCGCGCACTCGTCAATGCGGCGGATGAGGCGCTCTACGAGGCCAAGGACGCGGGCCGCAACCGCGTGCTGTGTTATCCGGTGGCGGCGCGGGCGGATCGGCGGAGCGTCGCGGAGTCGCCGGCGCGATGAGGCAGAATAATTTCACCCGGGTAATATATTGCGTTTAATTTATACCCGGGTATAATTCGACAAATTCATCTTTCTGGAGTTTGTCATGGCCCCCCATCCTGCTACCTGCACCGCCTTCGAGGGTCACCGCCGTATCGCCTCGGGCCCCTTGTCCGAGGTGGCGCTCGCTGTCCGGGAGGTGCTGGCGCGCGGCGAACAGGCACCTGTACTGATTTTCGACGACGTCACGAGTCGTCCGGTCGAGTTTGATTTGCGCGGCACGCCTGAAGAGATTCTGACGCGGCTGGCAAGCGAGACGCCCGATGAGCAACCCGTATCAACTGCTGACGCCGGGCAAGATGACAGCCCGCGTGGCCGGGGCCGGCCCAAACTCGGTGTGGTGGCAAGAGAGGTCACGCTATTGCCGCGTCATTGGGATTGGCTCAACGGGCAATCGGGAGGCGCTTCGGTTGCGCTGCGCAAACTGGTCGAAGCGGCGCGGCTTGCGGGCGAGGACAAAGACCGCAAACGCGCCGCGCAAGAAGCCGTGTATCGCTTCATGACCGCGCTCGCCGGCAATCTGCCTGATTATGAAGAGGCAACGCGCGCGCTTTACGCCGACGATCGGGCGCGGTTCGACGAGATCGTCGCGGCATGGCCAGAGGACGTGCGCGACCACACGCTGCGTCTTGCCGAAGGTGCGCTCGTCACACGTTCGTAGAGTCGACCGCGCATGGGCGAGTGCGCGGGCCAACGAAACGTATGGACAAAAAAAAGCCGCTCACGCCGGGGAGCGTGAGCGGTAAGTCGGAGAGTTACAACAACATCGCGTGCGCTCATGGGGGCGAACGCAGCAAACAAAGTCTAAGAGTTCGGCCCGTCCCCATATATCAGACAAATCCCAATCGCTGCGCCGACGCGCAAAGCCCGCTGATGAAGCAATCCGGCCCCATGCGCCGGGCATTGCTTACATTATCCTGTCCCGGTTATCACCATCATTTATTGCTTCAAGTCCCTGTCATAGCCGCCGTAAAAGAGGCTGGAGCGTCGGTACGTATCTGACAAATCGCGAAATGTTTCGCGGTCGTGCGGCGGCGCGAGCGTTCCCTCAGGACTTTTGAAGGATGGTGAGATGAAGTGGTTCGACCGCATGACCGTATTCAGGAAGCTGCTGTTGGCATTTGCCGTTGTGATCGGATTTTGCGTCGTGATCGGCGGGACTTCGCTGAAGACGCTGTCGTCGATGCATGACATCACCGACGCCATCTGCGACCAGCACATGAACGGCCTCTACTGGATGGAAGAGGCGAACCGCCACAAGATCGATTCCGATCTTGCCGCCGCAAATCTCGGCTACGCAGCCGACGACGCCGGCCGTCAAAAGTTGAAGGACAGCATCGTTGCGTCGCTCAAGGAGATGCACGGCGCCTACGACCAGTATCGCGCGACCATCGCGACCAGCAAGGGCCAGGAGATGTTCGACGCCGTGCTGGGCAAGTCGGCGGTGTGGGAGGGCATCGTGCATCAGCAGATCGGTCTCGAACCGATTCCGGCCGGCGTCGACAACAACGAACTCGTGCGCCGCGCGATTGCGTCGAGCGAGGCGCTGCGCGATCGCATCACGGCGCTGATCGAATATCGCCGTCAGCAAGCCACCGAAGCCCAGCAGGAGGCGAGCGCGGACTATCAGCACATGCGCATCGTGATGCTCGCGCTGGTGTTGGGCGCGATCGCGGTGGGCACGCTGCTCGCGACGGTGATTGCGCGGCGCCTCGCGCGTCAACTCGGCGGCGAACCGGATTACGCGATGCATATCGCCAACCGTATTGCCGATGGTGACCTGAGCGTGCGCGTCGAGACCCGTGCGGGCGACGCCGACAGCATGCTGTTCGCACTGCGCAACATGCGCGAGCGACTGGCGGGCATCGTGTCGGGCATCAGCGAGTCGAGCGAATCGATCCTGATGGCCTCGGGCGAGATCGCGCAGGGCAACACCGATCTGTCGCAACGCACCGAAGAGCAGGCCGCCGCATTGCAGGAAACCGCGTCAAGCATGCAGGAGTTGACCTCGACGGTGAAGATGAATGCCGAAAATGCGCAGCAGGCCGGCGGTGTCGCGCATGGCGCGTCCGAAGTGGCGGCGCGCGGCAGCAGCCTGGTTGGCGATGTGGTCGAGACGATGCGCGAGTTGGCGGCCGGCTCGAAGCGCATGACCGACATCATCGCAGTGATCGAAGGGATCGCGTTCCAGACCAACATTCTCGCGCTGAACGCCGCGGTGGAAGCGGCGCGCGCCGGTGAACAGGGCCGCGGCTTCGCGGTGGTCGCCGGCGAAGTGCGTTCACTGGCGCAGCGCAGCGCGGTGTCGGCCAAGGAGATCAAGGAGCTGATCGAGAGTTCGACGGCGCGCGTGGGCAGCGGCGCCGAACTGGCCGAGCGGGCCGGTCAGACGATGGCGGAAGTCACCCATGCGGTGAAACGCGTGACCGACATCATGGGCGAGATTTCGTCGGCGTCGCAGGAGCAGAGCACCGGCATCGAGGAAGTGAACCGCGCGGTCGCGCAGATGGACGACGTGACTCAGCAGAACGCGGCGCTGGTCGAGCAGGCGGCCGCCGCGGCGGCGTCGATGGCGGACCAGGCGAGGCAGTTGCAAGCGGCAGTCACGGTGTTCTCGCTGGACACGCGGCATGGCTGATCGAGGCGGTGACCGCTGAGGGCGTGGCTTTCATGTTATCCACCGCCCACGCCACGCCACGCCGTGCTCGCCACGCGCGGGCGTGGCGCTCTCGTTGTGCGCTTCAGCGCGGTTCTGAGCGCGCGCTTTGCTGCCCGCTTTATTTCCCGCTTTCCAGCCCATTTCGTCGCCCTTGCCAGGCCTGGTGGCTCTCCGTACACTCGCGCGTAATTCCCAGACGGCGCCGTCTCGCTGCGCCGTCCACTAAAACGCCGACAGAGGAGAACCCCCGCCATGGCCGATTCCTATTTCCCACGCTGGCGCGCCCAGCCGAGCGCTGCCGAGGGCCGCATTGTCGGCACTGACGAGCGGCTCGCCTGGCCGCAGATGTTTGCGATGGGCATTCAGCACGTCGTCGCGATGTTCGGTTCGACCGTGCTTGCGCCGTTGCTGATGGGTTTCGATCCGAACCTGTGCATTTTCATGTCGGGGATCGGCACGCTGTTGTTCTTCGTGCTGGTCGGTGGGCGCGTACCGAGTTATCTCGGCTCGAGCTTCGCGTTCATCGGCCTGGTGATCGCGGTGACGGGATATGGCGGGCACGGTCCGAACCTGAACATTCCGGTGGCGTTGGGCGGGATCATTGCGTGCGGGGTGGTGTACGCGATCATCGGCCTGATCGTCTCGGCGGTGGGCACCAAATGGATCGAAACGCTGATGCCGCCGGTCGTGACCGGAGCGATCGTCTGCGTGATCGGGCTGAATCTTGCGCCGATCGCGGTGCATGGTGTGAGCGGCAGCAACTTCGACTCGTGGATGGCGCTGGTAACGGTGCTGTGCGTCGGCGCGGTCGCGGTGTTTGCACGCGGCATGCTGCAGCGGTTGCTGATTCTGGTCGGCTTGCTGATGGCGTACGTAATTTACGCGATCGTCACGAATGGTCTTGGCATGGGTAAGCCGATCGACTTTGCGATTGTGGCGAACGCTGCGTGGTTTGGTATGCCGCACTTCACGGCGCCGGTTTTCAGCATGCAGGCGATGACCTTGCTCGCACCGATTGCGGTGATTCTTGTTGCTGAGAATCTTGGGCACATCAAGGCGGTGAGCGCGATGACGGGGCAGAATCTGGACCGCTACGTCGGCCGGGCATTTCTTGGCGATGGACTCGCAACGATCGTGTCCGGTTTCGCCGGTGGCACCGGTGTGACGACGTACGCCGAGAACATCGGTGTGATGGCCGTGACCAAGATCTATTCGACACTGGTATTTGTGATTGCAGCTGTGATTGCGCTGGTTCTGGGCTTTTCGCCGAAATTCGGCGCGGTGATCCAGACGATTCCCGGGCCAGTGCTGGGTGGGGTGTCGATCGTCGTGTTCGGGTTGATTGCCGTGACCGGCGCGCGGATCTGGGTCGTGAATAAGGTTGACTTCTCCGACAACCGGAATCTGATCGTTGCGGCGGTGACGCTCGTGCTGGGCGCAGGGGATTTTTCGTTGAAGCTTGGCGGATTTGGGCTTGGCGGGATCGGTACCGCGACCTTTGGGGCGATTATTCTTTATGCTCTCCTGAGGAGGAAGCCGGCCCAGGGGCCGGTGGCCTGATCGGTAGGGTTTTTGCTTTTGGCTGTGCTTTTTTGTTGTATGCGTACGGCGGTGGGCTTTGGTTTGTTTGCCTGCTCGGCGCTTGTTGTTCTGTATGCATGCGGCGATGGGCTTTGCCTGGTTTGTTTGCCTTCGCGGCGCTTTTTGGTTGTGCCTTTACGGTGCTGGCCTTTTCTTGATTTCTTATTGGTTTATTAGCGTCGCCCCTGTGCGGGGCGGCACTTACTTTCTTTGCCGCCGCAAAGAAAGATAAGCAAAGAAAGCGGCTCAAACCGCTAATTTTTAAGCGGGTCCCCCGCGCAGCCATGGTAGTGGTGCATCTGGAATCTGTGCCCTCGCACATTTGGCGTTAGTGACACAGCAGTCATACTTCCGGCGGCGCTACGCGCGCCGAAGCGCATTTCTTAAACCGGCGCTGCGCGCGCCGAACGGTACTTCTTAAAACCGCCCGCTGCGGTTTTGCTCTCGCATTTTGATCGGCACCACGGCCGCTTGCGGACCTCGCCTTCTAATTGCTTGGTTGCCTCGTCGAGGCGAAGCCGATGGCCCCCGCCGTGCGCGAACGAAGCCCCACGGTTTCCCATGCAGACCCGTCCGCGACGCACGCAGTGCGGAGTGGGAACTGATGAGCGCTTTGTCGCCAACGCCGAATGTGCGAGGACACGGATTCCAGATAGACCACTACCGCGACTGTGCGGGGGACCCGCTTAAGAATTAGCGGTTTGAGCCGCTTTCTTTGCTTATCTTTCTTTGCGGCGGCAAAGAAAGTAAGTGCCGCCCCGCACAGGGGCAACGCTAATAATCCAATATCAAATCAAGGAAAGGCCAACGCCGTAGGCAAACAGACACAGGGGCAACGCTAATAAACCAATAAGTAATCAAGGAAAGGCCAACACCGTGAGGGCACAGACAAAAAGCGCCGCGGAGGCCCCAGCCTGGGCAGGCAAAACCAAAACCGTTACATGCAAACCCGATATAGATATGTCCGATCAATATTTAACAACCGCATGTAGCGCTGCTACCTTAAACCCCTCGAACCGAGCAATGCATCCAGCCAAGAAAGCCACCGCCCCGCCGGGCAAAAAACACCATCCTGGGAGACACACCCCGTGTCCATCGAATTCATCGGCATGATCCAGACCCGCAAGGTGTCTGAAACCCACGCACCGCAAGGTGCCATCATCGACATCGACTACGTCGAGCAATTCGCCCGCGCACACGAAGCCGCCGGCTTCGACCGCATCCTCGTACCGCATCATTCGACGAGCCCCGACGCGCTCCTCACCGTCGCCCACGCGGCCAGCGTCACGAGCAAAGTGCACTTCATGCTCGCCCATCGTCCGGGCTTTGTCGCCCCCACGCTCGCCGCGCGCCAGTTGGCAACACTCGATCACTATTCCGGCGGACGTCTCGCCGTTCACATCATCTCGGGTGGCGACAACGCCGAACAACGCCGCGACGGCGATTACCTCTCGCATGACGAGCGCTATGCCCGCACCGACGAATACCTGCACATCCTGCGCCGCATCTGGACCGAAGCGAAACCCTTCGATCACCACGGTCAGTACTACCGCTTCGAACAAGGCTTCTCTGAAGTGAAGCCGGTGCAGCAACCCCATATCCCCGTGTACTTCGGCGGCGCGTCGGCGCCCGCGCTCGAAATCGCCGGATGTCATGCAGATGTCTACGCGCTATGGGGCGAATCGAAGGCGCAAGTGCGCGAACAGGTCACCCGTGTGCGAGCCGAAGCCGCAAAACACGGCCGCACCGTGCGCTTCTCGGTGTCGTTCCGGCCCATTCTTGCGGCGACCGAAGCGGCCGCCTGGGAACGCGCGGAATACATCCTCGAAGAAACACGGCGGCTGCGCGCGGCGCAAGGGCTCGGCGTCGGCGGTCCGGCGCAAAGCGAAGGCGCGCGGCGGTTGCTCGCGGCATCCGGTGAATCGGACCGCGTCGACGAAAGACTGTGGACCGGGGTCGCCAAGGAAATCGGCGGGCGCTCGAATTCGACCGCGTTGGTCGGCACGCCGGAACAGGTCGCCGAAACGCTCGCGGAGTATTACGCGCTCGGCGTCTCGACCTTCCTCGTGCGTGGCTTCGATCCGCTCGAAGACGCCATCGACTACGGCCGTGAACTGATTCCGGCCACCCGCGAACGGATCGCGCGCGTCGAGCGCGTGGCCGCCTGAACGGAGCCGCGATGACCGATCTGTCCGCCGCGTTGCAAGACGCCCCGACGCCGCAAAGTGCTCACCCGTTGCAAAGTACCGCCGCGTTGCAAAGTACCGCTGCGTTGCAAAGTACCGCTGCGTTGCAAAGTACCGCTGCGTTGCAAAGTACCGCCACGCCGCAAAGTACCGCTGCGCTGCAAAATACCCCGACGCCGCAAAGCGCCCCCACGCTGCCAAACACCCCAGATGCGTCGCCGCTCCAGCGTCATGCGCCACTCCGTAAATTCTGGTTCGACGACGTCCCGCCACGTGAAAGCATCGCGGCTGAACGGCGTTATCGGCAGGAACGGCTCGCCGTGGCATTTCGTCTGTTCGCGCGCTATGGTTTCGATCAGGGTCTCGCCGGGCATATCACCGCGCGCGATCCGGAGTGGCCCGATCACTTCTGGGTCAATCCGTTCGGCAAGCATTTCAGCCGCATTCGCGTGTCCGATCTGCTGCTCGTAAATGCGCATGGGGACATTGTGGTCGGCGAGGGACCGGTGAATCAGGCGGCCTTCGCGATTCACGCGGCAATTCACGAGGCGCGCCCCGATGTGGTCGCCGCCGCGCACACGCATTCGCTCTACGGCAAAGCCTGGTCGACGCTCGGCCGCACGCTCGATCCGCTGACGCAGGACTCGTGCGCGTTCTATCAGGACCACGCGTTGTTCGACGACTTCCGCGGCGTCGTGCTCGATACGGACGAAGGCGCGCGCATCGCCGCGGCGCTGGGCGAACGAAAGGCGGTGATCCTGAAGAATCACGGCATCCTCACGGCGGGTCCGAGCGTCGAGGCGGCGGCGTGGTGGTATATCGCGCTCGATAACGCCTGCCATGCGCAATTGCTTGCCGAAGCCGCCGGCACGCCACAAGCCATTCCGCACGACGTCGCCGCGCTCACACACGAGCAGGTCGGCCGTCCCGGCGGCGCGCTGTTTGCGTTCCAAAGCCTGCTGGAAGGGCTGGTCGAAGCCGAGCCTGACGTTCTTACCTGAGCGTCCCATAAGATGACCCAACGTTTCGATTCGCCGGCTTCGCCCCGGCGCCGCCGGCTCATGTCCGCGCTGCCGGCAGCCGCGTTGCTCGGCGTAACAGGCACACTCCTGATTTCGACAGCCGTTGCAGCCACCCCGGCAGCGAGCGAGAAAACCGATCCGCATGTCGATCTCAGCAAAGTCCGTTTGCGCGTCGCGACCTACAAGGGCGGCGACGCCACGCTCCTGAAAACTGCAGGACTCGCGGATACGCCGTACACGATCGACTGGTCCGAGTTCCAGTCGGGCAACGCGATGGTCGAGGCGATGAACGGCGGCTCGCTCGATATCGCCTCGGGCAGCGAGATTCCACCGATCTTCGCGCGCCTGCAGAATGCTCAGGTGCGCGTGATTGCCGTCTACAAAGACGACGTCAACAATCAGGTCGTGCTGGTACCGAATGGCTCGACGATCCGCTCGATCGCCGATCTGAAGGGCAAACGCGTCGGCTATCTGCGCGCCACCACGACGCACTACTACCTGCTGCGCATGCTCGAAGAGGCGGGGCTATCGTTCAACGATATTCAGGCCACCTCGCTCGCGCCGCGCGACGGCTTCGCCGCGTTCAACGCCGGTTCGCTCGATGCCTGGGCGATCTACGGCTACAACGTGCCGCTCGCGATCTCGCAGGCGGGTGCGCGCGTGCTGAAAAACGCCAACGGCTATCTGTCCGGCAATTACCTGTACTACGGCCATCCGTCGGTGCTCGCCGACCCGCAACGGCGCGCTGCGTCGGCGGATCTGCTGGTGCGGCTGCAACGCGCCTGCACGTGGTTCGGCCAGCATCAGGATGTCTACGCGAAGGTGTTGTCCGCGGAATTGCGCGTGCCCGAGGAGGCAATCCGCTCGTTGTATCGCAACCAGAGCCAGGCGCGCCGCGTCACCGGCATCACGGCGGCGGACATCGCGAGCGAGCAGCAGGTTGCCGATACGTTCGCGCGTGCAGCGGTCATCGACCGGCACGTCGACGTCGCACCATTGTGGACCGACACCTTCAACGCCGCGCTCGCCCACGGTGCGTGACTGATTCCATCCAACCCACATTCTGAGCATTCGATGACTCAAGCTTTGAGACCGGACCGGCTGCGCGCGTTCGTTGGCCGGATTGCGGCGCTCGTCGACGAGCATGTGCCTGAAGCACCGCTGCTCGAAGCGGGTGGTGCCGCGCTGCGCGAGCTGATCGCTCACGACGACTGGTTGCCCGACGCCTTTGCGCAGCCCGACCCCGAGCGCTATCAGCAATTCCTGTTGCACGCCGATTCGCGGCAGCGTTTTTCAATCGTCAGTTTTGTATGGGGACCGGGCCAGTCGACGCCGGTGCACGATCACACCGTATGGGGTTTGATCGGCGTGTTGCGTGGTGCGGAAATTGCTCGGGGCTATCGCATCACGCGAGACGGCGCGCTGGAGGAGGAGGGCGCCGCAAAGCGCCTCGATGCCGGTGCAGTGGATGCCGTGTCGCCGCGCATCGGCGATATCCATCGCGTGAGTAATGCTTTTCGTGATCGTGCGTCGATCAGCATTCACGTGTACGGTGGAAATATCGGCGCGGTAACGCGTTCTGTCTATCCGGCCGAAGGCGGCCGCAAAACCTTTATCTCCGGTTACTCGAACGACGTGTTGCCGAATATCTGGAATGTTTCGAAGGAGTCCCCGATCTCATGAGTTTCGCTAAAGAGTTCCGTATCCGATCATTCAAGGATGTGCGCAGTGCACTGCTCGAGCGCGAGGAAATCGCGCTCGTCGACGTGCGCGAAGAGGATCCGCACGCGCGCAGTCATCCGCTGTTCGCGGCCAATCTGTCGCTGTCGCGTCTCGAACTGGAAGCGCCCGTGCGGCTGCCGCGCCGCAATGTGCCGGTCGTCGTGTTCGACGACGGCGAAGGGCTTGCTGAACGCGCCGCGCGCCGTCTGAGCGAGCTGGGCTATACCGATGTCGCGCTGCTCGAGGGTGGCCTGCAAGGCTGGCGTGAGGCAGGCGGTGAATTGTTCCAGGACGTCAACGTGCCGAGCAAGGCATTCGGCGAACTGGTCGAAAGCGTGCGCCATACGCCGTCCCTCGGAGCGCCGCAGGTGCTGGCGCTGCTCGATCACGAAGCCGATGTGGTGGTGCTCGACGCACGCCGTTTCGACGAATATCGGACCATGAATATTCCCGGCAGCATTAGCGTGCCTGGCGCGGAACTGGTGCTGCGCGCACGGCAGCTTGCGCCGAACCCGTCGACGCGGATCATCGTCAATTGCGCGGGGCGCACGCGCAGCATCATCGGTGCGCAGTCGCTGATCAATGCGGGCGTGCCGAATCCGGTTGCGGCGCTGCGCAATGGCACCATTGGCTGGACGCTTGCCGGTCAGGCGCTCGCGCACGGCAGCTCGCGCCGTTTCGATCCGGTTGTCGATGACACAGTGCGCCTCGCCGCCGCTGATTCCGCGCGCGGGGTGGCGGATCGCGCCAAGGTGGGCCGCACGTCGCGCGACGAAGCGCGCCGCTGGGCCGACGAATCGGTACGCACCGTCTATCGTTTCGACGTGCGCACACCGGAAGAATACGAAGCGGGGCACGTGCCCGGTTTTCGCAATGCGCCGGGTGGTCAGCTTGTGCAGGAGACCGACATGTTCGCGCCGGTGCGCGGCGCGCGCGTGATCCTCGCCGACAACGATGGCGTGCGCGCGAGCATGACCGCGTCGTGGCTCGCGCAGATGAACGTCGACGTGTATGTGGTGGACGGCCTGGGCAACGCGGACTTCAGCGAAAAGGGCGCAGCGCCCGCCGCACGCTATGCACCCTCGCCGCCTGCTGTCGATGAGATCACGCCGGCCGGACTGGTTGCGCTCCTGCAATCGCCCGGTACCGTCGTGGTGGACTTCACGACCAGCGCGAACTATGTGAAGCGCCATATTCCGGGCGCGTGGTTCGCGATTCGCGGGCAACTCGATGAAGCGTTGTGCAAGCTGCCGGATGCGCAACGCTATGTGGTGATCTGCGGCAGCAGTCTTCTTGCGCGCTTCGCCGCGCCTGAACTGGCGGCGTTGACGGGGAAGCCGGTACAGGTGCTAAGCGGCGGCACGAGCGCGTGGATTGAGACGGGCCTGACTGTCGAGAGTGGCGAGACGCATCTGGCCTCGCCGCGCATCGATCGTTATCGTCGCCCGTATGAAGGAACCGATAACGCGCACGAAGCGATGAACGCGTACCTGGAATGGGAGTACGGGCTCGTTGCTCAACTTGGGCGCGATGGTACGCACGGTTTTCGCGTGATCTGAGCTGCTAGCTTGAGCGAAGCAGACGAAGCAGACGAATCAGCCGAAGCAAACAAAGTCAGCGCGCGGCTCAAGCCGCGTGCTGCGCACGCGCTTCCTTGAATTGCCGCTCGATCGCCGCGCCGAAGCGTTCGACCGGCTGTTGCAATTTGCCCAGCACGCGCGGATGCACGAGCCAGATATCGATGAGCGGCTTGAAGTCGCTGATCGAGACAATATCGAGTGCGTCCGCGTGAGCGCTGGCTTGCAGCAGCGGCAACGGCACGAGTCCAAGGCCGTTACCGTCAGCAACCAGCTGCAATTGCAGTTCAGTGCCGAGCGTTTCGAGATTCAGCTTAAGCGCAAGCCCCAAGCCAGTCAGCGTGCGTTGCAGGCCGTCGCGAAAGCCGCAACCATCCGGATTTAACACCCACCCGATCGACTGACATTCCGCCAACGTATGCGCGCGCTTTTTTAACATACCCTTTTGCGCGACAACGACCAGTTTGATGCGGCCAAGCGAGTGCGCCGACAACGCCTCGTCGAAAGTCTTGTTGCTGGGCAGGAGGACTGCGGCGGCGTCGAGTTCGCCCTGCTCGACGCGCTGTAGCAACTGCCTGCCCCAGCCGGTCGACGCACGCGCTTGCAGATCAGGGTAGGCCGCCTTGAGACCACGCATCGCATCAGTGAGTGCGATATCGGCAATCGTCTGCGCGACGCCGAGGCGCAGTGTGCCGACTGGCGGCGTGTCGGTAGCGACGATCTCGCGCAGCACGTCGAGTTCGCGCTGGATCGCGCGGCATTGTTCGTAGACGATGCGGCCCGTTGCTGTCGCTTTGAGCGGGCGCGTATTGCGGTCGAGCAGTTCGACGCCGAGCGCCTCTTCGAAATTCTGCAGGCGGCGCGTGATGGCCGGTTGTGTGAGGCCGAGAGAGAGTGCTGCCTGTTGTAGCGATTGGCAGCGAATGACGGTGACGTATGCGTCGATTTCGTCGATCTTCATGATGAGCGGTGACTGGATGGGTGCGCAACGGGGCGCAAGATTCGTGCGTTCGATGATACCTGTATCGATGTGCGCGCACGCCGCGCCATTCAAGAAAATTCGCATATTTGCTTAGCAGAATAATGCGTTTGTCTTATACAGATGCGTGCCTTATCGTCGATAGCCAATCACCTGGATGCCACGACGTAATCGCCGCCATGACGACTTCTAGTTCTTTGTTCTCCGCCTCATCCGTGTTGCAACGTGCGTTGCTCAAGCCGCTCGGCGTGGTCATGCTCGCACTGTGCGGCACGGTTTGCGCGACGCAGTCCTATGCGGTGGATTTACCCGTGCTCAAAGTCGGCGATCAGGCCTTGCAAACACGCGGCATTCTCGAGGCATCCGGTCAACTGAAAGACCTGCCGTACAAGATCGAGTGGTTCAATTTTCCCGCCGCGCAACCGCTTGGCGAAGCGCTGAATGCCGGCGCCGTGGATGTCGGCGGCCTGGGCGATGCTCCACTGGTGTTTGCGCTCGCTGCCGGCGCCCGGGTGCGAGCGGTCGCGGCGACCCGGTCGAATCCGCTGGATCTGGCGATCGTCGTCGGCACGCAATCGCCGTTGAAAGATGCGGCGAGCCTGAAGGGCAAGCGCATCGCCACGACGCGCGGCTCGATCGGCCACTATCTCGCGCTCGCCGCATTGAAGAAGGCCAGCGTGCCGGTTACCGATGTCACGTTCGTGTTCCTTGCCCCCGCCGATGCGAAGGCGGCGCTAGCGTCAGGCAGCGTCGATGCATGGTCGGTGTGGGACCCGTACACCGCGCTCGCCGAAGCGCGCGATCACGACCGCATCATCGCCAATGGCGTCGGCCTGTCCGAAGGACTCAGCTATCAGGTCGCGACCGAACGCGCGATCGCGGACAAGCGCGTGCAACTTGCCGACTTCCTCCGACGCGTGGCGATCGGCCAGCGTTGGGCGCTTTCGCATCCCGACGAAGTGGCGGCGATGCAGTCAAAAGTCACGGGCCTGCCGACCGATGTGCTGAAAACCGTCTATCAACGCGGCCAGGTGCATCCAGTGGCCATCGACGACAGCGTCGTCGCCGCACAGCAGCGCACCGCCGATACCTACGAAGCCGCCAACGTGATCCGTGCGCATCTTGACGTGCGCACGAGCTTCGATCGCAGCTTCCCTCTGCCGTGATGCGGCCTGCCGGAGCCCTCACATGAACGCCCCGATTGCCGACAGCGCGGTGACGCGCCGTCATCCACCGCTCGACAGCGATGCGTTCGACGCACTACTCGCGCGGCTCACGAGCGAGTTCGCTGCAAGCGCGGCTCACTACGACCACACAGCGGAGTTTCCGCACGCCAATCTGGCGCGTCTGCACGAATTCGATCTGCTTTCGTTGACGGTGCCGTCCTCGCTCGGCGGCGTGGGCGCGAGCTTGCCACAGGCCCTGAAAGTGGTGCGCGCGGTGGCGCGCGGCGAGCCGTCCACGGCACTGGTGCTCGTCATGCAATACCTGTTTCATCATCGCTTGCAGGGCAACCCGCATTGGCCTGTCGAACTGCGTGAACGGGTGGCGCGTGAAGCTGTGCGCGATGGCGCGCTGATCAACTCGCTGCGCGTCGAACCCGAGTTGGGCACGCCCGCGCGCGGCGGTTTGCCATCGACGATGGCGAAGCGCAGCGCGGACGGCTGGATCATCGACGGCAGCAAGCTGTACTCGACCGGCAGCCCCGGTCTCACCTGGCTCGCGGTGTGGGCGCGCAGCGACGAGACGCCGCCGCGCGTCGGCGTGTGGCTGGTGCATCGGGACACGCCCGGCGTGCGGGTCGGCAGCGAGTGGAATCATCTCGGCATGCGCGCCACTGGCAGTCATGAGCTTGTGTTCGACAACGTGTTCGTGCCGGCCACGCATGCCGTTGATGTCCATCTGCCCGGCGAGCCGGGTGCCGGGCTCGATGCACTCGGCTTCGCGTGGATGAGTGTGCTGTTGTCGGCGGTGTATGACGGCGTCGCGCGGGCGGCGCGTGACTGGTTCGGGCAATGGGCCGCTGGGCGCAGGCCCGGCAATCTCGGCGCGCCGCTCGCGAGCCTGCCTGCGTTTCAGCAGACGCTCGGCCGTATTGACGCGCTGCTGTTCAGCAATCGCGTGTTGCTCGATACCAGCGCGCACGCCGAACGCGTGACGCTCGACGAAGCGCCGTTCGTCAAATATACGGTGACGAATCAGTCGATCGAAGCGGTGCAACTGGCGGTCGAGGCGAGCGGCAATCCCGGCCTCACCCGCGACAATCCGCTCGAGCGTCACTATCGCGATGTGCTGTGTGCGCGGATTCATACGCCGCAGAACGATTCGGTGCTGCAGGGGGCGGGGCGCGCGGGTTTCGCAAAGGGAGCAACCTGAGCGGAATCCGCCGGGCCCCGATGGACCGGGTCACGATGGAGCGGTCACGATGGACCGGGTCCCGATGGACCGCACGTACCTGAGATGAAGGCGACGCATCTTCGCTGCATTTTCGCGCGCGTCAAGAAGGTAGCGCGACCGTCGCGCAAGCCACATGCAACGCCAGCGCCACCTACCGCAAATCTTCTGCCAATTCGGTGTAAACGCGCACTCGTCTAAATCGGCCAATCCGTTTAGATTAGCTGCACTTGAAAGGCTTATCGAGGGACCAGGGCGGCCAAACAAGCAGCGGTCTGCCATTCCGGCGATGGCGCAAGGTCAGAGGCCAAGGTCTCTCGCCGCTTTGCCCGGGACCAGACCGCTGCGCGTCGTCCGCAATGCGTCGCTTCAGGCGGCTATCTAGTCGCTGTTTATTTTCCGGTTTGACCGTATCGACCGATTCTGGCGACGCTTTGCACAGCGTCGCCTTTTTGCTTGTGGCAACGGTTTTTGCGGGTTCAGCGCGAACTTGCCGCCCTTTTGCGGTGCCTGTTGCGGCGCGTTTTGCTGCGCCGTTGCCTTTGCCTTTGCCTTTGCCTTTGCCTATACAGTCTCCTGCGGTTTTTCACAGTTTTTCCGCGGCTTCGTCACGTAATCGCATCCCACCGCAATCCACTCTGCATAAAGGCGCCACGCCGCATTGCCGCCCTCGCTCGCGGTTTTTTCCGTACGCGGTTATCCTGTAGTACACCCTACACAACGGGATGCGGGCGGATTGCAGCTTCGCATCCGTACAGGAAACTCGCTGTGAGCCTGAAACTGCTTACTGTCGCGATGCTGGCCGCGTGCGTTGCGCTGACCGGTTGCGACGACCAACAGAGCGACCGCGCCGTGCAAAAACTCAAGGAATTCTTCAACGCCGTCAAGCCGGACGCGTTATTGCTCAAGAATATGACGCCGGGCGTCACGACTGAGGCGGAGATCCGCGATCAGATGGGCAAGCCGGAAACCGAGCGCACGTTTACTGACGGCTCGAAGCGCTTCGAATATCCGCGTGGCCCGCAGGGGCTGAATACGTACATGGTCGACATCGACCGCGACGGCAAATTGCAATCCATCACGCAGGTGCTAACCGCCGACAACTTCGGGAAGATTCGCATCGGCATGACTGAAGACGAGGTGCGCCACCTGCTCGGCAAGCCTGGCCAGATCGCCGTGTTTCCGCTGAAACCGGAAACCGTCTGGAGCTGGAAGTGGCGCGAGGGCGGCGTGACTGAAGAAGGCATTTTCAACGTGCACTTCGATCAATTTCAGAAGGTGTACACGACATCGCGCTCGGACGTGATACGTGGGCGATAGCGGGTAAAAAGGTGGGGAAGACATGATACATCGACGTCGATACAGCCGTATCGGGCTGGTGTTGGGGGGTGGGGCCGCACGCGGCTGGGCGCATATTGGCGCGATTCGCGCGTTGCACGATGCGGGCATCAAGCCGGATGTGGTGTGCGGCACGTCGATCGGCGCGCTGGTGGGCGCGATCTACGCGAACGGCGACCTCGACTGGCTGGAGGAGTGGGTTTCGCGGCTCACCTGGCAGACGGTGGTGCGGCTACTCGATCTGCGGTTTTCAGGCGGCTTGCTCGGTGGGCGCAAGGTGATCCAGATATTCGCGGACAAATTCGCCGGCCGCTCGATTGCGCAGTTGAACATGCCGTTCGCGGCGGTGGCCACCGAACTTGATTCGGGACGCGAGAGCTGGTTGCAGGACGGCAGCGTGGTCGATGCGGTGCGCGCCTCGATTGCGATTCCGGGGATTTTCACGCCGGTGTTTTACAACGGCGTGTGGCTGGTGGACGGCGGCTTGAGCAATCCGGTGCCGGTCTCGGTGGCGCGCGGCATGCGTGCGGACTGCGTGATCGCGGTCGATCTGAACAACGACATTCTGAATGGGCGCGATTTTGGCGGCGCGGCGGTCGACACGCCGGCGCTCGATCCGGATGCGCCGCCGCCGGTCGCGCTGCGGCGGAACGGGAAGCCTTGGCCGCGGTGGCTTGCGCCGGCGGAAGGGCGCGCTTCCGATGATGTGCGGGTGGCGCCGGCGCCGAGTGCGCGGGTGCCGTCGATGCTGAGTTCGATCGCGCAGAGTATTGACATCATGCAGGTGCGGATTTCGCGGAGTCGCCTTGCTGGCGAGCCGGCCGATATTTTGATTCAGCCGCGGCTGGGTGGGATGGGGATTTTTGATTTTCACCGTGCCGGTCCGGCGATTGAGGAGGGGCGCGCGGCGGTGGAGGTTATGTTGCCGGCGATTCGGGCTCGATTAGGGATTGATTAAGGTTTTTTTTGCCTGCGCGGCGCTTTGTCTGTGTGCCTATGGCGATGGGCTTTTCCTGGGTTTTTTGCCTGCTTGGCGCTTTCTCTCTGTATGCCTACGGCGTTGGCCTTTCCTTGAATTGATATTGGATTATTAGCGTCGCCCCTGTGCGGGGCGGGCACCTACTTTTCTTTGCCTGCCGCAAAGAAAAGTAGGCAAAAGAAAGCGGCTCAAACCGCTAATTTTTAAGCGGGTCCCCTGGCTTGGAGGGGGCAGTGGTGCATCTGGAATCTGTGTTCCCGCACATTCGGCGTGAGTGACATGGGCGTCATACTTCCGGCGGCGCTGCGCGCGCCGAACGGTACTTCTTAAAACCGTCCGCTGCGATTCAGCTCTTGCGTTTTGCTCAGACCCCTGGCTCATCATTGCACTGCCACTGCCACTGCCACTGCCACTGCCACTGCCACTGCCACTGCCACTGCCACTGCCACTGCGAGTGCGAGTGCGAGTGCCACCGCAACTGCAACTGCGCCGCACCGGCGTTTCGTTCGGCCTGAGTTATCGGGCTTTCATTTGCTGGCGCAAATTGTCTTTTGGATACTTGGGCACTTTGCCGAGGCGAAGCCGATGGTTCCCACCACGCGCAATCGAAGCCTCACGGTTTCCCGGGCAGACCCATCCGCGACGCACGTAGTGCGGAGTGGGCGCTGATGAGCCCTTTGTCACTGACGCTGAAGGTGCGAGAACACAGATTCCAGATGCACCACTACCGTGGCTGCGCGGGGGACCCGCTTAAAAATTTGCGGTTTGAGCCGCTTTCTTTTGCCTACTTTTCTTTGCGGCAGGCAAAGAAAAGTAGGTGCCCGCCCCGCACAGGGGCGACGCTAATAATCCAATATCAAATCAAGGAAAGGCCAACGCCGTAAGGGCACAACCAAAAAGCGCCGCGCAGGCAAAAAAACCAAGCAAAGTCCAACCCCGCAGGCAAACAGAAAAAAGCGCGCCGCAGGCAAACAACACCCCTTTTACTTCCTCCGAACAGTCAGCGCCGTTTCCGACAAATCCACCTCCCGCATGAGCTTATTCAAAGTCTCATCATTAATCTCCTGAGAACTGCGCAGCGCGAGCAGCGCCTTCCTCTCGGCGCGCATTGCCGCTAACTTCATCCGGAACTCCAGCGCATCGGCACGGCGCGCCAACTCCCGTGGCTCCTGTTCGTCGCCCAGCGTGGCAAGCCTTCGCCGATAAATGTCCATCACCCTCGCCGTGACATCCGCGGCATACGCCGATGCCGACTCATCAAGATCCGCACACTCGACATCATGCACTTCGTCCACCGCACGAATCGCTGCTTGCGCAGCCGTCGTGCGCGCCAGCACTTCCTCTGCGGCATGCGGATCCTTTCCTCGCCGCCAGCCACGCAGCAGCAGTGGCAACGCCACCACGGCCACCAGCAGCGATAAAAGAATCACCCCCGAGGTAATGAAAATCGCGAGGTCCCGCCCGGGTAACGGTGCGCCGCCGGGCAAAACCTCGGGCAGCGACAACACACCCGCCAGCGTCACCGCGCCACGCACGCCGGCCACCGTCGTCACCGTGACCGTGCGCAGGCCGGGCACCGCGTTGGCTACGCCGTGCTTCGCCGCGCCGCGGCTCGCGAACCAGCGTAGCAGCCACACCCACACGAAACGCAGCGCGTAGAGCGCCACCGCCACCGCGGCGATGTAGCCGATCAGCAACCACACCTGCGCGTTGCTGGTCTCGTGCGCGTCAAACAACGCGCGGCCAAGAATGTGCGGAAACTGCAGCCCCAACAGAATGAACACCATGCCGTTGAAGACGAACTCGATCATCGTCCACGTGCTGTTCGCGCGCACTCGCGATGACACCGGCCCGGCATTCCAAATGCTCGCGTAGTTCATCATCATGCCGGCCGAGACGGCGGCCAGAATGCCCGACAACTCGAAACGCTCGGCGATCAGATACGCGGCGAACGGAATCAGCAGTGTCATCACCACGCCGGGCGCCGGATCACCCTCTTCGTTAAGACTCAGAAAGCGCGCCGATACAAAGCTGAACAGCCAGCTCACCGCCGCGCCCGTCGCGAGACCGCCCACCGCGATGATCACGAAACTGATCGATGCGTCGCGCAGCGAAAACACACCCGTCAGCGCCGCCGCAATTGCGAACTTCAAGGCGACAAGGCCCGATGCGTCGTTCATCAACGCCTCGCCTTCGAGGATGTGCATTAGCCGTCCAGGAATTCTGCCCTTGCCGACGATACCTGTTAGCGCCACCGCATCCGTCGGCGACAGCACCGCGGCAAGCGCGAACGCGACCGGCAGCGAGATCGACGGCACCAGCGCATGCACGAAGTAGCCGACTGCCAGCACCGTCATGAAAACGAGGCCGAGCGCCAGCATCAGAATGGAGCGGCGCGCCATGAACAATTCGCGCTTGGGAATGCGCCATCCATCCGCGAACAGCAGCGGCGGAATGAACAGCATCATGAAAATTTCCGGATCGAAGGTGACATGCAGTCCGAGCCTCGGCCACGCGAGCAATGCGCCAATCGCGATCTGGACGAGCGGCAGCGGCAAGGCGATCGGCAGTATCCGGGTAACGACGCCGGAAGCGGCGACGGCGAGCAGAAGTATCAGTACGGTAAAGACAATATCCATCGATCTATTTATGGCGCTATAACGGTGCTTCCTCTTCGATCGTCGACGATGTCGCCGCATATCGGTCGTGAGGTGTGTGTAAGGAACAAGGCCGAAGTTTAGCCCGACGACGCATCGCGCCATCGCCACCCCGGCAAGACGCCCGCGAGCACGGCCAGGAAGTGTCGCGGCGAGACGTTGCACCTTTATGGTGCGCGTCACGCCCGTGCGCGGCGCATCGTCCCTTCCACCGGTGCAACCGGACCTGCAAATTTCATTCGAATGTGCGCCAGCGTGCGCATGGAGCTTGCTTAAGGAATATCGATGACGCACATTTTGGGAAACGGTGCCGAGGTTGTTCGCTTCCGCGTTCGGACCGGCCCGGCTCTCGCGTGAGAGGATTGCATGACGATTGCGCAACAGGAAAGGACGGCCATTGCGCCGCATGGCTTCGATGTCGAGGTGACGTCGGGGCTCGAACGTTTTTCGGCGCAGCATGGCGAGCTGACGTTGACCAGCGTGTTTCAACCGATTTTCAGCCTGTCGCATATGCGGGCGGTTGGCTACGAGGGGCTGCTGCGCGCGCACGACGCGCTCGACCGCCCCGTTTCGCCGCTCGACGTATTTGGAGAAGCAGCGCGCCTGGGTGATGTGCTGCAAGTCGACCGGCTCGCCCAGACCCTGCATCTGGAGAACTTCAAGGTACTCGGCGCCGAGCGCGAATGGCTGTTTCTGAACGTCCATCCCGGCGCGCTCACCGATCCGTATCTCGCCGCCGCCTTGCTGGCCAACCTGAAGCGACTCGATCTGTCGCCGCGGCGGATCGTGCTCGAGGTACTCGAACAGGGCGCAGAAGATCTCGAACGGCTCGTCGACGCGGTGCGCCAGTTTCGCGAGCGCGGTTTCCTGATCGCACTCGACGACTTTGGCGCGGGCCACTCAAACGTCGAACGGATCTGGCAATTGAATCCCGATATCGTGAAGCTCGACCGCATCATGCTGTCGCACGCCGCACATCGTGCCGATATGGCGACGATTCTGCCGGGGCTGGTGGCGTTGCTGCACGAAGCGGGCAAGCTGGTGCTGATCGAAGGTGTCGAAACGGAGCATGAAGCGCAGATGGCGCTCGGCTGCGACGCGGACTTCGTGCAGGGATTTTTCTTCGGCCGACCGAATCCCGGCGCGGCCGACGCAGCGCACGCCACGACGTGCATCAGCGAAGTCACCGACCGCTATCGCGACCAGTCCGAAGCGCGCGAGCGCCGCAATGGGAGCCGTCTCACACCGTACCTGCGGGCGTTCGAGCGCGCAGCGGAACGGCTCGCCGCCGGCGAACCGCTCGAGGAAGTGTGCTGGAATTTCCTCGCGCTCGACCATGCCGCGCGCTGTTTCCTGCTTGACGCGAAGGGCAAGCAGGCGGGCCGCAACGTCGTATTGCGCGCCGATCGCGCGGCACATGAGACGCGCTTTTTGCCGCTGGCTGATGCGCAAGGGGCGAACTGGCTGCGTCGTCCGTATTTCCGCGCGGCGATCAATGCGCCGGAACGCGTGCATGTGACGCGCCCGTATCTGTCAATCAACGAGGCATTGCCGTGTGTGACGCTGTCGGTGGCGACGCGTGTCGGTGAGCAGACATGTGTGCTCTGCGGCGATATTGATTGGGTCGAAGAATAGCGGTTCTGATGGGTCGCTCGGGAGGGTGAGCGGCGGTCCTGGTGGTCCAGATTGGAAGGGCGAGTAGTGGCTCTGATGGTATAGATCGGAACGGTGAGTGGCGGTTCTGAGATCATGTCGTTTTCAACGACACACAGCCGCGCTCATGTCCGTCCTACTCGAAATCATCGCCACCACCGTTGCCGACGCCCGGCTTGCCGCGCAGGCCGGTGCGAACCGTCTCGAACTCGTCACGGCAATGGGCGAGGGCGGTTTGACGCCGAGTCTTGGGTTGATCGAAGCGGTGGTTGCCGCGGTTGATATCCCCGTCAACGTGATCGTGCGGCCGCATAGCCGCTCGTTCGTGTACGACGCCGACGACTACGCCGTGATGCTGCGCGACGTGCGTGCCGTCAAAGCGGCCGGCGCGAACGGCGTAGTGATCGGCATGCTGACGGCAGACGGTGAGATCGATCGCGAAGGCCTCGCGCGTGCGATCGATGCGGCGGATGGCTTGGCGATCACCTTCCATCGTGCATTCGACAAAACGCGTGATCTGCAAAAAGCGCTCGACGTGCTGCTCGGTTTCGATGCCGTGACGAATGTGCTGACCTCGGGCGGCAAACCTTCTGTACTGCAGGCAGAGTCGATCATGCGTGACCTGGTACGGCAAGCGTCCGGCTCACGTTGCACGGTGCTGGCGGGCGCGGGTTTGACCATCGACGCGGTTGCCGGCTTCCTGAGCGCGACGCAAGTTCAAGCGGTTCACTTCGGTTCGGGGGTGCGCGTTGGCGTCAACGGTCTTGCGCCCGTTGACGCGGCGAAAGTCGCGCAGGTGAGAGCGCTACTGGACGCAAAGCGTAGCTGATTCGTCAGGAAGATAACCAGCGCTATTGGACGCAGCGCGTAGCAAAACGATCCGGCGGAAAATCAACGCTACCAGACGCAACGCGTCACCATTCCATCAGGCAAAAAAACGCCGCTTCGAGGTTCAACTCGAAGCGGCGTTCTTCATTCACCCGCGAAAGAACTACTTCGCGACGACCACCGGAATACCGCGCAACTGCCCGGCGCCCTTCACCTCTTCCAACGACTTCTTCACCGATGGGCTCGTCGCTGCTTCGATCTGCAAGCGCGCAGCGAGATCGCGCTCGCCGCGTTTCACACCCGCCAGATTCGCCAGCTTCACGTGACCATAACCGCGGACACGAGCATGCAGATCGGCGAGCTTCGCGACGTCTTCCAGATTGCTCGTGTTGAGCTTCGAGAACGCGCGTTGCAGCGTGGTTTCATAGTCGTCGGCGAGTTCGCGCTCCATCTTACGTTCGAGCGTGCGGCCGAACGGATCGAGCATCGTGCCACGCAGACCGCTGAATTTCGCCATCACGCCGAGCACCGGCCACATCCATTGACCGAACGTCTTCTTGGTCGGATTGACGCCCGGTTGAGGACGCGTGAGCGTCGGCGGCGCGAGGTTGAACTTGATGCCGAAGTCCTTGCCCGCCACGCCTTCGAATTGCGCTTCCAGCGCTTCACGGAAGGCCGCATCCGTATGCAGCCGCGCGACTTCGTATTCGTCTTTTACCGCGAGCAGACGATAGAACGTCGTCGCCACGGCGCGCGTGATGCGCTCGCTCTTTGCATCGACCGCGGTTTCGGCACGGCGCGCCGCATCGACCAGCGCGCGATAACGCTTCACATAGCTCGCGCCACCGTACGTCTGGAGACGGCCTTCGCGATGCGCGATCAGTTCGTCGAGCGTATCGACGCGCACCGCCTGCTTCGCCAGATGCCGTGCTTGCCACAGCGATTCCAGCGCGGCCGGGTCTTCCGCAGCCACACGCCCAATTGAAAACGCCAGTTGATTCATCTGCACCGCGACGTTGTTCAATTCAATCGCGCGCATCATCGCGGCGAACGACACCGGCACCAGACCGAGTTGCCAGGCATAACCGAGCATCAGGATGTTCGCGCCGATGGTGTCGCCAAGGAAGCGCGTGGCGAGCGCCTGGGCGTCGCACGTCGACATGCGGTCTTCACCCGCGGCGTGGCGCATCTTGTCGATCAACGCGTCGGCATGCAGCGTTGCATCCGGGTTCTGCACGAAGGTCGCGTTCGGAATGGCGTGCGTGTTGACGACGATGCGCGTGCGGCCATGACGCACCGTTTGCAAGGCATCGGCGCTCGCGCCCACCACCATATCGCAGGCGAGCAGCACGTCGGCCTGTTGCGTGTCGATGCGCACCTGATTGAGCCACTCGTCGCGCGCGGCGAAGCGCACGAACGACAACACCGAGCCGCCCTTTTGCGCGAAGCCCATGAAGTCGAGCACCGAGGCGCTCTTGCCTTCCAGATGCGCGGCCATGCTGATTAATGCGCCGACGGTCACGACCCCCGTGCCGCCAACGCCGGTCACCAGGATGTCGTACGGCGCGGCATCGAGATGTGTCGCAGGAATCGGCAACGTGTCGACGCGTGCAGCGAGCGCTGCCGGATCGAACGCGGCGCCTGCGGCTTTCTTCAGCTTGCCGCCTTCCACCGTGACGAAGCTCGGGCAGAAACCGTTCACGCAGGAATAGTCTTTATTGCAGGACGATTGATCGATGCGGCGCTTGCGGCCCAACGCGGTTTCAAGCGGCTCGACCGACAGACAGTTCGATTGCACGCCGCAATCGCCGCAGCCTTCGCAAACTTCCTCGTTGATGAACAGACGCTTGTCCGGATCGGGAAACTCGCCTTTTTTCCGGCGACGCCGTTTTTCCGCCGCACAGGTCTGGTCATAGATCAGCACGGTCACGCCGTCGATATCGCGCAACGCGCGCTGCACCGTGTCCATTTCGCTGCGATGGTGGAACGTCGTGCCTTTCGGGAAGAGGTCGTGATGGCCGTCGTATTTCTCCGGCTCGTCGCTGACCACGACGAAACGCGACACGCCTTCGGCTTCCACCTGACGCGCGATCTGCGGCACCGAGATGCTGCCGTCGACCGGCTGGCCGCCCGTCATCGCGACGGCATCGTTATAGAGGATCTTGTAGGTGATGGTGGTGTTCGCGGCCACCGCCTGGCGGATCGCGAGAATACCCGAGTGAAAGTAGGTGCCGTCGCCGAGATTCTGGAATACGTGGCGCGTTTTCGTGAACATCGAATGCGAGGCCCAATCGACGCCTTCGCCGCCCATCTGAATCAGACCGGTGGTGTCGCGCTCCATCCACGACGCCATGAAGTGACAGCCGATCCCCGCATGCGCGATAGAACCTTCAGGCACTTTGGTCGATGTGTTGTGCGGGCAGCCCGAGCAGAAATACGGCGTCCGCTTCACGCTATCCGCCGCATTCGAGAGGATTTGCGGCGCAACCAGATCGACCACACGTTCGCGGCGATCCAACGCGGGTTTGTGCTTCGCGAGCCAGTTCGCGAACACCGGCAGAATGCGCGACGGCCGCAATTCACCGAGCGACGACAGCAGCAGCGTGCCGTCTTCGGCGTTCTTGCCGACCACGATCGGCCGCGTGCCTTGCGTGCGGTTGTACAGATAGTCTTTGATCTGCTGCTCGATGACCGGGCCCTTTTCCTCGATCACCAGCACTTCTGACAAACCGGAAACGAACGCGTCGATGCGCGTCATCTCCAACGGGAAAGACAGGCCAACCTTGTAGATGCGCACGCCGGCCGCTTCCAGATCCGCGACTGTCAGATCGAGCCGGCGCAGCGTTTCCATCAAGTCGAGATGCGCCTTGCCGCACGTGACGATACCGACGTTCGCATGCGGACTCGGCGCGATCCATTTGTCGATGCTGTTGGTGCGTGCGAAGTGACGCACCGCGTCGAGCTTCGCGTGCATCCGCGCTTCGATCGTCAGGCTCGGCAGATCGGGCCAACGGTTATGCAGGCCGCCTGCGGGTGCTTCGAAATCCTGCGGGGTCGCCCATTCGGTTTGCAGCGCATCCAGATCGACAGTGGAGCCGGATTCGACGGTTTCCGAAATCGCCTTATACCCGACCCACGCACCCGAGAAGCGCGACAGCGCCCAGCCATACAGGCCGAACTCGAGCATGTCGGCAATGTTCGACGGATTCACCACCGGCATATGCCACGCCATCAACGCGAAGTCGCTCTGGTGCGGCATCGACGACGACACGCAGCCGTGGTCGTCGCCCGCCACCACCAGCACGCCGCCGTGCGGCGACGAGCCGTACGCGTTGCCGTGCTTCAGCGCATCGCCCGCGCGATCCACGCCGGGGCCTTTGCCGTACCACATGGCGAACACGCCTTCGACGGTGCGCTCCGGGTCCGATTCCACCCGCTGCGTACCGAGCACGGCGGTGCCGCCGAGTTCTTCGTTGATCGCCGGCAAAAAGCGAATATCACTCGCCGTGAGCAGTTTCTGCGCTTTCCACAACTGCTGGTCGACCATGCCGAGCGGCGAGCCGCGATAGCCGCTAATGAAGCCGGCCGTGTTCATGCCGTGCGCGCGGTCGGCTGCGCGCTGCATCAGCGCAAGGCGCACCAGCGCCTGTGTACCGGTCAGGAAGATTCGGCCGCGCGTGGCGGTGAGGTTGTCGGACAGCTTGTAGTCGGCGAGAGCGGGCGTGCCGTCGATGGGCAGGCGAGCGGTCATGGGTGAGTCTCCATTGTTTTGCATCCGCGCGCCGTGGGTGGGGACCACAAAAGGTGACGCGGCGAAAGAGACTCTATTTTTTAGCGCCGATTGGAGTGAATTTTTTCTACTTGGTCAGGCGTTCAACGAAACAGCGCGACGGGCCGCGCGTTTTAATGAAGTTTTGAGATGGATCTGCCACGCGGCGGGCGGATTCGGGTATGCCCTGGTGCGCCGCGCAAGGGTGAAATCCGCCTTTTAATACCCCGTCCAGACGGCCAACGCCAGCGCGCCACCCGACAGCACCAGCAGCACCACGAACAGCGGCAGGATGAACCTGATCCACTGACCGAAGCCGACCCGCGCGGTGGCGAGATACGCGAGCAGCATTCCGGAGGTCGGCGTCACCATGTTCGTCAAGCCGCCGCCCAACACGAAGGCGAGCACCGAGGTTTGCCCGCTAACACCGGACAACTGCGCAATCGGCCCAATGATCGGCATGCTGACCGCGGCCTTGCCGGACACGGACGGAATGAACACGTCGAGCACCATCTGCACGGCCATCAGGCCGTTCGCCACCCACACCGCCGATTGGCCGCGCGCGAGCCGCGTGAAATGGTCGATCAGCGTGTCGAGCACCAGGCTGTTCTGCAGAATCAGTTCGACCGATGCCGCGAGACCGATCAGCAAACCCGCCAGAATCATCCCCTTCATGCCGTCGACGAAAGCGTCGGCCGCGCTGCGCGAATCGAGCCTGCCCACGGCCGCCGTCACGATGCTGATGAACACGTAGAACGCGGACAACTCGACGTTGCCCCAATGCAATTCACGCGTGCCGATCACCAGCATCGCAGCGGCGATCGTCAGCACGATTAACGTCGCCTTGTGGCGGCCCGAGAGCTTAGCTTGCGGGTGTTCGTCCAGACTCGCGCGTGCGACGGCCAACCGATAGCCGCTCAAACGCACGTGAGCCAGCAGATACAGAATGCCCAGCGTCAGGAACACGACGAACACACCGATGCGCATCGCGATACCGCTAAAGAGCGGCACACCGACGATCGGCTGCGCGACGGCGAGCGACAACGGATTGGTCACCGAGGCGATATACCCGACCTTCGCGGCAATCGCGACGAGCCCCACCGCGAACAGGTTCGATAAACCGAGCCGCCGTGCCAGTACCATCACCATCGGAATGATCACGAGGTATTCGGAGATGAAGCCGAGCAGCGTGCTGCCGAGGCCGATCAGGACCATGAGCAGCGGCGCCAGCACATAGACGTTGCCCGCGGTGAGTTGCAGGAGCCGGTCGATCCCTGCATCCACCACGCCCGTCTTGCGCATCACGCCGAACATGCCGCCGACGAACATCACCATGAAAATCAGCGGCGCGTTCTTGATGAGGCCATTGGGGACCGCGACGAAGGCCGACACGAGGCTCGCGGGCGCGGCCTGCTCGGGCGTGCTTTGGGTGACGCTCGGTGCGATCAGCGTGGCAAGGCTGTGGCTCTTCGGCACCACCTGATAGGTGCCCGGCACGACCAGCTTGTCGTGACGCTCGAAGTGCCCGGCGTCGATCAGATAGGTCATCGCCACGGCGGCGAGCACGACCCAGATCATCATCACCACCGGATGCAGCATCTTGCCGTGGGGCTTCTTTTCATCGCTGCCGCTGCCGGGATGGCTGCCTGGAGGATGGTCGTCGTCGGCGGTGGGCGCCGTGGGTGGGGCGAGCGTGGTCATGGGCGGGTTCCTGTCATGCCGGCTGCGGATTCATCTGCGGCGCGGTGTACCCGAGTTCGGCGGAGATCGTGCGGCTGCACGCTTGCAGACGTTCGAGGTAATCGGGAATCTCAATCCGGCTGATGCGCATCTCTGGCCCCGAGACGCTGATCGCGGCCACTGCCTGGCCGCTCATATCGCGTACCGGCACCGAGATGGCCACCGCACCCGCCGTGACTTCACCCACGCTCACCGCATAGCCTCTGCGCACGATCACATCGAGTTCGTCGACGAGCTTCATCAGGTCCGGCGGCTGCGGCAGTTTCTTCAGGTGCGCGAAGTATTCGGTCCTGACGGCGTCCGGTGCGAACGCGAGCAGGATCTTGCCGGACGCGCCGCTGTTGAGCGAGCGCCGGTTGCCCACCGCGCCGATCATACGCATCTCGTGCGTGCTTTCGCAACGCGCGACACACACCGTTTCCAGCCCTTCGCGCACGCGCAGCACGACGTTTTCGTTGATCGCCTGATTGAGCGCGAGCATGTGCTTTTGCGCCGAGCGCACCAGTGTGTTCTGCTGCGCGGCCGCGACGCCGATCACGAACGCCTGCGGACCGAGCGCGTAGGTCGAGGCGCGTGTGTCCTGCACGACGAAGCGATGCAATTCGAGCGTGCACAACATGCGGTAAGCGCGCGACTTGTTGATGCCGAGTTGATTGGCGAGCTCGGTGACGCCGAGACCCGGATGTTCGGCGACATGGCTCAGCAGCTTGAGCGCGCTGTCGACGGAATCGACGATGTAGTTCACGGTTGTTCCTTCCTAGGTTGCGTCATTAAGCCGGGCGGGGCGCGGCAAGTTGAGCGCGGACGTAGTCGGCGAGCGCGGCGACGAAGGCGTCGAGGTCGCGCTTGAGCGTGTGGAAGCCGGCGTGTTTGACGAACTCGGCCTCATCCATATACAGCCCGCGCTTCAGTTCGATCTGGATGCTGTGCCTACGCTGCGCAGGATCGCTGACGGCCGCGAGCAGATCGCCACCCTGATAGGGCTCGTTCACCTGCACGCGATAGCCCGCGCCGCTGAAATAGTCCGCCACCCATTGTGTGAAGGCAGGATCCGCAGTGGTGCCGCGGCGGTCGCTGACGACGAAGTCGGGTCGCGCCTCGCCGGCATCGACGTTCATCTCGTTGCCGCGCGATTTCATCGAATGACAGTCGACGTGCCACAGCGCGCCGTGCTGCGCATAAGCGCGCTCGGCTGCGGCACTGAGCGCCGCCCGGTAGGGGCGGTAGTACGCGTCGATGCGGTGCTGGACTTCGGCGACCGACAGCTTGCGGTCGTACATCGGCACGTTCGGCAGCGCGTCGCGCCGGATCAGACCCATGCCGCGCAGCGTGTACTTCTGTGGGGCAAGCGGTTCGGGCCACGGCTCGGCGAGCAATTGCGCATCGATATCCGTGATCGCGCGATTCGGGTCGATGTAGGCGCGCGGGAAATGCGCGCCGATCAGTACCCCACCTTGCGCCGGCACACCGGCCCACAGTTCGTCGACGAACGCATCCCACGAGGTGCGAATCGCGGCGGCCGGCGCGGACGTACCGAAATCGGCCGGCAGCGCGATGCCGCTGTGCGGTGAATCGAACAGGATCGGCAGCGCCGCCGCGGTGGGTTGCGCGATAAAGAACGGCGCGTCGGCGGGCGCGGCAAAAGTGTTGTTATCGGGCGTCAAAACAAATTCCTTTCTGGTGGCCGACGCGCTTTAAAGGTCGTCGTGGCCAGAGTCAATGGCTCGTGTGTTTTATTAAATAAAACAGCGTATCAATATTTAACGACGAACCTTATGAATGGTCAAGTGACTCGTTGAAAGCCTTGCTATCCGGGTCGTTCATTTTGAAATCCTTGCTGGTCAAGGATTTACGCTGTGTTGGCCAGTAAAACCCCCAGCGCCGGGTTGTGTCGTCAATGCGGGCAAACCAGTATCTCTGCGTCAGCTTGACCAAGTAATTTTGCGTTTCGAATAATAAACGATACATTGTTTTATTCAATAAAACAAAGAGATCGGGGCGCCCACGCAGCAGCCGGGCGGCTTCGACGGACCAGGTTCACACACTCACAACAAGGAAACGCAGATGAACAGGACAGGTTTGGCGATGGCGCTTGCGGGCGCGGGGATCGGCGCGGTGCTCGCGGTGTCCAGTGGCAACGCCGCGGCGCAGTCGAGCGTGACGTTGTACGGCATCGTCGACTCAGGTATCACCTACACGAGCAACCAGAAAGGCAGCACGACCTGGCAGGCGACCGGCGGAAACGAACAGGGCACGCGCTGGGGCATGGTGGGCACCGAGGATCTGGGCGGCGGCACCACGGCGATCTTCAAACTGGAGAACGGCTTCAACATCGAGACCGGCACGGCGAGCGCGAATAGCCGCATGTTCGGCCGTCAGGCGTGGGTGGGTCTGGCGAACCAGCGCTGGGGGTCCTTCACGATGGGGCGCCAGTACAACGCCGCGCAGGATTCGCTGGCGCCGTTGCAGATTGGCGCGAGCACGTCGCTGACGCAGTACGCGCTGCATCCGTTCGATACCGACGACCTGAACAACTCGTTTCGCACCGACAACTCGGTGAAATACGTCACGCCGACGTTCGCGGGCTTCCAGGGCAACGCGATGTACGGTTTCTCCAACGCGACCAACTTCGCGGCGAACCGCAGCTGGAGCGTCGGGGGCACGTATGCGCAGGGTCCGTTGCATCTCGGCATTGCCTACGTGGTGCTCGACAATCCGGCGCTCGACACGACCGGCGCGATTCCGTCGGACAACTACTACACGTTCCTGAAGGGCATCACGAAGCAGCAGATATGGGGCGCGGCCGGCACGTACGACTTCGGCAATGCGACGTTCGGCATGCTGTACACGAGCTCGCTGTTCAACTTGCAGACGGGCGCATCGCAGCGCTTCAACAACTACGAAGGCAGCTTCCGTTATCGCTTCACGCCGGCCGTGATGTTCGCAATCGGCGAAACGTACACGCAGGTTCTTACGACGCAAAGCACGAAGCCGAGCGTGCACTATCTGCAAACCAGCGCGGGTGTCCAGTACTACCTGTCCAAGCGCACCGATCTGTATGTGAACGCGATCTATCAGCGCTCGTCGTCGAATACGGTGGCGGACGTTGAAGGGATCAGCAATCCGTCGAGTTCGAGCACGCAGGTGGTGGGCGTGGTTGGGATTCGCCACAAGTTCTGAGCGGGCACCGCCCGCGCGCTCTACGGCGCGGGCGCTTTCGCCGCGGACGCGGCGACCGGCGCCGAGTCGAGCGGCACGACCTCGTTGAAATGCGAGTAATCGATGTGACTCACGCCGTTTTCCTCGCGCATGATGTCGACGAACCGGTGTTGCCAGCGGATCTGCTCGCAGGGCCACGTGTAGCGCGCCTGCATGGTTTGCGAGGTCGATTCGTCGACCCCCTCGAGCGTGAGCAGCAGCGACATGTCGCGGCCCTTGAGCGTTTCGGCGGTTTCGCCGAACAGCGGGCTGCTTTCGTCGATGACGTGCATCAGGACCCAGCCTAGCTTGAACACGGGATGCTGGTCGCGCACCAGCGTCAGATCGTAGAGCTTGCGCAGCGTAAAACCTTCGACGGTGGTCTCCAGCCGCATGATGCGCAGCTTCGCACGCGCTTCGGCGATCACGTTCTGACGTGCGTTGGCGGCGCGCACCATCAACGTCATGCGGCCCTCGAGCGGCCGCACGACCGCGTAGCGGGCGAACATGATCTTGGCGTGCGGGCGTGAGAAGCGCGCGAAGATCAGCCCGGTCGCCAACGCGATGCTGGACATGCCGACAAAGATCTCCAGTGTCGCGATCCAGTGGGCGTAGACCGTTTGCGGGTGCATGTCGCCATAGCCGACCGTCGCGAGCGTTTCGACGCTGAAGAAAAACGCGCCGCCGAAGCCTGGCGGAAACTGATTGGCGATCGGTGCGTTGCCGAGCATGTAGAGCGCGGCAAACACGGTGTTGAGCAGCAGGAACAAGACCCCGAGCGAGACGAAAAAAGTCGGCCAGCGGACCATGAGTGCGCGGTGATAGAGATCCTGCCAGAGCGGCGTCGGCATGCCGTGCGCGATAACGACGCGATCATCCAGGCGCAATTCCCGGCTGCCGCGCGTGCGACGTTTTTGCGTACGCGTTTCGTCGTCGCCGATGCTGGAAAGATGGTCTGGTGATTCGGTCGCCATCGCGTGCCCGTAGAGAGGAAGAACGCGTAAAGCGTAGCACGCCGGTTAGCGCGCGGAGGGGGATTGTCGGCGCGCTGAAGGGACGTTGGAGAGCGTGCCTCAACGGCGGGTTGCACAGACGTCGAGGTGGCGCAAACGGCGTGTTGCACGGGCGCCGAGGTGGCGCTTCCAACACCCGCCTGCGGTACTTTGGGCGAGTGTGCAGGAGATGCGCCGATTCCGCTCGCTTGACGCCCACGCCTCCATCAATGCGCCCGCCGTAGGGCTACGGAAAGGCCCGCGGCTTCGGAATGCCGGCGCCGTGTTCGATGTCGTCGACGCCTTGCTGGTGCGCTGCGGCGATAGCTTCGGCTTCATCCGCGTAGCCGTTGTCGCCGCCGACGGTGGTCCACGGCTTGACGGCTTTCTCGCGATGCCGGATTTCGTATTCCGCGTCCCAGCGTGCACCGTTGAGTTCGAGCGGACGGACGTGAATCGAGTACACGCCGTAGAGGAAGAGCTGTTCAGCCATGGTCGCCTCCAGCCGGTTGATTCAGAAGTGGCGCGGTGCGCTGGGCGCGGCGCCGGGTTGCCTAGAGTTCGATTTCCCCAAGGATGCGATGGGCGAGGGCCTTGGCTTCCTCGAGGGCTTCCTCGGGCGTGGACGAGGAGGATTCGACTTCGTAGACCGTGGTTTCCTGGTCTTCGGATGCTTCGCCTTCGTCGCGGGAAAGGGTGACCAAGCCCTGCCACGTGTCGCTTTGTACTTCTCTTACCGACGCGGTGGCCGTATAGATGCCTTTGGTGTAGGTGATGTCATCCATGGCGACGCTCCTTGTTCCAAAGGGTTGGATTTTTCATCCTAGCACGATGATTGAGATTCGGCTGTTCGCCTGCGCGGCGCCCGATGGCAAGGACCGATGTGGGCAACCGATGTCTACAACAATACGCGCCGCACAAGGCAAAAAAACTACAGCAGCGCGACAACTTCGTCCAAAGAAGGTGCATGCGCACCAGCATGGCGGCAAGCCGCGGCGCCGGCGGCCAACGAAAAGGCGAGGTGTTCCGGCCACGTTCGCTGAGGCGCGGTCATCAAACTGAACAGCAAACCACCGATAGAAGCATCCCCCGCGCCAACCGTATCGACCACTTCGACCCGAGGCGGCCGAGCCTCCACAACCATGGCGCCGTCGATCAACATGGACGTCTCCGGCCCGCGTGTCACCAGCACGGTGGCGGCAGGATTCATGGCGCGCAACTGTGCAAGCGCGCCGGCCTCATCGTCCGTCTTGAACAGCATGCGCAAATCCTCGTCTGACACCTTGATCAGATCGGCTAGCGCGGCCATCTTCCGCAACGTGGGCTCGTACCCCTGCTCCATCAGGTTCCGGTAGTTCGGATCGAAACTGATCTTCACGCCGCGCGCGCGCAACTCGGCCGCCAACGCGGCAAGCGTAGCCCCAAGCGGCTGACGCACCAGGCTGATGCAGCCAAAGTGCGCCCACTTCACCTGCTCGATCCAGCCAGCTGGCAGGCGCGCCGGATCGAACGCCAGATCGGCGCCGTTCTCACCCATGAAAAAGTACGCAGGCGGATGCGTCTGATGGACGATCGCCAGCAGGGGCGGGCGCTCCACGCGCTGCATGAAGCGCATGTCGAGCCCAGCGGCAACGCTTGCGTTCCACAGTTCGTCGGAGAAGTTGTCGACGCCCAGCGACCCGGCACAGGCCGTCGGCAAACCGAGCCGCGCCACGCAGCGCGCGACGTTCCAGCCGGCGCCGCCAGGACGCGAGAGCCATTGGGAGGCGCCGGTTCGCACGAGGTCGGTGAGGATGTCGCCGGCTGAAACGAAGAAGGGGAATTCGGTGTTAGCGCTCATTTTGCTTACTCCGCGGATTCGGACGCAGTGGCCACGCCGTCAGGCAGTGCGTGCGCCAGCACCTCATAGCACGCGCCCATCGTGTGATAGTCGGTCTTGCCGGCAGGGCTCTTTTCGTCGCTGTATTTACGGTTGTCGCACGTGAGGATGCGGTACCACGCGCCATACTTGTGATCGACGAAATGCGCCCAGCTGTAGCGCCAGATCTCGTCGTACCAGTCCCAGAAGCGTTCGTTGCCGGTGCGCTTGCCGAGCAGCGCCGCGGTCGCGAACGTCTCCGCCTGAACCCAGAAATACTTGTCGTGGTCGCACACGGTGCCGTCCGGCCCGAAGCCGTAATAGAGGCCGCCGTGGTCTTCGTCCCAGGCGTGCGTCATCGCGGCGTCGAATAGCTCGATAGCGCGCGGCAGCAACCACGGCAACGGACGATAGCGCTCCAGAATCAGCAGCAGCTTGGCCCACTCGGTCTGATGCCCCGGCTGGAAACCCCACGGGCGGAAGATGTTCGAGCTGTCTTCCTCGTTGTAATGCCAGTCGACCGACCAGTCCGCGTGAAAGTGCTCCCACACGAGTCCTTGCGACAGCTTCGCCTGCCGCAGCGTGATGTTCGACGCTACCCGTTCCGCACGATCCAGATAGACCAGGTGTCCGGTCGCTTCGTGCGCGGTGAGCAGGGCCTCGGTGGTGTGCATGTTCGCGTTCTGGCCGCGGTACGAACTGACGCGCCAGTCGGGCGTTGCTTCGTCGGCATAGAGGCCGGCGGCGGCGTCCCAGAAGCGGTGTTCCATCAACTCGAAGGTCGTGCCGATCATCGGCTTCGCTTCCTCGATGCCGGCCATCGCCGCATGCGAATACGCGAGCAGGACGAACGCGAGGCCGTAGCAGTGGCGCGTGGCGTCGAGCGTGTGTTTCTTGCCGTCACGCCATTCGAGCTCCCAGTCGTAGCCTTGCTGCTCAGCGTCCCAATGCGTTTCGCGCAGGAAGCGCAAACCGTGGCGCGTGTACTCGAGATGCTGCGGGTCGCCGAACTGGCGATACGCCATCGCGTAGTTGAAGATGTAGCGGCACGTGCTCACCAGATGCCGCGTGGTCTTGTCGTAGACCGAGCCGTCGTCGCGGAAGAAATGGAAGAAGCCGCCGCTCGGATCGAGCACGTTCGGCGCGTAAAAGCGCAGCGTGTCCTGCACATGAGCGAGCAGAAAGTCGCGCTTGCGGAAGCTGTCGACGGGCGGCGCGGCAGCGGCGCCGTTGGCGGGGTGAAGCGGATCGGATTGCGTCATGGCGTTTTTACCAAAGTACTGGCACGGGCAATGAGATGGACGGGCAAGCGGACTTCGAGTTCGGCGGGGGCGTCTTCAAGCAGCAGCTCGACACCGCGCCGGCCGAGCGCTTCCTTGTCGACTGAAATGGTCGATAGGGGCGGCGTGGCATGCGCGGCGGCGGGAATGTCGTCGAAGCCGATGATCGCGATGTCCTCGGGCACGCGGATGCCGCGCGCGAGGCACGCGCGCAGCGCGGCGAGCGCGGCGGCGTCGTTGTACGCGAATACGGCGTCGGGCCGCGGGCCGGGCGCGTCGAGCAACTTGTGCATCGCGCGCGCGGCGCCGCTGTCGGGATCGAGGCCGGCGTCGATCGTGACTTCCAGCGAGGGGTCGAACAACAATCCCGCTTCGAAAAACGCGCGCCGGTAACCGAGCGCGCGCTGGGCGATGCTGAAGTGCGCGAGCGAGCCGCCGATGAACGCGACGCGCTTGCGCTGCTGCGCGAACAGATGGCGCATGGCGAGCGTGGCGCCCGCGGCGTTGTCGAGATTCACCGAGCGCAGGCCCGGCGCCCACAGGTCGATCAGCACGAGCGGGCGTTGCATCGCGACCAGCGTGGTCAGCGTTTCGGGCTCGACGAAGCCGGCGATCGCCACCGCGTCCGGCGCATGCAGGCGCATCTGCTGGATCACGTCTTCGGTCGGACCGGCGGTCAGCACGGAAGGGACGATGCCGCGTTCGCGGCACGCGTCTTCCACGCCATGCAGCACGTGCGAAAAGAACGGGCTGACGGCGAAGTTGTTGTGCTGGCGGTGCAACAGAAAGGTGAGGCGGCGGATGCGCGGGCGCAGTTGGGCGGCGTCATAGCCGAGCTGCCGCGCCGCTTCGACCACGCGTTCGCGGGTGGCCTCGGACAGGCCGGGCTGATTCTTCAAGGCGCGTGAGACGGTGCCGATCGACACGCTGGCCGCGCGGGCGACGTCGCGGATGGTTGTGGCCATCGAATGAAGCGGCCGCAAGAGGGCGGGCCGCACGGTGTTTGGGTTCGGGCGATTGTATAGTAAAACTTGGCTAAAGCCGCTTCGCTATCGCGCGATCCATACCCGGAGATACCCGTAGACAGTGGCGCTGGCCTGATTTTTGTTGTTTAGTAAAAATTGCTAAACAAGCTTGATATTGGTGTCGTCACGCTCGCTCGCTCAGTCGAAAGGCATCGCCACCACGTCGGCCTGTCCACGTAACAGCGCTACGCTCTCATCCGCATCGATCAGCACGAAGCCGCTCGTCTCGTGCTTCGCGCGCCGCTTCGCCAGCGCCGCGACGGACGCGATTTCCTCGCTGCTGTAAAACGACGGGCCGCCGTCCGACTCGACGCGCACGCAGCCGATCGCCATCGTCACGAAGCCGAAGAAGGTCGGGTTGCCGCGCCGGTCTTCACCATGGATGCCGCCGGCCAGCCGGTCGGCGGGCGCGTAGAAACGCTGCGCGCCTTCGTTGAACAGATGGATCGCGCGCAGGACGCGGTCCTGCCAGTCCTCGCTCTGGAACAGGATCAGGAAGTCGTCACCGCCGACGTGGCCGAGGAAATCGCGGGTCGGGTCGCAGACGTCCGCGAGCACGGCGGCCGCGAATTTCAGCACTTCGTCGCCCTGCCAGTAGCCGTACTGATCGTTGAAGGGCTTGAAGTGATTCAGATCGACGTAGCTCGCGTAGAAGCCGGCGTCGTTGCCGAGCAGGCGGGCGATGTGCGAACTGATCGGGATGTTGCCCGGCAGGAAGGTCAGCGGGTTCGCGTAGCGCGCGGCTTCGATGCGCACCTCGGTCACCGCGCGCACCAGATTCTCGCCCGTGCCGAGACCGGCGTATTTGCCGTCGTTGTCGGTGATGACGAAGCCGTCGGCGAGATAACGCTGGTCGTCGCTTGCGAGCAGCTTGGCCATCTGCTCGACGGTCATCGATTGCTCGATGATCACCGGCGATGCGTTCGCAAACTGCAAGCATGGACGCTTGCCGAACAGCTCGCGGTGATACGGCAGCGCGTAGCGGTCCATGAAGCCGCGACGGTTGATGAGCGCAACCGGTTCGTCGTGCTCGACCACCGCCACCGCATGCAGATCGGGCAGACGGTTGAACAGTTCGAATACGTCGTTGTTGGTCGCGTGGCGTGGCAGAGCGGGCGCGTGCACCATCATCTTCGCCGACGCCGTGCCGCCCGACGGCGACGCGCTGCTCACCGTGCGTGTGGTCTCCGGGAACACCGCAATGTGGCCCGCGCGCAGGGCGTCATGGGCGTCGTCGGTGACGCGGCGGGCCGGCTGCGCATGCGGCCGGCCGAAGAAATAGCCCTGCCCGCAGCCGATCCCCATGTCGCGCACCACGATCAGATCGGCTTCGTCCTCGATGCCTTCGGCCACCAGCCGCGCACCGCTTGCGTTGGCGAAGTGCTGCATCGCACGCACGGCTTCGAACTTGAGCGAATCGCTGGAGATGCCGTGGATGAAGAATCGGTCGATCTTCACGACGTCCGGTTGCAGGCGCACCCAAAGATTCATGCTGGCGTTCGCGGTGCCGTAGTCGTCCAGCGCGAATTGCGCGCCGACTGTGCGCAGCGCCGAAATCACCGGCAGAAAGCTGGCGACATCCGGAATCGTGCTTTGCTCGGTCAGCTCGATCACGATCCGTTGCGGATCCACACCGCGATGACGCAGCAGCGCGAGCGTGTCGTCGCGTGCTTCGGCCAACTGACGGATCGCGCCCGCGCTGAAATTGAGAAACAGCTTGCCGTCGAAATCGAGCCTCGCGAACGCGTCGATGCAGGTGCGCGCGGCGGCTTGCTCGAGATCAAGCGTGCAGCCTTCGGCGAGCGCCTGCGAGAACAAGGCGAACGGCGCTTCGAGCGAGGTGCCCGCCGGGCCGCGGATCAAACCTTCGTAGCCGAGGATCGCGCCGTCGTCGAAATCGATGATCGGCTGGAATACGGCGGACAACTCACGCCGGGCGATCAACTCATCGATGCGCGGCGTAGCGGATCGGGAGGGCGAACGAGGTTGCATGGCAGTTAGGCGGAGCGATCGACCTTCGGCTTATCGACCCATCCTGTCTGGAATTAAGTGAACTTTTAGTGAAACGTTGCACTGCGATGGTGCGTCGCGGCCTTGGGGTGTGCTGCTGGCGGGTTCTGCCACGGCCAGGAGTTTGCCTATGCCATCCGGCTGAGGCGACAGCGGCGGCGTTTGAGCGTGAAATAACAAAAAAGCCGCACGAGGCGGCTTTCTTCAAATGACGCTCAGGGAGGGCGCTTATGAATGTCCTGTTTGCATTGCGCGCGTATTCACCGGCGCGCGACAGCGGCGGCGGGCCGCTCGCGCGCGGCCGCGTGGGTTTCGCCGCTGGTGTCGCGAGCCCCCCAGCGTTGCGCGAGCGCGGCGCACACCATCAACTGGATCTGGTGGAACAGCATCAGAGGCAAGACCACGGCACCCACCGCATGCGAGGCGAAAATCACCTTGGCCATCGGCACGCCGGCCGCGAGGCTTTTCTTCGAGCCGCAGAAGATGATCGTGATCTGATCGGCGCGGCTAAAACCGAGCCGCTTGCTGACGAACATCGTCACGGCCAGCGCGAGCGCGAGCAGCACAACGCTGATCAACAGCAGGCCGCCGAGTGCGGACAGCGGGATCTGGTGCCACAGGCCCTCGTTGACGGCCTCGCTGAACGCGCCGTACACCACCAGCAGGATCGAGCCCTGGTCGACGAACTTCAGCACACCGCGGTTGCGCTCGATCCACTTGCCGATCAGTGGGCGCAGCAATTGCCCGGCCACGAACGGCACCAGCAGTTGCAGAACGATGTTGCCCACCGTATGCCATGGCGAAGCGCCGCCGCTCGCAGCCTGATTGGTGACGACGAGGCTGACGAGTGCGGGGGTGATGAAGATACCCAGCAGGCTCGAGGCCGACGCGCTGCACACCGCGGCCGGCACGTTGCCTTTGGCAATGGACGTGAACGCGATAGACGATTGAACCGTCGACGGCAGCGTGCAGAGGAAGAGGACCCCCGCATAGAGCGCCGGCGTGACAAGTGGCGAAAGGAGCGGCTTAAGCGCGAGGCCGAGCAGCGGAAACAGCGCGAACGTGCTGAGCAGCACGACCAGATGCAAACGCCAGTGCGTCGCGCCCGCAACGATCGCTTCGCGTGAGAGTTTGGCGCCGTGCAGGAAAAACAGCAGGCCGACCGCGACGTTCGTCACCCAGTTGAACCCGACGGCGGCCTGCCCGTGAACTGGCAGGAAGCTGGCAAAGATCACGGTGCCCACGAGGCACAAGGTGAAGTTGTCGGGAAGCAGTTTCGGGCGAGCCATGGCGGAATCTCGATTCGGTGACGCGGAAAGCAGAGGGCGCGCGCGAATGCACCGCCTCAGGCTATGGAAAACGGCTATTGTTGTTGAAAACTGATTAAATATGCAAATTCATTTGCCGAATCGATTAATGAACTTTGCGCATCAAGTCGTTGTGTCGGCAACCTTCGGGCAATGCCTGAGGCCAGTTCCAGTATTGGCGACGGGATCTGTTTGGTCTACTGCCGTTTTGACAATCCGGCGAATAATCCGGCTGGGATTCGTCATACGGTGGCGCGTTCGGCGAATCTCGATATAGCCGTTTAATCAAGCCGTTACGGGGCTTTCGCGCAAGGGCTCTGTCGCGGAAAAACGTCGCAGTAACAAGGTGTTACAACAGCGGTCGAGGCCTAACACTTTTTGGCTCGACACCCTTTGCCGGCGCCCATAAATTACTGCTCAGAGGCCATCGGGATGCCCCGCGCCGCGGCAGATACGCAGCGCTCGTGCCGGTCCCAGTACAAGTCCATCGCAGCTCGAACGGTGGGCTTCAGGCAAGTCTTCGGGCGTGTGAGTCACTTGGTGGACGGGTTGTCGAGAACGAAGCACTGGGCGTTGGGCGCGGTTATCGCTGCGCTGTGCTCGTTCGCCTACGCAAAAGTGCCGGACATGCCGCACGGCGGCGGCGGGTATTCGCGTGCCGCCGCGGGCCACGCAATGCGAGGTGATGCGCGCAACGGCGGCCATTACTTTGGCGGCGCCAATGTCAGGCCGGCCCGTAACAACGTGGCCAACAACTACGCGCGCGTGCCGCATGGCGGCGCGAACTTCGCCGCCGGCAATTACGTTAACGGCTTTGGCGGCTACAACCCGGGCATGCATCGTGTCGCCGGACCGGCCGGGTATCCTGACAACGGCCGCAGTGGCATGCAGTACGCCGGCGCTATCACCCCTGTCAGCGCGGAATCGCGCGCGGTGCCGCGGCCGCCGCCCAACGCGCCGGTTCGCACCGGCTCGATTCGCGCCGACGTCGCCCGCTATAACGAAGAGCGCGGCTCCTCCCGTGCAATGCAGCGCCAGCCTGACGATTCGCGTCAGCAGGAAGTGCCGTACCGTAACTAAATACGCGGTCCTCGTCTCACCCCTCGTCTCGCCAGATTTCCCTCCCACGCTTCGCAGAATGCGCCTTTCCGGCTTTCAAACCGGTTTGCTGCGGTATTCCGCGTCACTGCCGTTCAAAGAGCCCGCGTCAATGTGACGTTTTGACGCCACACTTTTTTGAAAACACTCGGCAGCAAACCCCCTCCCGTCGTCAAATTTGGTCGCACCTGCCGCAGCGCGTCATCCGCCTGTCATCTGAGCCGTTATCACCCAGTCGGGTGCAATGTCAGTAACGCTTTGCGCCGAACCACGAGGTCCGCGGTGATGCGGCGATGACGGCGCGGCCAGGGCTTTATCAGCGCCGATATGCGACAAAACTAATCAGACCGCTATACCCGCAATAAGCCACGATATTTTTGTCCATCAAAATGGTCCGCAAAGATGATCCTGCCCAGATTGACTCGCTGATCGCACAGACAACAACAACGGTTCGCGAGCTCCCCCTTTCGAACAGCCACACCCCTTTTGACAAAGACAGGAGAACCCATGAAAACAAGCATCAGCAGTGCGCTGAAGACCACCCTCAAGGCAACCGCGTGTGCCGCCCTGCTGGCCAGTGCATCGTCTGCTTTTGCGCAATCGAGCGTGCAACTCTACGGTCAGGTCGACGAATGGGTCGGCGCGCAGAAATTCCCGGACGGCAAGTCGGCGGCTGAGGTGTCCGGCGGCGGCATGTCGACGTCGTACTGGGGCATGAAGGGGGCTGAGGATCTGGGCAACGGCTACAAGGCGATCTTCACGATTGAAGGCTTCTTCCTCGCGCAGAACGGCCAGTATGGCCGCTTCACGGGCGACACGATGTTCTCGCGTAACGCCTACGTCGGTATCGAATCGCCCTACGGCACGGTAACGGCAGGCCGTTTGACCACGCCGCTGTTCGTGTCGACGATTCTGTTCAACCCGTTCGTCGACTCGTACCAGTTCTCGCCGATGGTATGGCATACCTATCTCGGCCTCGGCACGTTCCCGACTTACTCGACCGATATGGGCGTGACCGGCGACTCGGGCTGGAGCAACGCGGTGTCGTACTCATCGCCGAACTTCAATGGCCTGACCGCGCAAGCGATGTATGCCCTCGGCAACACGGCGGGTGAGAACGGCGCGAAGAAGTGGAGCGGCCAGGTGCTGTACTTCCACGGCCCGTTCGCGGCGACCGCGGTGTACCAGTACGTGAACTTCAACAGCGTGCCGGGCGACCTCGGTAGCTTCGATACGTCGGGCGTTCCGGGCCTGAAGAGCCAGAGCGTGGCGCAAGCCGGCGTCTCGTACGACATGAAATTCGTGAAGTTCTATGGCCAGTACATGTACACGTATAACCAGCAAACCATTTCGAGCTGGCACGTGAATACGGGGCAGGGCGGCGTGACGGTACCGGCCGGCCCGGGCTCGGTGATGGCGTCGTACGCCTATTCGCGCGATGGTGGCGGCCTCAACCAGACCCGTCAGACGGCTTCGATCGGCTACGACTATCCGCTGTCCAAGCGCACGGATATCTACGCCGCGTATATGTACGACAAGATCAGCAGCCAGTCGAGCGGCGACACTTACGGCGTCGGTCTGCGCGCGAAGTTCTAAGCGTCTGGGGTCAAGGCGAGCGACACCTGCGAGCAGGTGTCGCGTGACGCCAACCCTGCCGCACCCGGCAACACCTGCAAAGCCCACCTTCTCCGGAAGGTGGGCTTTGTCGCTTCTGGCGCGCGTTCCTACCTGATTTGCCGCCCAATTTTTGATAAACCCGGCAAAATGACGTCGATTGATTCCTGAAGCGAGCGATTGAGATGGATACCCTCGTCAGCATGAAAGTGTTCCGCCATGTGGTCGAGGTCGGCAGCTTCGTCGGCGCGGCCGAACGCATGGAGATGTCGGCGGCGATGGCGAGCAAGCACGTCATGCACCTCGAACAGCAGCTCGGCGCGCGTTTGCTGAACCGCACCACGCGGCGTGTCGCGCCGACCGAGGCGGGCCGCGAATACTACGAGCGTTTGAGCCAGGTGCTCACCGAACTCGAAGAAGCCGAGCAGGTGGTCGGTGCGGCGAGCGTCGTGCCGCAAGGGCGCTTGCGGGTGTCGTCGCTGTCGGCGTTCGGTTTGAGCCACGTGATGGCCGCCGTGGCCGACTACGCCGCGCAGTATCCACAGGTCACCGTCGACATGACCCTCTCGGACCGCGTGGTCGAACTGATCGATGAAGGCTTCGACGTCGCGATCCGGGCTTCGCCGAGCGGGCTGAAGTCGTCTTCGCTGATCGCGCGGCAGATTGCGACTGCCCATCTGGTGCTGTGCGCGTCGCCGGCCTATCTGCGCCGGCACGGCACGCCGAAGACCGTCGCCGATCTGGCGCGCCATAACTATCTGCAATACGCGGGCGTAGCGCCTCTGGAAATCGCGACCGCGACCGGCAACGGTACGCCGCGCGTGCGCCTCACCGGCAATCTGATCGTCAACCACCTTGAGGCGCAGCGCGTGATCGTGCTGCAAGGCGCGGGTATCGCAATGCTCGGCACCGAGGTGATCGGCGACGATCTGGCCGCGGGGCGCCTTGTGCCGCTGCTGGTGGACGATGTGCCGCCGCGCGAGTTACCGATCCATGTGGTCTACGCGAGCCGTCGGCATCTGTCGGCCAAGGTGCGCTCGTTTGTCGACTTCCTGGCCGAGCGGTTTGCGAACGAATCGCTTTGGCCTTCGCTCGAACAGATCAAGGCGCTGGCGGTGCGATAGGCGCCAGGCCCCATTTAGCTATACTGGTTGCCAGCACCCATACGCGTAACGATCTGGGGGAGACATGACCGATCTGTCCACGCCGCAGCGCGCCGGTGGCCACAAGCTACCCGCGGGCAGGCGTCTGCGTTTCGTCACTGCTGCTGCCTTGTTCGACGGCCACGACGCGTCGATC
Organism: Paraburkholderia solitsugae; assembly: GCF_013177695.1. Lineage (GTDB taxonomy): Bacteria > Pseudomonadota > Gammaproteobacteria > Burkholderiales > Burkholderiaceae > Paraburkholderia > Paraburkholderia solitsugae. The sequence goes on along the minus strand of NZ_WOEY01000026.1, from coordinate 19,752 downwards.
AACATCATGCGGCGCATCCTGCAAGCGAGCGGCGTTGAGGTGATCCACCTCGGCCACAACCGCTCGGTCGATGAAGTCGCCACCGCTGCCTTGCACGAAGACGCCGACGGCGTCGCCGTGTCCAGCTACCAGGGCGGCCACAACGAATACTTCCGTTATCTCGTCGATCTGCTGCGTGCGCGGGGCGGCGAGCGCATCAAGGTGTTCGGCGGCGGCGGGGGCGTGATCGTCCCCGACGAAATTGCCGAACTCGAACGGTACGGCGTCGAGAAGATCTATTCGCCGCATGACGGTCAGCGGCTCGGCCTGCAAGGCATGATCGACGACATGATTGCGCGCTGCGTTGAAGTCGCGCGTGCCGCTGCTGGCGCACGGGAGAGTCCGATCGGCGAGTGGGTGGCCGATTTGTCTGCGTGTGGGCTGCCGCGTTTCGAGCCGCGCGCAGCGTCGCACGTCGAGACGCGTGCCGACGATCACGTCAACGCGCACTATCTTTCCGGCACGGCGCGCCGGGCAGGCGAGAACCTCTACGTCCGCCAGATCGCGGACACCGTCAGTACTACCGACACAGTCAGCTCCCCCCGTACCGCCAGTACCGCCGAACAGCCAGACCCTGCGGGCTTCACTTTCCGCCGCCTTGCGCAACTGATCAGCGCATACGAAGCGGGCCGCGTCAAATCAGCAGAGCAGGAAATATTATCTGCCCTCGCTGAAGCGGCTGGGACCCCCGTGCTTGGCATCACCGGCACCGGCGGCGCCGGCAAATCCTCACTCACCGACGAACTGATCCGCCGCTTTCGCCTCGACTATGGCGACGCCCTCACCATCGCCGTACTGGCTATCGATCCGTCGCGCCGCAAATCCGGCGGCGCGCTGCTCGGCGACCGCATCCGCATGAACGCAATCGGCAATTGGGGCGGCGGCGCGCGCGTTTACATGCGTTCGATGGCGACGCGAGAAGCGTCGAGTGAAATCACCGACTCGTTGTCTGACGTGCTTACGCTATGCAAGGCGGCGGGCTTCGATCTGATCATCGTCGAGACGTCCGGGATCGGGCAGGGCAATGCGGCGATCGTGCCGTTCGTCGACGAATCGCTTTACGTGATGACGCCGGAATTCGGCGCGGCCAGCCAGTTGGAGAAGATCGACATGCTCGACTTCGCCAGCTTCGTCGCGATCAACAAGTTCGATCGCAAGGGCGCGCAGGATGCATTGCGCGATGTCGCCAAGCAGGTGCAGCGCAATCGCGGCGACTTCGCGAAGGCGCCCGGCGCGATGCCGGTGTTCGGCACGATCGCCTCGCGCTTTAACGACGACGGCGTGACCGCGCTGTATCAGCACGTTGCCGAGGCGCTGCGCACGCACGGCTTGCGTTCAGGCGGAGGCCGTCTGCCGGTGCTCGACCACCTGCGTTTTTCGAGCGGCCGCAACGCCATCGTGCCGCCTGCGCGCGTGCGCTATCTGGCGGATGTCGCGCAGACCGTTCACACGTACCGCGAGCGTGCCGACGCGCAAGCACGCGTGGCGCGTGAGCGCTGGCAACTCACCGAAGCGCGCCGGATGCTCGGCGAAGCTGATGCGGGCACAGGCACAGGCACAGGCACAGGCACAGGCACAGGCACAGGCACAGGCACAGGCACAGGCACAGGCACAGGCACGGGAGGTCCGACCGCGAACGCCGCAGCGATTCCAAGTGCAGCTACAGCGACTCACCTCCTCACCCAACTCGACACACTCATCGCCCAACGCACCGCCGCCCTCGGCGAACGCGAACGCAAGCTGCTCGAAGCGTGGCCGCAAACCGTTGCCGCCTATTCCGGCGACGAACACATCGTCCGTATTCGCGACCGCGAAATTCATACCGCACTCACCGTGACGACACTATCCGGTTCCGAGATCCGCAAAGTCGCGCTGCCGAAGTTCGTTGACCATGGCGAAATCCTGCGTTGGTTGATGCTCGACAATCTCCCCGGCTACTTTCCGTTCACGGCCGGCGTGTTTCCATTCCGCCGCGAAAACGAAGATCCGACACGGATGTTCGCCGGCGAAGGCGACCCGTTCCGCACCAACCGTCGTTTCAAACTGCTCTCCGAGGGCATGCCGGCCAAACGTCTTTCGACGGCGTTCGATTCGGTCACGCTGTACGGCGAAGAGCCGCACGAGCGGCCCGACATCTACGGCAAAGTGGGCAACTCGGGCGTCTCCGTCGCCACGCTCGAGGACATGAAAACGCTCTACGACGGCTTCGATCTGTGCGCGCCTGAGACGTCGGTATCGATGACGATTAACGGCCCGGCGCCGACGATTCTCGCGATGTTCTTCAACGTCGCGATCGATCAGCAGATCGCGCGCATGGCGCAGCAACAAGACCATCCGCTCACGGAAGACGAACTCGCCGCTGCTCGCCGCACCGCGCTGGAGAACGTGCGCGGCACGGTACAAGCCGACATCCTGAAGGAAGACCAAGGCCAGAACACGTGCATCTTCTCGACCGAGTTCAGCCTGAAAGTCATGGGTGATATTCAGGCGTACTTTGTCGATCACGGCGTGCGTAATTTTTATTCGGTGTCGATCTCCGGCTATCACATCGCCGAGGCGGGCGCGAATCCGATCTCGCAGCTGGCCTACACGCTTGCGAACGGCTTGACGTATGTCGAAGCCTATCTCGCGCGCGGCATGTCGATCGACGACTTCGCGCCGAATCTGTCGTTCTTCTTTTCGAACGGCATGGACCCGGAGTACACGGTGCTCGGCCGTGTCGCGCGACGCATCTGGGCCATCGCCATGCGCGAACGCTACGGCGCGAACGAACGCAGCCAGAAACTCAAGTACCACGTGCAAACCTCGGGCCGCAGCCTGCATGCGCAGGAGATCGACTTCAACGATATCCGCACCACGCTGCAAGCGCTGATCGCGATCTACGACAACTGCAATTCGCTGCACACCAATGCATTCGACGAAGCGATCACCACGCCCACCGAGGATTCGGTACGCCGTGCGGTGGCAATCCAGTTGATCATCAACCGTGAATGGGGTCTCGCGAAGAATCAGAATCCGAATCAGGGCAGCTTCGTGATCGAGGAGCTGACCGATCTGGTGGAGGAGGCGGTGCTGGCGGAATTCGATCGACTCACCGAGCGCGGTGGTGTGCTGGGCGCGATGGAAACCGGCTATCAGCGCGGGCGCATTCAGGACGAGTCGATGCTGTACGAGCATCGCAAGCACGACGGCTCGTATCCGATCGTCGGCGTGAACACGTTTTTGAGCACGCATCCGCATGAAGCGCCGCAGCCGATCGCGCTGGCCCGCTCCACCGACGAAGAGAAGCAGAGTCAGTTGAAGCGTCTACGCGATGTTCAGGCGCAGCACCGTGACGCAGCGCCCGCGGCGCTTGAGCGCTTGAAGCGCGCGGTGATCGACGATGACAACGTGTTCGCGGTGCTGATGGACGTCGTGCGTGTCTGCTCACTCGGGCAAATCACGCACGCGTTGTTTGAAGTGGGCGGGCAGTACCGCCGCAATATGTGAAGTTCAGGCGTGTTGCCCGTATGCGAGACCTGCATGCGAGGCAGGCTTAAGAGGCCGCGTACAACGCCCGAGTGTGAGTACTGGACATGCTGCGGCGTCAGAATCGAGCCGCAGCAAAACGTCTTAACCAGGCATTTACCGCGCGATGCCGAGCCGCGCTTTCGCGTCGTTATATTCATTCGTCAAACGCCGAACCAGCTCGCCGACGCTCGGCACGTCGTCCATCAGGCCGACGCCCTGACCTGCGCCCCAGATGTCCTTCCACGCCTTCGCCTTGTCGCTGCCGAAGTTCATCGCGGTCTTGTCTGATTCCGGCAGCGCGTCCGGGTCCAGCCCCGCGTTCAGGATACTTTCGCGGATGTAGTTGCCGTGCACGCCGGTGAACAGGTTCGTGTAGATGATGTCCGACGCCGTGGAATTGACGATTGCCTGCTTATAGCTGTCGACCGCGTGCGCTTCCTGGGTCGCGATGAAGCGCGTGCCCATGTAGGCGAGGTCCGCGCCCATGGCCTGCGCGGCGAGAATCGAGCCGCCGTTGGCGATCGAGCCGGACAGCACGATCGGGCCGTCGAAGATGCGCCGCACTTCGCCGACCAGCGCGAACGGCGAGGTCGTGCCCGCATGGCCGCCGGCACCCGACGCCACCAGGATCAGCCCGTCGACGCCCGCTTCCAGCGCCTTCTGCGCATGCCGCAGGTTGATCACGTCGTGCAGCACGATACCGCCGTAGCTATGCACCGCGTCGACGATCTCACGCGCCGGTGCGCGCAGGCTGGTGATGAAAATCGGCACCTTGTGTTCGACGCACACACGCACGTCGTGCTCGAGCCGCGTATTCGACTGATGGACGATCTGGTTGACGGCGATCGGTCCGATGATCGCATCGGGGTTAGCCGCCTTATGTTCGGCGAGCTTTGCCTGAATCTGCGTGAGCCATTCGTCGAGCAGTTCGGCCGGGCGAGCATTCAGCGCGGGGAACGAGCCGACGATGCCAGCCTTACATTGAGCCAACACGAGATCGGGATAGCTGACGATGAACATCGGCGAAGCGACGACGGGCAGCGCGAGTTTTTGCAGGACGGCGGGCAATGCCATGGTGCGAGTCTCCTGATGAGCGGACCGGTGCGGCCTTGAGCGCCCGGCAATAATGAGTTTAGCGGCACATGGCCGGTGGTGCGTCGAGACAGACTAGCGTCATGCTGCCGCCACGATCTCACCCCGCATTCGTCATACATTTGCCATGACCACGCGAAATTTAAGAACGGTCGTTCGATTATAGGCGAATCGCGACGGTCGCGTTCGTTAGGCCCGTTTAGAACAGTTGGAAGGAGTGTTCAGTTTCTATGCTTGCGTGGGCTATCCCACCCCGCATCGACACATCGGGCTCCTACAATGCTTTGACTCCCAAACGACAAGAGACCCGCTATGGCCTTCGAGGATTTCACGCCCTTTCGCGTCGCCGTGGGCGACGTCGATATTTTCGGAGTGAAGGGTGGGGCAGGGCCGCCCCTCCTGTTGCTGCACGGTCACCCGCAGTCGCATCTGATCTGGGAGCGGTGTGCCGCGCAACTGGCCGAACATTTCACGGTCATCGCCACCGACTTGCGCGGCTATGGCGCCTCGGGCAAACCACCAAGCGACGCCGATCACACTCCTTATTCCAAACGCGCGATGGCGGCCGATCAGGTCGCCGTGATGCGCCACTTCGGCTTCGAACGATTCCTGGTGTGCGCGCATGATCGCGGCGCCCGGGTCGCGCACCGGATGGCGCTCGATCATGCCGATGCCGTCGAGCGGTTGATGCTGCTCGACATCGCACCGACGCTCGCGATGTACGAAGCCACCGACCGCGCCTTCGCGACGTATTACTTCCACTGGTTTTTCCTGATCCAGCCGGAGCCGCTGCCGGAGACGCTGGTTGGCGCGAACCCGGCTGCGTATGTCGATGCGGTGATGGGCAGCCGTCACGCGGGCCTGGCGCCGTTCGCGCCCGAAGCGCTTGACGCGTATCGCAGCGCGCTGGCGCAACCCGGCGCCGTGCATGCGATGTGCGAGGACTACCGGGCGTCGGCGAGCATCGACCTCGAGCACGACCGTGTCGACATCGAGCGCGGCCACAAGGTCGGCTGTCCGCTGCGTGTGCTGTGGGGAGACAAGGGGGTGATCGAGAAGTGCTTCGACGCGCTGGAGGAATGGCGCCACGTCGCGCGGGACGTGAGCGGGCGTTCATTGTCGTGCGGGCATTACATTCCTGAAGAGGCGCCAGACGAACTGGTCGCGGAAATGCTGTCGTTCTTCGAAGCGGTAGAGCAGTAAGGGGTTTCGTTCATCCGCAATGCGGCCGCCGCTCGTTCCGGCGCGAGGCGGTGCGGCCGCGCGTTTTTTTGCTTAGCCTAGCGGTGGCAAGCGGCGCGCAATCGGCGTCGACTTGACGATTGCCGTGCTGGTCTCCGCGCGCTCGGTGATCTTCGCCAGAATCTCGTCGAGCTGGTCGATCGAATGCAGATACAGGCGGCAGATGAAGCAGTCGTCGCCCGTTACCTTGTCGCATTCAACAAACTCCGGAATCCGCCGGATCACGTCTTCCACCAGATGCAACTGCCCTGGCAAGGGCTTCACGCGCACGATTGCCTGTAGCGTGAAGCCGAGCGCGCGCGGATCGATCTGCACGGTGAAGCGCTCGATCACGCCTTGGGCTTCGAGCCTTCGGACGCGTTCGGCGGTACTCGGCGCCGACAGGCCAACCAGGCGCGCCAGTTCACTGACCGGCTGGCGGGCGTCCGCCGCCAGCGCGGCGAGCAGTGCGCGGTCGGTTTCGTCGAGTGTGGCGGGCGTGACGGGAGCAAGGCGTTTGGTCATGGTGGCCTTCGATTATTAGGTTTCCTCGTGGGAAGACTTAAGTTTAGCCATGTATTCGATCGGTCGAATTAATTACACTGCTCCTCATGCAGCAATCAATTCGAGGATCGAATCATGGCGTCAAATGAGATTCGCCGCGGCGCGGCGGAAATGACCATGGCCATGCTAATGTCCGGCACCATCGGCTGGCTGGTGGTGTCGTCGCAGCAGAGCCCGTTCAATGTGGTGTTCTTTCGGTGCATCTTCGGCGGCGCGACGCTGGCGCTTGTGTGCGCCGTGCTCGGCCTGTTCAGGCGCAAGCTCTTTTCGTGGAAGATGCTCGGCCTCGCGCTGCTCGGCGGCGCGGCGATCGTCATCAACTGGGTGTTGCTGTTCGCGGCTTATTCGCGCGCCTCGATCTCGATGGCAACCGCCGTCTACAACACGCAGCCGTTCATGCTGGTCGCGCTCGGCGCGCTGGTGTTTCGTGAGCGCATCAGCGCGTCGACGGTGGCCTGGCTGGTGATCGCGTTTATTGGCCTCGTGTTCGTGGTGAAGGTCGAGCCCGCGGTGCTGGCCGTGCCGGGTCAATATCTGACCGGTGTCGCCTATGCCGTGGGCGCGGCGGCGATGTACGCGGTCTCGTCGATCATCACGAAGCGCCTGAAGGGCACGCCGCCGCATCTGATTGCGCTGATCCAGGTATTGCTCGGTGTCGTGATGCTGGCGCCGTTCGTGCGCTTCGATGCGCTACCGACTAGCGGCGTGCACTGGCTTGAGTTGATCGTGCTCGGTATTGTCAACACGGGGCTCATGTATGTGCTGCTCTACGGCGCGATCCAGAAACTGCCGACCTCGATGACCGGTGCGTTGTCGTTCATCTATCCGGTGGTGGCGATCATCGTTGACCGGGCCGCGTTCGGGCAGAAGCTTGCGTGGATTCAGGTGCTCGGTGCGGTGCTGATCCTGCTCGCGGCCGCAGGCGTGAATCTCGGCTGGCGGATCGTGCCGCAGAAACGTCTGTCCTCGACCTAGTGATTGAAGTGCCGGTCAACCGGCCGGCAATAGTATGGATTCCGGAGCAACCGGCGCGCTGCCTTGTTTGTGTCAATGAGCAATGATGGTCAGCCCGCACGACTACGAGGCTTCGTAGCGTGGCCTGTATACAGGTTTAAAAGGCAGCGTCAAGCTTTTGTAGGGAAACCACTGATGCGGTCAAAAAACCGGTGCGCGTATCATTCACCCCGACGCTGATCACGTCCGACAGAATTTCCGCCGCTCGCCTTGATGGTCGAGCGGTTTTCTTTTTGTGGCGACGCTTTAGGTGTTGTGCGTGTCGTACGCCGCTTGCCACCCGACCGCCTGCGCGGCGCGCGTCAAGCCTGGCGTGCGACGACGCGCTCGCCATCGATCTCCAATGGCCCGGTTTTGGCCGCCAACTCCTCCACGATCGTGTGCACCAAGGTGGACCATTCGCCTCGCGGCTTGAGCATCGCGGCGGCGGCGTGCATCGCGGCGGCATCGTCGAGCATCTGAAGCAACGTGTTGAAGCTCATCGCGCGGACTTCGAGCAGCTTGAATACAATCAACACCTTCAGCGCATTCTTCGCATTACGCGCCGGATCGGCGCGTAGCCACGCGACGCGTGAAAACGCCCGCTCAAGCGCCTGCTCGACATTCGTGAAGGGCGAGCCATGGCCGGGAATCACGAGCCGGACGTCGAGCTTCGCAATGGCTTCGAGCACCGCCTGCTCCTCGGCGAAACCGCTTTCACCTTCCAACTCGGGAAAGATCACACCGAAACCGTTTTCCCACAGCGCGTCCGCGCTGATCAGGATGCGTTCGTCCTCGCAATACAGCATCAACGAATGCGGATCGTGACCCGGAGCGCCGAGCACTTGCCAATCGAGCGCGCCGAGCCGCAGCTGCGCGCCGGGCGAGATCGTCTCAGTGAAGGTGAAACGCTCGCAGCGCTGGCCGGTGGCGCGAAACGTCAGACGCGTTTCGTCCCAATGGCGTACCGCGTCGGCCTCGGATGCGGGAATCGCGGTACGGCACGGCCACGCCGACTGCAATAGCGCGTTGCCGCCGCAGTGATCCGAATGCAGATGTGTGTTGACGATCAGATCTAGCGGTCGCGCGCCGAGCGATTGCAGCACCAGCGCGACGGTTTGTGGCGCATGCGTCGCGTAACCGGTATCGACGAGGGCGGCACACGTGTCGTCGACCAGCAGCACGTTGTTCGACGACAGCCAGCCGCGTTCGAAGACTCGGATCGATTCTGGTAGCGTGATCATGGTGCGCTTGTGTCCGCGTTAGTGTCCGCGTTTGAATTCGCCGATGCTTCGGGTTTCGGCATCACCAGGATTGTCGAGGTGCCGGTCAACATCGTCTCGCCGCGCTGATTTACCACGCTTCCCTCCAGATGCGTCAGATCGCCGTTCAGACTTGGCTTCCAGTACGCGTTGCGCACACGCCAGGTGATCGTCAGCGTATCGTTCGCATGGACCGCTTTCTTCAGCTTGATATCGAACTCGAGTCCGAGCGGCTGCGCGTAGGTCGAAAAATGCGTCGCCAGGAGCGACATGAAATACGCGGTCGGTTGCGTGCCGGATGCGATCAAACCCCCGAAGCGGCTTTGCGCGGCATAGGTGTCGTCGTGATGCAGCGGGTTGAAGTCGTTGACGAGCGTGGCGAACGATTTCACCGATTCCGCCGATAGCGCCAATGTCGAGCTGAACGTCTCGCCGATCGTCACGATGCGCGGCGCGGCGTTCATCGCTGCGCCTTCGCCGGGTTCGCCTGTTTTGCCATGAACTCAGCGTGGCGTTCCTCGATTGCATCCCAGACGGCGCGCTTCGCGTCGTCGTCGAACGACGACCAGCCGGCGATCTCGTCGATCGTGCGCAAGCAGCCTTCGCACCAGCCGGTCGAGGCGTCCATCTTGCACACGCTGATGCAGGGTGACGGCACGGCAGCCTCGTCGTCTTCGTTATCGATGCCCGCTGTCATAGCTTCACGCCGTCTCGCGCAGCGCCACGTCGACCACCGGTGCACCCGTCAACGCAATCAGTTCCTGCGCCGTCAGATTGAACACCGCATGCGGATGGCCCGCGGCGGCCCACAGGCTGTCGAGTTCCAGCAGATCGGCATCGATCAGCGTGATCGGTTTCGTGGCGTGACCGATCGGGCACACGCCGCCGATCGCATAACCGGTTTTCTCGCGCACGAACTTCGCATCCGCGCGGCCGATCTCGCCGACTTGCGCCGCGACCTTCTTTTCGTCGACGCGATTCGCGCCGCTCGCGACCACCAGTACCGGGACATCGTCTTTGCGGCGGCGAAACAGGATCGATTTGGCGATCTGCGCAACCGAGCAGCCGAGACCAGCTGCCGCTTCCGCGGAAGTCTTGCCGGTTTCCGGCAGCATTACGATTCGTCCCGCGTGGCCGCGTTCACGCAACAACTGGGCGACGCGGCGCGCGGAGTCAGGCAAGGCGGCGAGATCGTCGGAATCGAGAGAAGCGTGGTCCGTCATCGTTTCAGGTCCTCAAATATTGGCAGGATGAGCGGCGACCGTCAGACGCAGTCGCCTTGTTCGCTGCGTGCTTTGGCGAGCAGTGCCTTGCCGGCGCGCGAGACGTTAGGCTTGCCGATCGATGTCGAAATGAAATCGCCGATCGCCACGACTTGCGCGAGATCGATGCCGGTCTCGATGCCGAGGCCATTCATCAGATACAGCACATCCTCGGTCGCTACGTTGCCGGTCGCGCCCTTCGCATACGGACAGCCGCCGAGCCCTGACACGGAGGCGTGGTAAATCTCGATGCCTTCCTGCAACGCGGCGTAGATATTCGCGAGCGCCTGACCGTAGGTGTCGTGAAAGTGCCCCGACAGACGTTCGCGCGGAAACACCCGGGTGACCGCCTCGAAGACTTCGCGCGTGCGCTTCGGCGTGCCGACGCCGATCGTGTCCGCAATATCGATCTCATCGCAGCCCAGGGCCGCGAAACGCTCCACCACATCGACCACCGAGGCCACCGGCACCTCGCCTTGATACGGACAACCAAGCGCACACGACACGCTGCCGCGAATTCGCAAGCCATGTTCCTTCGCAGCCTGCGCGACGGGCGCGAATCGATCGATGCTTTCCGCGATGCTGCAATTGATGTTCTTCTGCGAGAACGCTTCGCTGGCCGCGCCGAAGATCACGATCTCGTCCGCGCGCGCCGCGAGCGCGCCCTCGAAACCGCGCAGATTCGGCGTCAGCACCGAGTAGATCGTGCCGGCGCGGCGCTCGATGCCGGCCATGACGTCGGCGCCGTCGGCCATCTGCGGCACCCATTTCGGCGACACAAACGACGCCGCTTCGACGTTACGGAACCCCGCTGCCGACAAGCGGTTGATCAAGTCGATCTTGACGGCGGTGGGGACGAATTCCTTCTCGTTCTGCAGTCCGTCACGCGGACCGACTTCGACGATTTTGACGCTTTGGGGCAAGGCCATGATGTCTCTCCTGTGTCGACCGGAGTTTGCGCTTTAGCGCTTACTCCGGTCCCATGCAAAGCTGTCCATCGGAGTTTGCGCTTTAGCGCGTTACTCCGGTCCCACGCAATGAGCCCGCGCGTGGCGGCGCTCCTTCAGTTGCTCAGTTTGATTCGGTGGCGGTGTTCAAAACCCGTGCTCGATGTCTGTGTTCAGTATCCGCGCTCAGTATCCACGTTCAATATCGACCACGCCGCTTACCGCTTCGCCGCGCATCAGCGCCGACATTTTCTGTGCGACCTGCGCGACGCTCTCTTCGCGCAACGTGAGCGCGGACATGTGCGGCGTGATCGTGATGCGCGGCTCCTGCCAGAACAGATGATCGGGCGGCAGCGGTTCTTCACGGAATACGTCGAGCGTCGCGGCGGCGAGCTGGCCGCTAGCGAGCGCTTCGAGCAGATCCTGTTCGACCAGATGGCCGCCGCGTGCGACGTTGATCAGATACGCACCCTTCGCGAGCTTCGAGAAGGTGTGCTGGTTCAGCACGTCGCCCGTATCCGGCGTATGCGGCAGCAGATTCACCAGCACTTTCACGCCGTCGAGAAACGCGTCGAACTGTGCAACGCCAGCAAATGTCGTGATGCCATCGATTTGCCGCGCACTGCGGCTATATCCGCGCACCGGCATTCCAAACGCCGCGACCGCTTGCGCGACATGCGCGCCGAGCACACCAAGCCCGAGCACGCCGACGGTGAAGGTCTCGCGTGGGTGCGGATCGAGCACTTCCCAGCGGCGTTCGCTTTGCAGCGTCTGGTATTCGTCGAAACGGCGCAGGTAGCGCAGCACGGCATGCGTCACGTACTCGGCCATTTGCAGGGCCATGCCGGTGTCTTCGAGCCGGATCAACTGGGCGCTGCGCGGCAACGTGCCGGGTTGCTCGTGTTCGAGCGCGAGGATTGCATCGACGCCCGCGCCGAGATTGAAGATCGCACGCAGGCCGTCGCGGCTGGCCAGCATCTCGCGCGGCGGGCGCCACACGACCGCGAAATCGGCTGGTTCGGTGTCGCCCGTCTGCCATTCGCGCAGTTCGGCTTCCGGCAGCACGCGGGCGAAGTCGTGAAGCCACGCGGTGGCGTCGGCATGCGGCATGTAGAAGAGGATTTTCATACGGTCCGGAAGGCGCGCGCGTTGTCGAGTCGGATGACGGGAGAGGCCCGATAGAACGGCTGCAACGCCCGTGGCGCTTCAGACGACGTTTGCGGCATGGGGCCTCCTCCTTTTATGGATAGGCTTCATTCTACTTTTTCGACGCGAATCGCGCGCGTTTGCGCACGGGCGTGCGGTTTAGGCCTGAGCCTCTGGCTCGGCCGGGCGAAGCGATCGGCCGTGCATTTGCCCCATAAACAAAGCACAAAAACTTGGTTCGCCCTTGCGGCGCCCGGCGGGACAATCACTGTCCGGATTCCGGCAGCGAGGGACTGACATGCTTTCATGCACCAAATCGACATGGCCGCCGCGGCTCGTTACCGTTCCCGGCCTGCACGGCAGCGAGGGCGCGCACTGGCAAACATGGCTCGAACGGCAATTCGCACGCTCGTTGCGCGTCGAACAGGCCGACTGGGATGCCCCGGACGTCGCTGTCTGGGCGAGGTCGCTGCGCGATCTGCTCGCGCGCGAACGTGGGCCGTTCGTGCTGGCCGCCCATAGCTTCGGTTGCCTTGCGACCGCGCATGCACTGCAGCAGGCGTCGTATGCGAACGATGTCGTCGGCGTGCTGTTCGTCGCGCCCGCGAGCCCGGAGAAATTCGCTTTCGCCGGACCGTTCGACGCGCGGCGTCTCGGCGTGCCGTCGATTCTGATCGGCAGTGAAACCGACCCGTGGATGCCGCTCGCCGGTTCACGCGATCTCGCGCAGCGTTTCGGCAGCGCGTTCGTGAATCTCGGCGACGCGGGACACATCAACACCGCGGCGGGATTCGGCCCGTGGCCGCGTGCCAAATATTTCGTCGACACGCTGGTGCATTGCGCGGCGCCGCTGCGCTTTCGCGAGGAGGCGTTCGAGGTCGCGCAGCACGCGTTCGTTTGAGTGTTTCACCCGGCGTTTGGGCATCAATCGCAGTGCGGGCGATCAAGTAACCAGACACATAGCTGAGCGCGTAATCGAATGTGAGTGAACAAGTAAGCAATCCGTTAGAATCCCGCTTCACGCCGCTCGTTTGTGCGGCCACAGATTTTCATCATCGATAGGCGGGGACAGGATGGCAGGCAAGGCGGGGACATCGCGCTGGCTGGCAGCCGGCATGACGGCAATGACGCTCGCGCTCGGCGGCATCTCGACGGCACACGCAGACACGTCGCTGCTCAATGTGTCGTACGACGTGACGCGCGAACTGTACAAGGACATCAACGCCGGCTTCGCCACGGCATACAAGCAGAAGAGCGGCGAGACCGTGTCGATTCGCCAGTCGCATGGCGCGTCGAGCGCGCAGGCGCTGTCGGTGTTGCAAGGGCTGCAGGCTGACGTCGTGACGATGAACCAGCCGAACGACATCGACCTGCTCGCCGAAAAGGGCCAACTGGTACCCGCCAACTGGCGCGCGCGTCTGCCGGACGACAGCGCTCCGTACACCACGACGATGGTGTTCCTCGTGCGCAAGGGCAATCCGAAGCACATCAAGGACTGGGACGACCTCGCCAAACCCGGCGTGCAAGTGGTGATCGCCAATCCGAAGACCTCGGGTAACGGCCGCTACACGTATCTGGCTGCATGGGGTTATCGCAAGCAACACGGCGGCACCGATGCCCAGGCGCTCGACTTCGAAAAGGCGATCTTTAAGAACGTGCCGGTGCTCGATACGGGCGGCCGCGGTGCGACGACGACTTTCACGCAACGCGGTATCGGTGACGTGCTGGTGACGTTCGAAAACGAAGTGTCGTTGATCGACACGGGTGTGGGCGCGGGCAATTTCGAAGCGGTATATCCGTCGGTGAGCTTGCTGGCCGCACCGCCGGTGTCGCTCGTCGACAAGGTGGTCGACAAGCGCGGCACGCGCAAGGAAGCGCAGGCGTATCTCGACTATCTATGGTCGCCGGCCGCGCAGGAAATCATTGCGCAGCATCATCTGCGTCCGCGCGATAAGAACGTGCTCGCGAAGCACGCGGCTGAGTTCAAGCCGATCAAGACCTTCACCGTCGAAGAGATGTTCGGCAACTGGCAGAAAGCGCAGCAAACGCATTTCTCCGACGGTGGGACGTTCGATCAGATCATCGTGGATAAGAAGTAAAGCGCTGCCTTAGAAGTAGAAAGGCCGCCTCGTTTCTGAACGGCACTCTAAAAAGTTGGACATTCGTCCAACGATTCGGGTGCAGCGCATTTCCGAGGCGGCCTTTTTTATTGCGCGTACTTGCTACGCTGCTGAACGTCCGGTTCTTTAGTTCGGCGCAGCGTGCTTATCGCAGCTATGCTCGCAACCGCTTTGATCCAGCGGCATCTGCTGCGCCGCTTCCGCGCGAATACCGAGGCGTTCGAGCAGCTTGCGGTCTGCTTCCGCTTGCGGGTTGCTGGTAGTCAGCAACTGATCGCCGTAGAAAATCGAGTTCGCGCCGGCGAGGAAGCACAAGGCCTGCAACGCTTCGTCCATCTGTTCGCGACCTGCCGACAGACGCACCATCGCGCGCGGCATGGTGATGCGTGCAACTGCAATCGTACGGACGAATTCGAACGGATCGATCGCTTCGGTGCCGGTTAGCGGCGTGCCTTCCACTTGGACCAGGTTGTTGATGGGCACTGATTCCGGATACGGCTCCATGTTCGCCAGTTGCGCGATCAGGCCGGCGCGCTCACGGCGCGATTCGCCCAGACCGACAATACCGCCGCAGCACACGTTGATGCCCGCATCGCGCACGCGTTCCAGCGTGTCGAGACGGTCCTGATACGTGCGCGTCGAAATGATCTGGCCGTAGAACTCCGGCGACGTATCGAGGTTGTGGTTGTAGTAGTCGAGGCCCGCTTCGCGCAGACCTTGTGCCTGATGTGTTTCCAGCATGCCGAGCGTCACGCAGGTCTCGAGGCCCATCGCCTTCACGCCGCGGATCATGTCCTTGATCGGTTCGAGGTGACGGTCCTTCGGATTGCGCCACGCCGCGCCCATGCAGAAACGCGTCGCGCCGTTTTCCTTGGCGACCTTAGCGGCAGCCAATACTTCATCGACCGGCATCAGCTTGTCGGCTTGCAGGCCGGTGTCGTGATGCACCGACTGCGGACAGTACGCGCAATCTTCTTCACAACCGCCGGTCTTGATCGACAGAAGCGTCGACAGTTGCACGGTGTTGGCGTCGAAATGTTCGCGATGAGTTTGCTGCGCGCGGAACATCAGGTCGTTGAACGGCAGTTCGTACAACGCGACGATGTCTGCGACGCGCCACTTGGCCATCGGCTTGGTACCTGCTGCTGCGTTGTTGTTGGCGGCGGCCGTGTCGGCTGGCGTCGGAGCGATGTTCAGTTGCGTCATGTCGTCAATCCTCATGGATGGATGTAATGGGTGTTCAGCGCTGCGTGTGACGCAGCGTCTGCAGGAGTCGGTTGATGTCGAGTTGATCCGCCGCGAGTTCGGGCGAAGCCGGTTTCAAATGCGGCACGATGCCGAGCAAGGGGGCGTCGTGTTCGCGCGCAAGATGCTCGCGAATCGAGGCGATGTTTTCGTCGGGGAACGTCATGTCCGGATCGACGCGGTTGGCCACCCAACCCGCAAGCGTCAGCCCACGCGCGGCGATGGCTTCGGCGGTGAGCAGCGCGTGGCTGATGCAACCGAGGCGCATGCCGACCACCAGCACGACTGGCAGCTTCAGCGCGACGGCGAGATCGGCGGTGTCCTGCGTGGCGGTCAGCGGCACGCGAAAGCCGCCGACGCCTTCAACCACAACGATGTCGGCTTGCTTCAGAGCTTGCGTGTGGCAATCGACGATATGGTCGAGATCGAACGTGACGTTTTCCAGCGCGGCGGCGATGTGCGGCGCGGCTGGTTCTTTCAGCAGATACGGCGTGCGAATTGCCGGCGGCAGCAACACGCTCGACGCGGCATCGAGTTGATCGGCGTCTTCGTTATGCAACACGCCGTTCATCTCGAACGCGCCCGCGGCGATCGGCTTCATCGCGGCGGCTTGCAGGCCTTCGCGGACGAAACCGCGCAAAAGCGCCGAGGATACAAAGGTCTTGCCGATTTCCGTATCGGTGCCGGTGACGAATAGAGACAGCGCGCTTTGACTCGAGCTACTCATGCCGCCTTCGCCCCGAGTTGTTGCAAGCCCGCTTCGAGCCGGTCCAGATCCGCTTGCGAATGCGCGGCAGAAAGCGAAATGCGCAGCCGCGACGTACCAGTGGGGACGGTCGGCGGACGGATCGCCGGTACCCAGAGACCCGCACGGTCGAGCGTGGCGGCGATGTCGAGTGTGGCTTCGTTCGCGCCGATGATCAGCGGTTGCACGGCGGTGTGCGAATCGACCGGCAGCCATGGCGTCGCTTTTAGCATTGCGCGCGTGCGTTCGATCAGTTGCTGGAGATGGGCGCGCCGCGCGTCACCTTCGTCGCCGCCGATGATGCGCAGACTCGCCGACACCGCATGCGCCGCCGCCGGCACCGACGCGGTCGTGAAAATGTACGGTCGCGCGCGCTGCACGAGCCATTCGATCACGGTCTCATGCGCGACGACGAATGCGCCCGATACGCCTGCCGCTTTACCGAGCGTGCCGATCGAAATCAGATTCGGCGAGCGCAATGCGGCCTGGGCGATTGCGCCGCGGCCTTGCGGGCCGAGCACGCCGAAACCGTGCGCGTCGTCGACGATCAGCCATGCGCCATGCTGTTCCGCGAGTTCGAGCAGACGCGGCAGGGGCGCGATATCGCCGTCCATACTGAATACCGTATCGGAGACGATCACTTTGACTTCGGCGTCCGAGGCCTCGAGCATCGCGCTCAACGCTTCCGTATCGCAGTGCGGATAGATCTGCACTTCAGCGCGAGACAAACGCGCGCCGTCGATCAGCGACGCGTGATTCAGCGCATCGGAGAAGAGCGTCGTGCCGCGGCCTGCGAGCGCGGTGAGCGTCGCGAGATTCGCCATGTAGCCGGTGCTGAAGTAGAGCGCGCGCGCATTGTCGACGAAGCCGCCAGCGAATTCAGCCAGATCGTCCTCGAGCTGCGCATGCGCGCGCGAGTGGCCGCCTAGCAGATGCGAACCGCCGCTGCCGGCGCCGTAGCGCTGCGCACCTTCGGCGATGGCGGCGATCAGTTGCGGATGCGCGGCAAGGCCCAGATAGTCGTTACTTGCGAAGCCGATGATCGCGCGGCCGTCGACCGTCATGTGCGCGGCGCACGGCGTGTCGGCGATACGGCGACGGCGGCGCAGACCGCGCGCGTCGATTTCCTTGAGGCCTTCTGTGAGTGTGTCGAGCAGGTGCATTAGCGGGTCTCCGCGAGCGTTGCTTCGAAGGTGTCGCGAGTGCGCGAGGCGAGCAGCGCGATTTCTTCGTCGTCCAGGATGTAGGGGGGCATCAGATAGACCGTCGTCGAAATCGGACGCAGCAGCAGTTCGCGCTGCAACGCGTTTTCGAAGAAGCGGCGCGAGAATGTTTTGGCTTGCTGAGCGTCGTCGATCACTGCATCGAACGCGAAGATCGTGCCGCACTGACGCAGATTGCGCACCTGCTTATGTTCGGCGAGCGGCGCGAGCGCGGCCTTCAGCTTCGCGGATTTCTGCATGTTGACGGCGAGCACGTTGTCGCTTGCGAAGAGATCGAGCGTGGCGAGCGCTGCGCGGCACGCGAGCGGATTGCCCGTGTACGAATGCGAGTGCAGGAAGCCACGCGCGGTATCGTCGTGATAGAAGGCTTCGAAAATTTCATCGCGCGACAGCACGATCGAGAGCGGCAGATAGCCGCCGCTGATGCCTTTCGACAGACACAGGAAGTCCGGCCAGATGCCGGCTTGTTCGCACGCGAAGAACGTACCCGTGCGACCGCAACCTACGGCGATTTCATCGGCGATCAGATGCACGCCGTACTGATCGCAGAGCGCGCGCAATCCGGCGATATACGACGGATCGTGCATCGCCATGCCGGCCGCGCATTGCACGAGCGGCTCGACGATCAGCGCGGAGATTTTCGAGGCGCGTGCTTCGAACAACGAGCGAACTTGATCGAGTGCGCGGCGCGACACATCGACTGCGCTTTCACCTGGTTGCGCGAGGCGCGCATCGGGCGATGCAACGACATGTGCGTTGCGGATCAGCGGATCGTAGGCGTCTTTGAAGAGCGCGACATCGGTGACGCCGAGCGCGCCGATGGTTTCGCCGTGATAGCTGTTGGCGACGCAGACGAATTCCTGCTTGTCGGCGAAGCCGCGATTGCGCCACGAGTGGAAGCTCATCTTCAACGCGATTTCGACGGCGGATGCGCCATCGGACGCGAAGAACGCGTGGCCGAGCGTGTTGTTCGTGAGTGCGCCAAGACGCTCCGCGAGTTCGATGGCTGGCTCGTGTGTGCAGCCGGCGAGCATGGCGTGTTCGAGCGTGTCGAGCTGGTCTTTCAACGCTGCATTGATACGAGGATTGGCATGACCAAACAGGTTGACCCACCAGGAGCTGATCGCGTCCAGATACCGGTTGTTCGCGCGATCGTAGAGCCACGCGCCCTGGCCTCGTGCGACCGGGATCAGCGGCAGGCGCTCGTGGTGTTTCATCTGGGTGCAGGGGTGCCAGACGGCACGCAGGCTGCGGGTGATCCAGTCTTCAGGAGATGCTGACTTTTCCAAAGGGGTACTCCGAGGTGCTTTTTGCCGTTGCACGGCTGGCTTTTTTAGGGCCATTTCATTCGCGCTGCGGGTTTTTCTTTGCGCTGCGCGCGGCCTTGGGGAGGCGTGAGGGATCGAGATTAGCGGTTTATTTCGCGCTGTGCACTAGGGGTTGGGGTGGTGGTTTTTGCCTGCGGCGCTGGGGTTTGCAGCTGTTCGATGCAGGTCGTTTCAGTTTTGTTCGGAAGGTCGCTGATCGACGGAGTTGACGACGACAAAGTAGTTGGACCTTATGGGCGGGAATTTGGGGTTTAAGGTGCGGATTTGCCTCCGGCGGTGGGGGTGCTTGTTTTTTTGCCTGCTCGGCGGTTGTTCTTCTGTATGCCTGCGGCGTTGGGCTTTGTCTGGTTTGTCTGCCTTCGCGGCGCTTTTTGGTTGTGCCCTTACGGTGTTGGCCTTTCCTTGATTTGTTATTGGTTTATTAGCGTCGCCCCTGTGCGGGGCGGGCACTTACTTCTCTTTGCCGGCAGCTATGTCTCCGGTCTATACACCGGCCGCAAAGAGAAGTAAGCAAGAGAAAGCGGCTCAAACCGCTAATTCTTAAGTGGGTCCCCCGCACAGTTGCGGTAGTGGTGCATCTGGAATCCGTGCCCTCGCACCTTCAGCGTCAGTGACAAAGGGCTCATCAGCTCCCACTCCGCACCGCGTGCGTCGCGGACGGGTATGCATGCGAAACCAGGGGCCTCGTTCGTGCGCGGTGGGAGCCATCGGCTTCGCCTCGGACGAGTCTGCCTGAGAAGCCAAGGGCTTCGTTTGAGGGCGTTGGAAGCCGTCGGCTGTGCCGCGGCGAAGTGCCAAAAGTTATCTGCTTCGGGAAGTGCCACTTGGCGCTTCTAGCGACCGACAAGTCGCGACAGCGTGTACAGGAGTGACTTCGCACTTCGAATGAAGCGCAGGCGCTTTGCAGAATCGTTGGTGAGGCAACGGCGAGCCGCGGCGCCGAGTGAGGCACACGCGCGAAACGAGCAGACGGTTCTGTGAAGTACCTTTCGGCGCGCGCAGCGCCGCCGGAAGAATGATGGCTTTGTCACCAGGGCTGAATGTGCGAGTGCACG
>NZ_WOEY01000025.1 GCF_013177695.1 Paraburkholderia solitsugae | reverse complement strand
CTGGACGCCAATCGGCGCAGTCACCCTCAATCCGGAGCGCGAGTCAGTCGTCACGATGGCCTCGCACGCCACACTTAAACAGCCTTTGGCTGCATGACTGAGGCGACAAGTACCTTGACACGCGCCGCAACGCGTCGAGCAACGCCTCCAGAAACAAAATACAAGTGAGCTGCTCGAAAGCTCCCGGGGTGTCGTTCTCAACGATCGACCGTTCGAAACCCGACCACAATCGATCGACGTGCCGCCGTTCGCTGGGCATTGGGCATACTGCGCCCGCCCAGAACTGTTCATCCGTGACCTCGGTGACGAAGTATCTGTTTTCTTGCCTGTAGCCTCTCGTCATCACGGGTTCGACCAGATCGTCTTTTAGACGGATATGGTGGATAGTGCAAACATCAAACACTGTGAGGCGCCAGCGCGAGCGAATGTGTCTCGACTGCGTCATGCACTCAGGGCAATACCTGATCTTGTTCACACGGGTATCACCAGTTTGGCCATTAGGATCGGGCGAAGCGCGTTTGCCCATTCGCCTTCCGGCACTTGCATGCATAGGTATTCGTCATTCAGACGTAGAATGCGTTCCTCATCGAGGCTCGACAGCCCAAGCTTCAAAATTTCGTCCACGACAAAACCTGCTATCGTCCTCCCGTCAGCCTTTCCATCCTGCGACTCGGAATCTTCGTTCGCAGCGCAGCGCCCGTGAACAGTGATCGGTCAATCATGCGGCATGATCGCGCGATTTTCTTTGGCGAGGCGTGAGTGACTCGAACACTCCACCTACGGAATAAGAGCACACGTCGAGAGCCTCCCTGACTACGGGCAGGCGCTCAGTATGTGACTTGTAAGGTGCCAAGGTAACGTGTAGCCCTTCTGCAACAGTGCAGAAACGACCTGGTCGAGTTCGGCTATGCGGCAAAGCAAGACACGCACCTCCTTCCAGAGATTCGAGCTGGAAGCCAAAATTGGGGGCGCATTCGGGGCATCTCTTCTGCTGGGATAGAAAGAGTGCTTATCTGTGGAGGAGTGGGGACCACGCGCCGCGCAAGTGGCGGCCAGTTGAAAAAGCGCTTTGTTTGATGCTGCCGGACACGCGAGCGATCTGACTTTTCTTTGGATACGTCAACTGGACCAGTTGCGTCGTCGACGCTGCCGGCGCAGCCCGCGCTGCTTACCCTCCTATGGGCGTCCTGCAAGGTGGTGGCAACAGGTCAATTTGTTTGCCGTAAGCGGATGGGCGCGACAGGCCCTAGCAGTCGGTTGCGCGACTTCGTCGGACGGTCAACCCCTGAAGGCCTTCGCCGGACCGATGAAGCATGGCACTTCGTGCGGCCAGTGTCTATTTGACGTGCTGCGGTCTCAATCAAAATGCATACACAGCGCCTACGCAGAATCCAGAAAGCAAAAAGCCCAGTCACAAGGACTGAGCTTTTTTGCTTGATTCTTTGGTCGGGCGTGAGTGACTCGAACACTCGACCTACGCATTAAGTGTATTAGCCGGCGCTCGACCGGTCGAACGATGTCAGCGGGGATTTCGGCCATTCCCGACCTAGGAAATGATTCTTCAGAGCGAGTCAAACCTCAAGCCTGCGCCTTTGGCGCACCGCTTCACGGCTTCGGGCTTGATATTCCCCCCGGAAAAGCCGCTATCAAGTCGGAAATCGACGGAATGAACTGACGCTGTCAGTCGAGTCAAATCCGGCTGACTACACGTTAAGAGTCTGCAAATCACGATGACGGGCAGATTTTTCTAAAGATGTAGGTCAGTCGCAGGAACTTTGTCCGGTAGTCGCAAAACTGTGGCGCCAGTCGCACTTACTCTGGCGCCCTACGGCCCGACACAGGTATCAAACGTCAATATTCCCCGCCCGCAACGCATTCGACTCAATGAAAGCCCGACGCGGCTCCACATCATCCCCCATGAGCGTCGTAAAGATGCCATCAGCCGCAATAGCATCCTCAATCTGCACACGAAGCAAGCGACGCACAGTCGGATCCATCGTAGTTTCCCAAAGCTGCCCAGGATTCATCTCACCGAGACCCTTATAGCGCTGCTTGGAAATATTGCGCTCAGCATCAGCCAGCAACCACTTCATAGCGCTCTTGAAGTCGGTAACAGCCATACTCCGCTCACCACGTTTAATGACGGCACCCGTCCCAATCAACCCCTTAAACGTATTAGCGGTATTGATCAGCTGTTGGTAATCCGCGGTCAACTGAAAATCCTGATCCAACACAGAAATCTTCTGATTCCCGTGATGAGTCCGCGCAACGCGCAGCGAGCGCAGCTCACGCACCGGGTCATACATCGTGGTGACCTTAACCTCAGGCTTCAGCGCATCATCACGCAGCTTCGCTTCCAAAGCCACAGCCGAAGCCTCAGCCGCTTCCTCACTGGAGAGGTCAATAACAACTCCATCCATCACAGCCTCAAGCGCCCCAGCGTCATACAACCGGCTCAGACGGTTAACAACAGCTTGAGCCAGCAAATAAGCCCGAGCCAACTCGCCCAACGCATCCCCAGTAATCGGCGTAGCCCCTTCAGAAGCCAACAACTCCGACCCCTGCAACGCCAGCTTCAGAATGTGAGCATTAACCTCAGCCTCATCCTTCAGATACCGCTCATCCTTACCCGCCTTGATCTTGAACAGCGGCGGCTGCGCGATATAGATATACCCACGCTCGATCATGTCCGGCATCTGACGATAGAAGAACGTCAGCAGCAGCGTGCGGATGTGCGCGCCGTCCACGTCAGCATCGGTCATGATGATGATGCGGTGATAACGCAGCTTGTCGAGGTTGTAGTCTTCCTTGCCGATCCCGCAACCCAGCGCCGTAATCAGCGTCACAATCTGCTCCGAAGAAAGCAGCTTGTCATAGCGCGCCTTCTCCACGTTGAGCACCTTGCCGCGCAGCGGCAAGATCGCCTGAAACTTCCGGTCACGCCCCTGCTTCGCCGAGCCGCCTGCCGAGTCGCCCTCGACGATATAAATTTCCGACTTCGCCGGGTCCTTCTCCTGGCAATCCGCCAGCTTTCCAGGCAAACCAACGCCATCCAGCACGCCCTTACGACGCGTCATTTCACGCGCCTTCCGAGCCGCATCACGCGCCCGCGCCGCATCAACAATCTTGCCGCAAATGATCTTCGCGTCGTTCGGCGTTTCAAGCAGGAATTCTTCGAGCGCCTTCGCGACCACATCCTCCACCGGCGCGCGCACTTCCGACGACACCAGCTTGTCCTTGGTCTGCGCGCTGAACTTCGGCTCCGGCACCTTCACCGACAGCACGCACGAGAGCCCTTCGCGCATGTCGTCGCCGGCCGTCTCAACCTTCGCTTTCTTCGCGACTTCGTGATCGGTGATGTACTTGTTCAACACGCGCGTCATCGCCGCACGCAAACCGGTCAAGTGCGAGCCGCCGTCGCGCTGCGGAATGTTGTTCGTGAAGCAGAGCACGTTTTCGTTGTAGCTGTCGTTCCACTGCATCGCGACTTCGACGGCAATGCCGTCCTTCTCGCCGGCGACGTGGAAAATGTTCGGGTGCAGGACGGCCTTGTTCTTGTTGATGTACTCAACAAAACCCTTCACACCGCCCACAAACGCGAAATCTTCTTCCTTGCCGCTGCGCAAGTCGTGCAGGCGAATCCGCACGCCGTTATTCAGGAACGACAGTTCGCGAATCCGCTTGGCCAGAATGTCGTAGTGATATTCGACATTGCCGAAGATCGTCTCGTCGGCCATGAAGTGCACTTCGGTGCCGCGGTTTTCGGTGTCGCCAATCACCGGAATCGGCGACACAGCCACGCCGTCGATCTCTTCGATCACGCGGTTCTGCGGTACGCCACGGTGGAATTCCATGAAGTGCTTCTTGCCGTCACGGCGCACCACAAGGCGCAGCCACGACGACAGCGCGTTCACGCACGACACACCCACGCCGTGCAGGCCGCCGGACACCTTGTAGCTGTTCTGGTCGAACTTGCCGCCGGCGTGCAGCTCGGTCATCACGATTTCAGCGGCACTGCGCTTCGGATCGTGCTTGTCGTCCATCTTGAGACCGGTCGGCACACCGCGGCCGTTGTCGGTGATCGAAATCGAGTTGTCCGCGTGGATGGTGACCTGGATGTCGTTACAGTACCCGGCCAACGCTTCGTCGATCGAGTTGTCGAGCACTTCGAACACGAGGTGATGCAGGCCGGTGCCGTCCGATGTATCGCCGATATACATCCCGGGACGCTTGCGCACAGCCTCCAGACCTTCAAGGATCTGAATGGACGAGGCGCCATAGCCGCTATTGTCGGGTTGCGAATTGTTCGTTTCAGTCATGGATTTTTTCCGGTTCTGCGTTACTGCAAGGTTGCTGCTCGGGACTTTTCAAAACACCATAAAAACGCCAAAGGGGCGCTGCGCCCCTTGGTGTGTTCTTGGTTTTTGGACGCGTTAGATGCGCATCGGCATCACGACGTATTTGAATTCGTCGTTCTCGGGAATCGTGATCAACGCGCTGGAGCTGGCGTCGCCAAGGCTCACTTGCAACATGTCGACCTTCAGGTTCGCGAGCACGTCGAGCAGATACGTGACGTTGAACCCGATATCGACGCTGTCGCCGTCGTACGCGATTTCCAGTTCTTCCTGCGCCTCTTCCTGATCGGCGTTGGTCGACATGATCTTCAACTGGCCCGGCTCGATGATGCAGCGCACGCCCTTGAATTTGTCCGACGTCAGAATCGCGGCGCGTTGCAGCGAACGCTGCAGTTCTTCACGGCCGATCAAGAACTGATTCTTGTGCGACTTCGGAATCACGCGCTGGAAGTCGGGGAATTTGCCTTCCACCAGCTTCGACACCAGTTCGACCTGGCCGAAGGTGAACTTCACCTGCGTCGCGGCGATGTCGATCTTCAGCGTGTCGTCGATGTCTTCCAGCAGACGCTGCAGTTCGAGAATCGTCTTGCGCGGAATGATCACTTCCTGGCGCGCGAACGATCCTTCGATCTTCATCGACGAGAACGCCAGACGGTGGCCGTCCGTTGCGACTGCCATCAGCTGGTCGCCGTCCACCACCAGCAGCATGCCGTTCAGGTAGTAGCGGATGTCCTGCTGGGCCATCGAGAAATGGACCATGCCGAGCAACTGACGGAACGTCTTCTGGGGAACCACCAGGTTCGCGCCGTAGTCTTTAGCTTGAGCGACGGTCGGGAACTCGTCGGCCGCCAGCGTTTGCAGCGCAAAGCGGCTCTTGCCGGATTGCACGGTCAAACGCTTGTCGTTCAGGGTCAGCGTCACTTGCCCGTCGGGCATCGCGCGCAGAATGTCGAGGAGCTTTCTTGCTGCCACCGTGGTCGCGACCGAATCGCCGCCCACGCCGAAATCGGCACGCGTGGTGATCTGCAACTCGAGGTCGGTCGACAGGAACGACACGTCAGGGCCGTTCTTGGTAATCAGCAAATTGGCGAGGATCGGCAACGTATGGCGGCGTTCGACGATGCCGCTCACGGTTTGCAGCGGCCTGAGGAGGTTATCGCGTTCGGTCTTGACCAGTTGCATAGAGTTCCTTCGTTGATATAACGGCCTGCGCGCCTGACTTGCCAGCCTTACAGCGCGCAACCGCGGCTCCCCGCCGGCGCCACGCAGCGCCTGTCACGGCGTGAATTCCGCCCGCGGCCGCCGGGCGGTTAAACCTGTATTGTGCCTGAAAACAGAACCGCTCCCCTAAAATGGGGGCGAGTTCCGAAATAAACAGGTCGATTTTTACGTCCGGGTTGCTTAACCCTTCAGCGTTTGCTCCAGCACGTGCAGTTCGTGGTTCAACTGCGCGTCCGTGCCGCGCTCAGCGGCAATCTTGCGCACAGCGTGCAGCACGGTGGTGTGGTCGCGGCCGCCGAACAGTTCGCCGATTTCCGGCAAACTCTTCTGCGTCAGCTCCTTCGCCAGATACATCGCGATCTGCCGCGGCCGTGCAATGTTCGCCGGACGCTTCTTCGAATACATGTCCGCGACCTTGATGCTGTAGAAGTCAGCCGTGGTCTTCTGGATGTTTTCCACCGAAATCTGCCGATTCTGTACCGTCAGCAGGTCTTTCAGCGCTTCTTTTGTCACTTCGATCGTGATTTCGCGGCCGTGGAACTTCGAATACGCGAGGATCTTGCGCAGCGCGCCTTCCAGTTCACGCACGTTCGAGCGCAGATGCTTGGCGACGAAGAACGCGACGTCTTCGTTCAGGCTCACGAATTCGGATTGCGCCTTGCGCATCAGAATCGCGACGCGCATTTCCAGCTCGGGCGGCTCGATCGCCACCGTCAGGCCGGAGTCGAAGCGCGAGATCAGGCGGTCGTCGATGCCGGAGATTTCCTTCGGATACGTGTCGCTGGTGATGATCACCTGCGCCTTGTTCGCGACCAGCGCCTCGAACGCGTAGAAGAATTCCTCTTGTGTCCGCGACTTGCCGGAGAAAAACTGAATATCGTCGATCAGCAGCAGGTCGAGCGAGTGGTAGTAACGCTTGAAGTCGTCGAACGCCTTGCGCTGGTAGGCCTTCACCACGTCGGACACGTACTGTTCCGCGTGGATGTAGCGAATCCGCGCGCCGGCCTTGTCCATCAGAAGCTGGTTGCCGATTGCGTGAATCAGGTGGGTCTTGCCCAGGCCCACGCCGCCGTACAGAAACAGCGGGTTGTACGAGATGCCGGGGTTGTCCGCGACCTGAATCGCCGCGGCGCGCGCCAACTGGTTGGCCTTACCGGTCACGAAATTGTCGAAGGTCAGCACGGGGTTGAGCTTCGAACGCTCGTACATCGAGTCGTTCTCACCATTGCCGCTCGAGCTCGCGCTTTGGCCCGGACGCCACGTGCGGCGTGCGGCCGCAGCTTCATTCGCGTCGAGGCTGGGGAGATCGAGGTCGGCAGCATCTTCAGCCGCCGCGCGGGCGTTCGCGTTGTGGTCAGCCGCAGCGCGTGCATTCGCGTTGAGGGTCGCCATCGCGCTGTTCGCGCCGTTGGCGCGCGCGGCTTGCGACGCTTGTACGGCACCGACGGCTGCGTCCACGGCGGCCCCACCGCCGTTTGAACCAGACGAATGGCCGCCGCCCATCGGGCCAGACGCGGAAGACGGACGCGACGGAGCCGGCGACGAGGTCGCCGCCGGTGCGCGCATACCGGCTTTCGGGTCCAACACAAATTGCACATCGACCGGCGTCTGCCAGAAATCGCGGGCCATATCGGAAATGCGGCCGGAGAACTGGCTCTTGACCCAATCGAGCTTGAAGCGGTTCGGCGCAGCGATGCTAAGCGTGTTCGCAGCGGCGTCGAAGGCGACCGGGGCCAACGGTTTGATCCACGTCACGTACTGCTGGGGCGTAAGCTCACGCTCCAGCAATGCGGAACAGTGTTGCCAGAAATCGTTCATCGAGTTGCTGTCGTTATGGTGTGCACGGCGGTTCGCCGCTGCCCCTGTCGCGCATACGCAACAAGGCCCTGAGCAGCCAGGCCGAACCAGGCGCGATGGCTCCAGGCGCTTGTGCCACAAGGGTTTGCGGGGCAAGCGAGCCGGAGCAGCGTGCAGAATTTTTGGGAAGTAAGGCGAGATTCTAACGCCAAAACGTCGGCGAAAGGGAGTTATCCACAGGGACTGATCATCTGGCGAAGTCTTCCTGGGGTCAGGCCGAGCCAAGCTAAACTATTGACGGCCAAAAGAAAACCGGTTTAAATAGCGGGTTCCGCGAAAACCAATTCTGTAAACCTCCGGCCATTGCCGCTTCAGCGATGATCGTGCGGTTAATTTTCGATCAGTCGATCAAGTGAGAGCAACATGAAACGTACTTACCAACCTTCCGTTACCCGTCGCAAGCGCACCCACGGCTTCCGCGTTCGCATGAAGACCGCAGGTGGCCGCAAGGTCATCAACGCACGTCGCGCGAAGGGCCGCAAGCGCCTCGCCATCTAAGGTAGGCGAGCGGATTGCGCGCTGTGACTGACGCCCGCGGTGAAGCGGGAACGGCAGGGGCGCCGCAACTGGGCTCGGTTCCGTTGCGAGCGCAAGCCGCCTTCCCCAAAGCCGCAAGGCTACTGAAAACGGATGAATTTTCATCCGTTTTTCGTTTGCGCCCGTGGCGCCGCACCGCGCACTTCGTGGTGTACGGCCGGCCCACCGGTAATGACGCTCGCTTAGGTCTCGTGATCGGCAAGAAGTATGCGCCGCGCGCGGCCACGCGTAATCTGGTACGTCGACTCGCGCGTGAAGCCTTCCGGCTGCGTCGCGCGGAATTCGGCGGTTGGGATGTGCTGCTGCGTTTGCACACGCGCTTCGACAAGAAAGCTTTGCCGAGCGCCTCGTCGCCGCCGTTGAGGGCGTTGTGCCGCAGCGAGATAGAGGCGCTGCTCGACAAGGCAGCGCGCGAAATTGTCCGTCGCGAGGCGCCGCCCGCGGAAGCGCCCAAGACGGAATGACGCTCAAGTGACCACCCGCTTTGCAGCTATAGCAGTCAGGCTGCGCGGGCGTCGCCCGGTACTCCACGTTGCGCGGCGCCGTCCGGCCGCACCAGCCATGCAAACGGTACTCATCGCTTTACTGCGTTTCTACAAGGTTGCTGTGAGCCCTATGCTCGGCAACCGGTGCCGTTTTTACCCTTCCTGTTCTGATTACGCGCGCGAAGCAATCCAGTATCATGGCGCCGCGCGCGGGACTTATCTCGCCGCCAGGCGTATTTGCCGCTGCCACCCGTTTTCCGCGGGCGGCATCGATCTCGTCCCGCCTCCCACTTCTGAAAAGCGCTGACGCGCCGTTCCATCGACACTGAGACAACGCATGGATATCAAACGCACCGTCCTATGGGTCATCTTTTTCATGTCAGCGGTCATGCTGTTCGACAACTGGCAACGCGACCACGGACGCCCGTCGATGTTCTTCCCGAGCGCCAACCCGACCAAGACCGTCGGTAGCGCCGCACCGGGAACCACGACGCCGGGAACCCAGTCCGCCGATCTGCCGGCCACCAACGGAGCAGCGCCCGGCAATGCGCCGGCTGCTGCGGCCCAAGGCCAGCTGATCAGCTTCAGCACCGACGTCTATAACGGCGAGATCGACACCCGCGGCGGCACGCTGTCGAAGCTGTCGCTCGTCAAGCAAGGCGACGGCAAGACGCCCGATCTGGTCATCACGCTGTTCGATCGCACCGCGAACCATACGTACCTGGCGCGCACCGGTCTGCTCGGTGGCGATTTCCCGAACCATACCGACATCTACACGCCGCTGCCGAACCAGCCGCACGATCTGACGGGCGACGCCAAGTCGTTCCAGCTCAGCTTCGAGTCGCCGGTCAAGGGTGGTGTGAAGGTCATCAAGACCTACACGTTCACGCGCGGCAGCTATGTGATCGGTGTCGACACGAAGATCGAGAACGTCGGTACCGTGCCGGTCACGCCGTCGGTCTATATGGAACTGGTACGCGACGACACGCCGGTGGAAACGCCGCGCTTCTCGCACACGTTCATCGGACCGGCTGTCTACACCGAGCAGCACCACTTCCAGAAGATGACGTTCAGCGACATCGACAAGAACAAGGAAGACTTCGTCAATTCGGCCGACAACGGCTGGATCGCGATGGTGCAGCATTACTTCGCGTCGGCGTGGATTCCGCAGCAGGGTGTGAAGCGCGACATCTATGTCGAGAAGATCGATCCGGCGCTGTATCGCGTCGGCGTGAAGCAACCGGTGGCGACCATCGCCCCGGGCCAATCGGCTGATGTGTCCGCGCGTCTGTTCGCCGGTCCGGAAGAAGAGCGCATGCTCGAAGGCATCGCGCCGGGTCTGGAACTGGTGAAGGACTATGGCTGGGTCACGATCATCGCGAAGCCGCTGTTCTGGTTGCTCGAGAAGATCCACAGCTATGTCGGCAACTGGGGCTGGTCGATCGTGCTGCTCACGCTGCTGATCAAGGCCGTGTTCTTCCCGCTGTCGGCAGCGAGCTACAAGTCGATGGCGCGCATGAAGGCGATCACGCCGCGTATGACGGCGCTGCGTGAACGCTTCAAGGGCGATCCGCAGAAGATGAACGCCGCGCTGATGGAGCTGTACAAGACCGAGAAGGTCAATCCGTTCGGCGGCTGTCTGCCGGTCGTGATTCAGATTCCGGTGTTCATCTCGCTGTACTGGGTGCTGCTGTCGTCGGTGGAAATGCGCGGCGCGCCGTGGATTCTCTGGATCCACGATCTGTCGCAGCAGGACCCGTTCTTCATCCTGCCGGTGCTGATGGCCGTCTCGATGTTCCTGCAGACGCGTCTGAACCCGACGCCGCCGGACCCGGTTCAAGCCAAGATGATGATGTTCATGCCGATCGCGTTCTCGGTCATGTTCTTCTTCTTCCCGGCCGGTCTG
Source organism: Paraburkholderia solitsugae (assembly GCF_013177695.1). GTDB lineage: Bacteria > Pseudomonadota > Gammaproteobacteria > Burkholderiales > Burkholderiaceae > Paraburkholderia > Paraburkholderia solitsugae. The sequence goes on along the minus strand of NZ_WOEY01000025.1, from coordinate 32,825 downwards.
GTGCTGTACTACGTCGTGAACAACGTGCTGTCGATCGCCCAGCAGTACTACATCACGCGGATGATGGGTCAGTCGAAGACGAAAACGGCCTGATTGATGTCTTGCCTAAGGCGGGCGGTGGTAGCGCCCGCTGGCTGACAGAAGCAGCAGCTAGCCGTAAAAAAAGCCGCCCGGTTTGCGCCGGGCGGCTTTTTTGTTGGCCGTCGATCTACTGGCCCTTTTGATTTGACGCGTCTTCCGGCGCGGCGGCGGTTTCCTGCTGCGTGCCGCCGTCAAATTCAGTGATCAGTTCTTCCACCAGATTGCGCTGACGCGGCGATAAACCCGCGAACCGGTTAGCCATCTGCGTAACCAACTCGATCGTTTCCGGCGTCATTGGATACTTCTCGCCACGGGCAAGCGGTTTAGTCTTGCCGGATGGCGCGGGCCCGTAGTGCAGCCAGTGAACGTCCTTTTGCAGCCACGTCGCTAAAACCTGCAACTTATCGCGCTTCGGAATCGTCGTACCCGCTAGCCATTTGTGCGCGGTTTGCGGCGAGACGGCAGGGCCACTGCTATAAAGCAGATTGAATTCCCTGGCTAAATCGGTCCCACCCTTAACGTCGTTGGGGAGTGAGTCTTTCAGCCGTTTGGCGAAAGCTGCTTTTTCTTTGGAGGTCGGCATGGGCCCGATTGTGCAATTCGGCGCATAATCAGTGGACAACCAAACGCGCAATTTTATTGCTCAAATGAGCTATTTTTAGCCTGAAATCGCCAGCTAATAACGTGTTTCGCGATTTCGTCGAATGTCGTCTTTTCCTTGTCCAGCGTACGTTTTAGGCATTCTAGTGTGTCCATTTTTCGCAAATGTGTCTTAGGCTATCTTAGCTTGTGTGGGATAAATCCCTACTTGTCTTAAGAAACTCATGCCACGTTAGGAATCCGGCCCGGGGCCAGAGCCGGTGGATGCCCGCGTTACAATGCCCCGCGCCCGCTCATGCGCATTCAATCCCTTCTGATAGCCTCGTCCCATGCTCGCCACCCATTCCGATCCGATCGTCGCCATTGCCACCGCACCCGGCCGAGGCGGAATCGGGGTCGTGCGGATTTCGTTCGGCCGCGCCGGGGAAGCCGCCGCGCAGCCATTGATGCAAGCACTCACTGGCCAGGCGCTCGCGCCGCGTCACGCGAGCTATGTGCCCTTCCTTGACGACAGCGGCAGCGCACTCGATCGCGGCATCGCGCTGTACTTTCCCGCCCCGCACTCCTATACCGGCGAGCATGTGCTCGAGTTTCAAGGCCACGGCGGTCCGGTCGTGCTGCAACTGGTCTTGCAGCGTTGCATCGACGCCGGCCGGGCGTTCGGTCTGCGTCTGGCCGAGCCGGGCGAATTCACGCGCCGTGCGTTTCTCAACGACAAGCTGGATCTGGCGCAAGCGGAAGCTGTCGCCGATCTGATCGAGGCCAGCACTGAGGCCGCGGCGCGCTCGGCGGGTCGTTCGCTCGACGGCGCGTTTTCGCGCGACATCCACGCCCTGGTCGAAGAGGTCATCACGCTGCGGATGCTGGTCGAAGCGACGCTCGATTTCCCGGAAGAAGAAATCGACTTTCTCGAAGCCGCCGATGCCCGCGGCAAACTCACGCGGATTCGCGAGCGCCTCGCGCACGTGCTGAGCGAAGCGCGTCAGGGGGCACTGTTGCGCGAGGGTTTGTCGGTGGTGCTGGCGGGACAGCCGAACGTCGGCAAGTCGTCGCTGCTGAACGCGCTGGCCGGCGCGGAGTTGGCCATCGTCACGCCGATCGCCGGCACGACGCGCGACAAGGTCGCGCAAACCATCCAGATTGAAGGCATCCCGCTGCACGTGATCGACACGGCCGGCCTGCGCGATACCGAAGACGAGGTGGAAAAGATCGGCATTGCGCGCACGTGGAGCGAGATCGAGCGCGCGGACGTCGTGCTGCATCTGCTTGATGCGCGGACCGGCATGACTGCCGAAGACGGAACGATCGCTGACCGTTTCCCGAGCGGGGTGCCGGTGGTGCGCGTGCTGAACAAGACGGATCTGACCGGGCTTGCGCCGGCCGCGACACCGCTGGACGCGGATCTCGAGCTCAGCGAAGTGCGGTTGTCGGCGAAACAAGGCGATGGTGTCGCGTTGCTGCGTGAAGAGCTACTGCGAATCGCCGGTTGGCAGGCCGGCGCGGAGAGCGTCTACCTCGCGCGCGAGCGGCATCTGATTGCGCTGCGCGCGGCTCAGGAGCATCTGGCGACCGCTGCAGCGCACGCCGATCAGAACGCCCAGGCGCTGGATCTGTTCGCCGAGGAGCTGCGGCTCGCGCAGGACCAACTGAACTCGATCACCGGGGAATTCAGCTCGGACGACCTGCTCGGCGTGATTTTCAGCCGGTTTTGCATCGGCAAATAACCTGCTGCCAAACGGCGACCTATCATCGCGAGCATTTCGCCAGAGGTCGTCGTCCGCCGAGAAAACGAAAATTGCCTCTGAGCGGCCAGACTGCCCGCCCAAGACCATTTCGGTGAAGCCGCCAGAATGGTACCCCTTGGATCTGGAGCAATGCGCGGGATCACCGACTACCCCTGCCCCATGTCTGCACTGCCGTGCATTGAACATCCTCTGTTGACCAAAAGCCACTTATTTCGTTGGTACACAAAAGCCAGCCAGTCTAAAATTGCCGGCATCCCCGTATCAAACGATCCGCCATGCCAAAACTAGCCGCCCCCCTCACCGAAACGCAGATCCGCGCGCTCGAGCCGCGCGCCACCCGATATTGCGTAGCGGACGGCAACGGCCTCGTCATCGAAATCATGACGACGGGCACCAAGGTCTGGCGCTTCCGCTATTCACTGAACGGCAAGCGCCAGCCGCTCGTCACCATCGGCGACTACCGGATGATTTCGCTGCGGGTCGCGCGCGCCAAGGCGCAGAAGTACGCGGAGATGGTCGCAAGCGGTGTCTCGCCAGTGGCGACAGCGCGCCGCGACCGCGGTGCGGAGAGCAAGGCCGAGGTGCTGCGCGAGGGCGCGGAGCTTTATCTCGCAACGGAGATGGCCGGCAAGTCGGCGGAGTATCAGCGCACCACGCGGCGCGCGCTCGAAAAAGATGTTCTCCCTGCCATTGGCGCCAAACCGATCAAAGCCGTGACGGACGACGACATCCGCGCGATATGCGACCAGATCAAAAGCCGTGGCTCGCCCAAGATGGCGCTGCACACGCGCAACGCGGTCAAGCGGCTCTATGAGTACCTGATCGCCCGGCAACTCGCCACGGCCAATCCGGCAGAGCTCATCCCGGCACGCTTCATCGCAACGCCGGACAGCCGCACCCGCGTGCTCGCGCCAGACGAAATGGGCGCCATGCTCCGGGCGATCTATGCATCGAACATTCGGCGCCCGCTGAAACTGGCTTTGCATCTGCTCGTGCTGACGATGGTGCGAAAATCGGACATCGTCGAGGCGGCCTGGTCCGAATTCAACCTCAACGCAGCGCGATGGACGATCCCCGCCGCGCGAATGAACAAGGTCCGTGAGCATGTGGTGTATCTCTCGCATCAGGCGGTCGCCTTGCTGCGAGAGCTTCAGGACACGAAGACCAGTCGAAATTTCGTCTTCCCGAGCGTCAGGGGCGACGATCGGCCGATCGCCAAAAGTACGCTCAATCAGGCCGTCAAATCGCTCGGACTCGACGTCGAGCATTTCGTCCTGCACGACTTTCGACGCACCGCCGCGACCCACTTGCGCGAGATGGGGCAGCCTGCGGACGCAATTGAAAATGCGCTGGCGCATAGCGTCAAAGACGCTCCGAGCGAAGACAACCACGCCGAACATGCCACGGAACGGCGTCGAACCTTGCAACGGTGGGCGGATTTTGTCGACGAGCAGATCGAGAGCGGCCGACAGGGCGTGATCGGTTAAGCGTGGCAGGTGTGGCAATTTCCTGGCCGGTTGCCGCAGCTCATCTCACCATCGCGCCAGCAGCGCTGCCAGCGCCAGCGCCAGCGCCAGCGCCAGCGCCAGCGCCAGCGCCAGCATATTTTATGGTACACAGAGAAATAAGCATCCACTGCAAGTACCAGCCTATAAAAAGAAAATAATCTTCTTCGCTAGGTTCTTAGTGGCTATCTTCCATACCGCTGTCAGCGCATCCACGCCCATTCCACCGCGCTGCCAGCCAACCCTTCACAGCGTCCTTTTTTCCCGCCGATCATCGTCTAAACTACTAGGACGGATGCAAGCCGGGACGGAGGCTCCCATGTCTGAATCGTTAATGGCTTATTTGCTGGGACCCTTGGTGATGCTGCTGGTCGGCGTGGCGATCTGGGCCGCGTCCCACTATCGCGACAAGACCAAGCCGGAGCGCCTCGAACGCTGGCTCGACACGCATTATGCGGAGTGGCTGCATCACAAGCATTGAGCAGAGATACCCAACAAAAAAAGGCCGTTGCAATTGCGACGGCCTTTTTCTCTGTAATGCGCGAGCATTCAGACTGCGCGCGCTCGCGCTTTTCATTTACCAGCCCGGTTGCGGCTCCTGCGGATACCCGTATTGTGCGGGCGGCGGCGCACCGCACGCCACATACGCGCGCTGGTACTGGTCATAGCAGTATCCCGGCGGCGGCCCCGCATACGCGGGTGCCGGCTGATACACCGGCTGCGCGTAGACCGGCTGCTGGTAAGCGACCACAGGCGCCGGATTCAAGGCGGACGTCACCACCGCGCCCAGCACGGCACCGCCGATCAGCGCACCGACCACATCGCCGCCATCGCCATGAGCCGACGCTTGCCCCGCCACGCTCAGACTCCCGACCATCAACAACGCCATCGCAATTTTTTTCATGTTTCGCTCCCGCCGTTTAGGCATGGAACAGATTGTGTAGGGCGCGCGCGGAAATAGATGCTGCAGTTGGTAACTGGGCATTACGGGTGTAACGTCGCGCGAGCGTCATTGCTCACCATTTTTCCCAAACGGCAAAAATGGTGAGCCTATGTCTGGCGCCCAGCGCTGCATCCGGCCAACACCGCAAAATGCATCCTGGTCTACCGTCATCCATTCCCACGATCAATGTAAAATTCGCCGCATGACCCGTCGGACAAATCCGACGACCCGCAAAGCTTTCCGATTCTTCGACCCCGAGACCCACCAGTCGACAACCGGGCGTCGAGCCCAAGCCAAAAAGTTAAGGGGCGTGCGCGTGAAACAATGGACCATCCGGCAACGGATTCTGTGCAGCTTCGGGATCGTGCTGATCGTGATGCTGGCAATGGCAATCGTCACCTTCGAGCAACTCGGCGGCATCGACCGCGACGCGAAGAGCCAGCAGCAGGACTCGATGCCCGGCCTCTACTACGCGACCGCGATGCGCGCGGCCTGGTTCGAGAACTACACCGTCACCCAGCGTCTCATCTATGTCGATGCGGACCCCGATTCCGTCAAGCGCGACACCGCGCGCCTCGTCGAGACACAGCAAACGCTGCAGAAGCTGCTCAACGATTACGGCGGCACCATCTTCCGTCAGGACGACCGTGACCTCTTCAACGACTTCCGGCAGCAGCACACGCAATACCTGCCGATCCAGGCGTCGCTGATGACCACCCTGCAGACCTCGAAAGAGGGTGCCGTCCGGATCTCCAGCACGCAGCTCACGCCGATCTGGGAAACGGGCCGCCTCTCGTTGCGTAAGCTGGTGGACGACAACAAGACCTACGCCGACCAGGCCGCCGAAAGCATCCGCAGTTCGGTCGAGACGACCCGTATCGTGTTGCTCGTGATGCTGCTGATCGCCGCCGCCGCCGCTGTGCTGTCCGGTTACTGGCTGCTGCGCGCAGTGACCACGCCGATGGCGAAGGTCCTGCAAGTCGTCGACATCATGCGCACGGGCGACCTCACGCAACGTCTGCAACTGAACCGCGCGGATGAAATCGGCGCGCTCGAAGCGGGCTTTAACCGCATGACCGACGAGCTCACCGCACTGGTCGGCCAGGCGCAGAAGTCGGCGGTCCAGGTCACCACGTCGGTGACGGAAATCGCCGCGACCTCGCGTGAACAGCAAGCCACCGCGAACGAAACCGCAGCGACCACGACCGAGATCGGCGCCACGTCGCGCGAAATCTTCGCGACCTCGCGCGATCTGCTGCGCACGATGAACGAAGTCTCCGAAGTGGCAGGCCAGTCGGCGGCGCTCGCCGGCACCGGCCACGCCGGCCTCGCGCGCATGGAAGAGACCATGCGCCTCGTGATGGAAGCCGCCGGCTCGGTCAACGCGAAGCTCGCGATCCTCAACGAGAAGGCCAGCAACATCAACCAGGTCGTCGCCACCATTACCAAGGTCGCGGATCAGACCAACCTGCTCTCGCTGAACGCGGCGATCGAAGCAGAAAAGGCCGGCGAATACGGCCGCGGTTTCGCGGTCGTGGCGACCGAGATTCGCCGTCTCGCCGATCAAACCGCCGTGGCGACCTATGACATCGAACAGATGGTCAAGGAGATCCAGTCGGCGGTGGCTGCCGGCGTGATGGGCATGGACAAGTTCTCCGAAGAAGTTCGGCGCGGCATGCTCGACGTACAGAACGTGGGCGGCCATCTCACGCAGATCATCCAGCAGGTGCAGGCGCTCGCGCCGCGCTTCTCGATGGTCAACGAAGGCATGCAGACGCAAGCCACAGGCGCAGAACAGATCACCCAGGCGCTGACGCAGCTCTCGGAGGCCGCGCAGCAGACGGCGGAATCGCTGCGCCAGTCGACTCAGGCCATCGACGATCTGACGCACGTCGCCAATAGTCTGCGCACCGGTGTATCGCGCTTCAAGGTGATCGCCTGACGCGCCGCGGCGGGCTCGCTCAGACACGCGACGCACACCACCCGTACTCCACCTCAGCCCACGTCCACGCCGATGCTCTTCATCCTCTTCACGCTCGATAGCGAGCGCTACGTGATCGACGCGACGCAGGTGGAGCGCATGATGCCGCTCACGCCGCAGTCGCCGCCGAAGACGATCCCCGGCGCGCCGTCGTGGGTCGCGGGCGTGCTCGATCACGAAGGTGCACCGCTGCCGGTGATCGATCTGCCGGCGCTCGCGCTCGGCCGTCCCGCCGCGCAGTTGATGTCGACGCGTGTCGTGCTGGTGCGCTATCCGCATGCGGGCACCGTGCGCCTGCTCGCGCTCCTGCTCGAAGGCGCAACGCGCACCATCCGTCTGAACAGCGACGCGTTTCATGATGCCGGCATCGACATGCCGCACGCGCGCTATCTGGGCCCGGTCGCCAGCGAAGCAGGTGGTCTGGTGCAATGGATTCGCGTCGAGCATCTGCTGCCCGACGACGTCAAAGCGCTGCTGTTTCCCGAGGCGCACGCATGAACGCGCATCACGACAACGCGCCGCTCTATCGACGCTTCGTCGATCTGCTGCATCGAACCATTGGGCTCGATGCAGCATCGCTCGGTCATAGCGCGATCGAGCGCGCGATCGATCAGCGCGCCGCGGCCTGGTGCGAGGACGGTCACGCCAGCGCCACGCTCTCCGACTACTGGGATGCCGCGCAAGCGTCGCCCTCGATCATGCAGGCGCTGGTCGAAACGGTGGTGGTGCCGGAGACCTGGTTCTACCGCGACGCCGACGCGTTCAGGGCACTCGCGCGTCTCGCGCACGAACGCCTTGACGAGCGCGGCACCGCGCTGCCGCTGCGAATTCTCAGCCTGCCCTGCTCGACCGGCGAAGAGCCGTACACGATCGCGATGACGCTGCTCGATGCCGGCATCGACGCCGCGCACCTGCGCATCGACGCCATGGATATCAGCGAGCGCTCGCTGGCCGTCGCGCAGCGCGCCGTGTACAGCCGCAACTCGTTTCGCGGCAACGCGTTCCCGTTTCGCGACATCCACTTCACGCGCGCCGAAGACGGTTGGCGTCTCGCGCCGCGCATCGCCGAGACAGTCCGGTTTTCGCGCGCCAACCTGATGCAACTCGATGCCACGGCGCTCGGCATCTATGACTTCGTGTTCTGCCGCAACGTGCTGATTTACTTCGACCGTGACGCACAGCAAAGGGCCTTGTATGCGCTCAACAACGTGCTGGCTGAAAACGGCACGCTGTTCGTCGGTCCTGCGGAAACCGGGCTGTTGATCCGTTACGGCATGCAGTCGGCGAAGATTCCTTTGGCGTTCGCATTCCACCGCGCCACGCCCGCTGAAGCGCAGCTCAACGGCTGGCACACCGCGCCGCTCGCCACCGCCGCGGCACTCGCGATGGCGCATTCGCCCGTGCCCGCGCTCGCGCCGCTGCAGGTGTTCTCAGCAGCGCCTTTCGCGTGGCCCGATCCGGTTGCGCGCACATCGTTTAACGCTAACTTACCGCTCACGTTTTCCAGCGGTACGCCGCGGCACGCGACACTCAACGAGATGCCGCCGCACACACCGCTTAACGGCATGTCGGGACGCCCGGCCGACCCCTTGAAACCCACGTCGCAATCGCAAGATCTAACGCAGCCGCAGATCACCTCGCCCACCAACGCCGCACGCGATACGCTGCAAGCCGCGCACGCGTTGGCCGACGCGGGCCGTCTGACGGAAGCCGCGAACGCGATCAACGTCTATCTGGAACAGCACGCACCGCACGCCGAGGCGTTCTACCTGCTCGGTGTGCTGGCCGACGCCAGCGGCGATACGAACCTCGCACGCGGCCAGTATCGCAAGGCGCTCTATCTCGATCCGCAGCACGGCGAAGCGCTCGCGCATCTGGCGACGCTGCTCGAACTCGAAGGCGATCGCAACGGCGCGCGTCTGTTGATGGACCGCGCGTCGCGCGCACAGGGAGCGCAACGTGGTTGAAGACCGCACGGTGACCTTCGACGATTGCTGGAACCGCATCGGCGTGCGTGGTGATTCGTCGTGCGAGCGGCTGGTCGAATACGTGCGTTGTCTGAATTGCCCCGTGTTCGAAGCGGCTGCGGCGAAATTGCTGGAACGGCCGATTCCGCTCGTGGACCTCGCGCAGCATGACGCCCGCACACCGGCGCAACAGCAACGACATGATCCGCAAGGTGCGAGCGAGTCGTTCCTCGTCTTTCGTATCGGCCGCGAATGGCTCGGACTGCCCACGCCAATCTTCAAGCGCATCGTGCAGACTCGGCCGATTCATACGTTGCCGCACCGGCAGCATCGCGCGGTACTGGGCGTGGTGAATGTGCAGGGCGACTTGCTGGTGTGCCTGTCGCTCGCGCATCTGCTGGGTTTCGAGGCCGACACCAGCGCGGCCGACGATAAAGCGCGTCACGATCTGCCGCGTTTGCTCGTGGTCGCGCGCGCAGAAGAGCATGCTGTGCTGCCCGTCGATCAGGTCGACGGCGTGCATCGGATCGCGGTCTCCACCTTTTGCCCGCCGCCGGCGACGCTGTCACACGCTGCCGCTGCGCATACGCGCGCCGTGGCCCCGTGGCGCGGTATGACGGTCGGCCTGCTCGACGCCGATGCATTGTTCGATACCTTGAACCGGAGTCTCGGATGACGGACGACCCGCGCCGCCCGTCGCTGATCGATCTCTTCCGCGAAGAAGCGCGGACCCAGGCACGCGTGCTCAACGACGACCTCCTCGCCCTCGACCGCGCGCCGCGCGATGCCGCCGCGCTCGAGGCCTGCATGCGCGCGGCGCATTCGCTGAAGGGCGCGGCGCGCATCGTCGGTGTGCAGGTCGGTGTCGAACTCGCGCACGCGATGGAAGATTGCTTCGTCGCGGCGCAGGAAGGGCGCGCGTTGCTCGACGCCGCGTGGATCGATGAGTTGCTGCGCGGTGTCGATATCGTTGCGCGCATCGGCAATCATGAGGACGAGTCGGCGCGTGACGCCGTGAGCGCATGCGTGGCGTCGCTGCAAGCGCGTATGGCGGGTGTCGTGCCGCATGGGGCGGCAATGCGGCGGGATGCCGTGCCGCTGGCTGCCTCTGCGCCTGCTGCGAGTCCTGCGCGCATCGCCGGATTTGCATCTGCACCCAGCGTAGCCACCGAGCCGCAAGCCGCATCCGCCGCCGGTGATCACGACGCCGACGCCGCATTCAATCTGCTAGCCAACGCCCTGCGCGCCGAAGCGACGTCGGCCTCAACCGCACCGGCCAGCACGACTGCAAGTGGGTCCACGCCCGCCTCCGCAACCCAATCTTCTCCTACAAGCGCCTCAGCGTCCGACTTTGCAACCGCGTCCGTTCCTGCGAGCGCCTCTGAGGCCACCGCCGCCACCGCATCCACCTCGAACGAAGCAAGCACCCCGGCAACCGACCCCGGCCGCATGCTGCGCGTACGCGCCGACAACCTCGACCGGCTGTTGTCCCTATCCGGTGAATCGCTGGTCGAATCACGCTGGCTCAAACCCTTCGCGCAATCCATGCTGCGGGTCAAGCGCGTCCAACGCGACGGCTCGCGCGCGCTGGATCAGTTGCACGAAACGCTCGCCGACCTGAAGCTCGACCCGCGCGCGCACGCCGCGCTCGAAGAATTGCGCCGCCTCACGGCGGAATCGCAGCATCTGCTCGCCGAGCGTCTGGCCGATCTGGAAAGCTTCGACCGCCGCTCGACGCATCTGTCGCAGCAGCTTTATGATGCCGCGCTGCAATGCCGGATGCGCCCCTTCGGCGACGGCACCAGCGGTCTCGCGCGCATGGTGCGCGACGTCGCACGTTCGCTCGGCAAGAAGGTGCGCTGGCAACTGGTCGGCGAATCGACCCAGGTGGACCGCGACATTCTCGATCTGCTCGAAGCGCCGCTCGGCCACATGCTGCGCAACGCGCTCGACCACGGCATCGAAGCGCCTGCTGTACGCCTCGCGCACGGCAAGCCCGAAGAAGGCACGCTCACGCTCGACGCGCGCCACACCGCCGGCGCGCTGCTCATCACCGTCACCGACGACGGCGCGGGCATCGACCTCGACGCATTGCGCACCTCGATCGTCCGCAAAAAACTGGCGAGCGCGGAAACGGCCGCGCGCCTGTCCGAGACCGAACTGCTCGAATTCCTCTTTCTGCCCGGTTTCTCGCTGCGCGATCAGGTCACCGAGGTCTCGGGCCGCGGTGTCGGACTCGATGCGGTGCATAACGTCGTCAAGCGCGTGCGCGGCACGGTGCGCATCACGCACGAACCCGGCCTCGGCACGCGCGTGCAGTTGCAGTTGCCGCTCACGCTCTCGGTGATCCGCAGCCTGCTCGTCGAAGTCGCGGGCGAGCCTTACGCCGTGCCGCTCGCGCATGTGAATCGCACGCTGCACGTGAGCCGCGCGGAGATCGAATTACTCGAAGGCCATCAGCACATTGCCTTCGACGGCCGCCGCATCGGTGTCGTCACCGCACATCAGATCCTCGACACTGCGCCGCCGGCCAACGAAACCGATACTGTCAGCATGATCGTGATCGGCGACGGTGCGCAGACCTACGGCGTGGTGGTCGATCGCTTCCTCGGCGAGCGAATGCTGGTCGTGCAGCCGCTCGACCCGCGCCTCGGCAAGATCCGAAACATCACCGCCGGCGCGCTGATGGAAAACGGCGACCCGGTGCTGATCGCCGACGTCGACGACTGGCTGCGCTCGGTCGAACGGCTTGTGGCAGGCGGCGATCTGAAACATACGCAGCACGGCGCCGCTCTCGCCGCCCGGCGCGTCACGCGGCGCGTGCTGGTGGTCGACGATTCGCTCACCGTGCGCGAACTCGAACGCAAGCTGCTGGCGACGCGCGGCTACGACGTGACGATCGCCGTCGACGGCATGGACGGCTGGAACGCGGTGCGCAGCGAGCGCTTCGACCTCGTGATTACCGACATCGACATGCCGCGGATGGACGGCATCGAACTCGTCACGCTCATCAAGCGCGATCCGCAACTGCAAGCGCTGCCTGTGATGATCGTCTCGTACAAGGATCGTGAAGAGGACCGCCGCGCCGGCCTGAATGCAGGCGCGGATTACTATCTGGCGAAAGGCAGTTTTCATGACGAAGCACTGCTCGATGCAGTGCGTGATTTGATCGGCGAAGCTTACGGTTAAGCCCACGGGTAAAACGAATGAAAATCGGAATCGTCAATGACCTGCCGCTCGCCGTCGAGGCGCTGCGCCGCGCGCTTGCGGCGCGCCACGACTACGAGGTGCTGTGGGTTGCGCAGGACGGCCAACAGGCGGTCGATTTCTGCACCGCGCAGCGGCCCGACATCGTGCTGATGGACCTGGTGATGCCGAATGTCGACGGCATCGAGGCGACACGCCGCATCATGGCGACCGCGCCGTGCGCGATCCTGATCGTGACCGTCGACGTGGGCGCGAACGCGTGGCGGGTCTACGAAGCGATGGGCGCGGGCGCGCTCGATGCGGTGGATACCCCCTCGCTGAGCGGCCCGGACGCGCACAAGAGCATCGCCACCCTGATCGCGAAGATCGACCGCATCGCTGCGCTGGTCACCGAGCGCAACGCGCCTGGCGCGACGGCTGCGGCGCCGCCCCAAAGCGCGACGAATCGCGACACGCCGCTGGTTGCGATCGGCGCTTCGGCGGGCGGGCCGGCGGCACTCGCCACACTGCTCGCCGGCTTGCCGAAGGATTTCCCGGCGGCCGTCGTTATCGTCCAGCACGTCGACGCGGCATTCGCCGTCGGCATGGCCGACTGGCTCAACCAGCAATCGGCGCTGCCGGTGCGGATCGCCCGCGAAGGCGACCGGCCGCAAGCAGGCGTCGTGCTGCTCGCCGCCACCGACGATCATCTGCACCTGAAGCTGCCCAACGTGCTCGGCTACACGAACGTGCCGGCTGAAACGCCCTACCGGCCTTCCGTCGACGTGTTTTTTCATAGTGTCGTGGCACGCTGGCATGCGCGGGCAATCGGTGTGCTGCTGACCGGCATGGGCCGCGACGGCGCGATCGGCCTCAAGGCGATGCGTACCAAGGGCTATCACACGATCGCACAGGACGAAGCTAGCTGCGCCGTGTACGGCATGCCGAAGGCGGCCGCGGCGCTCGATGCCGCCGCCGCGATCCTGCCTCTGCCGCGTATTGCCGCTGCACTCGCGGCCGCGGTCGCTGCGCGTTAAGACCCGGTAGGCGCACACTAGCTGCACATTAGCCCGCTACGACTCATTGACATTCATTCTGGCTGACCAACATGGACACTCCGAAACCGCATCAGGCCACCACCGCGCAGGAACTCGCAGAACACGATGCGAACGCGCAGGCATACGCGGAGGACGCACCCAATAGCGCCATCGATGACGCGTTAGCGCGCATCCTCGGCAATCCACCCGCGGCCGAGTGCCCGATCATGGTGTTGCTGGTCGACGATCAGGCGATCATCGCCGAGGCGGTCCGCCAGGCGCTGGCCGACGAAGCGAGCGTCGACTTCCATTACTGCGCGTCACCTGAAGAGGCGTTGCGCTGCGCCGAGGAAACCCGCGCGACGGTGATCCTGCAGGACCTCGTGATGCCCGGCACCGACGGCCTCACCCTCGTGCGGCAATACCGGCAAAATCCGGCGACGCGTGATATTCCGATCATCGTGCTGTCGACCAAGGAAGAGCCGCTGGTGAAAAGCGCGGCCTTTGCCGCCGGCGCCAACGACTACCTCGTGAAGCTGCCGGATCGCATCGAGTTGATCGCGCGGATTCGCTATCACTCGCGCTCATATCTGAACCTGCTGCAGCGCGACGAGGCCTATCAGGCGCTGCGTCAGTCGCAACAGCAGTTGCTCGCGACCAATCTGGAACTGCAGCGGCTCACGCATTCGGATGGGTTGACGGGTTTGTCGAATCGCCGTTATCTCGATCAGTACCTGGCCGCCGAATGGCGTCGCGGCACGCGCGACAAGACCGCACTCGGCTTTTTGATGATCGATGTGGATAACTTCAAGGCCTACAACGACACCTATGGCCATGTCGCTGGCGACGAAGTGCTTAAACGCGTCGCGCACACCGTCGAGTCGTGTCTGGGCCGTTCGCCCGATCTCGCGGCGCGGTTTGGCGGTGAAGAGTTCGCGGTGGTGTTGCCAGGGACGTCATCGGGTGGCTTGCGCTTGCTTGCCGAGAAAATCCGCCTCGCAATTGAAGGGCTCGCGATCCCGCATGCAGGATCGGCGGCGGGCGTCGTAACGATCAGCATCGGCGCGGCGAACATCGTGCCGTCCGCAAGCGAACCGGTGACGACGTTGATCGAAGCCGCCGACGTCGGACTGTATCGAGCGAAACGCGATGGGAAGAATCAGGTCTCGGTGAGCGGCTGATCAGCATTGCCACGAAGCAGCGCCCCCGGGCGTATCGCCGCGATACTTGCTGCGTGCTTCGGCGAGCACGCTCGCATCGATTGCGCCTTCGTCCACCAGCGCCTTCAACGCGGCGATCACGATCGACTTGCGGTCCACTTCGAAGAACTCGCGCAACGCCTGACGCGTGTCGCTGCGACCGAAACCGTCCGTGCCGAGCGTCACATAGCGGCGCGGCACGTAGGCTCGAATCAGTTCGGGCACCGCGCGGACATAGTCGGTCGCGGCGATAATCGGGCCGTGCGATGCTTCGAGTGCTTTCGTGACGTACGGTGCATCTGTCGCGTCGCCAAGGCGCTCGTTTCTCTCCGACGTCATCCCGTCACGCTGCAATTCGGTGAAGCTGGTCACGCTCCACACCGCGGCCTCAATATGCCAGTCGTCTTTGAGCAGTTGCTGCGCCGCGATGACTTCACCGAGGATCGCGCCCGCGCCGAGCAACTGCACCTGCGCTTGCGCTTGAACTGGTGAAGTTGTCGCCTGCGCATCCCCGCCAAGCGGATAGATACCCTTAAGAATGCCCTCCCGCAGCGCCTGCAAATCCCCACCCGGCACCGAAGGCTGCGCGTAGTTCTCGTTCATCACCGTCACGTAATAGAACACGTCGCGCTGTTCTTCGACCATCTCGCGCATCCCCTCGTCGACGATCGCGGCAACCTCATAAGCGAACGCGGGATCGTACGCACGGCAGTTCGGAATCGTCGATGCCGCCAGATGGCTCGTGCCGTCCTGATGCTGCAAGCCTTCTCCACCGAGCGTCGTCTTACCCGATGTCGCGCCGATCAGAAAACCTCTCGCGCGCTGATCCGCAGCCGCCCAGATCAAATCGCCAATCCGCTGGAAGCCGAACATCGAATAGTAGATGTAGAACGGCAGCATCGGCAGGTTGTGCACGCTGTACGAAGTCGCCGCCGCGATCCACGACGACACCGCGCCCGCTTCCGAAATCCCCTCTTCGAGAATCTGCCCTTTGGTGTCCTCGCGGTAGTACAGCATCGAGCCGAGGTCCTCCGGCTCGTACAACTGCCCGAGCGGCGAATAGATGCCGACCTGGCGGAACATGTTCGCCATGCCGAAGGTGCGCGCCTCGTCGGCGACGATCGGCACCACGCGTGGGCCGACTTCCTTGTCCTTGAGCAGCGCGGTCAGCATGCGCACGAGCGCCATCGTCGTGGACATCTCGCGACCGTTCGAGTCCAGCGCGAATTGCCCCCAGGAGGACATCGGCGGGACGATCAGCCCCTTCGATGCCACTCTCCGCCTTCTGGGCAGATAGCCTCCCAGGGCAGCTCGGCGAGCATGCAGGTATTGCATCTCCGGACTGTCGTCCGCTGGCTTGTAAAACTTCACCTGTTCGACGTCCTCATCGGTGAGCGGCAGGCGGAAGCGGTCGCGAAACGCCTTGAGGTCGTCGAAGCCGAGTTTCTTTTGCTGATGCGTGGTCATGCGGCCCTGGCCCGAGGTGCCCATGCCGAAGCCCTTCATCGTCTTCGCGAGAATCACCGTCGGCTGGCCGCGATGCGCGAGCGCCTTCGCATACGCTGCGTGCAGCTTGCGCACGTCGTGGCCGCCGCGGCGCAGACGGTCGATGTCGTCGTCGCTCAACTGCGCGGCGAGCGCGGCAAGCTCCGGGTTCTGGCCGAAGAAACGCTCACGGTTGTACGCGCCATCGTTGGCCGAGAAGGTCTGGAACTGGCCGTCGACGGTGTGTGCAAACGCGCGCAGCAGCGCGCCGGTGCGGTCACGTGAAAACAGCGCGTCCCAGTCGGAGCCCCACACCACCTTGATCACGTTCCAGCCGGCGCCGATGAAGTGCGCTTCGAGCTCGTCGATGATGCGGCCGTTGCTGCGCACCGGGCCATCCAAGCGCTGCAGATTGCAGTTGATGACGAACACGAGGTTATCGAGCCCCTCGCGCGCCGCAATCGAGAGCGCGCCGGTCGATTCCGGTTCGTCCATCTCGCCGTCGCCGAAAAAGCCCCACACCTTGCGGCTTTCCGTTTGCACGAGGCCACGATTGGCGAGATACCGCATGAAGCGCGCCTGATAAATCGCGTTGATCGGACCGATGCCCATCGAGCCGGTGGGGAACTGCCAGAAGTCCGGCATCAGCCACGGATGCGGATACGAGCACAGCCCCGGCCCGCCGATCTCGCGACGGTAATGCTGCAGGTGTTCCTCAGAGAGAAAGCCTTCGAGATAAGCCCGCGCGTACACACCCGGCGACGAATGCGGCTGGAAGTACACGAGGTCGCTCGTGCCCTCCTCTCCGCCCGGCGCCGCGGCGCGAAAGAAGTGGTTGAAACCGACCTCGAACAGATCCGCCGCCGACGCATAGCTCGCGATATGGCCGCCGAGTTCGCCGTACGCCTGGTTCGCGCGCACCACCATGGCCAGTGCATTCCAGCGCAGCGCGCCGGCCAGACGTTCTTCGAGATCGAGATTGCCCGGATAGCGTGGCTGCTGATCGAACGGGATCGTGTTCTGGTACGGCGTGACGTTGGTCCGCGCCGATTCCACACCCAACGACAGCGCATGCCCCGCGAGCTTGTCGAACAGAAACTGCGCGCGATCACGGCCGACATGAGCGACCACGGCATCGAGCGCTTCCAGCCATTCGGCGGTTTCCTGCGGATCGGTATCTTCCCGCTCCGCACGTTCCGCGCGCTGGAGATCCACAGACCGCAACTGCTCGCTACCGCTGGACAAATCCGTCATGGCACCACTCCCGCATCAACGCGTTCGGCTCAAGATCGAGTGAGTCAATGGTAACCACGTGCTCACAAAATGAGCATCTCAATTGCTTGTGATCCCACACTGAGATAGGCTATTTATTCCGGATTTGGCCCACACCACAGAATATTTACTCTATGACCACGCCACCCAGACGACTCGACCGCATCGACATCGGCATCCTGAGCCAGTTGCAGCAGAACGCGCGCATCACCAATGCTGATCTGGCCCGCTCGGTGAATCTGTCGCCCACGCCCTGCTTCAACCGCGTGCGCGCGCTCGAAAAGCTCGGCCTGTTCAAGCAGCAGGTCACACTGCTGAATCCAGAGCCGCTCGGGCTGCGCATCAACGTGTTCATTCAGGTGAGTCTGGAAAAACAGGTGGAAGACGCGCTGACTCGCTTCGAGCAGGCGATTTCGGAGCGCCCCGAGGTGATGGAGTGCTATCTGATGACGGGCGATGCCGACTATCTGCTGCGCGTGGTGATGCCGGATATGCAGACGCTGGAGCGCTTCATCGTCGACCATCTGACGAAGATTCCGGGCATCTCCAACATTCGTTCGAGCTTTGCGCTCAAGCAGGTGCGCTACAAGACGGCCCTGCCGTTGCCGTCGTCGGGACTGACACTGGTCGATCCCGACGACGTTTCAACCGACTGGCGCTAGGCGCTCGCCAGACACGCATTCGGCCGCCCGCTGATCCGCGCGTATCACGCACGGCCGGCAGCTTATGCGACAGGTTCTGCTCCGGATGTCGGCGAACGGTGCTGAAGCGCTCCCAATCAGCGGCACCCGGCAACATCAAGCACACTAAGCCACCGATGACCCGCGCGTATAACGCGCAGCCGGCACGCTGTGCGACAGGTTCGGCCCCAGATGCTGGCGAGCGGCGTTGAAGCGCTCCCAATCGGCCGCGTCCGGCAAGGACGGAATCGTCACCAGTTCATGCTGGTCGAGGCCCACGAGCGCGGCGTCCACCATGTCCTCGGCGGTCATCACGATCTGTGACGGCAAATGCTCGACCGCGAGACCGGCGCGGTCCCAGAATGCGGTGCTGGTGGCGCCCGGCAGCACGGCCTGCAGCTGCACGCCCTTACCGCCCACTTCATGATGCAGCGACTGCGTCAGGTTCAGCACGTAAGCCTTGGTGCCGCTGTAGGTGCCGTTCAGCGTCTCCGGCGATAGCGCAACGATCGACGAGATATTGATCACGACGCCGTTGCCGCGCTCCACGAAACCCGGCACGGCCGCTGCCGTCAGGCGCGTCAGCGCTGTCACGTTCAGCTCGATCATGCTGTCGAGGTCGTCGACATTCGAGTCGATCAGCGACGCCGTCGCGCCGACGCCGGCGTTGTTGACCAGCATGGTGATGCCGCGGTCGGCGCGCAAACGCTCCTCGATACGTCGCTGGTCGCCCTTGACGGTCAGATCGGCGGCGATGGTCTCGACATGGCGGCCGGTTTCCGCGGTCAGACGCTCGGCTACGCCCGTCAGGCGTTTGACGTCGCGCGCCACCAGAATCAGGTCGTAACCGCGCCGCGCGAGGCGGTCCGCATAAACCGCACCGATGCCCGACGATGCGCCCGTGATCAATGCTGTGCCCTTGTTTGCTTGCGTTGCCATGTAAAGCTCTCCTTGCGGGCTTAGCGTGTCACCCCTGAGCCCTGATCGATGAATGGGGAAAACTGAAACCGCCGCCGCTGTGCCTTTTTTGTGGGCATCGCGGTGTTGACGAGTGAAGTCTAGGTGCGTAGCCTCTTGTCTCAAATGTCGTATTTACCTCGTTTTAGGACATCGCAATGAAGCGCGTCGGCGTGGTGGTTTTTCCCGGCTTCCAGATCCTTGATATGGTGGCGATCTCTGTGTTCGAGCTGGCGAACCTCGAGGCCGGGCAGCCGGAATACCAGGTGGAAGTCATCTCCGAACAGGGCGGGATGGTGCGCAGCTCGTCGGGCGTCGAGATTGCGACACAAGCGTTCGGCGACCCGGCGTATGACACCGTCGTCGTCACAGGCGCGATGCAGATCGAGCCGTCATCGGCGGGATTGCTGGCGTTTTTGAACGACGCCCTCGCCGCCTCGCGCCGCACCACCAGCATCTGCACCGGCGCTTTCGTGCTGGCCGAAGCGGGCATCCTCGACGGCCGGAATGCCACGACCCACTGGTACCATGCCCGCGACTTGCAGCAGCGCTTTCCCGATACGCGTATCGACGAAGACCGAATCTTTATCGTCGACGGCACCGTGTGGACCTCGGCCGGCATGACGGCCTGCATCGATCTGTGTCTGGCGCTGATCGAAAGCGATCTCGGCGTCGAAGTCTCGCGCGCCATCGCCAAGAAACTGGTGGTCTACCACCGGCGCACCGGCGGCCAGTCGCAGTTCTCGGCCATGCTCGACCTGGAGCCGAAGTCCGACCGCATTCAGGACGCGCTGTCATACGCCAAGAACCATCTCCGCGAGCCGTTGACGGTCGAACAGCTCGCCGACGTCGCGCATCTGAGTCCGCGCCAGTTCAGCCGCGCCTTTCGCGACGAAACGCGCCAATCGCCGGCCAAGGCCATCGAGGCGCTGCGTGTGGAAGCGGCCCGCGCCATGCTCGAAGCGGGCCGTCACTCGATGGAAGCCGTCGCGGCCGAAACCGGCTTTATCGATACCGAACGGATGCGGCGCGCCTTTCTACGCGCGTTCGGCCAGCCGCCGCAAGCGATCAAACGCGCAGCGCGCACGGCGTAGAAGCGTGATGTAACAGATGTAGTGGACAATATGGCCGACAGCAGCTCCACCTTGAACCGCACCGCAACCCGAGAGGACGCGTGATGAATTACGACGACAGCAATCCCTTCGCGAAGATTCTGCGCGGCGAACTACCCTGCATCAAAGTGGCGGAAAGCGACGCCGCGCTGGCCTTCATGGACCTGATGCCGCAAGCCGACGGCCACGTGCTGGTCGTGCCGAAAGAAGCGGCAGTTGAGATTTTCGAGTTGTCGGATGCCTCGACGGTGGCCTGCATGCGCATGGCGCAGAAGCTCGCCATCGCCGTTCGCGCGGCGCTACGCCCCGACGGCGTGTTCATCGGACAGTTCAACGGCGCCGCGGCGGGGCAAACGGTGCCGCATGTGCATTTTCACGTGATCCCGCGCTGGGAAGGACAGCCACTGCGCATGCATGCGCGCGATGTCGCCGATGCCGCCACGCTCGAAGCGCTGGCCAAGCGCATCCGCGACCATTGGCGCGCCGACTGACACCGGGCGCGGCGCAACTGGTCACGCCCCGTAATATGTGTAATGGCCGGTGAAACCAGCCGAACGCGCTGTGCGGCTAGACTGGCGTCTGCCTTGTACCCGCAAGGCATTGAGTGTGGATCTCTTTTTAGCCTGCCCGAAACGGCAGGCTTTTTTATTTGCGGGTCTGATTGGCTCGCGAGTGGCTCGCGAATCGGCCTCACCTCACGGCGACGCGCGCAGCGCGAAGATCCATGCAGGCAGCCGGCCCAACGACTCAAACCCGATGCCGCGAGCGGCGCAGCGGATGCCGCCAGTCAATGCGACGAGGTCTCCCGTACATGGGTTCCATGTGGTCGTGCAGATGCCGATGTTCTTGCCACAATTCGTCAGAGAAAAGAAACGCGACGATAAGCAGCGGGATGACCAGAAAAGCGCCTAATATCAAGTGCTCGATCACGGTAGCCTCCATCGCAAGAGCCTGATTTCATTGTAGAGCACCGCATGTGCCCACACGGTGCCGCGCCCCTCACAAATTTGCGATAAGCGGCCTGCGACAACGCGACGCCCCGCCCTCGCCGAACCCGCGCAGCGCCTCGCGCTGTGCAAGAACGCGTTACGCCGGAGCGAGGCGTTGCAAGAACTCCCCGCGCTGAGCCCGGACTAACAGGAAAGGCAAGCTTGGGCTCTCACATTGAGCTTGCGCACTCAAACCAATAATTCTGAAGGGGAATCCAATGACTATCGAACGCAGCAGCGAACTGACCCTGCGCCCGCTCGAGCGCACCGATCTGCGCTTCGTCCACGAAGTGAACAACAACGCAAAGATCATGCGTTACTGGTTCGAAGAACCCTATGAAACGTTCTCTGAGCTGACCCAGTTGTACGACCAGCACGTGCACGATCTGCGCGAGCGCCGCTTCGTGGCGATCGACAACGCGGGCGAAACCGTCGGCGTCGTCGAGTTGATCGAGCTGGACTATATCCACCGGCGCGGCGAGTTCCAGATCATCATCGCGCCGCAAGCGCAGGGCCGCGGCTATGCCACCGTCGCAACACAACTCGCGATCGACTACGCGTTTTCGGTGCTGAATCTGCGCAAGGTCTACCTGATCGTCGACAAGTCGAATACCGCTGCCATCCACATCTATGAGAAGTGTGGTTTCCGGCACGAGGCCGAGTTGATCGAGGAGTTTTTCGGCAATGGCCGCTATCACAATGCGTTGCGCATGTGCATGTTCCAGTCCGAGTTTTTCAAGGCCAACGAGCACGGCGCGTGACCCCAGTCTAGGTCGCCCAGGGACGCCATGCTGCGTCGCCTGGCAGACCTGGCACCGTTTATCTTCTGCACATACACCGTTATTTCGTGATTTTTGATTAGTCGGGTGAATGACTTTGTGTGCAACGCACCAAATGCGCTCGCCAATTGTATTAATTCACTTAATTGGTGCCCCTCGTTTACGCCAATACGCACCGCAAAGCTTTACTGGTTAAAGCGGTGCGCCCTGCCCGTCTTTTAGTTATCCGTTGCAATCCGCCCTGTTTAAGCTGCTGCTTAAGGTTTAAGCAGGCGCGACAGGCGGTGCGACAATTCGCCGCTGTTGCGACCGCACACAAGATGTGCTTGTCGTTCTCTCGCGTTCTCCTAAAGTGCAAGGTGCGGGTTCGACGTTAAAGTTAAATACATAGCTAACCTGAGTAATTCAACCCGCACCGGAGGAAAATATGAAAATGCGAATCGCCCTTGTTTTCGCCATCGCGGGTTTGGCTGCCGCTTCTGTTCAGGCGCAAGACGCCATGGTCAAGCCGCAGCAAACGATCCAGTTCAAGGCCAATGCGTATGGCTGCCTGTCGAAGGATAAACTCGACGCCGCCGATCAACATGCGCAAGCCGGCGAACAGCAAAAGATGGAGGAATTCTTCTCTGGATATCAATGCGTTTCCACGCCGGAAAACTCAAGTTTCCGCGTTGTGCGTGTGGTCGGCCATGATGTCGAATTTGTGAATTCCGCCAATAGCGATACGCAGGGTCTCTGGGCAAACGATCGATTTATTAAGCAATAAGCTAAACGCCAGCGCGCTGGCGAAACGTCGGCGCGTTTGATTTCGGTGTAAACCCTTCGGCTATAAAAGCCGAGGGGGCTGTGAACCTGCGAGTTATAAAGCGGCTGGGCATTGAGTGCCCGGCCGTTTTTATTTGCGCCCATTTTTCCCATGAGGTGAAGCCGATAAAAAAGCCGATGCGGGCTGTCGATCCGCATCGGCAATACGCCTTCTCGCAAAGCGCAGGGAGAAACGTCTAGCCGTTCAAACGGCGATCAATGCGAGTCGCGCGGTACCGGCGCGCCGCTCGATCCGACCAGGAAGTCGAGATCCGCACCCTGGTCCGCTTGCAGCACGTGTTCGACGTAGAGCTTGTAGTAGCCGCGGTTGGGCGGCGCAGGCGGCTGCCAGGCCGCGCGACGACGCGCGAGTTCTTCGTCGGTGACGTCCAGATGCAGACGACGCGCGTCGACGTCGAGTTCGATCATGTCGCCGGTTTGCACGAACGCGAGCGGCCCGCCTGCGGCCGCCTCCGGCGATACATGCAGCACCACCGAGCCATAGGCCGTGCCGCTCATGCGGCCGTCCGAAATGCGCACCATGTCCGTGATGCCTTTTTGCAGCACCTTCTTCGGCAGCGGCATGTTGCCGACTTCCGCAAAGCCCGGATAACCCTTAGGCCCCGCGCCCTTGAGCACCATGACGCAGTGCTCGTCGATATCGAGCGATTCGTCGTCGATCTTCGCGTGAAATTCCTCGATATTCTCGAACACCACGGCGCGACCGCGATGCTTCAGCAACTGCGGCGTCGCTGCCGACGGCTTGATCACCGCGCCGTTCGGCGCCAGGTTGCCCTTGAGCACTGCAATGCCGGCCTTCGGCTTGAACGGTTCGGCGAACGTCGTGATGACCTTCTCATCATAATTCGGCGCGTTGCGCACGTTGTCCCAGATCGTCTTGCCGTTCACCGTCAGTGCTTCACGATGCAGCAGGCCTTGTTCGCCGAGTTGCTTGAGCACCGCAGGCAAACCGCCCGCGTAGTAAAAGTCTTCCATCAGGTATTCGCCTGACGGTTGCAGATTCACCAGGCACGGTACGTTCGAGCCGAGCTCCCAGTCTTCCAGCGAAAGCTCAACGCCGATGCGTTTGGCCAGCGCGATCAGATGCACGACTGCGTTGGTCGAGCCACCGATCGCCGCATTGGTGCGGATCGCGTTTTCGAACGCCTGGCGCGTGAGGATCTTGTCCATCGTCAGATCCTCGCGGACCATGTCGACGATGCGCCGCCCAGCGAGATGCGCGAGCACCTGCCGGCGGGCGTCGACGGCGGGAATCGCCGCGTTGTGCGGCAAGCCCATGCCGAGCGATTCGACCATCGAGGCCATTGTCGACGCCGTGCCCATCGTCATGCAGTGGCCGCGCGAGCGGTTCATGCACGACTCGGCTTCGGTGAATTCTTCCTGCGTCATGGTCCCGGCGCGCACTTCCTCCGACATTTGCCAGACACCCGTGCCCGAGCCGATGTTCTTGCCGCGAAAGCGGCCATTGAGCATCGGGCCACCGGAAACAGCAAGCGCAGGCAGGTTGCACGACGCCGCGCCCATCAGCAGAGCGGGCGTGGTCTTGTCGCAACCCACCAGCAGGATCACGCCGTCCATCGGATTGCCGCGAATCGACTCCTCGACATCCATCGAAGCGAGGTTGCGGAATAGCATGGCGGTCGGCCGCAAATTGGTTTCGCCGAGCGACATCACCGGAAACTCCAGCGGCAAGCCGCCCGCTTCGTGCACGCCCTTTTTTACATACTCGGCGAGCTCGCGAAAATGCGCGTTGCACGGCGTCAGTTCGGACCAGGTATTGCAGATACCGATCACCGGGCGTCCGTCGAATTCGTCGTGTGGGATACCCTGGTTTTTCATCCACGAGCGATGCAGAAAACCGTCGCGGTCCTTGAGGCCAAACCACGCCTGGCTGCGCAGCGGCTTTTTAGTCTGGTTGGAATCAGCCATGAAATCTCCTGTTGGCAAGCATGTGGGGCGGGGCGTGCGTCAGCGTCAGCGTCAGTGCACGCGCTTGCTGCGGCGGTACTGGTCGAACAGCACCGCGAGCAGCAGAATTCCGCCGCGAATCAGGTATTGGTAGAAGGTCGGCACATTCATCAGGCTCATTGCGTCCTGCACGGAGCCCATGATCAACACGCCGACCAGCACACCGGAAATCGTCGCGACACCACCCGTCAGCGAGACGCCGCCGAGCACGCACGCGGAGATCACGCCGAGTTCGAGACCCACCGACGTTTTCGGGTCGCCGAGACTCATGCGCGACGCCAGCATTACGCCCGCAAAACCCGTCACGAGGCCCTGCAATACGAACACTGTGATCTTGATCCGCGTGACGGGCAAGCCCGCGAGTAAGGCGGCCTCGCTATTGCCGCCAACCGCCAGCACGTTCTTGCCGAACACGGTTTTCTTCAGCAGAAAACCGAACAGCACGAAGCCGACGATGTTGCTCCAGATCGGATACGAAATGCCGAGGAAGGCACCGCCGCCGAGGTCGAAGAAACGCTCCTCCGAAATCATCACCGCGTCGCCGTTCGACGTGATGTAGGCGAGGCCGCGCACGACTTCCATCATCGCGAGCGTGACGATCAGCGAGTTGATCTTGTAGCGCGCGACCAGCACACCATTGACCAGTCCGACCGCGCCACCCGCGAGCACGCCAGCGGCGATGCCAAGCGTCACGCTATGCGTCGCGGTGATCAGGGTGGACGCCACCACGCCGGCGAACGCAACGATCGACGCCACCGACAAGTCCACCTCGCCCAGCGCGAGCACGAACATCATTGTTACGGATATCGAACCAATTAGCGTGACAGAGAGCAGCAGGCCCTGGATGTTTCGCGAGCTTAGAAAATCCGGCACGGTGAACGACAAAACCGCGAACAGGATGACGAACACCATCACGATGCCGGATTTGTTGATCAGGTCCCAGGTGCGCGCGGCGCGCGCGCCCAGGCCCGCGGAAGCGACGGCTGGCGGAGAGGAGTCGGTGGAGGGTGTGTGCATGGTGTCTATTCCGTTTTCGATGGCGCGATTCAATTGGCTTCGGTTGCCTTCAGTGGCCTGATGAGTGCGGCGTGCCTAGCGAGGCAGCGCGAGCTTGATCAGCGCATCGGGCGTGGCCTGCGCCTTCGGCAGATTGCCGACGATGCAACCTTCCTTCATCACGATCACGCGATCCGCCACGCCGATCACTTCGGCCAGATCGCTCGACACGACGATGACCGTGCGGCCCGCTTCAGCGAGCCCATACAGCAGGCCGTAAATCTCGCTGCGCGCACCGACGTCGATGCCGCGCGTGGGTTCGTCCATCAGGAACACGTCGATGTCTTCGGCGAGCCAGCGCGACAGAATCACCTTCTGCTGATTGCCGCCGGAGAGCGTGCCGATCGGCGTGTCGCCGTTGCGCGTTTTGATCGAGAGTTTGCTAATGAACTCCTTGGCGGTCTGCGCTTCTTTGCGGCCGTTGAGCACGTTGAAGCGGCTGAAGTGACGGCGGCAACTGATATTGAGGTTGTCCGACACTGACGCGATCGACACGATGCCTTCCTGCTTGCGATCTTCCGGACACAACGCGACGCCTGCACGCACGGCATCGCGCGGCGTGGCGAAGCGCACGCGCTTGCCTTTGAGCACGATCTCGCCGGAAGCCGGTTTGACTGCACCGTAGATGAGCTTCATCAGCTCGGAACGTCCCGCGCCGACCAAGCCGAAGAAGCCGAGGATTTCGCCCTTACGTGCCTTAAACGAAGCCGGTTCGCGCAAGCCTCGCCCCATCAATTCCCTGACGTCGAGCTGCACGCCGCCGAGTTCGCGTGAGCGGTAGCCGTACACGTCGGCGATTGAACGACCCACCATGCAACTGATCAGGCGATCGCGATCGAGCCCATCACCGGCTTCGAACGTATCGATGCGGCGGCCGTCGCGAAACACCGTCACGCGATCGCACAGCTCGTAGACTTCATCCATCCGGTGCGTGACGTAGATGATCGCGCGGCCCTCGGCCTTTAAAGCGCGAATGATCCGGAACAGTTGCGTGGTTTCGCGCGACGACAACGAACTGGTCGGTTCGTCGAACGCGATCACGCGCGCATCGCGCATCAGTGCCTTGCCGATCTCGATCATCTGCCGCTGACCGATCGACAGATTCTTCACCTGCTGCGCAGGATCGATTTTTTCGCCGAGTCTTTCCAACTCGCGCACCGCACGTGCAAGCAGCGCCTTTTCATCGAGCACGCCGAAGCGGTTGGGCAGGGCGCCGAGCATCAGGTTTTCGGCAACCGTCAGCTCGGGCACCAGATGCAGTTCCTGATAGATGATCGCAACGCCCGCCGCGATGGCCGCCTTGGTGGTGACGAACTGCTGCTCGACGCCATCGAGCAGCAAGCTGCCTGCCGCCGGCTGATTCACGCCGGACAGCACTTTGAGCAGCGTCGATTTGCCGGCGCCGTTTTCGCCCATCAAACCGTGTACTTCGCCGCGTCGTACGTCGAGTGACACCTGGTCGAGCGCGAGCACGCCGGGAAAACGCACGGTGATACCGTCGAGTTGCAGATACGGATCAGTCGACGTAAGCGCAGGCGAGGGCGCTTGCGCGGGTAGCGCCACTTGGCCCGTTTCGCCAGTGTGAGAAACCGTCATCGAAAGCCTCTAGCGGGTGGACAAGCTGTGCGGGCCGATCTCGCGTTGACATGCGTGTGAACGCCAATGTGAAAAAGGCCCGCAGCGTGCAGACTCGAATACCGCTTAAATGCCGAGTTCTTTACGCACGTCCAGCCAGTTGCTGCGCACCATCAGCTTGCCGGTGGTTTGCGTGTCGGCGGGCGGCTGTTTGCCGTCCTTGATCCATTCGACGAGGTTCTCCGTGCTCTCCTTGCCGTGCATCGTCGAACTCACGGCGATCGTGCCGTAGAAGCCCGTCGGTTCCTTCTTCTGGAACTCGGCAAACGCTTCGCCCGCACCGTTGATGCCGACGCCAATCACATCCGCTGCTGGAATGTGCAGTTGTTCCGTCGCGCGAACACCGCCCAGCACGCTTTCCTCGTTAAGCGCGAAGATCACCCACTTCTTGATGTTCGGATGCTGCGCGAGCACCGGCGACGACGCGTTGAAACCGCCTTCGTCATCGGTCGTCTTTTGCGGCGCATCGAAGATGTTTTCCTTCTTGAAGCCACCGGCCAACAACGTTTCCGTTGCGCCGTCGGTACGCAGTTTGGCCGTCGGCAGTTCGTAGTTCGTGATGCGCAGCGCGCCGACTTCTTCCGGCTTCCAGCCACGGCGCTTCATCTCTTCGGAGATCGCCGTGCCGACCTGATTGCCGATCTTGAATGCGGACATGCCCAGATGCGGCACGTTCGGCAACGGCTTGCCGGTGGAGTCGACCAGTTGATCGTCGACCGTGACGAACTTCATGTTGTAGCGCTTCGCGCGCGCCTGAATCGCCGGCCCGAGTCGCACGTCGGGCGCGCAGATCACGAAGCCTTGGGCACCTTGCGCGCCGAGGTTGTCGATTGCGGCCAGCACTTTTTCACCGTCCGACGCGCCGATATTGACCACCGAGAAGCCGTCCTTCTGCCCGAGCGCGGTGGCGGCTTTCTGTTCGTTGATGAACCAGGCCTGTTCCGGCATCTTCACGAGGAAGCCGACTTTGAGTGGCTGATCCGCGTGCGCGGAGAATTGTGCGGCAAAAGGTGCGGCGAGCGCCGCGGCGGCAATCGCGGATAGCGTCAAACGGCGAAGCGTGCTGGTCATACCTGTCTCCTAAGATTGAAAACGCTGCGTTGATTTCGTTTATTTGCAGCGCGGGAACTTACGGCCGGTGTCAGCCGGACGTGGACGAGCGTTGGGGTGGGGCGTGGGTCACGAGAGTCTCCCAACCGTCATTGATGTCATGGCGGCACGGACTAGTAACGCGCGGGACGAGCGGATCGCGATTCATCGACGGGAGGGCGCCAGCTAAGAAAACGGGTGAGGAAGCTCAGAAAGTCCACGAATGGTATGAGCCGCCCCAATAACTTTCCAATCCCTTTTTAGGCCACCCCGATATCAATTTCGATATGGCATGATGGAGGCTTAACGACGGCAAATCGTCCGACAGACGGCTTCATGCCGCATAGGGAGACTGGCCATGACGCGTAGCTACTCGAACTGGTTCGTGCGAGCGCGGCTCAAGACGCGGCAATTGCAGCTGCTCGCGGCGATGGAAGAGGAGGGTAATGTCCGGCGTGCCGCCGACGTGCTCGGCATGACCCAGCCCGCCGCGTCACGGCTCCTGAAAGAGCTGGAGGACATGCTGGAAGTGAGCCTGTTCGACCGCACGCCGCACGGCATGCACGCCACGCTGTATGGCGAAGTGATGATCCGTCACGCGCGCATGGTGCTCTCGAATCTCAGCCACGCTCACGAGGAAATCTCGGCACTGCGCGCCGGTCTGGCCGGCCAGGTGCGCATCGGTGTGATCGCCGCGGCCGCCGCGACGATGGTGCCGCGCGCCATCGCCAGCGTGAAAGAACGTTATCCCCAGTTGCAGATCTGGGCGGAGGTGGAAACATCAGACGTTATGTTGCCGAGGCTCGCCGAGGGCGAACTGGATATCATGATCGGCCGGGTACTGGAGCGGCAAAACCAGTTCAAGGCCGACGTCCATTACGAACCACTCGCCGACGAGCCGCTGTGCGTAGTGGCGCGCCCCGGCCATCCTCTCGAAAATGAAACAGGTTTGACACTGCGGGGAATCGTCAACGCGAGCTGGGTTTTGCACCCGCCGGGCAGCGTGTTGCGCCATCGCTTTGATCTGATGTTTTCGCAGATTGGACTGAATCCGCCTCAAAACGTGGTGAATACGAACAATTTCCTGGCGATTTCGAGCTTATTGCTCCAAAGCGACATGTTGGCGGTTTTACCTGATGAAGTGGCGCGTCAGTACCAACAGTACGGTGTTCTCAAGCAGGTACCGATCGATTTACCGTGCAGAATGGATACATTCGGTATCATCACGCGCCAGTCGCACCTGCTTTCGCCGGCGGCCTCCATCGTGCTCGAAGCCTTGCGGGAAGCCGCTTCCGAGGTCTATGGCACCGCTTTCGAGTCGGCAGTGGCGCGATAAATGCTTCTCCCTTTGCGATAGTCGCATTAGCAGCCGGTCTCCGGCTCGGGAGGGACACGCGATGTACCACACACACCGAAAACGGCAACGCGCCGTCGACGATTCTTTTTCTGCTCGCTCCGGTGGAGCGAGCGCCTGGTTTAGTAACGGCATGGCTCTCAAATCGACGATTTACAAGGCAGAACTCCAGATCGCCAACATGGACCGGCACTACTACGCCGACCATTCCCTGACGATCGCCCGCCATCCCTCGGAAACCGACGAACGGATGATGGTCCGCGTCGCCGCGTTCGCGCTGTTCGCGCAGGAACGCCTCGAATTCTGCAAAGGTTTGTCGGACATCGACGAACCGGACCTCTGGCAGAAGGACCTCACCGGCGCGATTGAAACCTGGATCGAAGTCGGTCAGCCGGACGAACGGCGCATCGCCAAGGCGAGCGGCCGCTCGAACGAAGTAATCGTGATCGCCTATGGCGGCCGCACGTCGGACATCTGGTGGCAAGGCGTACGCAGCAAGGTCGAACGCATGCGCAATGTGACGGTATGGTCGCTCGGCGAAGACGTCGCCGCCGCGCTCAGCAAGCTCGCCGAACGAACCATGCGTCTGCAATGCACCGTGCAGGACGGCGAAGCATGGCTCGGCAGCGCCGAGGCCGACGCGGTGAAGATCGAGTGGACGGTATTGAAGGCGCCCGCCAACGCGTGATGCGCCTGAAAGCGCCGGTAGCAGCTGCTGTCTGAGTTCGTCTACGCCTGTGGGTGCGTGTCTGC
The DNA here is from genome assembly GCF_013177695.1 of Paraburkholderia solitsugae. GTDB lineage: Bacteria > Pseudomonadota > Gammaproteobacteria > Burkholderiales > Burkholderiaceae > Paraburkholderia > Paraburkholderia solitsugae. The sequence goes on along the minus strand of NZ_WOEY01000025.1, from coordinate 2,627 downwards.
CTTGACGCCTGCGTGTTGCACCGGTTGAGAAGCAGCGGCCACGCCCATTACAGCGACGTCACACGCGACGCTTCGGGTGGCCCTTTGAGCTCGACCATATTGCCTTCCGGGTCGAACAGATATATCGACTGCCCAAACCCATCCGCGCCGTAGCGCAAAGCCGCCTCGCCAGGTCTTGCACCGTGTTCGGCCAGATGCGCCGTGAGCGCCTCGGCGTCGAACGGGTCAACACGCAAACATACGTGGTCCATATTCCGCCCCGCGCCCGGCACGCCGTTTTCGGGGTGATCGAGCTTCCCGCCGACCTTTAACAGGTCGATCAGCGAGCGCCCCGCCCGCAATTGCGTCAGGCCCAGATCGGCCTGCTCCTTCTCGACGCTGCAACCGAGCACCTCGCAATAAAAGCGCGTCATCTCCGGAACGTTCGACGCCCGAATGACGATGTGATCAATCTCGCGAATGTGGATTCTCATGTCGAACGCCCCTTGGCTGGTTCGCAGAAAGGTTGAACAGCCATCAGTGTAGGAGAAAGAAGGGGACAGCGAGAGCGGGCGATGAACCCGCTGCGAGGGACAGATCAGAAATGATCAGACGAAAAAAAGCCCGCTCTATGTGGAGCGGGCTGAATCCATATCAGGAGGAGACATGGAGGAGACAGGTACTAATATACACATGGGGTTGGTGCGACGCAATAACTTTTTAAGGGAAAACCCGATATCGTGCCAAATTGTCGCAGTTTGAGGCGAAACGAGCGCCTGGCGGGGCCTCAGGTCTACGAGGAAGCGCAATGACAGAGCAAGAACCGGGGCGTAGTGTGTTCGCATGCGGCCTACATTGGTGAGCATCGACACCGCCTTTCCGGGACCATCATGAACCGCACCGACCGTACCGATACCGGCGCCGCACCCGCCGTCGGCACCGCCCACTGGGCCACTGACGCCGAGCGCTGGGAAGCCATCACCCGCCGCGAGCCGCAGGCCGACGGCGCGTTCTTCTACGCCGTCAAAACGACGGGAGTGTTCTGCCGCCCGTCGTGCGCGTCGCGCCAGCCGCGCCGCGAAAATGTCGCGTTCTTCACCGATGCAAACGCCGCGCGCGCCGCGGGCTATCGCGATTGCAAGCGTTGCCAGCCCGGCGGCCTGCCGCGCGAGCTGGAGATCGTCAATCGCGCGTGCGCCGCGCTGGATGCAGATCCGCAGCAACGGCTCACACTCGCGCAATTGAGCGACGCGGTGCACGTCAGCCCGTTCCACCTGCAGCGTCTGTTCAAGCGCGTGGTGGGCGTGTCGCCGCGTCAGTATCAGGCTGCGCAACGCGGCGCCGCGTTGCGCGATGCGCTGCAGAGCGGGTCGGACGTGACGCGCGCCACGCTCGACGCCGGCTTCGGCTCGCCGTCGCGGATGTACGACAGCGCCTCGGCGGAATTGGGCATGGCGCCGTCCGCGTTTCGCCGCAAAGGCGCAGGGCTGACCGTGCGCTACGCCAGTGCGCCGACCTCCCTCGGCTTCGTGCTGGTAGCCGCAACCGACAAAGGCATCTGCAAAATCGGTTTCGGCGACGATGCCGCGATACTCGCCGACGATCTGCGCGGCGAGTTCGCCAACGCCGAGCTGGTCGAAGACCCAACGCGGCTTGCACCGTTCATCGCCCAGATCGACGCGTATCTGCGCGGCACCCGCCAGGACTTCGATCTGCCACTGGATATCGCCGCCACCGCGTTCCGGCAACGTGTATGGGACGCACTGCGGCGCATTCCCTACGGTGAGACGCGCAGCTATTCCCAGATCGCGGAAGCGGTCGGCTCACCCCGCGCCGTACGCGCGGTGGCGAGCGCGTGCGCGACGAATCCGGTCGCATTGGCGATTCCCTGTCATCGGGTCGTGCAAAAGGGCGGGGCGCTGGCGGGGTATCGCTGGGGCCTGCCGCGCAAGGCCGCGCTGCTCGACAACGAAGCCCAGCACGCACGCGGTGTCTCGCTCGATGAACCCAATCGCCGCGAGCACGCGGCCGTTGCTGCCACCACCACCAACCTGGACCACGCCGCGTGAGTACGCTTGACGACGTCGCAACACTCGAACTGCCCTTCAAACCACCCTTCGACTGGCCGCGCCTGCTGCGCTTTTTCGGCGGGCGTGCGACGCCCGGCGTCGAAGCGGTCGAAGACGGTGCCTATCGCCGCGCGATCGACTGGGCCGGCGACAGCGGCACGCTAACCGTGAGCCTGCATCCGCGCAAGCGCTGCATCGTCGCGAACATCGAAGGTCCGGCGAGCCGCCATGCCGACGCGCTCGTCGCGCCGATCGCAAGAATGTTCGATCTGCACGCCGATCCGAAGAAGATCGGCCGCGAACTGGCCGCCGACCCATGGCTCGCGCCATTGATCGAAGCTGTGCCGGGCTTGCGCGTACCGGGCGCGTGGTCCGGCTTTGAGCTGGTGGTACGCGCTATCGTCGGCCAGCAGGTCAGCGTGAAGGCGGCGACCACGATCATCGGGCGATTGGTGCAGCGTGCCGGCGAGCGCATCGAAGGGCATCCGCATGAGAACACCGCGTGGCGCTTTCCGACGCCCGCCGCGCTCGCGACTGTGGATCTGGAAAAGATCGGCATGCCGGGTAAACGCGCAGCGG
>NZ_WOEY01000024.1 GCF_013177695.1 Paraburkholderia solitsugae | reverse complement strand
GTACCGCTCGACAGCAGCGTCGCCGATGCCAATAGTTTGCGCGCAGCGTTGCTCGCCCTGCCTGGCATCGGTCCGTGGACAGTCGAGTATGTGGCGATGCGCGCATGGCGTGACGCCGACGCATGGCCCGCATGGGACCTTGTGCTGATGCAGTCGATCTGCGCGCGCGACCCGTCGCTCGTGCGACCCACGCAGCAACGCACCCGCACCGACGCGTGGCGGCCTTGGCGCGCATATGCGGCCATGCATCTGTGGAACGAGGTGGCGGATCGGGCAGGGGCCGCACGCGGCGGCTGAGGTCATGCGTAACGCGGCGCAGGGCAGGCCGTTTTGGCCTGAATTTTGGCCGGGTTGTCTCGTCCGAGGGCCGGCCGAAGCGGGCTCAAGCAGCCGTTCTGGCGAGATGTTAAAGTGCCCGCTACCCGAAAATTCCGCCGAACGTTGTCAACCGCGCAGTGCTGCACCTAGGCAGTGAAGCGGCACATGGCGGCCGACAACGCCCGACTCGCATCAATGCCAAACACGACACCTTCCCTCACGAACGACGCGTTATCGCACCGCCTGTCCGTGCTGACCTCGGGCCCGCAGCGCGACGCGCTGATACGTGGCCTGCGCGGCATCGAAAAGGAAAGCCTGCGCGTGACGCAGGAGGGCAAGCTTGCCATGACGCCGCATCCGCGCGCGCTTGGTTCGGCGCTCACGCATCCGTCGCTCACCACCGACTATTCCGAAGCGCTGATCGAACTGATCACGCCGGCTGAGCACGACGTCACGGTCACGCTCGAGAAGCTCGATGCACTGCATCGTTTCGTCTATGCCGAACTGGGCGACGAGATCTTGTGGAACAACTCGATGCCGGGCCTGCTGCCCGAAACGGACGACGGCATTCCGATCGCGCACTACGGCACATCGAATATCGGCAAATTGAAGTACGTGTACCGCATTGGCCTGGCGCTCCGTTACGGCCGCACGATGCAGTGCATTGCGGGCATCCACTACAACTATTCGCTGAACGAAGAAGTGTGGCGGGCGTTGCATGCCGACCAGCAATCCACGGCAAACGCCGTCGATTTCCAGTCTGACCGTTACCTCGCGCTGATCCGCAATTTCCGCCGCACCAACTGGCTGCTGATGTACCTGTTCGGCGCATCGCCGGCACTGGATCGCCGCTTCCTCCGCGACCGCAAACACACGCTCGAAACCTTCGACGCTGACACGCTGTATCGCCCGTACGCGACCAGCTTGCGCATGAGCGACCTCGGCTACTCGAACACTACCGCGCAAGCCGCGCTGCAGGCCGACTACAACACCTTGCCGGGCTACCTCGACGCGCTCGCGAAGGCCGTGAGCCAGCCGTATCCTCCGTACGAGGCGATTGGCACGCAGCGCGACGGCGAGTGGGTACAGATCAACACGAACGTGCTGCAGATCGAAAACGAGTTTTATTCGACGATCCGTCCGAAGCGCGTCACCTATCCGGGCGAGCGTCCGCTGCATGCATTGGCCGCGCGTGGCGTGCAGTACGTCGAAGTACGCTGCATGGACATCGATCCGTTTGAGCCGACCGGCATTTCACTGGAGACGTCGCGTTTTCTCGACGCTTACCTGTTGGTCTGCGCGCTCGACGACAGCGCGCTGCTGCCGCCGGACGCCTATGCGGAGGCGAATCAGAACTTTGGCCGCGTGACGATGGAAGGCCGCAAGCCGGGCCTCGAACTGACGCGCGACGGCAGCCCGATCGCGATGACGGACTGGGCAAACGAACTACTCGTCAAGATCGACGCAGCCGCTGCAACGCTCGACGCCTTGCACGGTGGCGACGAACACGCACGCGCCGTGGCGGTTCAGCGCGCGAAGCTGGCGGATGCGTCGCTGACGCCGTCTGCGCGCGTATTGCAGACGATGCGGGACAAGCAGCAGAGCTTCCTCGCATTCGGCCTTGAGCAAAGCGAGGCGCACGCCGCCTATTTCCGCTCGCGTCCGCTGGACGCTGCTCAGACCAAGGAATTCACCGACCTTGCTGCGCAATCGCTTGCAGAGCAGGCCAAACTTGAACGGGAAGAGGTAGGTTCATTCGACGCATTCGTCGCGGCATACCGGGCGTACACACTGAACCGGTTTAGCGTCTAAACGACGAACGTAGTAGCGCCGGAAACAGCGGCCCTGAGGGAAAATGCCGTTCAGCTAACACTGAACGGCATTTTCATTTGTAAAACAGGAAGCAGCCTTGGAAAGCTGCTTTTTTTGTGCACAGGTAACGTCTGCGCAAAGCGATGCTGGCCGCCCAACTGTATCGGCAAAAATCTCCCCTCGTTTTGACCATTCACAAATGGGTATGAAACACCTTGCCGGGGATGCGGTCCAACTTAGACGACACGCTCCAGAGAGGGAGGCTTCAACGCGATGAAAAAGGGTCTGTTGGCAGCACTGTGCCTGGCGGCGGCGGCGGGATGTTCGACGCAGGGGCAGGTCGATCCGGACGTCATGCAGATCGCGACAACGCCGCTGACGTGTTCGACCAAAGCCGAGTGTGATGTCTGGTGGCAGCGTGCGCAGACATGGGTAGCCGGTCATTCGACGTACAGGATCGAATCTGCGACTAACACGTTGATCCAGACGACGGGCCCGGACGGCGGCAAGCGAGCGCTGGCGTACCAGATTACGCGCACCCAGAACCCGGACGGCACCGCGACGATTGGTTTTGCGGCGCATTGTGATGGCTCGATGGGATGCAAACCGAACCCATGGGAGGCGGGCGCCGACTTCAAGGAATACGTACGAGGCACTACCGCGGGCGCGCCGCAGGGCGGCGCAAAACCGTCGCAGCCTAGAGGACCGACGGCGATGCACCCGGACGCCATGCAGGGCCAGTCGATCCCGGGAACGAGTGGGGAAGCGGTCACGCAGTGAGGGAGGGGGAAACGGCAATGCGGTCTGCGAGGAGAACGCGCACCCATGAACCGTGAGCATGGCACTGAGTAACCCGCCGCGCAAAAACACGGCGAGTGGTTTTAAGAAGCACGCTGCGGCGCGCGCAGCGCCGCCGGAAGAATGACGCCTTTGTCACTGGCGCCGAATGTGCGAGAACACAGATTCCAGATGCACCACTACCGCGACTGCGCGGGGGACCCACTTAAGAGTTGGCGGTTTGAGCCGCTTTCTTTTGCCTACTTTTCTTTGCGGCAGGCAAAGAAAAGTAGGTGCCCGCCCCGCACAGGGGCGACGCTAATAAACCAATAACAAATCAAGGAAAGGCCAACGCCGTCCGGGCACAGCCCAAAAAAGCGCCGCACAGGCAAAAGCCTCAATGCCCCATAGAAGCCCCCACCCCCTTCCTAGGCTTAGTCACCCAAACAAGCAAAGCCAACCCAAGAAACGCAGCGCAAGAAATCCGAAAAAAATCATTAGTGGCCATCATATAAGCCTGCGCCGTAACAACCTGATTCAACTGAGCGGTGAGACTGTCACCAGAAAGCCCAAGCCCCGCCAACCCATTGGTATACGCATTGGTATTAGCCGAATAAACATTAACAGAATCGGTCAACATCGCATGATGATAAATCGTATCGTTTTCCCAGTAAGTCGTACTAACAGCCGTCCCAATCGCCCCGGACAAAGTCCGGAAAAAATTCGACAACCCAGAAGCACTAGCAAGACGCTCATCCGACACGCTGGACAGCGTAATAGTAGTCATTGGCACAAAGAAACAAGCAACCCCAACCCCTTGCACCAACCGCGGCCAGATCACATGATTGAACGGCACATCGAGCGTAAAAGTCGAGTTCCAGAACGACACAAACGCAAACACGATGAACGCAAAACTCGCCACCACGCGCAGGTTCAACCGATGCATGTTCTTGCCGATCATCGGTGACAAAAACAGCGCAAGAATACCGACCGGCGCGGTCGCCAAACCAGCAAGCCCCGCGGTATAACCCATCACCGTCTGCAACCAGAGCGGGAAAATCACCACTGACCCGAAGAACGCCATAAACCCGAAGGAAATAATCACCACACCGAGCGCAAAGTTACGATCCTTGAACAGCGAGAGATCAACGACGGGTTCCTTGTCCGTCATCTCCCACACCAACAGGAACGCAATCGACACCACCGCGATAATCGCCAGCGTGATGATAAACGTCGAGTTGAACCAATCGCGATCCTTGCCCAGGTCAAGCACCATCTGCAAACACGACACGCCGATCACGAGCAACGTGAGCCCGACCGCGTCGATACGCTGCTTGGTGACCTTGGTCTCGCGGCCGCGCAGCAGCAGGAACGCGCACACCGCCGAGAACAACCCGATCGGTACGTTGATGTAGAAGATCCACGGCCACGTGTAGTTGTCGGTGATATAGCCGCCCATCACGGGTCCGAAAATCGGCGCGCAAATCACGGTCATCGCCCAGAGGCCAAGCGCGAGCCCGCGCTTTTCCGGTGGGTACGAGCGCATCAGAATCGTCTGCGAAAGCGGGACCATCGGCCCGGAAACGAGCCCTTGCAGGAGCCGGAAGGCAATCAGCGACTCGAAGTTGTGCGCGAAGCCGCACAGCGCCGAGGCAATCGTGAAAAGCAGAACAGATAGCGTGAACAACCGCACCTCGCCGACGCGCCGCGCGAGCCAGCCGGTCAACGGCACCGCGATCGCCGAGGCCACGGAATACGATGAAATGACCCAGGTGCCCTGGCTGGTCGCCACGCCGAGGCTGCCGGAAATGGTCGGCACAGCGACGTTCGCGATCGAAGTGTCGAGCACTTCCATGAACGTGCCGAGCGCGAGACCGACGGTGAGCAACGCCAGCACCCCGCCTTTGAGCGGGGCAAGTTCGGCGGCGGGTAGGGCTTCGGCGGTAGCCGTAGCAGCCATGTGTGTTTCTCCTCAGCTGGGAAAGCTTGTCGCGGCAGCCTTATCGCACCCTCCGAATGGCGCGCATACATGCCGGATCACCCTCTGCCCAGACAGACATTTTCAAACAATGGCGCTTTCAAAAACGCCTCTTGGTTACTGCCCGCCGTGATCTGGCGGCGGCTCTTCGGCTGAGTCTTCCAGCGATTCCTGCGGGGATCCGAGGCCGCAACCCGCGCTTGCTCCCTCGCCGATGCCATTCGCAATGAAGCGGCCGAGCAGGTCGAGCAAGGTGGCATGGTCCGCGGCGGAAAATCCGCGCAACTGCTCGTTCAGCACGGCTGCGCCCAAACTGGGCAATTGCCGCGCGGCTTCGTGGCCCTGCGGCGTCAGCTCGAGTTTGACCATCCGGCGGTCGGCGTCGCTGCGCGCGCGCACGATAAAGCCTTTCTTTTCAAGGCGATCGAGCAGGCGCGTCATCGATCCGCTGTCGTATGACATGACCCGCGACAACTCGAACGGCGTACTCGCGCGTTGTGCCGACAAGACCAGGATCACGCCGATCTGCTGGGCGGTCAGTCCCAACGGTTTGACCGCACGGTCCATCCGCTCGACAAGCACGTTTCGCGCTTTCGTCAGGTAATAGCCAAGACTCGATTCAAGGTGAATCTCGTCCGCGTTGTAAGGGCCGTCAGTCATCGTGTATCCGGGAACATCGTCGAGCAGAACGAATTCTAGCTGCCTAAGCAGACAAGTCAAACTCCGTTTCGCGTCGCGCGAATAGCGCAAAAAACAACACTGCCGCTGCGCGCGAGGCAAAGTATCTTGAAATTTAATTGCATAGTCAATATTATTGTAGGCAACGAGTTACGCGCGATCCGCGCCACCCGAGACCATGTTCTGACCGATTGTCTGCACGCCGCAATGGCGCCGTGCGAAAAGGATTTCCCCGATGCTGTACCTCAAAAACACCCTTGGCGGTTTGAGCCGCTCCCTGACCGATTCCGCGCTGAGCAGCTTTCAAGGGCCGCATCGCTGGTGGAAACTGGCGTTGTTCGCTGTGCTGTTCGTGCTGCCGGGTGGATCGGTGGGGGTCGCGGTGTTGGCGTGGGCGGAGCATCGGCGAGGGCAGAAGGGGGCTGAGGCCGCCTCGGTGAAATCGGCGGGATCCGCCATTTCAGCGAGCAATGTCGCTGACGCAAGCCCAGCGAGCGCGTGTCAGGCACGCTCAGGTGCGCCGTGCCGGGCTGCGGCTGGCAAGCTGGCCCGGCAGACTACGTCCGCGGATTCGCGCGTTTAATTCTCTTCTTGCAGAGCCGGCGCTCGTTGCCTGCGCGGCGTTTTTCGGTCGCCCAGGCAACGAAGCCGGTAATAGCACGTAACCATCCCGACCCCTTCAGTAACACACCTCCGCCTCCCCCCGCATTACCCTTTCAGTTTCCCGCGTCCAAGCGGTCCCATACGCTAACATTCCGGCAGAGCCATGATCTCGCCCGGCCAGCAGTGCCGCCATTGGCCGCATTGCGGCGTCCTGAAGGAATCCATTGCATGCAGTTTGAACGAATCTCGCGCGCGCGGACGCTTGCGCCCCGCGCCCTGACTATCGCAGTCGCTGCGGCCCTCGCCACCCTGCTGGCTGGTTGCGTCGTCGGCCCCGACTACAAACGGCCCGCAGCCGAGATCCCCGCGTCCTATAAGGAAGCCGCCCCCGGCTGGAAAGTCGCTCAGCCGGCCGATCAGCAAGACCGCGGCGACTGGTGGACCATCTACGAAGACCCGCAACTCAACGCGCTCGAAGACAAGCTGAACGCGTCGAACCAGACTATCGCCCAATACGCCGCCGCTTACCGGCAGGCGCGTGCGCTGGTTGGCGAGGCCCGCGCGGCGTATTTCCCGACCATCGGTGCATCGGCAGGCGGTACGCGTTCCGGCTATGGTTCGTCGTCCAGCAGCAACTCGACCAGCACCTCGAGTCGCTCCGGCATCAGCAACAGCTACAACGTGCAACTCGACGCAAGCTGGGAGCCGGATCTGTGGGGTTCGGTCACCCGCTCGGTGAATTCGCAGAAAGCCGGCGAGCAGGGTGCCGCCGCCGATCTGGCGAATGCGCGGCTGTCCGCCCAGGGCACGCTCGCGCAAACCTATTTCTCGCTGCGCGCGCTCGACTCCACCCAGAAGCTGCTCGACGACACCGTCGTGGCCTATCAGAAATCGCTGCAACTCACGCAGAATCAGTACGCAGCAGGCGTCGCCGCACGCTCGGACGTGATTCAGGCACAAACGCAGTTGCAAACGGCGCAAGCGGCCGCCATCGACAACGGTGTGCAGCGCGCGCAGGACGAGCACGCGATCGCCGTGCTCGTCGGCCAACCGGCCTCGACCTTCTCGATTCCGCCGATGCCTCTGACCGCCACGCCACCTGCCGTGCCCGCGCAGATGCCGTCGGCGCTGCTCGAGCGGCGTCCGGATATCGCGTCGGCCGAGCGCAAGGCGGCGGCGGCGAACGAACAGATCGGCGTCGCGATTGCGGCGTTCTTCCCGTCGCTCACGCTGTCGGCCACCGGCGGCTTCCAAAGTTCGGTGTTCTCGCAACTGCTGACCTTACCGTCGCGCTTCTGGACGCTCGGCCCGCAACTCGCCGGCACGATCTTCGACGCCGGCTTGCGGCAGGCCAAGACCGAAGCGGCTCGCGCGGCCTACGATCAGGATGTCGCCGCCTACCGCCAAACGATTCTGGCCGCGTTCCAGGACGTCGAGGACAATCTTGCCTCGCAGCGCATCCTTGAACAGGAAATCGTCGTGCAGCGGCAAGCGGTGGATTCAGCGCGTCAGGCGCTCGCCATCGTCACGAACGAGTACAAGGCGGGCACGGTCGGCTACGTCAACGTGCTGACCGCGCAGACCACGGCCTTCCTGGCTGAGCAAAAGCTGGAAAACATCGCAGGGCAGCGGATGGTGTCGTCGGTGGGTCTGGTGAAGGCGCTCGGCGGCGGCTGGGATGTGTCGCAAATGAACCGCGAAACGGGCGATGTGGCGGCGCCCGCGCCGCTGCCGGCAGCGTCGGCGACGCCTGTGGCGCAAAGCGGAGCCACGCCACAACCGGCGCAAAGCAACTAGGCGCACGATTCGCCAAGGCAAGGCAAAGGAGGCATGGCTGCGCAATGCGGCCATGCCTCTTTTTTTACAACCCGCGCTTCAATGCACGAACCTTAGTGTACGAACGTCAGCGCGACCGTATCCGGTCCGCTTGGCCGGCCCAACAGATTCAGGAGTCCCGCGAGGTTGTCGCGCGCTTCCGGGGCGGCGCTGGCCGTCCCATGAAACGATGTCGACGCGGACGACACGCTGCCGTTGCCGGTCAACATCAGCGGCCCCTTGAGGGTCGTCAGATCCAGCGTGGACGACGCACCCTGCGCCTGGAACAGCAGCCGGTAAGAACCCAGCGGCTTGACCAGCGAGACGCGCGAACTGAGATCGTTCAGGGTCACAGTCAGCTGACCGAACGCTTCCTGATTGAAGCTGCGCCAATCGGACCATGCGAGGCGCACGTCGCCTTGCAGATCTAGCGTATTGAAAGGCGCGCCGAGGCCGCTCAGCAGCGAAGCCGGCACCGCCATCGCGCCCGGCGTGACGGTGGCGCTGCGCAGGGTTGCGTCGACGGTGATCGGGTCGGGCATCGCTTCGCTGTGCCGCATGATCATTCGCACACGGCCGGTGAAGAGCGGCCAGAACGCGGTGCGCCATTCGATCCGCCCCGGCAGCAGGGTCGCCGCGCTCATGTCGGACCCGGCGGCGAGCATCAGCGTGGCTGAGCCGTGCCACAGCGAGCCGGCCGGATCGACGAGATTGACGTGGCCACGGGTCTGTTTGGCGAACTGCGGCGTGATCCAGGCGGCCGGCAAAAACGTGAGCATCACGGCCGCGCTCGCCAGCACCGCGACCACCAGCCAGGGTAGCGCGACGCGCAGGCGCCGCATCCAGTAAGTCATGCGAAATCCTGTAACGGCACGGTCATTTCGCGGTGGACGGCTGCAACGACGCCATCAGATCCACCTGGCCGTCTTCCTTGAGCGCGGTCACGTGCGCCTCGGCGACCTGCACCTTGAACTGCTTGCGCGCGTCGTCAACCCAGCTCGTCCACGCCGGGAACGACGCGTTCTTCATCTGGATCTGCACGGCGTTGCCGATCACCTGCACCTGGGTCGCGGCAAGACCGTGATCGCTAAGCGAGGCGGTGAGCGCGTCCTTTAGCGCAGCGCCGGTCGGCGCGACACCTTGGGCCGCCGCGGAGAGCTGGCGCGCTTCATTCGACTGCGCGGTCATCTGGGCCAACTGACGCTGCAAGGTAGGCAGCGATTCACGCAGATGCGCGCGGCCATCCTGTGCCGGCGCCCACAGCACCGACCATGCGATCACCACGGCCAGCACCCCGCCGCCCCACGCCAGCAGGGTTTTTTCGCGCTCGGTGCGCTGGTCCCAGAATCCAGCCCAGCTTTGGGCGAGTTCAGCTTTCATTGTCCGTTCCTGATGGTCCACTTGCCGGTGTTGCTATCGATCGCGCCAGTCAGGCCGTTGCGCGCGAGGCGCTTGGCGAAATCGGCATCGAGTTTCACTTCGGGCTTGAAGGTCACATCGAGCCGCCGGTCGTGATAGTCGAGCGCGGCGATGCCGTTGACCGGCACCGGCGCCAACGAACGCGCCAAGCCGTCGGCGAGCGACAGAAAATCGTCCGGTGACAGTTCACCGGCCGCCACCCGCAACTGCTGCAACTGGCGCGACATCTGATCGGGCGCATCGAGCACGACCGTCGTCTTGGGGAAGGTATTGAGGAGCAACTCGGTCATCTGCGTGTTGATCGCCTCGCGCTGACGCGAGAGCATCAGCCACTGCACGTTCGCGCCGACAATCGCGATCACCAGCGCGCCGACCGCCAGCATGACCGGCAGGCGCAGACGCCGCAGCGTCGCGCGGTCGAGCCGCCACGGCTGCGAGGCGAACTCGAACTGACACAGGTCGAAGCGGCACGTCAGCGCGCGGCGCGCGAGTTGCTCGAACGGCAACGGGCTGGCTCCGTGCACGTAGGCGGCGAGCTTCGCCGGGCTGGTTGCCGCGAGACTCGGCTCGTTGCCGGGCACCTCGGTCAGCATGTAAAGCGAGACCGGCGCGGCACCGGCGAGCGCGCTGAGCGTCGCGTTCACGGCGCTAGCCGGCACCGCCAGCCCCTCGCCTTGTACGCCGCGCGCGATCGCCAGTTCGACGCGTGGCGCACCGTTCACCACCACGCTTTCGACCGCGCCTTCAAGCAGGAACGCGGGTGCGGTCTGGACGACAGCGCCGAGCACGGCCGCCACCATCGGCACGGCCGACGCGACGCCCGGAGCGATGACAGGCGCCACACCCGGCAGCGACGTCGCCACGCTAGCCGAGCCCGCTATGACTGGCTCGCCCGCGTTGACCATTTCCGCGACTTCGGCGGGTGTATCGAGCGCGACGGCTTGCGGCAGGCAGCGCGTGACCGGCACGGCGCGCAAACTGCGGTGGCCGGCGGCGGAAAAGCCTTCGCAGATGAAGCGGAACCAGCCGCGGTCGATGATCGCGAGCAACTGCCGGCCGCCCGCGACCGGTTGTGGGTCGACGGCGATATGGCAGGTTTGCGGATCCTGGATCAGCTGATCCTCGACGATATTCGGCAAGGCCTGACGCAGCCGCGGGCCGCGCAATGGCGGCAGCTTGGCGGGCATCATCAGCAGGTCGCGGGCGGCGACCATCAGCACCGTCGATGTAGCGCGCGGCAGCAGCGCGAGCGCCGAGCGGCCCGCGCGTTGGGTGCGGCCCGACTTGTCGAGGAGCACGAACGGCAACTCCGGCAGTTGCCATTCCTGCGATGGCACCGCCGGATCACGCGGCGGCAATAGGACGATCAGCGTGCTCAAAGGCCACTCTCTCTGGGAAAGGCGTTATTCATAGTTGGTCTTGTATCCGCACGATACGCGTAGTGTGAGTCAATGCGTCACGATAGACGAGGGTCGTGCGGTCCACTACCGCGCGTTCGTGCTGCACCCGGCCGTGAATCAGAAAATAGCTCGTGTTGACATCCATTTCATCCGGATCGACCGCGGCTGACTCTACGCCGGCGCCGCGCAAGGCGAGTTGCACATCGCTGACGTTATGGAAAAACACCGTTTGCCGGCGCGCGACGAAGGCTTGCGCGGCGGACAGACTCATTCCTGGCACGATTGCCGCGATCACTTCGGCGGGGGCCGTATTCATGTTGACCGCCGATACCGTGGGCAGCACGGTGACGAACGGCCGCAAGCGCGCGACCATTTCCGGCGTATAGCCGGGGATATCGAGCAGCGAATCGACGCTGGTCATTTGCAGCGGCGCGACCGCCGCGTTGTCATCGCCGTCTTCCATACCGGGTTTATCGGTGAAGCTGCCGCCGGTGGCGCCGCCGCCTGCGGCGATTGGGGTCGCCGTTGTCCCGGCGGCGGAGGTGACCGTCTGAAAACGCGTTGCCGATTGAGCGAGACTCGCGCGAACCTGCACGGCGGTGGTTTTCGCCAGTTGGCTGTTCACGCCGAGGGAGACCAGCAGGCGCTGGTAGGCGTCGATCTGCTCCGCGTTGAGTTGCATGACGCCGGGCGCTGGGCTCGAGACCAGATTGCGGAGGTTGAATTTGGCCTGGGCGTCTTCGATTGAACCTGAGAGATAGGTTTCTTGGCCTTGCTCGGCTCTGACTTCACCTATTTGGCCGAGGAAATCTGATAGACGTGTTTTGGCAATGGGGACGCCCCATACGCCGCCCAGGTAGGTGATGCCTGCTGAGGTGTCGCCCTCTGAGCGGAGGATCAGGCGCGTCCAGTCCAGTGCGCCTCGGGCGACCCATTGCGCTTGGGAGAGGAGACGTTGGTTTTCTATCCTTCGGATTTGGACTTGCTGGCGCCAGAGTAGGCCTGATACTAATATCGCTGATAGTGCGACTACTAGTAGGGCGCTGATTATTGCTGCGCCGCGTTGGTTTGCCTGCGGCGGCTTTCCTTGTTTTGCCTGCAGCTGCCTTCCTGCCTGTGTGCCTGCGGCGTTGGCCTTTCCTTGCTTTGTTATTGGTTTATTAGCTTTCCCCCTGTGCGGGGGGGCACCTACTTTTCTTTGCCTGCCGCAAAGAAAAGTAGGCAAAAGAAAGCGGCTCAAACCGCTAATTCTTAAGTGGGTCCCCTGGCTTGGAGGGGGTAGTGGTGCATCTGGAATCTGTGCCCCCACATCCCCAACCCGGAGTGACAAGGCAGTCATGCTTGCCGCCTCGCGCTGCGCGCTCGCCGGAAGGGTTCGCTCTGAACACCATTGGCTTCGTTTAACGTGGCGGGGAGCCGTCGGCTTCGCCTCGGCGATGCGCCCAACCAATTTTTCTGCGGATGTCTGCGCGTAAAGACTAGTGCGTACGGCCGAAAGGCGCGTCGCGTCGGAACGGCCGAATGATGAGAGCGCCGGCGCCGATGAAAGCAGCTGCGCGTCCGCGCGTGCAAAGGCGGCGCCCCCCGGGGCGCAGAGGCCAGAGACACTAAAGGCGGTGCTCACCGGAGCACAGGCATGAGATGCACTAAAGGCGGTACCCGCCGAGACGTAGGGGCCAAGAGCTCCGGCCAGTGCGTAGGCGTCGGAAGTACCAAGCGTTTTTTCTGATGTACCGCTCGGCGCGCGCAGCGCCGCCGGAACTGATGACGGCTTTGTCACTGGGGTCAAATGTGCGAGGGCACGGATTCCAGATGCGCCACTACCGTTAGCTGTGCGGGGGACCCGCTTAGCATTAGCGGTTTGAGCCGCTTTCTTTTGCCTACTTTTCTTTGCGGCGGCAAAGAAAAGTAGGTGCCTGCCCCGCACAGGGGCGACGCTAATAGACCGATAAGAAAACAAGGAAAGGCCAACACCGTAGGCACACAGACGAAAGCGCCGAGCAGGCAAAGAACCGAAACAAAGGCACGGCCGCACGCGCCCCAACACAGCGCGTCGCGAAGACAACAACAACACCGAAGACCCAGAGCGTCGCGGAGACAAAAGAAAATACTTCATTTCATTCTCCGACGAGAAAAACCCGCGTAACAGGCCGCGCCAACGACTTAGCCCCAACACTCACTTCCAGCCCAGTCACCGACCGCGGCAGCGGCGCATTCCCCAACTGGGGTACCTTCAAATTATTGTCGTTCTCCGTAATAGCACTCTGCACATCCTTCATCTGCGTAGTCCAGCCGACCTTCGGCACATAAAGACGTGCAGAAATCGCACCGACGCCCCCCATCAAAGGCACCGCCGTCCACCCATCACCCTCGCCACCGCGCAGCGCGCGCCGCAGATCACCCACATTCCCCAACGGCGGCGACGCATACCGAATCACACGCCCCTCGGACACGCGATACCTCACCACCTGCAAACGCGGCGCCTCCCCCGGTAACACCATCTCCCGCACGATCTGCAACACACTGCCCGAAACCGATATCGCCGCCTGCCCGGACTCATCATCCGACGCGGCCTGCCGCGCATCGATCCGCATCTGGTCGAACAACTGCGCAAAGACCCGCTCGTCTTCCATCGCGTTCGTGATCGTCTCCCGGCCACGAATGATCTGGTCCAACCCGCGCCACGACAACACGGCAATCACCGCCATGATCGCAATCGCGACCAGCAATTCGATCAGCGTGAAACCACGCGCGCCCATTCGGCCGCGGCGCTTAGAGCGAACGGTTGTTTTCATTCGCGACCACCGTCACCATCTGCGCAAGATTGCCGGAACGCCCAGGCATCGTCACCATCACTTCCACACGGCGAAACACCGGATTCGGCGTCGCCGTCACTTGTTCGGTACAGATCAACTGCAAATTGCCCTGCGAGCAGTCAAAGCTCGTCGAGCCGACGTTCGGCCAGCCATGCGTCAAATGCAATTGCGCCAGCGTATTGTCCGCACTCCATCCCGCCAGCAGACGACGATGCAAATCCGCTTCGCCGCTCGCCAGACTCCCCACCGCGCGCATCGATGCCGCCAACGCAATCGCGATAATCGCCAGCGCCACCAGCACTTCGATCATCGTAAAACCACGCTGCGATGCGCGCGCTCCTGTGCCCCTGCAACGACGCATCTCAGTGCACCTCATAGCGGCCGTTGCCGGTGCCGACGATCGTCGCGCGCCCCGCAGCCGAAAACAGGGTGATCTGCACCGGCACGTCGATCGCTTCAGTGCCGAACACCACACGGCTCGGGTGCGAATCCGACCCCGGGTAATTGATCGTGACACCGGTCACGCCACCTTCCCAGTTGCGCGGCCCGAGCAGGTCGTCACGCAGCGGACGCCAGCCGTCTTCGGTCCGCAGATCGAAGCGGAAGCCACCATCGAGCGGCTGCCACGCGATCGGCCGTGCTCGCACCTGAGCTTCGTCGCCGGCCGATTCGAACAGCAGCGCGAGACGCTGCGCTTCTTCGTTCAGATCGGTGCGCGGGTTGCGCGTCATCGTCAGCGCGGTCAGCGATACCAGAATGCCCGCGATCACCAGCACCACCATCATTTCCAGCAGCGTGAAACCCGCCGCACGCTTCGGGCCACCTGCGCTGAAACCCCGTGCGCCACGCGAGCCGCGCACGCGCGCGCCGGCGCACGCCGTGCCCGGCAGCGGTGCCGTACACGGAGTGTCCACAGAGGACTTGCAAGCGGACAGTCGCATAGTGCCGGCCACGAACGATCAACTAAAGATCAGAAAAACAATGAGTCGATAAGGCGCGAGGTGGATCGCAAAAGAGCAGGGCGATCCGGCACGCCTGACAATCAACGGCGCTTAATGAACTACTGAACGACCAGACTACTGCCACGAACCTATGTCGGCGTCATTGCCTTCGCCGCCCGGTTTGCCGTCCGCGCCATAGCTGAACACGTCGATCTCACCATGCACGCCCGGATTCAGATACTGGTAGGTATTGCCCCACGGGTCGTTCGGCAGACGTTCGAGATAGCCGCCGTCCTTCCAGTTGTTCGGCACCGGGTCGGTGGTCGGCTTTTCGATCAGCGCGCGCAGGCCCTGCTCCTGAGTCGGATAGCGGCCGTTGTCGAGACGGTAGAGTTTCAGCGCCTGCATCACGGTGCCAATGTCCTGCTTGGCGGCCACGCGCCGCGCTTCGTCTGGACGGCTCATGATTTTCGGCACGATCAACGCGGCCAGAATGCCCAGAATCGCGATCACGACCATGATTTCAATCAGCGTGAAACCGCGTTGACGACGGCTGCGCGGACCCGCGATTTCAGTACGGCGAGTGGTCGACAGTTGCATAGGTTGCTACCTCTTTTCAGGTGAAATTTTCGATCGGGCGGGATTCGCGCGTCTGGCAATCGGGCTGCCATTGAACACGCCCAGCCGGTCATTTTAATGTCATGGTGTTGAAGGGTTGCGAGAAACCGCCGGGCCCCCAAAGTTTCCGGTCCGCAGGAAGTCCCCTTGGGGAATCGCTTCCCTCGAGGGCCCGGCGCGAAGCGCGAGGTTCGAGGCACTTTCCCCCAACGCAATTTTCACAATAGTCCGTACAATATGCGCATGAACGCCATCCAAATCCGCCTTCTGTCGCTCGCGCTGTTCGCCGTGTTCTGCGCGACGCTGACCTACTGGGTCATCACGATCTCCACGACGTCAGGCGCGCCGTTGCCCGCTGCCGCCGCGCATGCGCCGGTCTCAACTGAACAGGCCGCCACGTTGTTCGGCGGCCAGCTCACCCGCAGCGTCAACCAGGACGTGCATCTGTTCGGCATCCTCGCTTTGCAGCAAGGCGCCGCGGCCATCGTCAGCGTCGGCGGCGAACCGCCACATGCGGTATCGCTCGGCAGCGCGCTCATGCAAGGCGCTAAACTCGCCGAAGTCCGCCCCCGCTCAATCATCATCGACCGCAATGGCGCGCATTCCGAAGTATTCCTGCCAGCCAATCCGGCAGGTCCTACCATCTACATGCGCTGACCCAGGCGTTCCGCCTGGCTTCAGCTGATTGCGCAGCGGCAGCCCGCGTGCTACATGCGGATGCCACCGCGGTCATCACTGCAGTGCCCCCACATTAGCCGCTGCAGCCCCGCAATCGAATAACTTCTCCGCTTTACTGCACCAGGTTGTTCAACTCGATGATCGGCAGCATCACCGCCAGCACGATCACCAGCACCACCCCCCCCATCGCCAGAATCAGCAGCGGCTCGAGCAGGCTCGTCAGGAACATCGTGCGACGCTCCAGCTCACTTGCTTCGCCTGCAGCCGCGCGGTCGAGCATGGTCGTCACGTCGCCGGTCGCTTCACCCGAGCGGATCAGGTGAACCAGCACCGGCGGAAACGTCTTCGTATTGCCGAGCGCGCGCGACAAGGACGTGCCTTCGCGCACCCGCACGATCGCGTCGTCGATGTTCTCGCGCATCGCCTTGTTGCTGAGCGTTTCGGCGGCGGCTTGCAATGCGCGCAGAATCGGCACGCCTGCTGCCGTCAGAATGCCTAGCGTGCTGGCAAAGCGCACCGTGTTGTAGCCGCGTACGAGTTTGCCGAGCAGCGGGGCGGTCAACAGCCACCGGTCGAAGGCAAGCCGCGGGCCGGGCTGCTTCAGGATCGAGCGGACCAGATACACCAATACGACCACGCCGATCAGCATCGCCCACCACCAGTGCCGCACAAAACCGGACAGCGCCATCATCATGATGGTAAGAATCGGCAGTTGCTGTTTAGTGCTGACGAACACGTTCACCACTTGCGGCACCACGTAGCTCAACAGAAACGTGACGATGCCGAAGGCGATGAGCGTCACGATCGCCGGGTACGTGAACGCGAGCACGATCTTCTGCTTGAGCGCGTTGCGTTGCTCGATGTAGTCGGCCAGACGCGAGAGCACGAGACCGAGCTTGCCGGTATGTTCGCCGGCGGCCACCAGCGCGCGATAGATCTCAGGGAAATCTTTAGGATGCTGCGTCAGCGCATTCGCGAGCGAATGGCCGCCGAGCACTTCGGCACGAATCGACGCCATCAGCTCGCGGATGTAGTCGCGCTCCGATTGCTCGGTCAGCACGGAGAGCGCTTCGTCGAGCGGCAGGCCGGCGATCAGCAGGCTGGCCAGTTGCCGCGTAAGAATCGCCTGCTCGCGCTGCGACAAACGCCGTCCCATCGACAAGCGCTGATTGCGCTCGCCACGTGTGCGCGTCGCGGCCGGTTCGACCACCAGGGGCGTCAGTCCTTGCGAACGCAGATTGGTCCGTGCGCCGCGCGCGCTGTCCGCGTCGAGCACGCCTTTTTGCGCCTTGCCCGCCGCGTCGATCGCTTCGAAACGAAATGCCGGCATGACCTTATGCTCCGCCCGTCACGCGGATCACTTCTTCGAGCGACGTCAGCCCGGATGCGAGCCAGCGGTCCGAATCTTCGCGCAGCGTGCGCATGCCTTGCGCGCGGCCCGAAGCAAGAATTTCCGCATCGGATGCATTGCGGTGAACCAGCGCGCGGATTTCGTCGTCGATCAAAAGCAGTTCGTATACGCCGCGTCGGCCCGCGTAGCCGGACTGACCGCACTTGTCGCAACCGACCGGATGCCAGCGCACGCTGCCATCCTCTTCAACGCGCTCTTCGCGGCACACCGGGCACAGGCGCCGCACCAGCCGTTGCGCCAGCACGCCAAGCAGCGACGACGCCAGCAGATACGGCTCGACGCCCATGTCGGTCAAACGTGTCACTGCGGATGCCGCATCGTTCGTGTGCAATGTCGCCAGCACAAGGTGACCGGTGAGCGACGCCTGCACCGCGATCTGCGCGGTCTCCAGGTCGCGGATTTCACCGATCATGATGATGTCCGGGTCCTGCCGCAGAATCGAGCGCAGCGCCCGCGCGAACGTCATGCCGATCCGCTCGTTGACCTGCGTCTGGCCGATGCCGGACAGGTCGTATTCGATCGGATCTTCGACCGTCATGATGTTGGTCGTCGCGGTTTCGAGCCGCGACATCGACGCATACAGCGTGGTCGTCTTACCCGAACCGGTCGGGCCGGTCACCAGCACGATGCCGTGCGGTTTGCCGATCAGCTTGTCGAACTTGACGAGCGTGTCGGGCGCCATGCCGAGCGCTTCGAGATTCAGGCGCGACGCGTCCTTTTCGAGCAGACGCAGCACCGCGCGTTCGCCGTGGCCGGTGGGCAGCGTCGAGACGCGCACGTCGACCGGACGTCCACCGACGCGCAGCGTGATACGGCCATCTTGCGGAAGACGCTTCTCGGCAATGTCGAGCTGCGCCATGATCTTGATCCGCGAGATCAGCGCACCGTGCAGCGCTTTTTTCGGCCGCACGACATCGCGCAACGTGCCGTCGACGCGGAAGCGCACCACCGACGAAGTCTCGAAAGGCTCGATGTGAATATCCGAGGCCTGCTCGCGCGCCGCTTGCGTAAGCAGCGCGTTGATCATGCGGATGATCGGCGCGTCGTCTTCCGATTCGAGCAGATCCTCGACCTCGGGAATGTCCTGCATCAAACGCGACAGATCGACTTCGCCTTCCACTTCGCCGACCACTTGCGCCGCGCTGCCGTCTTGGCGCGCGTATGCCTGGTTGATCGCCTGGGCAAGTTCGTCAGCTGGCACACGCACAACGGACAACGCGCCGAAATTGCGCGCAACCTCGGCAAGCGCCGCATCGCTGGTGCGTTCGCTGATCCAGACTTCCAGGCCATCGGCGTGCTGATGCGCGACCAGAATCTGGCCGCTGCGGGCGAAGCCGTAGGGCACGAGCCGCGCGGCAACCGCCGACGGCGCAATGCGTTCGGCATGTTCCGTCACGACTGCGGGCGGAATTGCCGAGGCTTGCGTCGACGCACCGGCTCGCGCCGCTGCCGACGACGCGGAAGCTGACGGCGGCGTGGACGGCGTGCTCACGGCTGCACTCCAGGCGACGCCGTGGACGGCGCCGGTACCGGGTTCGTCTGTACAGCACCGCCATTCATAACCGGGTTCGTCTGCACGGTACCGCCAGTCGTGACCGGATTCGTCTGCACGGCGCCACCATTCGTGACCGGCGCCGGAGCAGAACCCGGCGGCGGTGCCATCTGCTGACGGCGCATCTGGTCAAGATTGAACAGATTCATCGCCGGCGAGCCACCCTGGCTCGGGCCGATCGGCATCGGCGGAACCACCGGATCGTCCTTGTCCTTGATCAGGTTGTTATCCGACTTGTACGCGCCCGTCACGCCCTGGACGTAGTCGTAACGGTTCGACGTCACGGCCTGTGCGGTATCGCGATCGGTGATGATCACGGGGCGCAGGAACACCATCAGGTTGGTCTTCTGACGGGTCTTCTGTTCCGAGCGAAACAACTGGCCGAGCCACGGAATATCGCCCAGCAGCGGTACCTTGCTGTTGCTGACCTGGTAGTTGTCCTGCATCAGGCCACCTAGCACGATGATCTCGCCGTTATCGGCGAGCACCGTCGACTGGATCGAACGCTTGGTGAATTCCGGACCGGCCGGGTTGGTCGTCGCGTTGGTCGTACCGTTCACGATCGCCGAGTCTTCCGTGTAGAGCTGCAGCTTGAGAATCCCACCGTCGGTGATCTGCGGCTTGATGTGCAGCGTCAGACCGACATCGACGCGGTCGTAGGTATTGAACGCCGAGGTCGCGGTGGCGCTCGTGAGGTTCGAATACGAACCCGTCTGGATCGGCACGTTCGTACCGACAACGATCTTGGCTTCCTCGTTGTCGAGCGTGATGAGGTTAGGCGTTGACAGCACGTTCGCGTCGGCGGTCTGCGACAGCGCCTGCAGCAGCGCGCCGAGTCCCTGCACGCCGAAAATGTTGTGCACCCAGCCGACGTTGAGCCCCTGCTGGAGACCCGTGAGCGCTCCCGCCAGACCCGCAGGGTTCGTCGCCGTCACCGCCGCCGCCGCGGTCAGGTTGATGATGCTGTTGCCGGAGCCGGTCGCGAGGTTGGTGCCGGCAAAGGTCGAACCGTTTGCCACTTGCCACTGAATGCCGAGATTCGCGTTCGTGGTGGAGTTCAACTCGACGATCAGCGCCTCGATATAGACCTGCGCGCGCCGCGCGTCGAGCTGGTCGATCACCGCCCGCAGGTTGCGGTACACCGGGTCGGACGCGGTGATGATCAGCGAGTTGGTCGCGGCATCCGCCTGGATCATGCCGCCTGGCTGATTGTCGTCGCCCTTGCTCTTGTCGCTGCCGATCAGGTCGCCGGAACCGCTGTTCGAGCCGTATCCTCCCCCGC
>NZ_WOEY01000023.1 GCF_013177695.1 Paraburkholderia solitsugae | reverse complement strand
TACCCGACGTGCCCGTCGAATTGCTGCCCAACCCACCTCCACCGCCGTTCTGGTTGAACGAATTTGCTTCGTTCGAGCCACCCGACGAGCCCGTGTCGCCGCCTTTGCCGAGCATCCCGCGCAAGGTCTTCGCGAGCTTCGTCGCGTCCGCGTTGCGCAGCGCCACGACGTGCATGTTGCCGGGCATGGCGGTCGGCGCGTCGAGTTCCTTTGCCAGTTGTTTCGCCGCCGCAAGCCGCCCGGCGTTCGACGCACGAATTAGCAGCGAGTTGGTGCGCGGATCCGCGGTGATCGACACCTTCAGCGTCGCGTCGGTACTGCCGATTGCGCCCGGGTCGAGCATCTTGCTCAGTTGCGTGGCGATATCGATCGCGTTCGCGTTCCTCAGCGGCACCACCGACACCGCCTGGCCCGCAGCCGTATCGACACCCGCGATGATCTGCGCGATACGCCGCACGTTGTCGGCGTAATCGGTCACGACAATGGTGTTGTTGGCCGGGTAGGCCGCCACGGTATTGTTCGGCGAGATCAGCGGACGCAAGACCGGCAGCAGGTTGTTGGCCGATTCGTTCTTCAGCACGAATACCTGCGTGACCACCTGATCGCCGCGCGCAACAGGCGTATTGCCGACGTAGGTCGGCACGCCTTGCAGCTTGGCATCGGCCTCGGGCACGACCTTCAGCACGCCGTGGTCCTGCACCAGCGCGAAACCCTGCATCCGCAAGGCGGATTGCAAGGTCTTGAGTGCCTGATCTTCAGGCACTGCATTTTCCGACACGAGGTTCAGTTGCCCCTTCACGCGCGGGTCGACGATGATCGTTTTGCCGGTTGCCGCGCCGATCGCCTTAGCCACCTGGTCGATGTCGGCGTTCACGAAGTTGAGTGTCACCTGGGCCTGTGCTGTCTGCGCGGTGATCAATCCAGCCACCAGCAGCGCCGTTGCGACGCGACGCAATGCCATACGATTTCTTCTCATGGAATAGGGTATCGATGCCGGCGGCCTCAGCCGTCGACGGTCACGCAGTGCGAACATTTAAGCAAGCCGCCGCCCTGTCGGCCTGCCAGCCGGCCTCACAGGCGATCAGTGCCCCGGAAGCCGGACGTCCAATGTCCGAAAAAAATGAACAGTAACAGTTTTTCATGTCGGATTTGTCACAAAACAAACGACCCGGTGCGATTACTCTAAAGACCGTCACAAACTGTCAAGCAATTGAAAGCAAACGGCTTCTGTGCGCCGGACCGCAGAAACGCTTCGTTTTCCGCCTGATTATGACGGTTAGCCAACTTGACGCGTGTAGGCCTGCCGGTATGATACGAGCCGTTCGGGGTGCTGGAAGCAGCTTACGGACGCGGGTTTTCCCCGATGCCCGACAAAGGCCCAGCCAGCGAGCCTTACCGGCTTCCAGCGGCTGAAGTATGGCCGATGCATTGCCTTACCAAACATTACTCTTGCGATTTGTTTAGTCGTCTTGACCGATGAAACGAACCCTCGTCACCGTCGCCGCAGGACTTGCCGTGCTGATCGCAGCAGGGTCCGCGCGCGCCGATTGCTTTGACGCGGCGGCGAGCTATCAGAAGGTCAACCCCTTGATTCTGCGCGCAATTGCGTGGCAGGAGTCACACAATCGGCCAGACGCGCTGCATAAGAACGCCAACGGCTCGACCGACTACGGCGTCATGCAGATCAACTCGGTTCATCTGCCGATACTCGCCCAGTACGGCATCTCGCAAGGCACGCTGATGGAGCCTTGCAAGAACGTCTACATAGCGGCATGGCATCTGCGCCGCCAGATGAACAAGTACGGCAACACCTGGCAGGCGGTCGGCGCGTATCACTCCGAGACGCCGGCGCTGCGCGATAAATACGCGCAGCAGATCGCCGCGATCCTGCGCCAGTGGCATCTGATGCCGACGGCTGCCCGCTAAGCGGATCCTGCCCGCCACGCGGCCGTTCCCTGTTTGATGCACAATGCGGCTTCGTGCTGCCGTCGGTGTTCGGCCATCTTCAGGCCCCGGAGTCATGCGACCCCAAGCCCGGCACGCCTTCCAATCCTCTTGTCTTTCCGTACTGCGATGAACCAGCCGCTATTGCCCGTCACCGTGCTCTCCGGTTTTCTGGGCGCTGGCAAGACCACGCTCCTGAACCACATCCTCGCGAATCGCTCCGGTTTACGCGTCGCCGTGATCGTCAACGATCTGGCCGCCGTCAATATCGATGCAACCCTTGTGCGCGATGCCGCCGCGCTCTCGCATGTCGAGGAGCAGCTCGTCGAACTGTCGAATGGCTGCATCTGCTGCACGTTGCGTGATGACTTGCTGGTCGAGATCAAGCGGCTTGCGGGTGAAAAGCGCTTCGATGCGATCCTGATCGAGTCGACCGGGGTGGCCGAGCCGATGCCGATCGCCGAAACCTTCACCTTCGTCGATGACCACGGCGTGTCGCTGTCAGACGTCGCCCAGCTCGATACGATGGTGACGGTGGTCGACGCGTTCAACTTCCTGCGCGACTACGGTTCAGCCGACGCGCTCTCCGAACGGGGCATCGCCGCGACCGAAGAGGACGATCGGACGCTGGTCGAATTGCTGATCGAGCAGATTGAATTCTGCGACGTACTGGTGGTGAACAAGGCCGATCTGGTGAGCGCCGATGAACTCACGCGTTTGCAGCGCATCCTCGCCCGCATCAATCCGCGTGCCGTGCAGGTGGTGAGCCGTTTCGGTGAAGTGCCGCTTGCCGAGGTGCTGAATACCGGGCGTTTCGATTTCGACGAGGCATCGAGCGCACCGGGCTGGCTAGCGTGGCTTAACCACGAAAATGAGCACGGCCATGCCCATCACGGTGAAGCGGACGAATTTGGCATCGGTAATTTCATTTACCGCGCGCGGCGGCCATTTCACCCGGAACGCCTGTGGGCGCTGCTGCATCAGGAGTGGAAGGGCGTCTTGCGTAGCAAGGGTTTCTTCTGGCTCGCCACGCGCAGCGACATCGCCGGTTCGCTGTCGCAGGCGGGTGGCGCTTGCCGCCATGGTCCGGCGGGGATGTGGTGGGCCGCACAGGATCGCAGCGAATGGCCGGACGGCGATGATGAGCTGGCCGCCGAAATTGCCGCCGACTGGTACGGCGATCCGGACGATCTGAGTATCGGCGATCGTCGCCAGGAACTGGTGATGATCGGCGTCGGCATCGACCCGGCTGTCTGGCAAGCGAAGTTCGACGCGTGCCTCGTGACCGAAGAGGAATACGCAGCGGGACCGCAAGCGTGGCAACAATTCGCCGATCCGTTCCCGGCATGGGACTTCGACGAAGACGACCATGATCATGATGGTCACGATCACGACGGCCATGGCCACGGCGAAATCGTGCATCGCCACGACTGATCGACCCTTTCGCATGGTGCGGATGGTTTAGCCGCGACGCCCGTCGCGGCTAAAACAAAATCGCAGACGAAAAAAACCCGCCGTTGGCGGGTGTCAACTGCCATGCAGTAATCTGCTTAGCGCTTGTTGACAGCGTCCTTGAACGCCTTGCCAGCCGTGAACTTGACGGTCTTGGCTGCCGGGATCTTGATAGTTTCGCCGGTCTTGGGGTTACGACCCGTACGTGCTGCGCGCTTGCCCGAACCGAAGCTGCCGAAGCCGATCAATTGGACCGCGTCACCCTTCGACACAGACTTCTTGATCACTTCAAGCAACGTGTCCAGCGTCTCACCGGTTTGAGCCTTGCTGGCGCCCGTCTGTCCTGCGACGGCGTCGATCAGTTCCTGTTTGTTCATTAAGGTTCCTTTCTGAGTTTAGGTTGACACGAACAGCGCGAACGCGCCGATTATACGTGCGCGGGCCGCGCCGTCGAGCAGCTGCGGCGCCGGATCCCCTCCGGACATAGCGCCGGGCAGTTGACTGCCCGTCGGCCGTGCTGCCGCTCCCTTCGCGGCGCTTGCTATGATAGCGCAGCGCAAACCCAATCAGGACAAGGGTTTCGAAGAATTAAGCGGTTCCAAGGGCAGATATAGAGGGAAACCCTTCTTTTTCCTCTTTCCGGACCTCAATCGAAGGCTGAAACCCAGTATGGACGGGGCTTAGCGTTGGTTTTTGCCAACGTTGCAGCACGTCTTTTTCGCCGCCCGGCGAGCTGCGCGCGCTGGCGGTAACGTCTGATCCGCTCTTTCGAGCGTCATTTTCCGCCCCGCATGACCGATCCGCTGATCCCCGCCGTCCTCGCGTTTCGCGACAACGGCACGCCTTTTTCGCCGCACTACGACGACATCTATCACAGTGCCGTCGGCGGTCTCGAACAGGCTGAATACGTCTTCCTTCGGGGTAATGCGCTGCCGGAGCGGTGGCAGGGCCGGCGCGTCTTCACCGTGCTCGAAACCGGCTTCGGCATTGGCATCAACTTCCTGACGACCTGGGCCGCCTGGCGCGCCGATCCGGCGCGCTGCGAGCGCTTGCACTTCGTCTCGACCGAGAAGCATCCCTTTACTCAAGCCGATCTGCAGCGCGCCTATGCCGCGACGATTTCCGATCCGGCAATGGCCGCGCTCGCGCAAACGCTGGCCGGCGCATGGCCGATGCTCGTCCCCGGCACCCATCGGCTGGAATTCGAAGACGGGCGGGTCGTTCTGACGCTCGTCTTCGGCGACGCCGTGGAAACCTTGCCCGCCTTAAGGCTGCGCGCCGATGCGTTCTACCTGGACGGCTTCGCGCCGGCAAAAAACCCCGAGTTCTGGACCCCGGCAATCTTCAAGGCGCTCGCGCGGATGGCTGGCGAGGGCGCCACGTTCGCCACCTACAGCAGCGCCGGCGAGATCAAACGTGCGTTGACGCAATGTGGTTTCGAGTATCGCAAGGTCGACGGCTTCGGTTGGAAACGGGCGATGCTCGTCGGCCACTTCGCACCGCGCTGGCGCGTGCGCCGCTATGAGCCGCCGGCACCGCTCGAGGTCGACGAGCGGCACGCCGTCGTGATCGGCGCCGGTCTTGCCGGCTGCGCAGTCGTAGAGCGCCTCGCTGCACGCGGCTGGCGCGTCACGTCGCTGGAGCGCCATGCGTCGGTGGCGCAGGACGCTTCGGGTAATCCGGCCGGCGTGTTTCATCCCATGATCTCGCGCGACGACAGCGTCGCTTCGCGCGTCACACGTGCGGGCTTTCTTTACACGCTGAGACGCTGGGCAGCGCTCGAACAGCTGGGTCACCATCCAGTGCGCGGCGCGCCAGGGCTGTTGCAGATCGCCGCGGACGACGAAGAAGCCCGCTCGATGAGCGAGGCCATCGCGGCGTTCGGTTACCCCTCGGAATACGTCACGCCCGTATCGCTCGGCGAAGCACAACGGTTTGCCGGTATGCCGCTCGCGCGAAGCGGCTGGCTTTTCCCCCATGGCGGCTGGATCGACCCGGCGTCGCTTTGCGCCGCGCAGTGCGCGGCGGCGGGCGGACTGCTCGAACGCCACTTCGGTGTGGACGTCGCGCGCCTCGAACGCGCCGGCAATCAATGGACCGTCTTCGACGCAGCAGGGCAGGCGATCGCGCGCGCACCGGTGGTCATCGTCGCGAGCGCACACGACGCCGCACGCATTGCCGGTTTGCAGCATGCGCCGACTCGCAGCATCCGCGGCCAGTTGACTGTACTGCCGCCGGGCGCTGTCTCTCCGCTCGGGATGCCGGTGATCGGCGAAGGCTACGCAGTCCCACTCGCCGACGGCGCCACGCTGACCGGCGCGACCTACGAACTCGACGACCCCGACACGTCGCTGCGGCCGGATGGCCATCTGGAGAACCTCGAACGTGTCGCCCAGATGCTGCCGGCCTTCGACGGCATCGTCGACCCGGCAAGGGCGGCGACCCTCGCCGGGCGCGTCGCGTTTCGCTGCGTCACGAGTGACCGGATGCCGATGATCGGCAACTTCGCCGACGAAGCCGCATCGACGCGCGACGCCCAGCGCCTGCGTGGCGCATGGCCGCTCGATCTGCCGCGCGTCGACGGCTTGTACGGCGCATTCGCTTACGGGTCGCGCGGTCTGGTATGGGCGGGGCTAGGTGCCGAGTTGATCGCCTCGCAGATTGAAGGTGAGCCATGGCCGCTCGAACGGGAATTGGCCGAAGACATCGACCCCGCTCGCTTCCTCTTACGCGCGTTGCGCCAAGGCACGGCGCGTTAACCGCACGCGCTGAACATTGGTGACGAAAAAAGTTATCCACTGAAACATGTGGATAACCACGCCGTTTACCGGCGCAACGCATGTGGAACCGTTGTGGACGTAAACGGGGTAACTTTGCCGCCGCCGAAAATCCCGAAAAGTTACCCTTGTATACCCGCCGCTGCCGCACACGCTGTGCATCCTGTTATGCGAGCTGCAACCTCATGAATTGATTCAGTAAACCGGGGTTATCCACAGAAAACGAGGCACCTTGTTAACTGTTACTACGTATACATACAGTAAACCTGTAAACAGAAGAGCCATCCCGAGATCGACCGCTATCGGCGGATTCCAAGCGCCGAAAATCGGTGAAAAACGCGTCCGTTAGTGCCCCAGAAAACACATCTGCCGCGTCGAATCTGTACCCTATGAGAGCCAGACCCGCTTTTAAAACGGTCGCTTTTTCCTCATCTCACGAAGATAACGTACGTTTTTACCGTTTTGCCTGCATGTTCCTGTGCTTTCGGTCAAGTTCGAAAAAGCTATGGCACAATCGCCGTTCTTTTCCGCGTCGTGCTTCGCCCCTGGCGGCACACGCTGCAACGGAACGGTGCCGCTCAATCAGAATCTGATTCAAAGTCGACGGCATTCTTTCACCGTGCCGGGCCGGTTGCTACGGCCGCACCCCAGAATGCGCCGCCCTCCCAGCGGCTGCGGCGTGTTCAGATCATCCGATCGTTGAAAACTCGCAACGCGGGTCACGCGAAGCGATCGCGACAGTGAGCGCCTCAGGCGCCCATCCGCTCGCCGGTGTTTGCGCCGGTTCGTGTTGTCTGCCGTTGCTGCAAAGGAGAACCCATCACGATGAAGTCGGCGTTTTCATTTTTCCCAGCCTGGCCACTCACACCCGACGCCATTTTTTGGGCTGGTCTTGCCTTGCTCGCCGCGGGCCTGTGCGGCGAACTTTGCTATCGCGCATGGCGTTTGCCACGCATTTCCGGGTATGCGGTCATCGGTCTGGTCGCAGGCGCAGCCGGTTTCGGCGTGATTGACGCGGATTCCGCGAGCGCCGCGCGGCCCTTGCTCGATGTCGCGCTCGGTTTGTTGTTATTCGAACTGGGCAGCCGGCTCGATCTACGCTGGATTCGCCGCAATCCCTGGCTGATTCTGTCGAGCATCGCCGAAGCCACGCTGACATTTGCGCTGGTTTTGCCGGTTTTGTTGTTCCTGAAGGTGCCGCTGATCGTCGCAACGGTGCTCGCCGCGATTGCCATGGCGACTTCGCCGGCAATGGTGATCCAGCTCAAAACCGAGTTGCGCGCGGAAGGTCAGGTGACCCAACGGTTGTTGACCCTTACCGCGCTGAACAGCATGTATGCGGTGGTGATCGAAAAGCTTGTCTCGAGCTGGTTGCATCAGGAGGTTTACGGCAACGTATACGCCACGATTCTGCAACCGCTGTATCTGCTGGCCGGCTCGCTCGTGCTGGCCTATCTGCTGGCGCGCACCTGCACGTTTTTTTATCGCCGCCTGAACATGCAGGACGAGCATTCGTTCGTCGCGCTGTTCGGCCTCGTGCTGCTGGCCATTGCGGTGGCGCATGTGTTCAAGCTTTCCACGATTCTTGCCTTGCTGGCCGCAGGCATCATCGTGAAGAATCTTGAAGCGCGTCCGCAGTTGTGGCCGGAACATTTCGGCACGGCCGGCTGGTTGTTGACCGTGATTCTGTTCGTGTTGACGCTGACTTCATTCGAATGGAAAGACATCGCGCTCGGCGGTGTGGCGGCGCTGGGTCTGATTGTTGCGCGTCTGGTGGCGAAACTGGTGGGCGTGATGGCCTTCGCCAAGCCGAGCGGCTTGAACTGGAAGCAGGGGATGGCGCTCGGTTTGTCGCTATCGCCCATGTCGGCGCTCGCGTACCTGCTCGTCGACGATACGTACAACCTTTATCCGAATTTCGATCCGCAATTGCGGGCCATCGTGATGTGTTCGATCTTCGTGCTGCAGATTCTCGGCCCGTGGCTCGTGTACCGCAGCCTGGCGCTGGTGGCCGAACGGCGCGAAGAGTAAGCACGCACCGCTACTCGATTCTTCAGGCGCTTGATTTGCGCGCTTTATCCAGCTTATTCGCTTAAAAAACGGCCGGCGTGTGACACACCCATGTGACACACACCGGCCGACCTGACTCAGGGGACGCCATGTCACTCGAACCCTTCATCGATTCGAAACCGTTCACTTTCGGTGTCGAACTCGAAATGCAGATCGTGAATACGCACGACTATGATCTGACCAAAGCCGGCTCGGATCTGATGCGCCTCATCAAGGACGAAAAAATTCCGGGCAACATCACGCCGGAAATCACCGAAAGCATGATCGAGTTGTCGACCGGTATCTGCACGACGCATGAACAGGCCGTCACCGATTTGCGCAAGATCCGCGACACGCTGGTTTCCGCAGCCGACCACCTGAACGTCGGCTTATGCGGCGGCGGCACGCATGCGTTCCAGCAATGGAGCGAACGGCAGATCGTCGATACGCCGCGCTTTCAGTATCTTTCAGAGTTGTACGGCTACCTGGCCAAGCAATTTACGGTGTTCGGCCAGCACGTGCACATCGGCTGTCCGAATCCGAACAGCGCGCTGTATCTGCTGCATTCCATGTCGCGCTTCATTCCGCATTTCATTGCGTTGTCCGCTTCGTCGCCGTTCGTACAGGGTGTCGACACCGGTTTTCATTCGGCACGCCTGAATTCCGTGTTCGCGTTTCCGCTGTCGGGGCGTGCGCCGTTCGTTTTGACGTGGGACAGCTTCGAGGAATATTTCTCGAAGATGGTTCACACCGGCGTGGTCAACAGCATGAAGGATTTTTACTGGGACATCCGGCCAAAGCCGGGTTTCGGCACGATTGAAGTGCGCGTGATGGATACGCCGTTTTCAGTGGATCGCGCCGCAGCGATCGCCTGCTACATCCAGACGCTGGCACGGCATCTGTTGCTCGACAAGCCGATTACGCCGAAGGAAGACGATTACCTCGTCTATACATTCAACCGTTTTGAGGCATGCCGCTTCGGTCTGGCCGGCAACTGCATCAATCCGCAAACGAGCGAGCGCAAGACGATTTCCGAAGACATCCTCGAAACGCTGGATCTGATTGCGCCGCACGCCGAAGCATTGGGTTCGGGCAAAGCCCTCGCCGAAATCGGTGCGATCGCGCGTGGCCAGGTCAATGACGCGACGTGGCTGCGCGGCGTCTTCGAGCAGGAAAAGTCCTTGCATGAGGCTGTCAGGCAGCAGTGTCTGCAGTGGCGAGCCTAGCCAGATGCAGGATTGCATACGTTAAACCGTAAGGAAGACCCGCTTCGTGCGGGTTTTTTTTCGTAAATAAATTTCCAGCTCGCGGGCCTTTAGGTTTTTCTAAAGTTTACGTATACAAACATAGTAGTAGTTAACAAGCATTGCATCTGCCTGTGGACAACTGAATAATTCCCTGAAAAGTCAAAGCGCTACGTAAACCATAACTGGGCTGATCCGAGGCACATCGGTGCCGGTAAACGAGGACAACTTCGGGAGTGGCAGAGGCGGCAAGTTGCTTATCAAGAATCGGCACACATGCCATCCCCTGTGTTTTCCCATGGTTATCCACAGGTTATGTTGGATAACTTAGCTGTACGATTGGCCGGTCTCGCATAGAATGTCGCTTTAGCTGCCTTTGGCTTCCAAGGCGGTAGATTTTTGAGATAGTAGAAACCGTCTCGCCTGCTGTTGGGCGAGGCTACCCCACACAGGCTACGGGCGTGTTCGGCGGCGGATTGCTGGCATCGCACCAAGGCTTTAAATAAACCAATCGAAGATTATGAGCGAAGGCGTATACGGAGAACAGGCAGCCGGGCGAGTGACCCACAGCCTATTGCGATTGAGCACGGCCATGAGGAGCCAGGCTTGGGAATGGGCGGAAGGCGCAGGCCTCACGCCAACCCAAGGCGAAATCCTGGTCTTGCTGATGCAGCGCAAGGGCCCGATGCGTCTTGGCGAAATCGCCCGTGAAACGGCGCTGACCGCCGCGACCACCAGCGATGCCGTGAGCACGCTCGAGACCAAGGGTCTGGTCGAAAAGCGCCGTGCCCTCGATGACGGCCGCGCCCTCGCGGTCCGTCTGACGGCGCGTGGCCGCACCGCCGCCAAGCGCGCTGCGCAATGGCCGGACTTCCTGGCCAAAGCGGTCGGCACGCTGCGCGAGGAAGAGCAGACGCTGTTCTATCGCACGCTGCTGAAGACCATTCACCAGCTGGAAGCGCAGGGCACGATTCCGCCGCACCGCATGTGCCTGAGCTGCACGCACTTCGAGCCGAGCAAGAATCCGAAGAAGACGCCGCATCACTGCGCGCTGCTCGACATGAATATGTCGGACACGGATCTGCGTCTCGATTGCTCGGTGTACGAAGCGGCCGACGTCGCCACCCAGAAGAAGACCTGGAAGATCTTCGCCCAATAAGGCGGCGTCTTCCGGGACAATCCGCTACACTGCCAAGCCGTGTTCCGGCGGGCGGCGCTTGCCGTCCGTCGGCCGGTTCGCGCCGTGTAGCGGCAAGTCTTTGGTCAACCTGAAGGTGGGGCAGGCTGATGAATCGCGAAGTTCTGGCCATTCGCCATGTGCACTTCGAGGATCTGGGCAGTTTTGAACTGGAGCTCGGCGAGCGTGGTCGGCCGGTGCGTTATCTTGATGTCGGCCTTGGCCGTATCGAAGCGCCGGACCCGGTTGCCGCATCGCTCATGGTGGTCCTCGGCGGTCCGATCAGTGCAACCGACGACGCGCTTTACCCGACGCTCGTCCCGTTGCTCTCCATGGTCGAAAAGCGCATTGCCGCTGGGTTGCCGACGCTCGGCATCTGCCTCGGCGCGCAATTGATCGCCCGTGCGCTCGGTGCGCGGGTCTATCCCGCAGGCCATACCGAAATCGGCTGGACACCGCTTACGCTCACCGATGCGGGCCGTGCTTCGCCGGTGCGTCATCTGGACGGCGCGCACACGTCGATGCTGCATTGGCACGGCGACACCTTCGATTTGCCCGACAACGCCACGCGGCTCGCCTCGACGCCAGCGTGCGAAAACCAGGCTTTCGGCTGGGGTGGTCACGTGCTGGGTCTGCAATGCCATCCGGAGATTCGCGCTGACCGGTTCGAACCCTGGCTGATCGGCAACGCCGGTGAGATTGCCGGCCACGGTATCGATGCGCGTCAGTTGCGGGCTGAGACCGCGCAGTTCGGTCCGGCGCTGGAAGCCGCCGCGCGCCGGATGTTTGGCGAGTGGCTCGATCAGGTTGAGCCGAAACCCTGATCTGAGCGAAGCTGCAGACAATCACCCGCGGTGCTATGCTCGTTCGCTCTTGGGTTTTTTCTGGGCGTAATCCATGAGCGCGCTTTTTTCTCCGCTCACGCTGCGTAGCGTGACGCTTCCCAATCGTATAGTCGTCTCCCCGATGTGCCAGTATTCCGCCGAACGTGGCGAGGCGACGGCGTGGCACATGATCCATCTCGGCAGTCTGGCGTTATCGGGCGCCGGCATGTTGTGCATCGAGGCGACCGCCGTTGAACCGGATGGCCGCATCACGCCGGGCGATCTGGGATTGTGGGACGACGCCACCGAAGCCGCGCTTGAGCCGGTTCTGGCCGCGATCCGCAAACATTCGCCGATTCGCGTCGCGATGCAGTTGGCGCATGCGGGGCGCAAGGCGTCGAGTCAGGTGCCCTGGGAAGGTGGGCAACTGATTCCGGTGTCGCAAGGCGGCTGGCTGCCGCATGCGCCGTCGTCGTTGCCGCACAAAGCGGGTGAAGAGCCGCCGCTCGCCCTCGATACACCTGCACTGAACCGGATTCGTGAAGCGTTCGCGGCTTCCGCGCGCCGCGCCGCGCGCCTCGGCGTCGATGCGTTGGAATTGCACGCGGCGCACGGCTATCTGCTGCATCAGTTCCTGTCGCCGATCGCCAATCAACGCAGCGATGACTACGGCGGTTCGCTCGAAAACCGTATGCGTTTTCCACTCGAAATTTTCGACATCGTGCGCGCGGCGTTTCCGGCCGACAAACCGGTTGGCGTACGTGTCTCGGCAACCGACTGGGTCGACGGCGGCTGGACGCTCGCGGACACGATCGCGTTCGCGCAGGAGTTGAAAAAGCGCGGCTGCGACTGGATCGATGTGTCGTCAGGCGGCGTCTCGCCATTGCAGAAGATTCCGCTCGAGCCGGGCTACCAGATCCCGTTCGCGAGCGCGGTCAAGCATGCAACTGACCTCACGACCATTGGCGTGGGCCTGATTACCGATCCGCTGCATGCCGAACAACTGATCGAAGCGGGCGATGCTGATCTGATCGCGCTGGCCCGCGCGTTGCTGTACAACCCGCGTTGGCCGTGGCACGCGGCGGCGCAACTCGGCGCGACGGTCGTAGCGCCGCCGCAGTACTGGCGTTCGCAACCGCGCGAGCAAAAAGCACTGTTCGGCGACATTTCTTTCGGACAACGGTGAACTTGCCCATGCGCGTTGAACGCGTACGTCTTATTGACGGTTGAACGAAGCCGTCTTGAACGTGTAGGATGCCGGATGTGGCGCATGAGCGTCGCAGGTCGACGCGGCGCTCGCAAGGCGCCGCGTTTGCTATCCGCGTCAGAAAGAGCAGCGCGTTAGACGCGGGCAATTCTGGCGGCTGCCGGATCTTCACCCCCAGTTCTTCACAAGGATTCATTCAATGAGTTCACGCAGGATCGCCGTGCGCCGTTCGGGTGTGCACGGCAAAGGCGTGTTTGCCATCGAGCCAATTGCGGCCGGCGAGCGGCTGATCGAATACAAGGGTGAGCGGATCTCCTGGAAGGAAGCATTGCGCCGTCATCCGCATAATCCGGCCGAACCGAATCACACGTTCTACTTCGCGCTCGATAGCGGCAAGGTGATCGACGGCAAAGTGGACGGTAACAGCGCGCGCTGGATCAACCACTCATGCGCGCCGAACTGCGAAGCCGAAGAGATCGACGGTCACGTGTACGTGACCGCGCTGCGAGATATCGCCGAGGGTGAGGAAGTCTTTTACGACTACGGCCTCGTCATCGACGCGCGTCAGACCAAGAAGCTCAAGAAGGAATACGAATGCCGTTGCGGCGCGCGCAAGTGCCGCGGCACGATGCTGGCGCCGCCGGAGAAAGAGAAGGGCGCGTCCGGGTCCGACAAGACGGTGAAGAAGGCGAAGACGTCGGCGAAAAAAGCGAAGAAGAAATGAAACGCGGGCTGCCTGAGTTGAACGTCAGTTAACTCAATGCAGCCCGTTGATCCACTGCAGAGTCACATATCGATCGGCGCCGAGTGCGCCGATTTTTTTGCTGGGCGCCGTGTCTCGGGATCGACGTCGCGCTGAACGCTGGTGGGCATAAGCGGAATACGCACGATAAAGCGCGCCCCGCCTTCCGGCGCATCTTCGTAATGCACGCTGCCGTGATGCAGCACCATGATGTCGTGGACGATCGCGAGACCGAGACCGGCGCCGCTATCCACGCCAGCCTCACTCTGACCGTCACCACGGAAGAACCGCTTGAACAGATCGGCTTGCTGCGCGAGCGGCACGCCTGGCCCATTGTCCTCCACGATGATCTCGGCCATGCGCACCTCGTCGATCACGGTTTGCGACACCGTCACGGTAATGCGGCCGCCATCGAAGCGCGACGGCGGTACGTACTTGAGCGCGTTATCCAGCAGATTGGCGATCACTTCGTGCAGGAGCACCGGATTGCCGCGCGCCATCAGCGGGTGATCGTTGGCCGGATCGTCGAGGCGCTGGAAGCCGAGGTCGACGTGGAAAGTCAACGCGCGCGGCACCCATTCCGCACCCGTATCGAAAGCGAGTGCGGCCATATCCACGTTGACGAAACGTGCCGCCTGTTCGCCCGGCTCCGCGCGCGCAAGCGAAAGCAACTGATTCGACAGCCGCACGGCGCGATCGGCCGCTGCGCGCAGTTCACGGACCGCGTTGAGCGTCTGCTGCGGGTCGCGTGCGGTTGCAGCCTGTTCCGCATGCAGCTTGACGGCGGTGAGCGGCGTGCGCAGCTGATGCGCGGCGTCGGCGATAAATTTGCGCTGGCCGTCGAGGGCGGTTTTCAGGCGGTCGAGCAGCGCGTTCAACGCGCCGGTGAGCGGCCGGATCTCAACCGGAACATAGGTTTCGTCGACCGGTTCGAGCGACGTATGCGTTTGCCGGTTCAATGAGTCCGCGAGATCGGTCAGTGGATTGAGCTGTTGATTGACAACCCGCCACACGATCACCCAACCCGCCAGCAGCAGCAACAGCAGCGGCATCATGATCGCGACCAGAAACTCGGCGGCGATGCGAAAACGGTGATGCACCGGTTGTCCCACTTCGACGACGATCGGATTGCCGCTCGGCTGATCGACACGCACCTGCGCCACGCGCACGGTCACGCCTTCGTGTTGCGTTTCGAATACGTACGCATAATGCATACGCCGAACGCTGGTGCCCTGCAGCGGCAGATTGTGGTCGCCGGCGATTTCGGTTTCGCCGTTGCTGATCCGATAAACGAGTTGTTCGACCGGATCGGAGAACATGGCCTGCGCGAGCGGCGGCACCGTCACCTTGGCGTCAGGGCCGGCTATCTGGATCTGTTTGGAGATCGCGGTGGCGAGATCGGCGAGCGACCGGTCAACCACGTGTTGGGTGTACTGCCACGCCAGCCAGTATGCGATCAGGCCGCTCATGAGCGCGAGCAGCGAAAGGGGAGCAGCGAGGCGCCGCAGCAGCGTGCGGCGCAGACTATTAGCGGCCGGCTGGGGCATGATCGAACGCGCGGGAAAGAGGCAACGGCGACAAGCACCGTGGCGCCGTGAAAATTCGCCGGATGCCGGCGAATTGCGCACGGAGTGCGCGGCGCCGGCCCGGCGCCGTCAGGCCGCAACACAGGATGCGGCCCTTGTGACGATTATGCGGCCTGGCGGATTTCCTGCAACAGGTAACCGAAGCCGCGCACCGTGACGATTTCGACACGGCAGTTTTCGAGCTTTTTGCGCACCCGGTGCACATAGACTTCGATCGCGGTATCGCCGAGATCACCGCCGAAGTGCGTCAGATGGTCTTGCAGTTGGGCCTTGCTGACCACGCGGCCGTGGCGCAGCAGCAGCATTTCGAGCACTGCGAATTCACGCGGCGACAGTTCGAGCGGCTTGTCGTCGTTGAAAATGCGGCGATCGACGCCCGACAGACGCACACCGCCCAGCGACACTTCCGGACGCGGCATATCGCCGTGCGGACCGCTGCGGCGCATGACCGCGCGGATGCGCGCTTCGAGTTCGGTGGGTTCGAACGGCTTCAGCATGTAGTCGTCCGCGCCGGAATTCAGGCCTTGCACGCGATCGTTCAACTCGTCGCGCGCGGTGAGGATGATCACCGGCGTGTGACGATTGCTCTGACGGAAGCGCGCGAGCAGCGTCATACCGTCGATACCGGGCAGGCCCAGATCGAGGATCACCAGCTCGTGGCGGTTTTGGGTGAGGGCCTGCTCGGCGAAAATGCCGTCATGGACCATGTCGACGGTGAAGCCGGCTTGTTCGAGACTGCTTTGGATGCCGCGTGCGATGGGGCGGTCATCTTCGATCAGAAGGAGTCGCATGGATTTCGCTCAAGTACAATGGGTTTAGGCGTTTGGGCAAGCGGTTCGCCGGGGCGCCTGCTGCACAGGCAGCGTGCGGCATGGTCATGCCGAACTGGCACGAAGGACCACGAAGCAGCTATCGAGCAGCGTTGATGCGGCCAACGAGCGATCAGGAATCATGTCCGAGATAACGATTCACGAACTGGAAGCCGCGATCAACTTCTGGCGCGCCCGCTCACCTTCAAGCGGCGACGAACTCGTTCTGTGCAAGGAGGCAAGCGCGCTCTCCAAGCCGTATGCGCTGATGATTGTACAGCGTCAGCAGACGCTATCGCCGGAACGTTTGGACGGGCTTGCCAAGCAAGCGTGGGATTCTTACGTGCGCCTTAATAATAACCTGTAGAACTGAAGGTTTGGGCGACAGATTGCCTGCAATGTCCTTTCATTTTCGCCAAATCGTCCGATACCGGGGCGCATTAGTGCACCTGAGCGCTTGTATTACGCTGTAATACTGTCAATAAATCGTGCCAATCGGATGTCCCGCTCGGTCAAACCATTGGCCTCGTGCGTCGACAGCGTGATCTCCACGTTGTTGTACACGTTGAACCATTCCGGGTGGTGGTCCATCTCCTGTGCCTTGATCGCCACGCGCGTCATGAAGCCGAATGCTTCGTTGAAGTCGGCAAATTTGAAGTGGCGCTGGATCGCGTCGCGGCCTGCCACGGCTTGCCACCCGCGCAGTTCCGCGACCTGCGTGGCACGTTCTTCGGAAGTCAGTTTGTTAATCATGGTGCTTACCTCGTTGATCTGAACAGGCATACCGGTCGGCGTGCGTATCCGCTATTTTTTCACGGATGCCAACGGCTTGCTGTCGGCCGAATCAGCTTGGGTCGTC
Organism: Paraburkholderia solitsugae; assembly: GCF_013177695.1. Taxonomy (GTDB): domain Bacteria; phylum Pseudomonadota; class Gammaproteobacteria; order Burkholderiales; family Burkholderiaceae; genus Paraburkholderia; species Paraburkholderia solitsugae. The sequence goes on along the minus strand of NZ_WOEY01000023.1, from coordinate 39,552 downwards.
AGATATCGCCGTCGGCTTGCCAGCCTTCCTGCGAGCCGCGCGTGATGACGCGATCGTGCTTGAGCACGTCGCCGGCCCCGAACGCCGGCTCCGCGGCCAGCCTGGCCAGCAACGGCGCGAAGTCGGTTTGCGCGACGCCGAACAATTGCGTGAAGTCGTCGATCACGAAGTAGGTTTTCTGGAACGTGTCGATGCGGTAGCGCGTGCGCATCACGCGTTCGAGGTCGAAGCCGAGTCGGTTCGGCGCCGCGCTTTGCTGACTGTAGAGCGTCTCGCCTTTGCTCGAGACGATGCCCGCGCCGTAGATCTTCACACCATTCGGACTCGCCGCGTCGCGGATCAGGCCGAACTCGACTGTGTACCAATAGAGTCGCGCGAGTAGCGGCAGGGCGCCGGCATCATTGGCGGCGAGCGCGGCGCGGCCGTACGCGTGCATGTAGTTCGCAAACACCGGATTGATCAGCAGCGGCACGTGGCCGAACAGATCGTGAAAACAGTCTGGTTCCTGCAGATAATCGAGTTGGTCGGGGCGGCGCATCCACCATGTCACCGGAAAGCGGCGGTTCGCCAGATGTTCGAAGAAAACCTGGTCGGGCACGAGTCCGGGCACGGCGACGATTTGCCAGCCGGTCGCGGGCGTCAGCCTGGCGTTGATTTCGTCGAAGGCGGGCACGCGGTCGGGCGGCATGCCGATACAGTCGACGCCTGCCAGAAACTCATCGCACACACGGCCCTTGAGCAGGGCGGTCTGGCGTGCATAAAGCTGTTGCCAGACAGCGTGGTCGACTGCGCCGTACCGTTCGGTTGGCTGGTCGATGGTGAAATCGGCGCGGGTTTCGAGGCCGGCGTCGAATTGCTCTTTGAGTTTGGCGGTGTTGGCTGTGGACATGTCGCTGCGCGTTCTACGGTGACTGCGGTTTGAAACGGTGATGCAAGTGTAGAGCGGCGGGCGCGCGGAAAGGGCGCAATGATGGCGTTACAACGGATCAATATGCAATAATCGTGCATCGATTACAGGTTTAATGCGGAAATTGATCATGTTAGAACTCGATCACTTCGATCTCGCGCTGCTGGACGTTCTGCAGCGCTTTGGCCGGGCCACGCATCAGCAATTGGCTGAGCAGGTGCCGTTGTCGCCGTCGCAGATTGGGCGGCGCTTGCAGCGGTTGGAGCAGATCGGTGTGGTGGACGGCTATCGCGTCGTACTGCGCCAGGAAAAACTCGGGCTCGGCGTGACGGCTTTCACGAGCCTGAAGTTGAAGCACCACGGCGACTCGATCATCGAGCAATTCCAGCAACAGATCGACGTGCTGCCGGAAGTACTGGAATGCCACGCGGTGGTCGGCGACGCCGATTATCTGCTGCGCATCGTGGCGCCCGATCTGAACTATCTCTCGACGTTCGTGATGAAGAAGTTGATGCGCGTGCCGGGCGTCGACAGCGTGCGCTCCAATATCGTGTTGACCACGTTCAAGCGCAATGGACCGTTGCCGCTCGGCCATCTGTCGCCGGGGGCGGCCGCCGCTTGATGCGGCGGCTTCGCGGCCTTTCGGGTGTTTTAGGTCTGTGGGGGCCGCTGTTCCCGGATTGATATGGCCGCGACCCGCAATGCTTAAGTTTTACGCAGCTTGCTTCGGTTCGCCGTCCGGACTCAGCAAATCGACATAGGCGACCGCCACCAGATCCGATTCCGGCACGCCAAGGGTCGCGAACATCGCGTGCGCTTCGGCGTGGCCGCCTTCTTCGTCGTCGTCCTGAGCCAGCACGACTTCGAGCTCGACGAAGTCGCCGAGACCATCGACACGGTCCAGATGAATCCGCGTACGCCCTGTCAGATAGACGTGACGTTCCTTCGTGACGATGCCACGCGTGGTCAGCGCCGTGGCGAGCAACGCGTGCATCGCTTCAGGGTTGGTCACCGGGCTGCGCGTGTAGTACGACGCCTTTGGGCCGTCGCGGTCGTCGCGCTGATAGAAGATCAGTTCGGCCGGTGTGCCGTCGTCGAATTGGCGCAGCTTCAGGCGGCCACGCGGCACATCGTAGAAAAAGTCCTGCTGGCGAAAGATCAGCGGCGCGTCCGGCGCGAGCTTCGCGGCGCGTTCGCGCAGTTGCTCGAAATGCTGGGCGCGGGCTTTGATTTCAATGTTGCGTGCCATGTCAGGCTCCTGTCGAAGGATGGAGTGGTCGGCGGCTTCCGGTGTTGCCGGGGCGAAGCTGCCGGGAAGGACAAAATCAGACGGAACAAAACGATGCGGAGCCGGCGCGTGAGCGCGAACCCCCAATCTAACAAAAAGCGCGTGACGATGTCGTTTCAGATGCCGGGGCCGACGACGATGACCTGTCGATGTGACTCGCGCCGACGACCGCCGAGGGGCGATTGGCGCGACCGTTCGGCACGGCACGGCACACCCAGCGAGCATGACCTGAGGGCGCACGCTGAGCGACTGTCATGAGCGTGGCTCATATCGCTCCCGTGTTGCCCTCAGGCATGCCTTCAGGCCGCGCTCATGTCGCCCATTGCTGCTCGATCAGCTTCAACGCTGCGGCAATCGCCGGTTCGTCCTTGCGCGCGGCCAGCGTAATAAAGGTGAGCTGGGTCGGCACGGTGACGCCTTCCACGATGGTCAACGCATGCGCATGAGCTTCGGCGATCGCCGTGGCATCGCGCGCGAGCGTCAGACCGACGCCGGATTTGACCAGATCGAGCATTGACGGCTCCTGATCCACTTCCGCCACCTTAACCGGTTTTACGCCGGCTTCGTCGAAGCAGCGCGACAACAATCTATTGTGCGCGGACGCGGGTGGCGTCCAGATCCAGGGTAGCGCGGCGAGCGAACGCCAGTCGCGCGCGCCTTTCACGCGGTCTTTCCAGCCGGCTGGCGCCAGCACGCGGTACTGGAAGTGGGTGAGCGTGACGGTGTGGAAGGCGGCGACATCGCGCGTATCGTCGTCGGACGGCAGGCCGATGTAGTAGCCGACATCCAGTTCGCCCGCGCGCACCTGCGCCAGCACCCAGCCCGACATGCCGTGGCGCAATGCCGTTTCGATGTGCGGCCACGTTTCCACCAGTTGCTTGAGAAAGCCGCCGAGGCGCAGAAAAGCCGGGTCGAGAATCGTGCCGATCCGTAATCGACCGCGCACTTCGTGGCGCAGCGCCGCCGCCGCACGCTGCACGTCACTCGCGGCGCCAAGCGCACGTTCGGCATGAGGCAGCAGGGCCTGACCGTCGCGTGTCAGCGAAAGCCCATGCGAGGTCCGCGTGAACAGCGTCACGCCGAGCGTCTCCTGCAAATGCTTGATTTGCAGGCTGACGGCAGGTTGGGTCAGATGAAGCTGCACCGCGGCGCGCGTGAGGTTGCCCTCGCGTGCGACGGTGACGAATGCCCGTAGCAGAGTCAGGTCCATATCCTGATATTAGCTCGGCTTATAGCGCAGTTGAGCATTACTCATTGGATTTGTCGCCCCGAAGCGCCGTACGCTTGCGTTCATCACGCCGTGTGCGGTAGGCGGAAGACATTCATAGGAAGAGGACACGAAGATGAGCGAGACATATCAGGACGAGGCCGTCCGGAGCGAGACGAGCGCACGCGCGCTGACCCATTTCATTAACGGCAAGACGATCGAAGGCACGAGCGGCCGCTTCGGCGACGTGTTCAATCCTGCGCTTGGCAGCGTGAGCGCACGCGTGCCGCTGGCGAGCGTCGCTGAAGTGGACGCGGCGGTCGCTGCTGCCAGTGCTGCCTTTCCTGCATGGAGCGAAACCGCGCCGATCAAGCGGGCGCGCGTGCTGTTCAAGTTCAAGGAATTGCTTGACCGTCACCATGACGAACTGGCGGAGTTGATCACACGTGAGCACGGCAAGGTGTTTTCGGATGCGAAGGGCGAAGTGATGCGCGGTATCGAGATTGTCGAGTTCGCGTGCGGCATTCCGAATCTGCTGAAGACTGACTTCACCGACCAGATTGGCGGTGGCATTGACAACTGGAATTTGCGTCAGCCGCTGGGCGTGGTGGCCGGCATTACGCCGTTCAATTTCCCGATGATGGTGCCGTGCTGGATGTTCCCGGTGGCGATCGCATGCGGCAACACGTTCGTGCTGAAGCCCTCAGAGCGCGATCCGTCCGTCTCGAATCGATTGGCTGAGTTGCTGAAAGAAGCGGGATTGCCGGATGGCGTGTTCAACGTCGTGCATGGCGACAAGGTGGCGGTCGATGCATTGCTCGTGCATCCGGAGGTGAGCGCGTTGTCGTTTGTCGGTTCGACACCGATTGCCGAGTACATCTATACGGAAGGCACGAAGCACGGCAAGCGCGTGCAGGCTTTGGGCGGTGCGAAGAATCACCTCGTGGTGATGCCGGACGCGGATCTCGATCAGGCTGTCGATGCGTTGATCGGCGCGGCGTATGGTTCGGCGGGCGAGCGCTGCATGGCGATTTCAGTGGCTGTCGCGGTGGGGCATATTGCCGATGAATTGATTGAGCGACTGACGCCGCGCGTGAAGAGCCTGAAGATTCTGAACGGCATGGAATCGGAAGCCGAGATGGGGCCGTTGGTGACGGCGGCGCATCGCGAGAAAGTGACGGGTTACATTGATGCCGGCATTGCGGCGGGTGCGAAGCTGGTTGTCGATGGGCGTGGCCATCAGGTGGCTGGGCATGAGAAGGGGTTCTTTCTCGGTGGTACGTTGTTCGACGATGTTTCGACCGATATGAAGATTTATCGCGAAGAGATTTTTGGTCCGGTGCTGTGTGTTGTGCGGGTGCCGGATTTTGCTTCTGCTGTTGAGCTGATTAACGCTAACGAGTTTGCTAATGGGGTGGCGTTGTTCACCTCCGATGGAGGGGTGGCTCGGGCTTTTTCGCGGCAGATCCAGATTGGGATGGTGGGGATTAATGTGCCGATTCCTGTGCCGATGGCTTGGCATTCTTTTGGTGGGTGGAAGAGGTCTCTCTTCGGGGATCACCATGCCTACGGGGAAGAGGGGGTTCGGTTTTATACGCGGTATAAGAGCATCATGCAGAGGTGGCCCGATAGCATCGGGAAGGGGGCTGAGTTCACTATGCCAGTGGCGAAATAGTTTTTGTTGTTTTGCCTGCGCGGCGCTTAGTGTCTGTGCTTTTTGGGTTTTGGCGTTTTCTTGAGGTGTTTGGATGGTCAGCGCTCGTTCGTCTGTTTGCCTACGGCGTTGGCCTTTCCTTGATTTCTTATTGGTCTATTAGTGTTGCCCCTGTGCGGGGCGGCACTTACTTTCTTTGCCGCCGCAAAGAAAGATAAGCAAAGAAAGCGGCTCACACCGCTAGCTCATAAGCGGGTCCCCTGGCTTGGAGGGGGTAGTGGTGCATCTGGAATCCGTGCCCTCGCACCTTCGGCGTGAGTGACAAAGAAGTCATCAGCTCCCACTCCGCACTACGTGCGTCGCGGATGGGGCTGCCAGGGAAACCTGGGGCTTCGTTCGTGGACGGTGGGGGCCATCGGCTGCGCCGCGGCGAGGCGCCTTATTGCTTGATGGAAAGTTGCACGGGCGGAGGTAGTCGAGAGTGAGCAAGCGTGACCCACGCTGCCGAGTGCAGTGATCAGCAGCCGGCAAATGTGAGTAGGAGAGGATGCCGAGTTAAGCAATCGACTGATGGCAAAAGTGAGTAGGTGGGGGCTGGGAATCAAGCGATCGGCACCGGGAGATGTGAACGAGAGAGTGCGGAGCGAAGTGGCCGACAGCCAGCGTATGTGAACGGAGTGGGCGCAAGTGAACCAACGTTTTTATGAGGTACGTTTCGGCGCGCGCAGCGCCGCCGGAAGTATGACTGCCTTGTCACTCGCGCGGAATGTGCGGGAACACAGATTCCAGATGCACCACAGCCCCCTCCAAGCCAGGGACCCGCTTAAGAATTAGCGGTTTGAGCTGCTTTCTTTTGCCTACTTTTCTTTGCAGCAGGCAAAGAAAAGTAGGTGCCTGCCCCGCACAGGGGCGACGCTAATAAACCACTAAGAAAACAAGGAAAGGCCAACGCCGTAGGCAGACAGACAAACAAGCGCCCGCACGCAGACAGATCAAGGAAAGGCCAACACCGTAGGCACACAGAAACGAGCGCCGCGAAGGCAAAAAACCAGGCAAAGCCCAACGCCTCAGGCATACAGACGGCCCAAGCGCCGCGCAGGCAAAAAAGCTTAGGAGACGAAACCATGAGCAACACCGAAAAAACACCACTGATGCCCCGCCGCCTGGAAGGCGAATTTGATTACATCATAGTAGGCGCCGGCACGGCAGGTTGCGTCCTGGCCAACCGCCTATCGGAAGATCCAGAAATACAAGTCCTGCTACTAGAAGCCGGCGGCAAAGACGACTACCACTGGATCCACGTACCGGTAGGCTACCTCTACTGCATTGGCAATCCCCGCACGGATTGGCTCTACAAAACGCAATCAGAACCCGGCCTGAACGGCCGCTCCCTCTCCTATCCCCGCGGACGCGTATTAGGCGGTAGCTCATCCATCAACGGCATGATCTACATGCGCGGCCAGCGCGAAGACTACGATGAATGGGCCCGCGTCACCAACGACGCCTCCTGGTCCTGGAACGCCGTCCTCCCCATCTTCAAACGTAGCGAAGACCACCACGCCGGCGCGTCCGAATCGCATGGAGCAGGCGGCCCATGGCGCGTTGAAAAGCAACGCCTGAAATGGAAGATCCTCGAAGAGTTTTCACACGCCGCGCAACAAGCCGGCATACCCGCCACCGACGACTTCAATCGCGGCGATAACACCGGCGTCGGCTACTTCGACGTCAATCAGAAACGCGGTATCCGTTGGAATGCGTCGAAAGCCTTCTTGCGTCCAGCGCTCAAGCGCCCGAATCTCACCGTCATCACCGGTGCGCACACCCAGCGCGTCGTGTTCGAAGGACGCCGCTGCACCGGCGTGGAATATCGCGGCGACAACACCGACTATCTCGCCAAAGCCCGTTGCGAAGTGATCCTCAGTTCGGGTGCGGTCAACTCGCCGCAATTGCTCGAACTCTCGGGTATCGGCAATGGCGCGCGTCTGCAGAATCTCGGCATCAAGGTCATAAAGGATCTGAGCGGCGTCGGCGAAAATCTGCAGGACCATCTGCAATTGCGCATGGCCTATAAGGTCGACGGCGTGCGCACACTCAATACAGCCTCCGCCCATTGGTGGGGCAAACTGATGATCGGCATGCAGTACGCGCTATTTCAAAGCGGTCCGATGTCGATGTCGCCGTCGCAACTCGGCGCGTTCGCGAAATCCGATCCGGATGATCGCTCGCTCACTCGCCCCGATCTCGAGTATCACGTGCAGCCGCTCTCGCTCGATCGCTTCGGTGAACCGCTGCATCGCTTCAACGCGTTCACCGCGTCGGTGTGTCAGTTGCGGCCGACTTCGCGCGGCAGTATTCACATCGAATCGGCCGACGCTTCGGCGCCACCGTTGATCGCACCGAACTATCTGTCCACCGATTACGACCGGCACGTCGCTGCCAACGCTTTGCGCCTCACGCGCCGTATTGCCGCGGCACCCGCGCTCGCGCCTTATCGGCCGCAAGAGATTCTGCCGGGGATTCAGTACCAGACCGAAGAAGAACTTCAGCAGGCCGCGGGCGCGGTCGGCACCACCATCTTTCATCCGGTCGGCACCTGCCGTATGGGTACCGCCGACGACCCCGGCGCGGTAGTCGACAACCGGCTACGAGTTATCGGTGTTGACGGCTTGCGTGTGGTCGATGCATCAATCATGCCGTCCATCACCTCTGGCAACACCAACTCACCGACGCTGATGATCGCAGAACGCGCCAGCGACATGATCCGTGAAGACCGCCGCGCACGCGTCGCCGGCAGCGTGCTGGTCCAGACGAGCGCTGCGCCGTCCGTGTCCGCCGTGTGACACACCGTGTGACAGTGGGAGCCGAGGCCGCGGCGCGTGCCTCGGCCTTCCCCCGGTGTGCCTCGAGCAGGATTGAAGCACCGTTCGAGTATTCCTCAGGCACGCTCCGAGCAAGGTTCGAGTGCGTCTCGAGCCCGCCTCAGGCCGGTTTCATGCAGTCGTCACTTACTAAGTGCAAATCCCAATGAATGCGCTGCATCATTGGCGCGACAATGGCACCCATGCTGCGTGCCGCCCCATGGATTACCGTCCGGATTGGTGCAGCACGCCAACGAGCGACACGGGGGTGTCGCCGTCATCAAACGTCGCGCAGCCGTTCGCGCGGAAGATCGTAGTGCTTCGCCTTACTCCGTATGGAAGGGAACATGATTCTCGGCGATACGATTCTCGAAACGCGCGGCCTCACCCGCGAGTTCAAAGGCTTCATCGCCGTGAACGGGGTGAACCTGCGTGTGCGCCGTGGCTCGATCCATGCGCTGATCGGCCCGAATGGGGCAGGCAAGACCACCTGCTTCAATCTGCTCACCAAATTCCTTGAACCGACGGCGGGCCAGATCGTCTTCAATGGGATCGACATCACCAATGAACGCCCGGCGCAAATCGCCCGGCGCGGCATCATCCGTTCGTTCCAGATCTCTGCTGTATTTCCGCATCTGACAGCATTGCAGAACGTGCGTATCGGTTTGCAGCGCGTGCTCGGCACGGCATTTCATTTCTGGAAGAGCGAACGCACGCTGCGCCAGCTCGACGATCGGGCGATGGACTTGCTCACCCAGGTGGGCTTGACCGATTTCGCCGATGTATTGACCGTCGAGCTCTCATACGGCCGCAAACGCGCGCTGGAAATCGCCACCACGCTCGCGATGGAGCCCGAGTTGATGCTGCTCGACGAACCGACGCAAGGCATGGGCCATGAAGATGTCGATCGCGTGACCGCGTTGATCAAAAAAGTATCGAGCGGCCGCACGATTCTGATGGTCGAGCACAACATGAACGTGATCGCCGGCATCTCCGACACCATCACCGTGCTGCAACGGGGCGAAGTGCTCGCCGAAGGCAGCTACGCCGAGGTGTCCAAGAACCCGCTCGTGATGCAAGCCTATATGGGCAGCGCCGATGCGGCGCTCGCCGGAGCCCACGCATGAATACGATTGCCGAGCGGGAAAACCTCGAGGTGAGCGGTACGGCTGGCGGTGCCCCCGCGCTGGAGATCGCGGGTTTGCAGGCATGGTACGGGGAGTCCCATATCCTGCATGGCGTCGATTTGACGGTGAACCGCGGCGAAGTTGTCACGCTGCTGGGCCGTAACGGCGCGGGGCGCACCACCACACTGCGCGCGATCATGGGGTTGACCGGCCGGCGCACCGGTTCGATCCGCATCGGCGGACGCGAAACCATCAACCTGCCCACGCATCGCATCGCCCATTGCGGCATCGGTTATTGCCCGGAAGAGCGCGGGATTTTTTCGAGCCTCTCATGTGAGGAAAACCTGCTGTTGCCGCCACCAGTCGGCGACAAGGCGCACATGATGTCGCTCGAAGAAATCTATTCGATGTTTCCGAATCTGCAGGAACGCCGCATGAGCCAGGGTACGCGGCTTTCGGGCGGCGAGCAGCAGATGCTGGCCGTCGCGCGTATTCTGCGTACTGGCGCGAGTTTGCTGCTGCTTGACGAAATTTCGGAAGGCCTGGCGCCAGTGATCGTGCAAGCGCTCGCTCGCATGATCATGACGCTCAAGGCGCGCGGCTACACGGTCGTGATGGTCGAACAGAATTTCCGCTTTGCCGCGCCACTCGCCGATCGGTTCTACGTGATGGAACACGGCGGCATCGTCGAACACTTCGAGGCCAGTGAACTCGAAAGCAAGATGCCGGTACTGCACGATCTGCTGGGCGTATAAAAAACGTCCGATTGCCTCTGATAACCACAAGTGAAGAAACAGGAGACAGGAATGAAAAAGAACCCACTCGCGCGGCTTGCCACACTGTGTTTCGCGGTTGCCGCCGGCGCCGCGTTGACGATGGGCGCCGCGCAAGCGGCTGACGATGCGGTAAAGATCGGCTTCATCACCGATATGTCAGGTCTGTACGCGGATATCGACGGCCAGGGCGGCCTTGAGGCGATTCGCATGGCCGTGGCGGACTTTGGTGGCAAGGTCAATGGCAAGCCGATCACGGTGGTCTACGCCGATCACCAGAACAAGGCCGACATCGCTGCGTCGCGGGCGCGCGAATGGTTCGATCGCGATGGCGTCGATCTGCTGATCGGCGGCACGAATTCGGCAACCGGGCTGTCGATGAACACCGTGGCCGGTGAAAAGCACAAGGTTTATATCAGCATCGGCGCGGGCGCCGACACCCTGACCAACGAGCAGTGCACACCGTACACGATCCACTATGCGTACGACACGACGGCGCTCGCCAAGGGCACGGGCTCGGCGGTGACGAAGCAGGGTGGCAAGACGTGGTACTTCCTGACCGCTGACTACGCGTTCGGCAAGGCGCTCGAAAAGAATACGTCGGACGTGGTGAAAGCGAACGGCGGCCAGGTGCTGGGCGCCGTTCGCCATCCGCTGTCGGCGTCGGACTTCTCGTCGTTCCTGTTGCAGGCGCAGGCATCGAAGGCGCAGATCCTGGGCCTCGCTAACGCAGGCGGTGACACGATCAACGCGATCAAGGCGGCCAAGGAATTCGGCATCACGAAGACGATGAAGCTGGCCGCGTTGTTGATGTTTATCGACGATGTCCACAGTCTGGGTCTGGAAACGACTCAGGGCCTGGTGCTGACGGACAGCTGGTACTGGAACAAGGACGCCAATACGCGCAAGTGGGCAGAGCGTTACTTCGACAAGATGAAGAAGATGCCGTCGAGCCTGCAAGCGGCCGATTACTCGGCGACCATGACCTATCTGAATGCGGTGAAAGCGGTCGGTTCGACCGACTCCGACAAGGTGATGGCGCAACTGAAGAAGGCCAAGATCGACGACTTTTACGCGAAGGGCTACATCCGTCAGGACGGCAGCATGATCCACGACATGTACCTGATGCAGGTGAAGACGCCGGCCGAATCCAAAGAGCCGTGGGACTACTACAAGATCACCGCGACAATTCCGGGCGAACAGGCGTTCACGACCAAGGCGGAAACGCGCTGCGCGTTGTGGAAGTGAGCGTGGCTTGATAACCAGATGACTGTCTGTGGGCCTCTCCTGGCGGGCGACACATAGCGCCGCGTTGGTACACAGACAGGCGAGAAAGCGCTTCACATGCCGCGTGCGATCGGCCAGGTACCGATCGCACGCCGGCTGGATCGTGCGTAACCGATCTCACCTTGGCGATGGCTTAAGGGATTAAGGCTTCAATGGAAATCTTTGGCGTTCCGCTACCGGCAATGCTGAGCCAGTTGCTGCTCGGGCTCGTGAACGGCTCGTTCTATGCGATTCTGAGCTTGGGTCTTGCGGTGATCTTCGGCTTGCTCAACGTGATCAACTTCGCGCATGGCGCGTTGTTCATGCTCGGCGCGATGCTCGCGTGGATGGGCCTGTCGTATTTCGGTCTGCCGTACTGGGTGATGCTGGTGCTCGCACCGCTGATCGTCGGCGTATTCGGCATCGTGATCGAACGCTCGATGCTGCGCTGGCTGTACAAGCTCGATCACCTGTATGGGCTGCTGCTCACCTTTGGACTCACGCTGGTTGTCGAAGGCGTGTTCCGTTCGATCTACGGTTCTTCCGGTCAGCCGTACGATGTGCCGTCGGCACTCTCCGGCGCGACCGATCTCGGCTTCATGTTCCTGCCGAACTATCGCGCGTGGGTGGTGGTGGCGTCGCTCGTGGTCTGCTTCGCGACGTGGTTCGTGATCGAAAAGACGCGCCTCGGCGCCTATCTGCGCGCGGGCACCGAAAATCCGAAGCTGGTCGAGGCGTTCGGTGTCAACGTGCCGCTGATGATCACGCTCACGTATGGCTTCGGCGTGGCACTGGCGGCGTTCGCCGGCGTACTCGCCGCGCCGGTGATTCAAGTCTCGCCGCTGATGGGCCAGCCGATGATCATCACCGTGTTCGCGGTGGTCGTGATCGGCGGCATGGGTTCGATCATGGGCTCGATTCTGACCGGCCTGATGCTTGGCGTGATCGAAGGGCTAACGCGCGTGTTTTACCCGGAAGCGTCGGCGACCGTCGTCTTCGTGATCATGGCGCTCGTGCTGCTGGTGCGCCCGGCGGGTCTCTTCGGCAAGGAAAAATGATGCAGAGAAAAGTGCTCTACGGTCTGCTGTTCATTGCGCTTCTCGCGGTGCCCGTGCTCGGCATCTATCCGCTCTTCGTGATGAAGGTGCTGTGCTTTGCGTTGTTCGCGGCGGCCTTCAATCTGCTGATCGGCTACACGGGTTTGCTCTCGTTCGGTCACGCAATGTTTCTCGCCTCGGCCGGTTACGTCACCGGCTATGCGATGCAGACGCTCGGCTTCTCTCCGGAGCTGGGCGTGCTGGCCGGCACCGCTGCGGCAACGCTACTGGGGCTGGTGGTCGGCCTGTTTGCGATCCGCCGGCAGGGCATCTACTTCGCGATGGTGACGCTGGCGCTCGCGCAGATGGTCTACTTCGTGTTCCTGCAGGCGCCGTTCACGCACGGCGAGGACGGCCTGCAAGGCGTGCCACGCGGCAAGCTGTTCGGCTTGCTGGATCTGTCGTCGGACGTGACGTTGTACTTTGTTGTGCTGGCCGTGATGGTGCTGGCATTTCTGCTGATCGTGCGGATCGTGCATTCGCCGTTCGGGCAGGTGCTGGTGGCGATCAAGGAGAACGAGCCGCGCGCCGTGTCGCTGGGTTACGACACCGATCGTTTCAAGCTGCTGGCGTTCATTCTGTCTGCAGGGCTTGCCGGTCTCGCGGGTTCGCTCAAGGTTCTGGTGCAGGGCTTCGAGACGCTGAGCGACGCGTACTGGACCATGTCGGGCCTCGTGATCCTGATGACGCTCGTCGGCGGCATGGGTACGCTGTTCGGGCCACTGCTTGGCGCAGCGCTGATCGTTGCGCTCGAAGACCGGCTCGGCGATATCGGCACGGCGCTGGCAACGACCACCGGGGTTGACTGGTTCCGCTCGTTGGGCGAATCCGTGACCATCGTGACTGGCGTGATTTTTATTGCCTGCGTGCTGGCGTTCCGGCGTGGCATTGTCGGTGAGATCGTCGCGCGAGTGCGGCCGTTGCGGGCGTGAAAAGGCGTGGGATTTTAAATTGCTTCGGCATCCGATGTAATTCGGCGGCTTTAAAGTCGGCTAAACCGCATCTTGCGTTGTGCGGAGGGCAGGCTCCCGCACCGAGCGCTGCACGAAACGTGCCCCAAATTTGTGCCGCAGTGCACCACTAGGGTAATTGCTAGTTGTAAGCAGATAGGTGCTCGTTTAACCTTCATGCAGTTCTGATGCACCACGAATTTTGCAGGTGGAGAACGAGGAGACAATGAGGCACTCAGTGCCCAGACGAAAGCGCTGTTGGATTGATATCCAACAGCGCTTTTTATTTGTACTTTTCATAACGCATCATTCAAATCTTCCGCTAATTCGGTGCCCCTTTTTTATTCACCGAACCACGTCCAATTTCGCCTGTCGCTACCCTGCAAAATGCTTGCAGCGCGGAGCTTTCGTCCGCTAAACTCGCTATTCACCGACCGCTGGGTCGGTGATTTAAATCCGCGGATTTAAATTCAAATGAATAACGGGGTAGATAGAGGAGCGGGATGAAGTCGGCATTGCGTTGGATCAGCGCGGCATTGGTCGCCACCGGAGTATCCGCGGCATGGAGCGGCCATGCATTCGCGGACGTGAAAATCGGCGTTACGGTGTCGGCAACGGGGCCGGCCGCATCGCTCGGTATTCCGGAAAAGAACACCATCGCGCTACTGCCTAAAGAAGTGGCAGGGCAGAAAATCGACTACATCGTGCTGGACGACGCCACCGATTCGACCCAGGCCGTCAAGAACGCACGCAAGCTCACCAGCGAAGATCACGTTGACGCGCTGATCGGCTCGACCGTCGTGCCGAACTCGCTGGCCATGATCGACGTCGCTGCTGAAAGCGCCACGCCGATGATTTCCATGGCGGCCGCGGCGAGCATCGTCGAACCGATGGATGCGAAGCGCGCATGGGTCTTCAAGACACCGCAAAACGACATTCTGATGGCCACTGCGATCGCGCAGCATATGGCGAATCACGGCGTGAAAACGGTCGGCTTCATCGGCTTTGCCGATGCGTACGGCGAGAGCTGGTTCAAGGAGTTCGGCAAGGCGGCCGATCTTGCGAAGATCAAGATCGTCGCGAACGAACGCTTCGCGCGCAACGACGCATCGGTGACCGGCCAGGTGCTGAAGATCATGTCGCAGAACCCGGATGCGGTGCTGATTGCCGGCGCGGGCACACCGGCCGCGTTGCCGCAAAAGACCCTCAAGGAGCGTGGCTATAAGGGTAAGGTCTATCAGACGCACGGCGTCGCCAATAACGACTTCCTGCGTGTGTGCGGCAAGGATTGCGAAGGCACCTATCTGCCGGCCGGTCCACTGCTGGTTGCTGACCAACTGCCGGATTCGAACCCGGTGAAGAAGACCGCGCTCGCCTACAAGCATGCCTATGAAGCCGGGTACGGCGCCGGTTCGGTGTCGACATTCGGCGGTCACGCGTGGGATGCAGGCTTGCTGCTGCAACGCGCGATTCCGTTGGCGCTGAAGAAAGGTCAGCCGGGTACGCCTGCGTTCCGTGAAGCGCTGCGTGCGGCACTCGAAAACACAAAGGACATGCCCGCTTCCCACGGCATCTTCAACATGAGCGCGAACGACCACGCTGGCCTCGACCAGCGGGCGCGTTTGATGGTGGAGATCGTCGGTGGCAAGTGGAAGCTGTCCGGCGACTGAGCGAAGGCGAAGCGATACGGAACCCATCAAAAAGACGCGTGCAGTTGACGCGTCTTTTTTATTGCCCGCGCTTGGTGAATGGCGGTGCATGAGGTGCGTTGGACAAGCGAGGGATCAGTGATGAAAGCGCGGTCAAAACCAGGCTAAAGCGGCCGGTTTCAGGACAAACCCGTATCCGGGCGACAGTCTATTGACCGTGGACGATGCAGAACGCAATACTACTAATATGTTAGTGTTTTGTGCATAAGAAATCGCAGTAGTGGTTCGCAGCAGGGGAGTGGCACCAGAACGGCGAAGGCTTTGACGCTGAGCAGGGAAAACCATGCTTGGCATGCCTGAACCCTATAACTAGATTCAGACACCCGGCCCGTGCGCCGGATTACAGATACGCGCTTCAAAGCGTTTGGAGACTTGCATGAAAAAGACAAAGCAATGGGTACGCACTGGTATCGCGATGGCGTTGATGTGCGGCGCGGGCGCTGCCTTCGCGCAGGTGAAAATCGGTGTCACGTTGTCCACCACGGGGCCGGCCGCATCGCTCGGGATTCCTGAAAAGAACACGATCGCGCTGCTGCCGAAAGAGATCGGCGGCAAGACCGTGCAATACATCATCCTCGACGATGCATCGGACACCGGCAAGGCTGTGCAGAACACGCGCAAGCTGATCGACGAAGACCACGTCGACGCCATCATCGGTTCGACCATCACGCCGAATTCGCTGGCGATGCTCGACCCTGCAGCGGAAGGCAAGACGCCGGTGATCTCGCTGGCGGCATCGGCCGCGATCATTTCGCCGATGGACGCCAAGCGCGCATGGGCCTTCAAACCGCCGCAAAACGACAGCCTGATGGCTGATGCCATCGCCGACTACATGGAGCGCCACGGCGTGAAGACGGTCGGCTTCATCGGCTTTGCGGATGCGTATGGTGACGGCTGGAACAACGTCTTCACCGCCGCGGCCGCGGCACACCATCTGAAGATCGTCTCCAACGAACGCTTTAACCGCACCGACGCATCGGTGACCGGCCAGGTGTTGAAGACGATGAGCGCGAACCCGGACGCGGTGCTGATCGCGGGTGCGGGTACGCCGTCGGCGCTGCCGGCCAAGACGCTCAAGGAGCGCGGCTATAAGGGCAAGGTCTATCAGACGCACGGCGTCGCCAACAACGACTTCCTGCGCGTGTGCGGCAAGGATTGCGAAGGCGAATTCCTGCCGGCCGGCCCGATCCTCGTGGCGGACCAACTGCCGGAATCGAATCCGGTGAAGAAGTCGTCGGAAGCCTACAAGGCGGCGTATGAGAAAGCGTATGGCGAGGGCTCGGTGGCGACCTTCGGCGGGCACGCATGGGATGCCGGCCAGATGCTGCAAGCGGCGATTCCCGTCGCGCTGAAGACCGCTCAACCGGGCACCGAAGCGTTCCGCGTGGCACTGCGTGGTGCCCTCGAAAACATCAAGGAACTGCCGGTCTCGCACGGCATCATGAACACCACGACGACCGACCACAACGGCCTCGACAAGCGCGCACGCGTGATCGTTGAGATCGTCGACGGCAAGTGGAAGCTGCAGAACGACTAACAACAAAAGCGGTACGCGCCTCTCGCGCAGCATGCGGCGCATGACGCCGCATTGCCATTCTGTTCGATGACAATGGCAACGACCGCCGCGCCGTATTCCGGCGCGGCGGTCGACTTTTCTGGCATTGCAGGTCGCTGGCCGGCCGCGGGTTCTGCCGCCACGACTGTTTCCCGATTTCGATTTCGACGCTTCAGGACGAGGAAGTATGGATCTATCAATTGCGGCGATCCTCGCGCAGGACGGCATCACCACCGGTGCGATTTACGCGCTGCTCGCGCTCGCGCTGGTGCTGGTGTTCTCCGTGACACGGGTGATCTTTATCCCGCAGGGGGAGTTTGTGTCGTACGGCGCGCTGACACTCGCCGCGCTGCAGACGCAAAAATTTCCTGCAACGTGCTGGTTGCTGATGGCGATGGGCGCGGCATGCTTTGTCGTCGAGATAGCGGGGCTGGTGCGGCATCCCGAACGACGCCGGCATGCGGCTCGCACGCTGGTGATGCTGGTGGGCAAATACCTGCTGTTTCCGATCGCGGTCTACGCGCTCACGCAAGGCGTTTTCCTGCATACGCTGCCGATGATCGCGCAGATTGCGCTGACGCTGCTGATCGTGATTCCGATGGGGCCGTTCGTTTACCGGCTTGCGTATGAGCCGATCGCGGAGGCGACCACGCTGCTGCTGTTGATCGTGGCGGTGGCGGTGCACTTTGCGATGGTCGGCCTCGGGCTCGTGATGTTCGGTGCGGAGGGTTCACGTACCACGGCGTTCTCCGACGCGACGTTCAACCTTGGCACGTTGTCGATTTCCGGACAAAGCCTGTGGGTGGTCGGCACGGCGGTGGTGCTGATCGGCGGGCTGTATCTGTACTTCGACCGCTCGATCTCCGGCAAGGCGTTGCGTGCGACTTCGGTGAACCGGCTCGGCGCGCGGCTCGTCGGTATCGGCACGACGCAAGCAGGGCGCCTCGCGTTCACGCTCGCTGCGGGCCTCGGCGCGCTGTGCGGCATCCTTGTCGCACCCTTGACCACCATCTACTACGATTCGGGCTTCCTGATCGGTTTGAAGGGCTTCGTGGGGGCGATTATCGGCGGTCTGGTCAGCTATCCACTGGCCGCCGCGGGTTCGATCCTCGTCGGTCTGCTGGAGTCGTATTCGTCGTTCTGGGCGAGCGCTTATAAGGAAGTGATCGTGTTCACGCTGATCATCCCGGTGCTGCTGTGGCGGAGTCTGGCCAGCCCGCACTCGGAAGAGGAAGAGGAGTGACACGATGAAACGGATCATGCAAAACAAGTTCTTCTGGTTGTTCCTCGTGGTGCTGTTCGCGCTGCCGGTGTTGCCGCACCCGATTCACGTGCCCGAGTACTGGGTGACGCTGCTCAACTACATCGGCCTGTATTCGATCGTCGCGATTGGTCTTGTGCTGCTGACGGGGATCGGCGGGATGACGAGCTTCGGGCAGGCGGCGTTCGTCGGCATCGGCGCGTATGCGACCGCGTATCTGACGACGACGTATGGCGTGTCGCCGTGGCTCGCGTTGATCGCGGGCGTGGTGGTGACGGCGTTGATCGCGCTGATGCTGGGGCTCGTGACGATGCGGCTATCGGGTCACTTTCTGCCGCTCGGCACGATCGCGTGGGGGCTCGCGCTGTTCTATCTGTTCGGTAACCTGGAGATGCTCGGCAAGTACGACGGCATCAACGGGATTCCGGTGCTGAATGTTTTCGGCATCAACATGGAGTCCGGCCGCCATATCTATTACCTGATCTGGGTGGTGGTGCTCGGCGCGGTGATCTCTGTTCAAAATCTGCTTAATAGCCGGCCGGGGCGGGCGATCCGCGCATTGCGCGGCGGCGGCATGATGGCCGAAGCGATGGGCGTCAACACAGCGTGGATGCGCGTGGTGATCTTTGTCTATGCCGCAGTGTTGGCGTCGATTTCAGGGTTCCTTTACGCGCACCTGCAACGCGCGGTGAATCCGACGCCGTTTGGTCTGAACCACGGCATCGAGTTTCTGTTCATGGCGGTGGTGGGTGGCGTGTCGCACGTCTGGGGCGCCGTGCTCGGTGCCGCGATCCTGACCATCTTGCAGGACTATCTGCAAACGCTGCTGCCGAAGCTGCTTGGAGAAAACGGTAACTTCGAAGTGATCGTGTTCGGCATCCTGATGGTGCTGTTGCTGCAATATGCCCGCCAAGGTGTCTGGCCGTTTGTCGCACGGTTTTTCCCGAAGGGGCCGCGGGCCCATGTGTCGGATCACGCGGAGCCGTTGCCGCAACGCAGCAAGCCCACTGCGGGCGAGAACCTGTTGACGGTGAATAAGGCACGCAAGCAGTTCGGCGGACTGGTCGCGGTGAACGATGTCAGCTTTGAGGTGAAAGCAGGGCAGATCATCGGCTTGATCGGCCCGAACGGCGCCGGCAAGTCGACTACCTTCAATCTGGTCACGGGCGTGTTGCAAGCGACGAGTGGCGAAATCACGTTTCGCGGCGAGCGTATCGATTCGCTGAGTTCGCGTGAAATCGTCAAGCGCGGCATTGGCCGGACCTTCCAGCACGTCAAACTGCTACCGGGGATGACGGTGCTGGAGAACGTTGCGATCGGCGCGCATCTGCGTGGCCAGGCCGGCGTGTGGCGCAGTGTTGCGCGCCTGAACGGTGCGGAAGAAGCGCGCTTGATGGCCGAAGCGGCTCGCCAGATTCGTCGCGTCGGGCTTGAGCAGCATATGTACGACGAGGCGGGTAGCCTGGCGCTGGGGCAGCAGCGAATTCTCGAAATCGCCCGCGCGCTGTGCTGCGACCCGACCCTGCTGCTACTGGACGAACCTGCCGCCGGCCTGCGGTATCAGGAAAAATTGCAGTTGGCGGACTTGCTGCGCCGCCTCAAAGCCGAAGGCATGAGCGTGCTGCTGGTCGAGCACGATATGGATTTCGTGATGAATCTCACCGATCGTCTGGTGGTGATGGAATTCGGCACGCGGATCGCGGAAGGCTTGCCGCAGGATGTCCAGCAAGATCCGGCTGTGCTCGAAGCGTATCTGGGCGGGGTGGAGTGATGGAGAACACGATGAATGCGGCAGGTTCAATTCTCGACGTGAACGGTTTGTCGGTCCGCTATGGCAAGGTCGAAGCGCTCCACGGCGCGGCAATCAAAGTGCGGCCCGGACAGATCGTCTCGGTGATTGGTCCGAATGGCGCGGGCAAGTCGACGTTGCTGAACGCGATCATGGGCGCGTTGCCGACTACTGGCCATGCGAAAGGCGAGGTCCTGTATCAAGGTGAAGACGTCAGCGCGGTGCCGGTTGAAAAGCGCGTCGCGCGCGGTATGTGCCTGGTGCCGGAGAAGCGCGAATTGTTCGCGTCGATGACCGTTGAGGACAATCTGGTCCTCGGCGCTTATCGGCGCAAGCGGGCAGGGGAGCGCAACTTTCTCGATCAACTCGAGCCGGTCTTTACGCTCTTTCCTCGCTTGAAGGAGCGCCGGAAACAGGCGGCCGGGACGCTATCCGGTGGCGAACGGCAGATGCTCGCGGTCGGGCGTGCCTTGATGGGCAAACCCGATCTGCTCATGCTCGACGAACCGAGCCTCGGTCTCGCGCCGCTGATCGTGAAGGAAATTTTTCATATCATTAGCGCGCTGCGGCAGACCGGCGTCGCGACGCTGCTGATCGAGCAGAACGCACGCGCTGCGCTGCAGATCTCCGACTACGGCTACGTGCTTGAAACCGGTGAACTGGCGCTGGAAGGACCCGCGGCTGATCTGGCGCAGAATCCGCGCGTGATTGAAACGTATCTGGGGCTGGCCAAAAAAGTGGCTTAGTTCTCCAGTTTCGTTCAGGTCACTGCCGTTCAAAGCGGTGTGTTTCACGTGAAACACACCGCTTTTTTGTTGCCTGGCCATTCGGCCGAAATTCGGGCCTAAACCGAACCCGTTATAATTCGCCCATACATTTTCCTTAGAAAGGCTCACGCGACGATCTGGCGTGAGATCCGCGATGCTTTTTCCCACAGAATTTGACGTAATCGTCGTTGGCGGCGGTCATGCCGGCACCGAAGCCGCTTTGGCTTCGGCACGCATGGGCAATACCACGCTCCTGCTGACGCATAACATCGAAACCCTCGGTCAGATGAGCTGCAATCCGTCCATCGGCGGTATTGGCAAGGGCCATCTGGTGAAGGAAGTCGATGCGCTTGGCGGTGCGATGGCGGCTGCGACGGACGAGGGCGGGATTCAGTTCCGCATCCTCAATTCGTCGAAGGGGCCTGCCGTTCGTGCGACGCGCGCGCAGGCGGACCGTCTGCTATATAAGCAGGCGATCCGGCATCGGCTGGAGAATCAGCCGAACCTGTGGCTATTCCAGCAGGCGGTCGACGATCTGATCGTGGAAGGCGACCGCGTCGTCGGCGCGGTGACGCAGGTGGGGATTCGTTTCCGCTCGCGCGCTGTGGTGCTGACGGCCGGGACGTTCCTCGACGGCAAGATTCACGTGGGTTTGAACAACTACACCGGTGGCCGTGCAGGCGATCCGGCAGCGGTGTCGCTGTCTGCCCGCCTCAAGGAATTGAAGCTGCCGCAGGGCCGCCTCAAGACTGGGACGCCGCCGCGCATCGACGGTCGGACGATCGACTTTTCGAAGCTTGAAGAGCAGCCGGGCGATCTGGACCCGGTGCCGGTTTTCTCGTTTCTCGGCCGGGTGGAGCAGCATCCGCGGCAAGTGCCGTGCTGGGTCACGCATACGAATGAGCGCACGCACGACATTATCCGCGGTGGTCTCGACCGTTCGCCGATGTACACGGGCGTGATCGAAGGGGTGGGGCCGCGGTATTGCCCGTCGATCGAAGACAAGATTCACCGCTTCGCGTCGAAGGAATCGCATCAGATCTTCCTCGAACCGGAAGGGTTGACGACCAATGAGTTCTATCCCAATGGGATTTCAACCAGCCTGCCGTTCGATGTGCAGCTCGAACTCGTGCGTTCGATGCGTGGTTTGGAGCATGCGCACATTCTGCGACCGGGCTACGCGATCGAATACGACTACTTCGATCCGCGTGGACTGAAGGCATCGCTGGAAACCAAGGTGATCAACGGGCTGTTCTTTGCGGGCCAGATCAACGGTACCACCGGCTACGAAGAAGCGGCTGCGCAAGGCTTGCTGGCGGGGATTAACGCCGGCTTGCACGTACAGGGCAAGGACGCATGGTGCCCGCGCCGCGATCAGGCGTACCTGGGTGTTCTGGTCGACGATCTGGTCACGCGTGGAGTGTCCGAGCCGTATCGTATGTTCACGAGCCGTGCCGAATACCGCCTGAGCCTGCGCGAAGATAACGCCGATATGCGGCTGACGGAGATCGGCCGCGAACTCGGCGTGGTTGACGACGTCCGGTGGGACGCGTTCAGCCGCAAGCGCGAGGCTGTTTCACGTGAAACAGAGCGCCTTCGTACGACATGGGTCAATCCTAAGACGTTACCGGCAGAAGAAGCGACTGCATTGCTCGGCAAGCCGATTGACCACGAATACAGTTTGGCCGATCTGCTTCGCCGTCCTGGCGTGACATACGACGGCGTCTGCGGTTTGCGCGCGGGTGCCTGTGCTGCACCCGAAACGTTGGCCGAAGACGATGTTCTGCTCGCCCAGATCAAGGAGCAGATCGAGATCGGCATCAAGTACCAGGGTTATATCGACCGCCAGGCCGATGAGATTGAGCGGAATGAATCGCACGAAAGTACGCGTCTGCCGGAAGGTTTGGATTACGCAGAGGTAAGAGGGCTGTCGTTCGAGGCGCGTCAGAAACTGACGCAATTCCGCCCCGAGACCATCGGCCAGGCGTCGCGTATCTCCGGCATCACCCCGGCGGCGATCTCGTTGCTGATGGTCCACCTGAAGCGTGGCTTGGGGCGCCGTTCGACGAAAACCGCCGAACCCGGCACCGACAGCACGCCGGTGGCGCAATGACGGTGAGTCAGAAGGGAAGGGATAGCGAGGCATTGGCGCCGTTGTTGGCGGACGGCGTCCACGAACTCGGCCTCGATTTAAGCGATGCACAACTCGGCAAACTGCTCGACTACGTGGCGTTGCTGTCCAAATGGAATGCCGTCTATAACCTGACGGCGATCCGCGATCCCCGGCAGATGCTTATCCAGCACATCCTGGATTCACTTTCGATCGTGCCGCATCTCGCTACGCGCGGCGCGTCCTCTGTGCTGGACGTGGGTTCAGGCGGCGGCTTGCCCGGTATCGTGCTGGCTATCGTGCTGCCCGACTGGACCGTCACCGTGAACGACATCGTTCACAAGAAAACGGCTTTTCAGGCTCAGGCCAAAGCCGAGCTCGGCCTTGCTAATCTCTCAGTCGTCACGGGCCGCGTCGAGACGTTGCAGCCGGGCGCCGAAGTACCGGCAAAGTTCGACGTAATCGTGTCGCGCGCATTCGCAGAGCTCGCAGATTTCGTTACACTGGCCCGTCATCTGGTTGCGGAGCAGGGTGCGATCTGGGCAATGAAAGGTGTGCGTCCGGATGGCGAGATTGAGCGCCTGCCAGCGGGCGCCCACGTGGAACAGATCATTCGGCTGAACGTGCCGTCGCTCGATGCGGAGCGGCATTTGATCAAGGTTCTGGTGGACGCCGAAAACTGACGGCCACCACCGGCAGGTCCTAGGCAAGCACCGCATACCAGAATCGCTTTCTACTTTATTCAAGCAGCAAAAGGGACACACCAACGATGGCAAAAATCTTCTGCGTTGCGAACCAGAAGGGCGGCGTCGGCAAGACGACGACGGCGGTCAATCTGGCCGCGAGCTTGGCAGCGCAGGGACAGCGAGTCCTTCTCATCGATCTGGACCCGCAGGGCAACGCCACGATGGGCAGCGGTGTCGACAAGGCCGCATGCACGAACACCGTCTACGAAGTGCTCGTCGATGGCGTGTCGGTGGCGGATGCGCGGGTGCGTCCGGAAGCCGTCGGTTACGACGTGTTGCCCGCGAACCGTGAACTCGCGGGTGCGGAGGTCGAACTGGTCAGCGTACAGAACCGTGAGCGCCAAATGAAGATCGCGTTGGCGGCGGTCGAAAGCGAATACGAATTCGTACTGATCGACTGCCCGCCGGCGTTGTCACTGCTGACGCTCAACGGCTTGTGCGCCGCGCATGGCGTGGTGATTCCGATGCAGTGCGAGTACTTCGCGCTCGAGGGGCTGTCCGACCTGGTCAACACGATCAAGCAGGTGCACGCGAACCTGAATCGCGACCTGAAGGTGATCGGCCTGCTGCGCGTGATGTTCGATCCGCGCATCACCTTGCAACAGCAAGTTTCAGATCAGCTCAAAGAGCATTTTGGGGACAAGGTGTTCGACGTGGTGATCCCGCGCAACGTGCGTCTTGCCGAGGCGCCTAGCTATGGGTTGCCGGGCGTTGTGTTCGATAAGGCATCGCGCGGTGCGCAGGCGTATGTGCAGTTCGGTGCAGAGATGATTGAGCGGGTGCGCGCGTTGAATGACGCGCCCCAGGCGTCCTAAGCGGATCGAGGAAGCACGATGAACGCAGTAGCAAGAAAAAAAGGGTTGGGCCGCGGCCTGGAAGCACTACTTGGTGGCAGTGCGGACATAACCGATGCGGCGGTGATCGAGGGTGCGCCGCACGTGCTGCCGCTCAGCAAGCTGCAGGCCGGCAAGTACCAGCCGCGCACGCGCATGGACGAAGGTGCGTTGCAGGAATTGGCGGCCAGCATCCGTGCCCAGGGGCTGATGCAACCGATCCTCGTGCGGCCGGTTTCGGCGGATAAGTACGAGATCATTGCCGGCGAGCGGCGCTTCCGAGCGGCACGCATTGCCGGTCTCGACGAGGTGCCCGTGCTGGTGAGGGACGTGCCGGACCAGGCCGCCGCCGCGATGGCGTTGATCGAGAATATCCAGCGCGAAGATCTGAATCCGCTGGAAGAAGCGCAGGGCATTCAGCGCTTGCTCGACGAGTTCAATTTCACGCACGAGCAGGCAGCTGAATCGGTAGGCCGCTCGCGCAGCGCCGTATCGAATCTGCTGCGTTTGCTCAACCTGGCGACGCCGGTGCAGACGATGTTGCTGGCTGGCGACCTCGACATGGGGCATGCTCGCGCGCTACTGGCGGTCGACGCTGCGACGCAGATCACGCTGGCCAACCAGGTCGTCAACAAGCGCATGTCGGTACGCGAGACCGAAAAGCTGGTGACGGCGACCACCAAGGCTGTGCCCACAGTAAAGGCGCGGGCGAGTCAGGACGGTGGCCGCGACACGCGACGGCTCGAGGAGGAGTTGTCCGATCTGCTCTCCGCAACCGTAAAGATCAAGCTTGGCCGACGCGGCCGTGGCCAGGTGCTGGTGGACTTCGGCGATCTGGATGCGCTGGAAGGCATTCTTGTCCGGTTACGTGGTAACGCCACCGTCTGATCATGGCGGGTTGAACATGCTTGCGGCCTGGCGGGGTCTCGCTCCCGCCCGCAAGCTGTTTGGTGTGTTTTCGGCAGCGGTGGTGGCGCAGCGGTTGTATCTGCTGCAAGCCTGGTTCGTTTGACGATCTCCCTGATTGATCGATAGCCCACGTGGACGTCAGTTGGATTCCTAATTATTTTACGCGTTTAATAATCAGGATTCCGATGTATCAGCCGGCGCTGATATTTTTACGGTGCCGCGGATATAGCCGGGTTGGTCGGCGATTTGAGTTGGCCGCGCAGGCGAGGTCGCTTGCAGGTGGGTCTTGCCGCTGCGCCCAGTGCCCCATACCCCGTCCTTTCGCGTGTTTGGATCTGGCAACGAGTGTTGTGCACCGACGCGTGGATGGGCCGGGTTTGGTGCAGGGCGGCCATCGACATGAAGTAGCAGGCGCATGACTGCTCGCGGCGTCGATCATCCGATGCAAAGGGCTGCGTCCTGCGTTGCTGGGCCGCCATGGGATGGTGCGGCCGACAGTCGCCGTCTCGCGAATACCCGGTGCCGTCCTGCATGTCCACCAAAGCTGGCAAAAAATGTCGTCTGTTGCATTTTTGACACGTCCGTCTCAGCGTCGAAACGATGTATCCGCGCACTTCAACCCCTTCGATTCATTGCGCATGTTTTGCCATCCCCCGACCGCCTTACATTTGCCGTGTATGGGGCGGCCGAGATCGCGTTCCCGCATGGTGGAGACCGTTTTCACGCTGGTTATTGAACGGCCTAAAGTCTTGAATTGCCTGCAACTATCGCTTACAATCGCCCGGATTTAATTGCACGGCAACCCCGTAAGCGCAGCGTAAGCACGCGGGCTGGAACAAGACTTTCGGAATACTGCGATGGCGGTCAAAACGTCGAATCAAGCGCCGAAAAATGGGCGTGACGACCACCGCGCTGAACGCACCGTTTCCGATGCGTCCACCGGTCAGCACGTTACAACTGACGATGCGTGGGATGTCGAGCAACAAGATAACAATATCGTTCCGCTCACCCGGGTCGAGGCTGAAAAGCTGTTTGGCCCGAATGTGAGTCGTCCATCGCGCGTCACGCCTTTCAAGGTCGTGGCGGCGCAAATGGTTTTGTCCCTGGGTGCGACGCTGGTGTGGTGGCTGTTCTACAAGCCGCCGGGCGCTGCTGCGCTGTCCGCGTTCCTGGGGGGAGCGATCTGCTGGGTGCCGAGCGCGCTGTTCGCGGCACGTCTTAGAACGCTGAGCGGCGCCAAAACAGCGATGAGCTGGATGATCGGCGAAGCGCTCAAGATGGGGACAACGATCGCGATGTTTGTAGTCATCGCCTTCTGGTATCACGACGTATGCTGGGTGCCGCTGCTCGTGACCTACCTCATCGCGCTCAAGACATACTGGATCGCCTTGGCGTGGCGCTAAGGTTGTAGCGGAAAGTGGTGGCACAAGAGTAGCAACACAAAATTCAGGCTGGCGCGCAGCGCCGGCATCAGGAGTGCGGATTTGACATGATCCGCACCCGGCGTGTTCCCGCAATACAGTATTGCGGCGGGAACGGCCCGAGACGATTTTCGACAATTTGGGTGGCATTAACGATATGGCAGCTAGCGAAGGCACGCGCGCTCTGGATCCGTCCGAGTACATCGCGCACCACTTGCAGAACTTTTCCACCGCGCACCAGACGTCGATTTTCGACATTCACGTGTGGAATCTGGACACCCTTTTCTGGTCGATCGTTTGTGGTCTGGCCACGATCGCCATCCTGCATCTGGCGGCCCGCAAGGCGACGTCCGGCGTACCGGGTCGTTTCCAGTGCGCCATCGAAATGCTGGTCGAGATGGTCGAAGATCAATCGAAGTCGATGATCCACGGCTCGCGCACCTTCATCGCCCCGCTGGCACTGACAGTGTTCGTCTGGGTCGCCTTGATGAACTCGCTCGACTTTATCCCCGTCGACCTGCCGGGCCGCGTGATCGGCTGGCTGGGTCTGTCGCAAGTTATCCCCCATCATCGCATCGTGCCAACGGCCGACCTGAACGGTACGCTCGGTATCGCACTCGGCGTGTTCGCGCTGATGATTTACTACAACTTCAAGATCAAGGGCGTAGGCGGCTTCGTGCATGAACTGCTGTCGGCCCCGTTCGGCGCGCATCCGCTGCTGTGGATCCCGAACCTTGCATTGAACATCATCGAGTTCGTCGCAAAGACGGTTTCGCTCGGCATGCGGCTGTTCGGCAACATGTACGCGGGCGAGCTGTTGTTCCTGCTGATTGCCCTGCTCGGCAGCATGTGGGGTTTCGGCGCGGACGCGTCGGTGCTCGGCTTTATCGGCCACGTCATCGCAGGCACGGTCTGGGCGATCTTCCACATCCTGATCGTTCTGCTGCAGGCATTCATTTTCATGATGCTGACGCTGGTGTACATCGGACAGGCACACGACAGCCACTAATCATGGCGTGTCGAACGACGAATTGTTTTTAGCTTTGTTTTATTAAATCCCAGTTCCAACCAGTTCTAAAAGACTTTTCACAAAGGAGTGATCATGCAAGCTTTCATCGCCAACATCCAGGGTCTGACCGCCATCGGTATCGGCATCATCATCGGCCTGGGTGCAATCGGCGCCTGTATCGGTATCGGCCTGATGGGTGGCAAGTACATCGAAGCATGTGCTCGTCAGCCGGAACTGATGAACCCGCTGCAAACCAAGATGTTCCTGCTGGCTGGTCTGATCGATGCGGCGTTTCTGATTGGCGTTGGTGTGGCAATGCTGTTCGCGTTCGCGAACCCGCTGCTGTCGAAGCTGGCAGGCTGAGGTTCCTCGGAAGTTTGCGCCTGAGCTATAACTGGTAAAGGCGCAGGGCGGAACGGGCACTTGGGCGCTGATCGAATACAGAATCGATGAGCGCCTTGCCGTTTCACTTTCCGAACTAGCAACGTTTAAGGAAACACCGTGAATCTCAACGCAACCCTGTTTGCGCAAATGGTCGTGTTCCTGATCCTCGCGTGGTTCACGATGAAGTTCGTGTGGCCGCCGTTGATCAACGCCCTCGACGAGCGCTCGAAGAAGATCGCTGACGGTTTGTCGGCTGCTGAAAAGGGCAAGGCGGAACTCGAAGCCGCCCACAAGCGCGTCGACCAGGAACTCGCTCAGGCACGCAATGACGGCCAGCAACGTATTGCTGACGCCGAAAAGCGCGCTGTGACAGTCGCTGACGAAATCAAGGCTCAAGCACAAGCTGAAGCCGCTCGCATCATCGCGCAAGCGAAGGCCGACGCGGACCAGCAAGTCGTGAAGGCGCGCGAAACGCTGCGCGGCGAAGTTGCTGCACTCGCCGTGAAGGGCGCTGAACAGATCCTGAAGCGCGAAGTCGACCAGGCAGCTCACGCTGACCTGCTGAATCAACTGAAAGCCGAGCTCTGATCATGGCCGAACTTGCAACCATCGCCCGTCCGTACGCAGAAGCGCTGTTTGGCGTGGCCGAAGCTGGTGACATCGCCGCCTGGTCCACGCTCGTGCAGGAGCTGGCACAGGTTGCGCGTCTGCCCGAAGTGCTGTCGATCGCCTCGAGCCCGAAAGTGAGCCGCGCACAGGTCAGCGATCTGCTGCTGTCCGCGGTCAAGTCGCCGCTCAAGGACGACGCGCAAGCGAAGAATCTGGTGCAAATGCTGGTCGATAACCATCGCCTGCAATTGCTGCCGGAAATCGCTGTGCAGTTCGAAGAGTTGAAGAACGCCCGCGAAGGGGCGGCAGATGTGCTGATCGTCAGCGCATTCCCGCTCGAAGGCGCGCAGTTGAACGACCTCGTCGCAAGTCTCGAACGCAAATTCAAGCGCAAGCTGAAGCCGACGGTCGAAGTCGACTCGTCGCTGATCGGCGGCGTGCGCGTGACGGTCGGCGACGAAGTGCTCGATACCTCGGTCCGCGCGCGGCTTGCCAGCATGCAGACGGCTCTGACGGCCTGAAGCGCCGAAAGCGCTGAAGCGGCTGGCACGCAACAGAATTGACTATCAGGAGCGAATAATGCAACTCAATCCCTCTGAGATCAGCGAGCTGATCAAGAGCCGGATCCAGGGCCTTGAAGCGAGCGCAGACGTTCGCAACCAGGGCACCGTGATCTCCGTGACCGACGGTATCGTGCGTATCCACGGCCTGTCGGAAGTGATGCAGGGCGAAATGCTCGAATTCCCGGGCAACACCTTCGGTCTCGCACTGAACCTCGAGCGCGACTCGGTCGGCGCCGTGATTTTGGGTGAGTACGAACACATTTCGGAAGGCGACATCGTCAAGACGACGGGCCGCATTCTCGAAGTGCCGGTGGGTCCGGAATTGCTCGGCCGCGTGGTCGATGCACTCGGCAACCCGATCGACGGCAAGGGCCCGATCAACGCAAAGAAAACCGACGCAATCGAAAAGATTGCTCCGGGCGTGATCTGGCGTAAGTCGGTTTCGGAACCGGTCCAAACCGGTCTGAAGTCGATCGACGCGATGGTGCCGGTTGGCCGTGGCCAGCGTGAGCTGATCATTGGCGACCGCCAGTGCGGCAAGACCGCCGTCGCAGTCGACACGATCATCAACCAGAAGGGCAAGAACCTCTTCTGTATCTACGTCGCGATCGGCCAGAAGGCTTCGTCGATCATGAACGTGGTGCGCAAGCTGGAAGAAACGGGCGCCCTGGAATACACGATCGTCGTGGCCGCTTCGGCTTCGGAATCGGCCGCGATGCAATACCTCGCACCGTACGCCGGCTGCACGATGGGCGAATACTTCCGCGACCGCGGTCAAGACGCGCTGATCGTGTATGACGATTTGACCAAGCAAGCTTGGGCATACCGTCAGATCTCGCTGCTGCTGCGCCGCCCGCCGGGCCGCGAAGCTTACCCGGGTGACGTGTTCTATCTGCACTCGCGTTTGCTGGAACGTGCTGCTCGCGTCTCGGAAGAGTACGTCGAGAAGTTCACGAACGGCGAAGTGAAGGGCAAGAGCGGTTCGCTGACGGCACTGCCGGTCATTGAAACGCAAGCAGGCGACGTGACCGCATTCGTTCCGACGAACGTGATCTCGATTACCGACGGCCAGATCTTCCTGGAAACCGACCTCTTCAACGCAGGTATCCGCCCGGCAATTAACGCCGGCGTGTCGGTGTCGCGCGTCGGTGGTGCGGCTCAAACCAAGGTTGTGAAGAAGCTGTCGGGCGGTATCCGTACCGACCTGGCACAGTACCGTGAGCTCGCAGCGTTCGCGCAGTTCGCATCGGACCTCGACGAAGCCACCCGCAAGCAACTGGAGCGCGGCCGCCGCGTGACGGAACTGCTGAAGCAGCCGCAGTATCAGCCGCTGCAAGTGTGGGAACTGGCGGTTGCGCTGTTCGCTGCGAACAATGGCTACCTCGACGATCTGGAAGTCGCGCAAGTGCTGCCGTTCGAAAAGGGCCTGCGTGATTACCTGAAGTCGAAGCACGCTGACCTGGTCAAGCGCATCGAAGATACCAAGGAACTCTCGAAGGACGACGAAGCCCTGCTGCATACGGCTCTCAAAGACTTCAAGAAGTCCGGCGCTTATTGATCCGCGAGTGATCCGCAAGGCATAAACGGACCTTGAAGCGGCGCGGGCCGCAGGCAACTGAACCCGCGCTGCTTCGATCAAGGAGCAAGCAATGGCTGGAATGAAGGAAATTCGCGGCAAGATCAAGAGCGTGCAAAACACGCGCAAGATCACGAAAGCGATGGAGATGGTGGCCGCATCGAAGATGCGCCGCGCTCAGGAGCGCATGCGCGCTGCTCGCCCGTATGCCGACAAGGTCCGCGATATCGCTGCGCACATGAGCCGTGCGAACCCGGAGTATCGTCACCCGTTCATGGTGTCGAACGAAGGCGCGAAAACGGCCGGCATCATCCTCGTCACGACCGATAAAGGTTTGTGCGGTGGTATGAACACCAACGTGCTGCGTGCGTCGGTGCAGAAGTTCAAGGAACTGGAAGCTCAGGGCAAAACGATCGAAGCAACTGCGATCGGCACCAAGGGTCTGGGTTTCCTGAACCGTCTGCGCGCCAAGGTGGTGTCGAATGTCGTGCATCTGGGCGACACGCCGCATCTGGAAAAGCTGATCGGCGCGGTGAAGGTGCAGCTCGACCTGTACTCGGAAGGCAAGGTTTCGGCGGTGTACCTCGCGTACACGCGCTTCGTCAACACGATGAAGCAGGAGCCGGTGATCGAGCAACTGCTGCCGCTGTCGGCAGACCAGTTCGAGCGCAAGGACGCAGACGGCACGACGCCGAGCACGCAGTGGGACTACATCTACGAGCCGGACGCACAGGCAGTGGTGGACGAACTGCTGGTGCGTTATGTCGAAGCGCTGGTCTATCAGGCCGTCGCGGAAAACATGGCATCGGAGCAGTCGGCACGAATGGTCGCAATGAAGGCCGCTTCGGACAACGCGAAGACGGTCATCAACGAACTGCAGCTCGTGTACAACAAGAGCCGTCAGGCCGCGATCACGAAAGAACTGTCGGAAATCGTCGGTGGCGCAGCGGCAGTCTGACCCTAACGGTCAGGCACGCCGCTTCGTGTGCGCCTTCGTGGCGCACCCCATCGAAACTGCGCCTTTGCGCGAGTGAAGAATTGAGTATCTAAAGGAAAAGCGATGAGTACTACTGCTTTGGTAGAAGGCAAGATCGTACAGTGCATCGGCGCGGTGATCGACGTGGAATTCCCGCGTTCGGACATGCCGAAGATTTACGACGCGCTCATTCTCGAAGGTTCGGAACTGACCCTCGAAGTCCAGCAGCAGCTGGGCGACGGCGTTGTCCGTACCATCTGTCTGGGTGCCTCGGACGGTCTGCGCCGCGGTACGACGGTGAAGAACACCGGTAAGCCGATCAGCGTGCCGGTTGGCAAGCCGACCCTCGGCCGGATCATGGATGTGCTGGGTCGCCCGATCGACGAAGCCGGCCCGATCAACTCGGACGTGGTTCGCGGTATTCACCAGAAGGCTCCGGCGTTCGACGAACTGTCGCCGTCGACGGAACTGCTCGAAACCGGCATCAAGGTTATCGACCTGATCTGCCCGTTCGCCAAGGGCGGTAAGGTTGGCCTGTTCGGTGGCGCCGGTGTGGGCAAGACCGTGAACATGATGGAACTGATCAACAACATCGCGAAGGAACACGGTGGGTACTCCGTGTTCGCCGGTGTTGGCGAGCGTACCCGCGAAGGGAACGACTTCTATCACGAAATGAAGGACTCGAACGTTCTCGACAAGGTCGCGCTGGTGTACGGCCAGATGAACGAGCCGCCGGGCAACCGTCTGCGCGTCGCGCTGACCGGTCTGACGATGGCTGAGCACTTCCGTGACGAAGGGCTCGACGTGCTGTTCTTCGTCGACAACATCTACCGTTTCACGCTGGCAGGTACGGAAGTGTCGGCACTGCTCGGCCGTATGCCGTCGGCAGTGGGCTATCAGCCGACGCTGGCTGAAGAAATGGGTAAGCTGCAAGAGCGTATTACGTCGACCAAGACCGGCTCGATCACGTCGGTTCAGGCCGTGTACGTCCCTGCGGATGACTTGACCGACCCGTCGCCGGCTACGACTTTCGGCCACCTGGACGCAACCGTCGTGTTGTCGCGTGACATCGCTTCGCTGGGTATCTACCCGGCAGTGGACCCGCTCGATTCGACCTCGCGTCAGATCGACCCGAACGTGATCGGCGAAGAGCACTACGCAATCACGCGTGGCGTGCAGCAAACGCTGCAGCGCTACAAGGAACTGCGCGACATTATCGCGATTCTGGGTATGGACGAACTGGCGCCGGAAGACAAGCTCGCCGTGGCGCGCGCTCGTAAGATCCAGCGTTTCCTGTCGCAGCCGTTCCACGTCGCTGAAGTGTTCACGGGCTCGCCGGGCAAGTACGTGCCGCTGAAGGAAACGATTCGTGGCTTCAAGATGATCGTTGAAGGCGAGTGCGACCACCTGCCGGAACAAGCGTTCTACATGGTCGGCACGATCGACGAAGCCTTCGAAAAGGCCAAGAAGATCCAGTAAAGGTCGGGTGTAACGAAGCGGGCGCCGGCCTCGCGCGTATCGATACCTAACGGTGTCGGAACGCAAAGCCGGCGCCTCTTACTACGCTCAACCCAGCCTTGCATGGGACGAGAGTAAGCGCTAAAGCGCCAACTCTCGTCGCGCTTTGCATGGGACCAGAGTAAGCGCTAAAGCGCTAACTCTGGTCGACACAGGAGTCGATATGGCAACCATTAAAGTAGACGTCGTCAGCGCGGAAGAGCAGATCTTCTCGGGCCAGGCGAAGTTCGTCGCGCTGCCGGGCGAAGCAGGTGAACTCGGCATTCTGCCGGGCCACACGCCGCTCATCACGCGGATTCGTCCGGGTGCGGTGCGCATCGAAATTGAAAACGGCGAAGAAGAGTTTGTGTTCGTCGCCGGCGGCATTCTCGAAGTCCAACCGGGTGCAGTGACGGTTCTGGCCGACACCGCTATCCGCGGCAAGGACCTCGACGAAGCCAAGGCCGAAGACGCACGCAAGCGTGCGGAAGAAGCGCTGCAAAACACGGGTTCGAACCTCGAATACGCCACCGCGCAAGCGGAATTGGCGTATGCGACGGCTCAGCTCGCTGCGATCCAGCGTCTGCGCAAGCTGCGCGGTCAGAAATAAGCAACACGTATCAGAAAGAAAGCAGCCTTCGCGGCTGCTTTTTTTTGACCTCTACTTGACGTTTACGGAAAGGTAAGCGAAATTCGGTTTTCGCTCGTAGCGGGTTGTACGGAGCTGTTCGGAGCTCGCAGGTTGCAGGCGGGGTTCGAGGTGGCAGGAGCAGACGCAACCGCGACGACCGGCGGGTGCCATGCAGCTTGCCGCGGCCGCTGCGACGCTCTGTCAATGCGCTGCGGGTAAGACTTGATGCACTCCCGACATCTGCTGGTGGCACAATCGATTTCAAATTCATTTCAATAGACTGGGCGAGCTTCCGCTCACGGAGACAACACCATGGCAACGCACATGTCAGGCGAAGGCGCACTCATCGAACCCAAAGACAACCTGTCGTATGTTCGCGGATCGACCGAGATTCCGTTGAGCGAAGCGCCGCTCGGGCAATTTTTGCGGGACACCGCAGCGCGCTTCCCCGACCGCCCGGCCGTGGTGTTTCGTGAGCAACGAATCCGCTGGACATGGAAGGAGTTCGCCGAAGAAGTCGACGTGCTGGCGTCCGGGCTCCTTGCACTCGGCATCGGAAAGGGCGACCGCGTCGGCATCTGGTCGCCGAACCGGGTGGAATGGCTGCTCACGCAGTTCGCGACCGCGCGCATCGGCGCCGTGCTCGTCAACATCAACCCGGCCTATCGGCTCGCGGAACTCGAATACGCGCTGAACAAGGTCGGCTGCAAGGCGATCATCGCGGCGGAGCGGTTCAAGACGTCGATGTACCTCGAGATGCTGCAGGAGCTCGCGCCGGAATTGGCGACGCAAACGCCGGGCGATCTGCACGCCGCTCGCCTGCCGGATCTGCGCTACGTGATCCGTATGTGCGACACCGAAACGCCCGGCATGCTGACCTTCTCCGACGTGATCGAGCAGGGCCGCGCAACGCTCGACGTCGCGAAGCTCGATGCGATCGGTGCGACGCTGTCTTGCCACGAACCGATCAACATCCAGTTCACTAGCGGCACGACGGGCAATCCAAAGGGCGCCACGCTGACCCACAGCAACGTCGTCAACAACGCGCGCTATATCGCGATGGCGATGCGTCTAACGGAGCAGGACGGCCTGTGCATTCCTGTCCCGCTCTATCACTGCTTCGGCATGGTGCTGGCGGTGCTGGCGTGCGTATCCGTCGGCGCGAATATGGTCTTTCCGGGCGAGGGCTTTGACCCGGCTGCGACGCTCGCGGCCGTCGCTGAAGAGCAGTGCACCGCGCTGCACGGGGTGCCGACCATGTTCATCGCCGAACTCGATCACCCGACCTTCGCCACCTATGACTTCTCGCGTCTGCGCACCGGCATCATGGCCGGCTCGCCGTGCCCGATCGAGACGATGAAGAAGGTCGTCGCGAAGATGCATCTGAACGAGATCACCATCGCCTACGGCATGACGGAAACGAGCCCGGTGTCCTTCCAGAGTTCGACCACCGACCCACTCGACAAGCGCACCACGACGGTCGGCCGTATCCAGCCGCATCTGGAAGTGAAGATCGTCGATCCGCTCGGCGCGATCGTGCCGGTGGGCGAGACGGGCGAACTGTGCACCAAGGGTTATTCGGTGATGCAAGGCTACTGGGGTGACGAAGCGAAGACGCGGGAAAGCATCGTCGACGGCTGGATGCATACCGGCGATCTGGCGACGCTCGACGCCGAAGGCTACTGCAATATCGTCGGCCGCCTGAAGGACATGCTGATTCGGGGTGGCGAAAACATCTACCCGCGGGAGATCGAAGAGTTTCTGTTCCGCCATCCGAAGATCCAGAGCGTACAGGTGTTTGGCGTGCCCGACGCGAAGTACGGCGAAGAAGTGTGTGCGTGGATCGTATTGCGCTCAGGCGAGCAGGCCACAGCCGAGGAAATCCAGCAGTTCTGCCAGGGCCAGATCGCGCATTACAAGGTGCCGAAGTACATCCGCTTCGTCGACGAACTGCCTATGACGGTGACCGGCAAAGTGCAGAAATTCGTCATGCGCGAACGGATGATCAGCGAGTTGAAGGTGAAGGAAGACAAGACGGCCTGACGGCGATGCGGGATTGGCGCCGCACGTGAATTCGCGCGACGCCGGCCGGCATGTTGGGGAAAACCGTTTGCGTTGGAATGAGCCCTTTAGGCGGCGAGCCTGGCGGTTAGATCTGCCGCAAAATCAGCCCGTCAGGAAGCTCGCAAACGTTTGACCAGACGAAAAAAAAGCGGGCCTGGAGCCCGCTAAAAACCACACGCTACGGGGTTAGCGCGAGGAGACCAAAGATGGAACCAACTGAGACGACGACCCTGCGTCGACTACGGCCCCAGCAGGGATGCCCCTTCACAGGGCTTCGGCATACGCCGACCGGCAAGTGCATCGTATCCGCTCACACCACGCACCCAGCCACATCCGTGTTGAAACCGTTGAGGGCATTGTGGGCGAATTAACCTACGAGCGCGGTAACAAAGTGTTTCAGGTTGTAACGCCCGTCAGACAAGGCGCGCCGGGACTTATTTCCAATTTTTAACGTTTCAAACGTAATTTTTACCGATGACTGATAGGCAATTTCATACGCCTGATTGATGCTATTCGCGACGCATAGTGCAGCGCAATCCGTTCAGTCGATTCCGCATGAAATGGTTGCATGTTCATCTTTTTTGGAAAGAATGGCCCCTGTTACAGGCGCCTCCCAGCGTCAGTGGGCAGCATGGTTCGCTGTTGAGTGCCCGTGCTGCGGCGCAATATTTCGCGCGTGCGGGAAGCGCGCGGCCGCCCCCCACAACCCTTCTACTTCAGCCACTTGTCCGAGATCGCCTGATACTCGCCGGTCGCTCGCGCAAGGTGCAACCACTGGTCGACGTATTGCTGGAATGTCACATCGCCGCGTGGCAGCAGCCAGGCCTTCTCCCCGTACTGGAACGGCTTGTCCGGATGCAGCGAGCAAAGACCCGGATTCAGTTTTTGCTGCAACAAGGTCTCCGACGCATCCGTCACCATCACGTCGGCCTTGCCGGCGAGGATCTGTTTGAAGATCGTCACGTTGTCCGGATAGACGGTCAGGTTCGCATGCGGGAAATACTGTTTGGCGAAACGCTCGTTGGTGCCGCCCGGATTGACGATCACGCGGGTCGCCGGCTGATCGATCTGCGCCACCGTCTGATACTTGTTGACGTCGTCACACCGAACGATCGGCGTCTTGCCGTCGATCATGTACGCCTGCGTGAAAAACGCGTGCTTCTGGCGCTCGAGCGTCGGCGAAACACCGCCCACGCCGATATCGCACTTCGCGACGAAGTCGTTCATCAGGTTCGGCCACGACGTCTTGACGAATTCCGCCTTCACGCCGAGCGATTTGGCGAGCGACTCGGCCATGTCGATATCGATGCCTTCGAACTGGCCGTCTGCCTTGTAAAACGAGTACGGCTTGTAGTCGCCGGTCGTACAGGCGCGCAGCGTGCCGCGCGCGAGGATCTCATCGAGCCGCGAGGGCGCCGCGGCGGTAGCGCTGGCCTGCGCCTGGGCCACGCCCGTGTGCATCAAAACACCGGCTAGAACGCCGAGCAGTGCAAGTGCTGCCTTGTTCATCGAGTCTCCTTGGTGGTGCGTTATTGTTTGGTAAGGCCGTCGGATGATAGCCCGGCAATTCACGCTTGAACATTGGCCGTTCAGCTGAGTCATGGCGCCGCACGGGGCAGCAAGGAGGCCGGCCGCAAGCAACGTTCGCGACAGTTATTGCCCGCATCAAGCGCGATGCGGCGAGCCGGGTCCGGTAAAATGCCTCTTTGCCCTCAGTCGTACGCAACGTGGCCCATAAACTCCTGAACGACACTTTCCTGCGCGCGCTGCTGCGCCAGCCGACCGACTACACGCCGATCTGGCTGATGCGGCAGGCTGGCCGCTACCTGCCGGAATACAACGCCACGCGGACTCGCGCGGGCAGTTTCCTCGGTCTGGCGAAGAACCCCGCGTATGCAACGGAAGTCACGCTACAGCCGCTCGAGCGCTATCCGCTCGACGCCGCGATCCTGTTCTCCGACATTCTGACGGTGCCGGACGCAATGGGCCTGGGTCTCGAATTCGTTGCCGGCGAGGGTCCGAAATTCGCCCGGCCGGTACGCACGGAAGATGATGTGGCACGCCTCGCGGTGCCGGATATCGACGCCACGCTGCGTTACGTGACCGACGCAGTGCGCGAAATCCGCACCGCACTCACCGACGCGCAAGGCCGCCAGCGTGT
The DNA here is from genome assembly GCF_013177695.1 of Paraburkholderia solitsugae. Taxonomy (GTDB): domain Bacteria; phylum Pseudomonadota; class Gammaproteobacteria; order Burkholderiales; family Burkholderiaceae; genus Paraburkholderia; species Paraburkholderia solitsugae. Next base: position 1,855 of record NZ_WOEY01000023.1, on the reverse strand, counting down.
GCCGCTGATCGGGTTTTCGGGCAGCCCATGGACGCTGGCGTGTTACATGGTGGAAGGGGGTGGTTCTGCGGACTTCCGCACGGTCAAATCGATGTTGTACGCCCGTCCGGACCTGATGCACCGTATTCTCGACGTCAACGCGAAGTCGGTTGCGGCGTACCTGAATGCGCAGATCGAAGCCGGCGCGCAAGCCGTGATGATTTTCGACACGTGGGGCGGGGCGCTCGCGGACGGCGTCTACCAACGCTTCTCGTTGCAGTACATCCAGCAGGTTGTGAGCCAGTTGAAACGCGATCACGACGGCGAAAAGGTGCCGGTGATCACCTTCACGAAGGGCGGTGGGTTGTGGCTCGACGAGATCGCTGACATCGGCGTGGATGCGGTCGGTCTGGACTGGACTGTGAACCTGAGCAAGGCACGCGAGCGCGTGGGTAGCAAGGTGGCGCTGCAAGGCAATATCGATCCTTCGGTGCTGTTTGCGCCGCCGGCTTCGATCCGCATGGAAGCGCGCGCCGTGCTCGACAGCTTCGGCAATCATCCTGGTCACGTTTTCAATCTCGGCCACGGCATTTCGCAGTTCACGCCGCCGGAGAATGTTGCCGAACTCGTGGACGAAGTACATCGCCATAGCCGCGCGATTCGCAGCGGTGCGCATGCACCAAGCTGACGCCGTAAACGTTGTCATTTTTGCTGCGGTGCAGCGAACTGGGCTCTCGCCCTAAGGGAATATTTGCAGTCAACGGGCCGTCAGATGGCGGTCCCGCGAAAGTCAAGACTTGACTTATGCACATTGATCACGCTGCGGCGCGGTAGAAGCTTTCGTCGTGCCCTGGCCCTTGCACATTGCGGGCGCATTTGATCTAAGCCTTGTCTGGCAAGGGTTTCACGGCTTCACGACAAAATGGGCGGAATCCCACAGAAGGCCGCTGCGGCGCGGTTCCCGGGCCTTCCGAACGAAGTTCTCAACAAAGTTATCCACAGGCACGCGGACCGATTGCAATTGTTCAGCCGAATCCAAAACTTAGCGCGGAAATTGAAGTTTTACTTTAACTTCGATGGGTTCGCCGTTTGCGCAATGTGCACTGTGACGTTGCGTCGCACCGCATCCCTTTACCTGATCCGCACCGCCGCGTGAGTGACGTGTTCGTTCGCGTCGCGTTGGATCATCCGCTGCCGACTTTGTTCGACTACCGCTGCGACACGCCCGAGCGTGTCGCGCCGGGCATGCTGGTGAGCGTGCCGTTCGGCAAGCGTCATGTGGTGGGCCTCGTCTGCGAAGTGACCACTCACAGTGACGTGCCCGCTGACCGTCTGCGGGCGGTCAGCCATGTTTGCACCGCCTGCCCGCCCGTGTCGGCCGAATGGCTGACGCTGACGGCCTTCGCCGCCGACTACTATCAACGCGGCCTCGGTGAAGTGGCGCTGCCCGCTTTGCCGCAAGCCCTGCGTGATGCCTCGCGCTGGTCGCGTCTGTTCGCACCGGAAGAGCGTTATAGCCTGACGGCGGCGGGTCGCGCCGCGTTGCCGGAAACGTTGCCTGCGCGCGCGAGCGCGTTGCGCAAGCTTGCCCAGGCTTTGGCCGAGGCCGAATTTCTGATCGCTGCAGACGCTCGCGCGCTCCACCCCAAAGCCATCGCAACCCTGGAGGCATGGCAAGCCGAAGGGTGGGTTGCGCTGGAGGTGATCGAAGCCGCCGAGGTGCTCGCCGCCCCCGCATCACCGGATACGCCCGCACCCACCCTGCCCACCCTCACCGACGAACAGGCGAGCGCAGTCGAAGCGATCCGCGATGCGAACGGTTTCGCGCCGTTCCTGCTGCACGGCGTGACGGGCAGCGGCAAGACCGAGGTATATC
>NZ_WOEY01000022.1 GCF_013177695.1 Paraburkholderia solitsugae | reverse complement strand
GAGATTCTGGCGGTGAAGCCCGACGCGCAGGCACTCGTCCTCGTGCCTGAAATCAATCTGACACCACAGTTCGAGTCGGCCTTCCGAGCGCGCTTTGCCGCGCTCGAAGGCACGTCGATCGTCACGCTGCACAGCGGCCTCGCGGAAGGCGAACGCGGCCGCAACTGGTTCGCGGCGCACACCGGACGCGCCCGCATTGTGCTCGGCACGCGGTTGGCGGTGCTCGCCTCGCTGCCGAAACTGGCGGTCATTGTCGTCGACGAGGAACACGATCCGGCTTATAAGCAGCAGGAAGGCCTGCGCTATTCGGCGCGCGATCTGGCGATCTATCGCGCCAAACAACTCGGCTTACCGGTCGTGCTCGGCTCGGCCACGCCGTCGCTGGAAAGCTGGTGGCAGGCGGATCAGGGACGCTATACGCGTCTCACCTTGTCGCGCCGTGCTGTCGCCGAGGCCGTCCTGCCGACCGTCAGGCTGATCGATCTGGAAGAAGAGCGGCGGCGCGGGCGGGCCTCGGTGGAGGGGTTGTCCGGGCCATTGATCGCGGCGTTGAAGGCGCGGCTCGAGCGCGGTGAGCAAAGTCTCGTGTTCCTGAACCGGCGCGGCTACGCGCCGCAACTCGCCTGCGATGCATGCGGCTGGGTGGCCGGTTGTCCGCGTTGCAGCGCCTACGTCGTGTTGCACAAACCCGAGCGCGCGCTGCGCTGCCACCACTGCGGCTGGGAATCGCGTATTCCGCGCTCGTGCCCGGAGTGCGGCAACGTCGACA
>NZ_WOEY01000021.1 GCF_013177695.1 Paraburkholderia solitsugae | reverse complement strand
TGGGTACGCAGACCGGCAAGCGGCGTTTTCATCTGATGCGCGGCGTCGGCGATAAAGCGCTTCTGTAACTCCATGTTCTGTGCGAGGCGCGTCAGCAGATCGTTGAACGACGTCACCAGCGGCTCGATTTCCGGCGGCGCGCGGCGGGCTTCGAGCGGCGACAGATCGTCCGGGCGGCGCGCGCGAATATGTGCCTGCAGGGCATGCAGCGGCGCGAGTCCGCGCGACAGGCCGAACCACACCAGCAGGATCGCCAGCGGCAGGATCACGAACTGCGGCAGGATCACGCCTTTGATAATGTCGTTGGCGAGCTGGCTGCGTTTGTCGAGCGTCTCTGCGACCTGCACCAGCACCGGCTGCGCGCCGGGTGTCTGCGGAAACTCGACGGTCGTATAGGCGACACGGATATCGTTGCCGCGCAGCACGTCGTCACGGAATTCGACGAGGCCCGGCGGCGGCCGGTCTTCCTCGTGCGGCAGCGGCATGTCGCGCTCGCCGCCCACCAGTTCGCCACGCGTGCCGAGCACCTGATAGAACACGCTGTCGACGTTGTCGGCGCGCAGAAAGTCGCGGGTGGAGTCGGGCAGCGACAGCTCCGCCACGCCGTTGATCGGATGGATCTGGCGGGCAAGCACGTAGGCGTCGGTTTCGAGCGCGCGGTCGAATGGGCCGTTGGCGATCGACTTGGCGACCAGGTAGGTGACCGCAAGGCTCATCGGCCAGAGCAGCAGCAACGGCGCCAGCATCCAGTCCAGAATTTCACCGAATAGCGAGCGCGGGCGTGCTTCGGCGGCGGCTTCGGTTTCGTCGGGCGGGGCGAACGGATTGGCGTAGCGCTCGTCGCGCGCCTCGTCGAGGTCCGCTGCGTGCGCCGTAGCGCGGTCTGCGCGTGCGGACATAGGCGTCTTCTATTTGTAGTGATGGCTCGCCGGCATCGCGGCCGACGGGGGCGAGGAGGGCGAGGAGGGCGGCTCGGATTCGGTGGCGGCGTGCGGCGCGAGCGTGTTGGCGCTCGGGTTCACGTTCGAGGGCTGGGCGGCTTTTTCGAGGCAGTACCCCAAGCCCCGCACGGTGATGATGCGCACACCGCTCGGCTCGATCTTCTTGCGCAGCCGGTGCACATAGACTTCGATCGCGTTATTGCTGACTTCCTCACCCCATTCGCACAGATGGTCGACGAGCTGTTCCTTCGACACCAGCCGGCCGATCCTTTGCAGCAGGACTTCGAGCAAACCGAGTTCACGCGCCGACAGGTCGATTACCTGCTCGTTGACATAGGCAATCCGGCCGACCTGATCGAACGACAGCGAACCATGCCGCACCACCGTCGGGCCGCCGCCCGCGCCGCGCCGGGTCAAGGCGCGTACGCGCGCCTCGAGTTCGTTCAGCGCGAAGGGTTTGGCCATGTAATCGTCGGCGCCGAGGTCGAGGCCTTTGACGCGTTCGTCGACGCTGTCCGCGGCCGTGAGAATCAGCACCGGCACGGTCGAGTTGCGGGCGCGCAGGCGGCGCAGCACCTCGAGCCCCGACATGCGCGGCAGGCCCAGATCGAGGATCAGCAGGTCGAAAGTTTGCATCGACAGCGCGGTGTCGGCCTCGACGCCGTTCTTCACATGATCGACGGCATAGGCCGATTGGCGGAGTGATCGAACCAGACCGTCCGCGAGTATGCTGTCGTCTTCGGCAATCAGAATTCGCATGGTGTGCCAACCTGGCCTAGCCGGCACCGTGGGGTGTCCCCCTGGCGCACAGCGGTCTCCGAAAATTATTGTGGGTAGTTGGGCAGTGCGACGGTAAAAATGCGCGTTCGCATGAGAATCGCGCTTGCCAAAACTACTGTTTTTTTATACAGTGTCTGAGTTTCGTGTGGTGTCCCTCAAGAATCTTGAAAACGTGGGCCGCACATCTGCCTCAGACGCCGTTCATCATAGCAAAGGACGATTCATGGAAGAAAGCAAGAAAGGCTCGGCTGGACTGACTGCTGAAAAGGGCAAGGCACTCGCTGCCGCGCTCGCGCAGATCGAAAAGCAGTTCGGCAAAGGGTCGGTCATGCGGCTCGGCGCAGGTGAGGCGGTCGAAGACATCCAGGTGGTCTCAACCGGATCGCTCGGTCTCGACATCGCGCTGGGCGTCGGCGGTTTGCCGCGTGGCCGTGTGGTCGAAATTTATGGCCCGGAATCGTCCGGTAAAACCACGCTGACGTTGCAAGTCGTCGCCGAAATGCAGAAGCTCGGCGGCACGGCAGCGTTTATCGACGCGGAACACGCGCTGGACATCCAGTATGCGCGCAAGCTCGGCGTGAACGTCAACGACCTGCTGGTTTCGCAGCCGGACACCGGCGAACAGGCGCTCGAAATTGCCGACGCACTGGTGCGCTCGGGCTCGATCGACATGATCGTGATCGACTCGGTCGCGGCACTCGTGCCGAAGGCTGAAATCGAAGGCGAAATGGGCGACTCGCTGCCGGGTCTGCAAGCGCGTCTGATGTCGCAAGCGCTGCGCAAGCTTACCGGTACGATCAAGCGCACGAACTGCCTCGTGATCTTCATCAACCAGATCCGTATGAAGATCGGTGTGATGTTCGGCAACCCGGAAACCACCACGGGTGGTAACGCGCTGAAGTTTTACGCATCGGTGCGCCTGGACATTCGCCGGATCGGTTCGATCAAGAAGAATGACGAAGTGATCGGTAACGAAACGCGCGTGAAGGTGGTGAAGAACAAGGTTGCGCCGCCGTTCCGAGAAGCGATTTTCGACATTCTGTACGGCGAGGGCATTTCCCGTCAGGGCGAAGTCATCGACCTTGGCGTGCAGGCAAAAATCGTCGACAAGGCCGGCGCCTGGTACAGCTACAACGGCGAACGGATCGGTCAGGGTAAGGACAACGCGCGCGAATTCCTGCGTGAAAATCCGGACATCGCCCGTGAGATCGAAAACCGCATCCGTGAATCGCTGGGCGTGAATGCCATGGCGGAAGTGGCGACCGGCGCGGCCGCTGAAGTCGCGGGCGAAGAAGAGTAACCAGCACGTGATACGCAAGGGCCGGCCGCCGTCCAACGCTGGACACAACGTGAACGGCCCGCGTGACGGTGGCGACGATTCGTTCGAGTCGTCGTCATCCTCATCTTCATCCTCTTCGCCGTCACCTTCCTCCTCATCGACTTCCCGGTCGACCCGGTCGTTTGGGCGGTCGTCGGGAAAATCGTCCAGTAGTTCATCCGGTAGTTCGTTCAGTCGTTCATCCGATTCATCGTTCGGCAAATCTTCTGGAAGCTCTTTCGGGCGTTCCACTTCACGTTCGCCGCGCGATCCTGCGGGCAACGCTGCCCCTCGGCGTTCACACGCATCAGATCCCGATCCCTTTGCCGCAGCCGGCGAAGCCGATCCTTTCGAATCGTTCGACGCGCACGATCGCGCCGCAGGTCGCCAGCCGCAGTCTGATCCCTCTGCGCAGGCTGAACCGGACCCGTCCGAAACCACCTATACCCGCTCGCGCCGCACGCCTGGCGAGGCGAAGCCGGAACAGGACGATGCAAAAAAATCCCAACGCCCGGCCCGTTCGCTAAAAGGACGTGCGCTCGGCTATTTGTCCCGGCGTGAATACAGTCGCTCCGAACTGGCCCGCAAGCTGAAGCCGTTCGTCGAGGAAACCGATTCGCTCGACACCTTGCTCGATTCGCTGGAAGCCGAAAACTGGCTGTCCGATTCGCGTTTTGCTGAAAGCCTGATCCATCGGCGCTCGTCACGGTTGGGCGCGAGCCGGATCGTCGGCGAATTGAAGCAGCATGCGGTGGACCAAACGCTGGTTGAAGAAGCCAGTGCGCAACTGCGCGAAACCGAACTGGCGCGCGCTCAAGCCGTCTGGCGGAAGAAATTCGACCGGCTTCCCGAAACCGCCGCCGAGCGAGCCAAGCAGGCGCGCTTTCTGGCATCGCGCGGTTTCTCGGGTGCTACGATTGGCAAAATTCTCAAAGGGTTCGACGAGGAGTGAGGCGGTAACTAGCTGCGCCATCCCGTTTGGCGCACGGCTCGTGCTGGATACCTGTGCGGTTCCCCCTTTGAGATAGCGTCTACCGCGCTCCCCGGCCCGCTGGGCGGCCCTGCGCATTCCGACCTGTCTCAAATACCCAGTATGCTAAAATTCGGGGGTTTTCCAATCCGGCCTTTCCTTTCCGCATGCCGCTCTCCCCGCCAGTATCCCGTCAGTTGCGCCATCGTCGCGCAATCAGAGCGGAAGCCTATGAGCGAGCCGATGGCCTGTGGGATGTGGAAGCGTGCTTGACCGACGAAAAACCGCGCGATGTGGTGCTTGCGTCGGGCGTCCGGCCCAATGGTCAGCCGATCCATGAACTCTGGCTTCGCATCACCATCGATCGCAAGCTCAACGTCGTCGACGCCGAAGCGTCGTCCGACTGGGTGCCCTATCCAGGGTTGTGCCAGGCCAGCAATCCCGCCTACCGTGCCCTCATCGGGCTCAATCTGTTCAACAACTTCCGTCGCGATGCTGCCCGTTTGCTGGCCGGCACGGCTGGCTGCACGCATCTCACCGAGTTGTGCGCGTTCCTGCCGACCGCTGCAATCCAGGCGTTCGCCGGCGACGTGTGGAACACCAATGAAGGCACGCCGGGCGCAGCGGCGAGTTCCGGGACCGAGCAGGCCAGAAGCAAAGACAGCACAGACGAGCATTCCAACAACAAACCGCCATTCCAGTTGGGACGCTGCCACGCGCTGCGTTTCGACGGCGAGGCGGTGCAACAGTTTTATCCGCGCTGGTATGGCCGCGCTCCGTATACAGCGGATCGCGCGGCATCGTCAGGCGACGGGGCAGCCCGCCAGACAGGTGAGGGCGGCAACGCGTCCGGCATGAACGACGGCAGCGGAAACGATGTTCAATCCAACTCTCAGACTGAAGGGAATCACGCATGAAGATTCACGAGTACCAGGGTAAGGAAATCCTGCGGAAATTCGGCGTCGCGGTACCGCGCGGCAAGCCGGTCTTCTCGGTGGATGATGCGGTCAAGGCCGCGGAAGAGCTCGGCGGCCCGGTATGGGTCGTGAAGGCTCAGATCCACGCGGGTGGCCGTGGCAAGGGCGGCGGCGTGAAAGTCGCGAAGTCGCTGGAACAGGTTCGTGAATACTCGAACCAGATCCTCGGCATGCAGCTCGTCACGCACCAGACCGGTCCGGAAGGCCAGAAGGTGAATCGTCTGCTGATCGAAGAAGGCGCTGACATCAAGAAGGAACTGTATGTCGGCCTGGTGATCGATCGCGTTTCGCAGAAGATCGTCGTGATGGCATCGAGCGAAGGCGGCATGGACGTCGAAGAAGTCGCGGAAAAGACGCCTGAGCTGATCCACAAGATCGCCGTCGACCCGTCGACCGGTCTGAAAGACGCCGAAGCCGACGAGCTCGCCACGAAGATCGGCGTGCCCGCCGCTTCGCTGCCGCAAGCACGCGCGATCCTGCAAGGCCTGTACAAGGCATTCTGGGAAACCGACGCATCGCTGGCCGAAATCAACCCGCTGATCCTGACCGGCGACGGCAAGGTCATCGCGTTGGACGCGAAATTCAACTTCGATTCGAACGCACTGTTCCGTCATCCGGAAATCGTCGCGTATCGCGATCTGGACGAAGAAGATCCGGCTGAAGTCGAAGCGTCGAAGTTCGACCTCGCGTACATCTCGCTCGACGGCAACATCGGCTGCCTCGTGAACGGCGCTGGCCTCGCAATGGCAACGATGGACACCATCAAGCTGTTCGGCGGCGAACCGGCGAACTTCCTGGACGTGGGCGGTGGCGCCACGACCGAGAAGGTCACGGAAGCGTTCAAGATCATGCTGAAGAACCCGAACCTGACGGCGATTCTGGTCAACATTTTCGGTGGCATCATGCGCTGCGACGTGATCGCGGAAGGCGTGATCGCGGCGTCGAAGGCCGTGTCGCTGAAGGTGCCGCTCGTGGTCCGCATGAAGGGCACGAACGAAGACCTGGGCAAGAAGATGCTCGCTGAATCCGGCCTGCCGATCATTGCGGCAGACAGCATGGAAGAAGCGGCTCAGAAGGTCGTCGCGGCCGCTGCGGGCAAGGCGTAAGCCAAACCCCAAGCGCGTTTACCAGGATTACGAATGGCGGCGCGTGAGCGACGCGGGCGGAGAACATCCCGTCCCGTGGCGCAGCGGCGCGACGCCAAACGAACAGAGGTTTATACATGTCGATTCTGATTAACAAAGACACCAAGGTCATCACGCAGGGCATTACCGGCAAGACCGGTCAGTTCCATACGCGTGCTTGCCGTGAATATGCAAACGGCCGCGAAGCTTACGTTGCAGGCGTGAACCCGAAGAAGGCCGGCGAAGATTTCGAAGGCATTCCTATCTACGCTAGCGTCGCTGAAGCCAAGGCTGAAACGGGCGCGACCGTGTCGGTGATTTACGTTCCGCCGGCAGGCGCTGCTGCTGCGATCTGGGAAGCCGTCGAAGCCGACCTGGATCTCGCAATCTGTATCACGGAAGGCATTCCTGTCCGTGACATGATCGAGCTCAAGGCACGCATGCGCGCAAAGAACAGCAAGACGCTGCTGCTCGGCCCGAACTGCCCGGGCACGATCACGCCGGACGAACTGAAGATCGGCATCATGCCGGGTCACATCCACCGCAAGGGCCGCATCGGCGTCGTGTCGCGTTCGGGCACGCTGACGTACGAAGCAGTCGGCCAATTGACGGCGATCGGCCTCGGCCAATCGTCGGCAGTCGGTATCGGCGGCGACCCGATCAATGGTCTGAAGCACATCGACGTGATGAAGATGTTCAACGACGATCCGGAAACGGACGCCGTCATCATGATCGGCGAAATCGGCGGTCCGGACGAAGCGAACGCTGCGGAGTGGATCAAGGACAACATGAAGAAGCCGGTGGTTGGCTTTATCGCCGGTGTTACGGCGCCTCCGGGCAAGCGCATGGGCCACGCCGGCGCGCTGATCTCGGGCGGTGCGGACACGGCCGAAGCCAAGCTGGAAATCATGGACGCATGCGGTATCAAGGTCACGAAGAACCCGTCGGAAATGGCGCGTCTTCTGAAGGCGATGCTGTAAATCGAAATTCGCGCGCAGTCACGGCGCGTTTTTGATACGCTTACGAAACCCTTTCGTGAGCGGGCAGTCTTAAAAAGCGGGGGAGTGTAGACTCCTCCGCTTTTTTATTGCTCGCGCGTCCGATTCCTTCTTATTCTTTTACTCATGCTCGAGTTCTTCGCCACGCTCCATTGGGGCGCAGTCATTCAGATCATCGTCATCGACATCCTGCTGGGTGGCGACAATGCCGTCGTGATCGCGCTTGCCTGCCGCAACCTGCCCCCTGCGCAGCGTACGAAAGGCGTGCTGTGGGGCACGGCCGGCGCCATCGTGCTGCGCGTGGCGCTGATTGCGTTCGCTGTGGCGTTGCTCGACGTGCCGTTGCTGAAATTCGCCGGCGGCCTGTTGCTGCTGTGGATCGGTGTGCGTCTGATGGCGCCCGCGCATGACGTCCACGAGAACATCAAGCCGGCCGACAAACTCATGTCGGCGATCAAGACCATCATCATCGCGGACGCGGTGATGAGCCTCGACAATGTGATCGCGATTGCGGGTGCCGCGGAGGCGGCTGATCCGGCGCACCGCATCGCGCTGGTGATTTTCGGCCTGGTGGTGAGCATTCCGCTGATCGTGTGGGGCAGCCAGATGGTGTTGAAGCTGCTCGACCGCTTTCCGATTGTCATTACGCTCGGTGCCGCCCTGCTTGGCTGGATCGCGGGTGGCCTGATCATCAACGACCCGGCCGGCGACCGTTGGCCGATCCTGGATTCGCCCGTGGCCGAGTACGGCATGAGCATCGCCGGTGCGCTGTTCGTCGTGATCCTCGGTTATCTGCTCAAGCGCCGCAACGCGAACCGCGCGGCGGCTTAAGCTGAACAACTCAGCCTGAACCGTGGCCGCACGCGCCACGGCAACGGTGCGGTGGCCTGAACATGGAACCGCACCCGTACCGGCCTCGGCTGTACTGGTGCAACGTTAGCCATTCGGCTGACTGTGTGGAACGAGTACCGCTGGCTACGATTGGAACGCCTGTCCCCGAGTCGAGGGGCAGGCGTTTTTCGTTTCAGGAGCCTGCCGATGATCGTTACTTTGCCGTACTCCCTTTTTTTCACAGTCCACGCTTTCCCCACAGAACCCGCTCGAACGAGCGCGCTGGACCGCACCGCTCGCACGTGCCTGCCGCCGCTTCGGTTTCGGCTTTACGCTGATCGAGTTAATGATCGTGCTGGCGATTGTCGGCGTCATCGCGGCCTATGCGATTCCGGCGTATCAGGACTATCTGGCCCGCAGCCGCGTGGGGGAGGGTCTCTCGCTGGCCGCATCCGCGCGGATCGCGGTGTCCGAAAACGCTGCTAGCGGCAATGCGTTCGGTGGTGGTTATGCGTCGCCGCCTGCCACCCGCAACGTTGAATCCGTCCACGTCGACGACGACACCGGCCAGATCACCGTTGCTTTCACGACGCGCGTCGCGCCTGCCGGTTCGAACACGCTGACTCTCGTGCCCTCGGTGCCGGACAATGCCGACGCGCCAACCGCGCGGATCGCCTTGAGCAAGGGGGCCGTGCAGGCGGGCGCGGTGACCTGGGAATGTTTCGCCGGCGGCAAAACGGCCTCCTCGCTGCCTGCGCCAGGCGCCGGGCCCGCACCTGCCGATGCGCCGTCCTTGCCGTCGAATCTTGCACCACCGGAGTGCCGCGCCTGAGTGGTGGCATAAGTGCTGGCATAAGCGGTCGCATGAGCGACCGGACGAGTAGCCGCACGAACGTCAAAGGCTGATTTTCGGGATATTTCAGCCCAGCCGGCGCACAGCAGGAGAATTTTTTTGTATAGTGCGCCGGTTGGTGCGACACGCACGCTCGTGTCCGGGTAGCCCCAACGTAAGGGGCATCGACTAGCGGCAAAGGAGGCGTCGGTATGAGCCTAACCGGTCGCGAAGATATCACGTGGAGCATCGGGAAGGGGCGCGAGTCCCTCGACGCAACTGCTCAGAAGCGGGGTATCTCTTTTAGCGAAGCGAGAGCCGGTAGAGGTTTGCCGGGTCTCGTTCATACGAGTCTCGGTAGAGCACATTCTCCGAGAGTTCGCATTGCATTGACCTGATTACCGTCAGGTTCCGCCCCGTCAGCGGCTTCATCTCCGCCGACAGGGTGGAGTGATGTATGTAATTCCTGCGCCGTCGGCGGCAATGGATTCGCGAACCGATACGAGCGAAAGCTCGGTGTGTCATTGTTTGGCCTCGTCAGTTGTACGGCGAGGATAGTGAACCTGCTGTACGACCAGCAGTAGCCTAAGAAGACATGCGTCACTGGTAACGGTGGGGTGTGAAGCTCTTCTGACAATGTAGCCCTCGGATGTTTCGGGCAGATCGATTCCGCGAGGAGCGATCTGGATACTCCCAGCAGCAAGGGGGTTGAGGAGCTAGGCTGGCTGATAGGGTTAACGTAAGTGAACTGCTGATAAACCTCGTAAGCACTGAGGAGCCAAAGCTGCTTGAACATTGGGCTCTAACCAAAAGGTACGTGGCTGGTTAATCCGCTCAACCGTCGGATTACGTCGTCACCTAGCCACCGGGGAAGAGGCAGAACCTACGTCAGTCGTGTGACATGCCGGGAACGTGGTAAGCCTGTATGGTTGCCAGCGCAGTCAGCTGGCAAGCGAACCGTAAGGGACGCTGTTGATTGTGCAGGTATGGGAGGACGGAAAAAGCGAAGGTCGGGCTGTAACGGTCCGGATAGGGGTTGGAACATCACCCCACGCGAAAGCGGGCAGACTTCCGTCTGGTCTACCGTCGCAAGACGGCTGACTACCCTCTGTCACTTGGTTAGATGCGGGCGCATGCGCCCGTATTGAGGAGTTTGTCCGAGATGTGAGTGCATGCGCTCATATTGAGGTGTCTGTTGTTCCCCAGCGGGGTGTGTCTTCCCCGCTGGGGGAGATGCGCCTTCTGCCGGGGATCTAATCCAAGGTAGGAGAGCAGCATGAAAGTATCTGGTCGAAAGACCGGATCTGCGCTTTCCCACGCGCCGGACAATTGGCACGCCATCGATTGGCGTCGAGTTGAGCGGAACGTGAGAGGGATGCAGATCCGAATTGCGAAGGCGACGCGGGAAGGTAACTGGCGCAGGGTGAAAGCCTTGCAACGGATGCTGACCCGCACGTTGTCCGCAAAGCTGTATGCGGTGCGACGTGTTACGCAGAACCAGGGTGCGCGAACGGCTGGAGTCGATCGCGAGCTATGGGATTCGCCTGAAAGCCGGTGGCTTGCTGTCGGCAGGTTGAAGCGGCACGGATATAAGCCTCTGCCTTTACGGAGAGTCTTTATCCCCAAGGCCAATGGGAAGGAGCGCCCTCTGGGCATTCCAACCATGCGGGACAGGGCGATGCAGGCCTTGTATCTGCTGGCCTTGGAGCCGGTAGCAGAGTCGACGAGTGACCCGAACTCTTATGGGTTCAGGCTCAACCGTTCGACGGCTGACGCCATGTCTCAGATTTTCGTTGTCATGGCCCGTCGCAGTTCAGCGCAATGGGTGCTTGAAGCGGACATCAAGGGATGCTTTGACCACATCAACCACAAGTGGCTGGAAAACAATGTCCCGATGGACAGGGTGATCCTTCGCAAATGGTTGAAGGCTGGCCTGATTTACAAAGGGCAGCTACAGGCGACGGAGGCCGGTACGCCGCAGGGAGGCATCATAACGCCACCAACAACAGAGCAAACTGCCGGATAAAATTGGGTCTGCGCATTTCAAGGGAGTGCCTGGCGCCGTGGTCCAGAAGCTGTTCCAAGGTTGATGTGGACCTCGTCCTTGAGACGGTCGCTCCCGCTGACAGGAAGGTGCAGCGATGACCCGAGGACGTAAAAAATGGCGCGTACGTCTGGCCTTCGAGCCGAACCGCTACGCCCAGGAGCAGTTGCAAAAGGCGTACGAGCAGATCAGTCCGATCGAAGCACGCGCAACGGCACAGCCGTCCGCTACGCGGCGCGCAGCGGCCAGGAAGGCGACCGTCAAGCGAGGTGGACGATGAGCAAAGCTGCGATGGTTGCGCTCTATGCGCGGGTATCCTCCGAACAGCAGAACAAACGCGGCACCATTGAAAGCCAGATCGCTGCACTGAGGGAGCGTATTTCGGCTGACGGGGCGCAGATCGTCGATGACATGTGTTTCGTTGACGCTGGCGTGAGCGGCGCGACACTGATCAGGCCACAGCTGGAGCGACTCAGAGACTGTGCCGCGCTCGGTGCGATCGATCATCTGTACATCCTGTCACCGGACCGGCTGGCGCGCAAATATGCGCACCAGGCGCTGCTGATGGAAGAGTTCACGGCCTGTGGCATCCAGGTGGTGTTCCTCAATCACGCAATCGGTACGACGCCGGAAGAGTCGCTGCTATTGCAGATGCAGGGCATGATCGCAGAATACGAGCGGGCGAAGATCGCCGAGCGTCACCGTCGTGGCAAGCTTCACGGCGCAAAACGCGGCAGCGTCAATGTACTGTCCGGGGCCCCCTACGGCTACCGCTACATTCGCCGGCAGCTCGACGGTACGCCGGCCCGGTACGTTATCGAACTGCCCCAGGCAGCGACGGTCCGGGCGATCTTCCAGTGGGTGGGGATGGACCGCCTGAGCATAGGGGAAGTGGTACGTCGCCTCACCGAGTCGGGTACGGTGACGGCGTCGGGCAAGCCGTACTGGGACCGCAGTGTGGTATGGGGCATATTGCGCAATCCTGCGTACATGGGGCGGGCTGCGTTCGGCAAGACGCAGTCGCGCGATCACCTGCAGGTACGCGTGCGTGCCCAGCGTCACAGTTCCGACGTACCCAGAAAACCGCACTCGACAACCCGCACCGACCCGCAAGACTGGATCGAGATTCCGGTGCCCGCCATCATCAGCGAGACGCTGTTCCAGTCGGCTCAGGAACAGCTTGCCGAGAACCGCAAGCTGGCACGCCAGAGGCGCGAGACTGTGCCGCTACGCCTGCTGCAAGGGTTGACGGTCTGCGGCCAGTGCCGTTACGCCTACTACGCGAAGAAGGTTAGCAAGGCTGCGGCGAAGGGGCATCAGCGGGACTACGCCTATTACCGCTGTGTTGGAACCGACGCCTATCGCTTCGGCGGCCAACGTATCTGTGACAATCTGCAGGTACGAACGGACCGGCTCGATGATCTGGTATGGCAGCAGGTCGTGGAATTGCTAAGGCATCCGGAACGACTGAAGAGCGAATATGAGCGTCGACTGGATATGATGGAGCGCCATGAGACGCGTGGCTTTGACATGAGCAACCTTGAAAAGCAGCGGCTGCAGCTGGAAAAGGGCAAGTCCCGGCTGATCGACAGCTATGCAGACGGTATCATCGACAAGACTGACTTCGAACCAAAGATGCAGCAACTGAAGAACCGGCTTGAGCAGATTGACCAGCAGATCCTTGAGTCCCGGCAGCAAGGGGCGGTGCAAAGTGAGTTGTTTCTGGTCATAAACCGGCTCGAGGAATTTGCAGGCGCCGTCACCGAAAAACTGGATACGATTGATCTTGAAACGAAGCGCAGGATCGTGTTGGGTCTAGTCAAGCGCGTCGAAATCCACAAGGATGAAATCGTCGTTGTGTTCAGGATCGATCCACAGCCGGGGGCTCTTGCCAGCGAAAATCCGAATGATTCAGACGATGGAGTGAAAAGTATGCAACATTGTACGAGGCGTAATTTCCCCGACGCTGGCAAACGTGACGCTGAACGCGCTGGAACGTGAACTGATTGCGCACCTCGGTGCGAAATTTGGGATCGGGAAAGCGAAGAAGCTGAAAGTAAATGTGGTGCGATACGCGGACGACTTCGTCATCACCGGCGACTCGAAAGAGATGCTGGAACACGAAGTCAGGCCTTGGATAGAAACTTTCCTTGAAGTACGGGGATTGCAACTATCGGAGGAGAAGACCCGGATCGTTCACATTGACGAAGGCTTTGATTTCCTTGGGTGGAATTTCCGGAAATATTCGGGAACGCTGCTCATCAAGCCGAGCAGGAAGAACGTGCAGACGTTCTATCGCAAGGTGGCGGATACGATCAGCGGTCACAAAGCGGTAAAGCAGGAGGAGTTGATCCGATTGCTGAATCCGATGCTACGAGGCTGGGCACAATATCACAGCCCTGTAGTAGCCAAGCAGGCGTATAGCCGCATGGAGTCGTTGGTGTTTTACAGGCTCTGGCGGTGGTCGAAGCGGAGGCATCCAAACAAGAACGCGGAGTGGGTGAAACGGAAGTACTTTCACTCGCTCGGCAATCGGCATTGGGTGTTCGCCGCTCCCGTAGTTCAAGAGGACGGCAGCAAGGGTTTGCTTGAGCTGTACCAGATCAGCGGTACGGACATCAGGCGCCACAGGAAGGTCAAAGGGGAATTCAATCCTTTTGATCCATTGTGGGAGCAGTACAGCGAGCAATTGCGGCAGGATCGCATGGAGTATTCAATGCGATATCGCAAGCAATGGGTGGCGCTGTACAAATCACAGGGCGGGTTGTGCGCGCACTGTGGTTGGGCTCTGACGAACGAGACCAGTTGGCACGACCATCATCTGGAATATCGGATGCATGGCGGGACCGACGCTCTGTCCAACAGGGTTTTGCTGCACCCCGACTGCCACCGGCAGGTACACGTTGGTAAACTTGTGGTAACTAAGCCGGCTCCGTCTTTGCACTGACGGGGCTTTGTAAAAGAAATATGTAGGCTTGAGCCGTATGCGGGGAAACTCGCACGTACGGTTCTTAGGGGGCCCCTCTTCCGCAAGGAAGGGGGGCTACCCTACCTGACGCCCTCCGGTTACTCGATGCCCATCCCATTTGCGCGCTACTTGTCTTTCACTCTGTTGGCTCTTGCGTTGGTGCTGCCTTATGCAGTCGTCGGCCACACGTATCCGATTCCGACCTTCTACGCCGAATTCACGGCGCTCGCGCTGTATCTGCTGACGGGCGCGGGTGTCGTGCTGCTGGTGTGGACGACCAGGCCGCGCGTGACGTTTGCGTCGCCGGTTGTCGCGCTGGTGCCGTTGCTGTTCGGGCTCGTGCTGGTGGCGCAATCGGTGCTGCTGCCGGTCTCGCAGCCGTCGATGAACTGGCTCGGCGGCGGTTACCTGCTTGCTGCATTCATGGCGACGCACGCCGGCTACGGTTTCACCCGCGTCAAGCTGAATGAAACAGCGCTGCGCTGGGCGGCGGGGGCGTTGATCGTCGGCGGCCTGTTTGCGGTGTTCTGCCAGGTGATCCAGCTGTTTCACCTCGAGGCGCGCGTGTCGCCGCTGGTCGTCGCCTACAACGTGACCGTCGAGCGCCGGCCCTTCGGCAATATGGCGCAGGCGAACCACCTTGCCACCTATATCGCGTTCGCGATGGCGGGTGCGCTCTTTCTCGTGCAGACGCGCCGCCTTGTCGTCAGCATCTGGCTGCTCGTCTCGACGATCTTCGCCATTGGACTCGCCCTGACCGTGTCGCGCGGCCCCTGGTTGCAGATGGGCGTGATCGTGGTGGCGGGTTTCTGGATGGCCTTCGCGCAGACGCGCGGTCAGCCGCTTCTCCGCCGCAGCAATCGCGAATGGCTGATTCCGATCGTATTGGCGGTCCTGTTCTTTGTCGTCAACGCATTGATCCGCTGGGCCAATGTGCACTACCACCTGGAACTCGGTCAGTCCGCGGCGGAACGTTTCAAGGACGCTGGCCAGATCGCGCCGCGCCTTGCGCTGTGGAAGTACGGCTGGACGATGTTCAAGGCGCATCCGCTGCTGGGTGTCGGCTGGGGAGAGTTTCCGAGCTACCAGTTCGAGTACGTGAAGTCGCTGGGCGGCGTCGAGATCGCCAACAACTCGCACGACATTTTCATCGACCTGCTCGCGAAGACGGGTTTGATCGGCATCGCAATCGTGCTGTTCGGCCTGGTCACGTGGCTGGTGCGTGTGGTGCGCGCGCCGCAGAGCGCCGCCCGCGTGTTCGGCACCGCGCTGATCGGCGTGCTGGTCATGCATGCGCTGGTTGAGTATCCGCAGCAGTACATGTTCTTCCTGCTGCCGGCGATGTTCGTGTTCGGCTTGCTCGAGACACGGCCGCTGCGCCTCGTGCCTGGCCGCCTGTCGTTCGGTGTGTTTGCCGTGGTCGTCTTCGGCGGTATCGCGGCGCTGTATCCGGTGTATCGCGACTACGCGCGCGCCGAAGTGCTGTATTACGGCTCGCGTCCTGCCGAGCAGTATCGTGCGGACCCATCGTTCCTGTTCCAGGCGTGGGGCGAGTATGGCATGGCGACCTTGGAGCCGATGAATTCGATGAACCTGCAGCACAAGCTCGCCATGCACAAACAGGCGATCGCGCTGCTGCCGGGTGAAACCGTGCTGCGCCGGTATGCGGTGCTGCAGGCTCTGAGCGGCGATACGGCGGGGGCGCTCGACACCGTCGAGCGCCTGAAGATCTTTGCACAGGAGTTGAAGGACTGGCCGTCGCAGTTGGGCTATCTGTATGAGCTGTGCGACGAGCAGAAGACGCTGACCGGTTTCAAGGCGGAACTGGTCAAGCGCTATGGCATGCCGCCGAGCGACGTCAATCAGGACGACGACAGCGACGACGATTGAGCCGCGCTGTCGTTTAGTGGCCGTATTCTTAGCTGTGGCTGTGGCTGTGGCTGTGGCTGTGGCTGTGGCTGTGGCTGTGGCTGTCGAGGTGGAGGGGTTTGATGACGCGGGCCGTCATCAAACCGCCACCCAATCCCCCGACTTCCCGCCGTGCTTCTCCAGCACCTTCACATCGGTGATCGTCATCCCACGATCCACCGCCTTGCACATGTCGTACACCGTCAGCAGCCCGACCTGCACGGCGGTTAGCGCTTCCATCTCCACACCCGTGCGTCCCAGCGTTTCCACTTGCACCGTGCAATGCACGCCGGGCAACGTTTCATCGAGCTCGAAGTCCACTTTCACGCGCGTCAGCGCGAGCGGATGACATAGCGGGATCAGATCGGCGGTGCGTTTCGAACCTTGAATCGCGGCGATGCGCGCGATGCCGATCACGTCGCCCTTCTTGGCATTGCCGTCGCGGATCAGCGCGAACGTCTCCGGCAGCATGCGAATCGAACCGCGCGCGATGGCGATGCGCTTGGTCTCCTGCTTGCTGCCGACGTCCACCATATGCGCCTGGCCGGCGGCGTCGAAATGAGTGAGTTCAGGCATGGTTGGGCTCCTTCAGAGGGCGCCTATCATAGCAGCGTGATTGGGCGGGCCGAGATGATTACAATTGCCTTGTGCCCACTATCTTAGTCCGAGCGGCGGGCGTTGCCTTTCGACTTCGTCATACCGATCTCGCGATGCGTTCGAAACGAGTTCTTGCTGCGTTGTTGTCTGTCGCGCTCGCGGCGCCGCCGGGCGCGTACGCGCAATCGCGCGGTGTACCGAATGCGAACACGAGCGCGAGTACGAGCCTCGCGCTCAACACGCAGTCCGGGGAATCGCCGTTGGTAAGCGGCCCGGTTGAAACTTTCGCCGACCCCATTGTGCCGCCCGACATCGCCAAAGGCGTATTCGGCGTCTATGGCGGCGCACAAAGCCGCTTCGCCGGCAACGCTGGCGCGACCACCAGTTGGCGCGCACCGATCGTCACGCAGCAACTGCCCGACCTCGGCAATGGCGGTTCCGGATCGCTGACGCCACAAGCCGAGCGCAAGCTCGGCGAACGCGTGATGCGCGAGTTGCGCCGCGACCCCGACTATCTCGACGACTGGCTGGTGCGCGACTACCTGAACTCGGTCGCCACGAAACTCTCCGCGGCGGCGAGCGCGCTCTACATCGGCGGCTATCGTCCGGACTTCGAGCTGTTCGCGGTCCGCGACACACAGATCAACGCCTTCTCGCTGCCGGGCGGCTTTATTGGTGTGAACACCGGTTTGATCGTGACGACGCAAACCGAGTCCGAACTCGCTTCCGTGCTCGGCCACGAGATGGGGCACGTTTTGCAGCGGCACATTTCGCGGATGATCACCGCCGGTGAGCACAGCAGCTATGCCGCGCTGGCCGGTCTGTTGTTCGGCATTGTGGCGGGCGTGCTCGCGCACAGCGGCGATCTCGGCAGCGCGATTGCGATCGGTGGTCAGGCCTATGCGGTCGACAACCAGTTGCGTTTCTCGCGCTCCGCCGAGCATGAAGCGGACCGTGTCGGTTTTCTGCTGCTGGCAGGCGCCGGCTACGACCCTTATGCGATGACGACGTTCTTCGATCGCCTCGATCGCGCGGCGATGAACGACACGGGCATACCGGCCTACGCGCGCACCCACCCGCTGACTGGCGAACGAATTGCCGACATGGCGGACCGTGCGCGCCGCGCGCCGTACCGGCAACCGCATCAATCGCCCGAGTACGGATTTGTGCGGGCGAGGGCACGCTTGCTGCAGGATCGCTCGCGCAGCGAGTACGCGGATGAGATTTCGCGCCTGCGCTCGGAAATCGAAGACCGTACTGCCGTGAACGTCGCCGCGAATTGGTACGGAATAGCGTATGGGCAGATGTTGCTCGAGCGTTACGACGACGCGGCGGCGTCGCTGGCTTCAACCCGTGCCGCATTTGCTGCCAGCGAGCGTGGTGAAGGGGAGCCGATGCGCAGTTCGCCGAGCCTCGACGTGCTGGCCGCCGATATCGCGCGACGCGCCGGACGTGATGACGAGGCGGCGCGTCTGGCCGGGTTTGCGCAGACGCGCTGGCCGCAGTCGAACGCTGCGATCGACATGCATATCCAAACCTTGCTGACCTTGAAGCGATTTGCCGACGCGCAGGCGTTGGCGCTGAAGGAAACGCGCGCACAACCCGATCAGCCTGCCTGGTGGATGTATCTCGCGCAGGCCAGCGCCAGCAGTGGAGATGCGCTGACGCAGCATCGCGCGTTGGCCGAAAAATTCGCGCTTGAGGGGGCCTGGCCGTCGGCCATCCGGCAACTGAAGGAGGCGCGGGATCTGAAGGCGATCGGCTACTACGATCTCGCTACCGTCGATGCCCGGTTACATGAGATGGAGAGCCGCTATAAAGAGGAACGGCTTGACGAGAAGAGTTAGCGCTCGCAGCTCTTCGCTATCTGACCAGAACGTGGCCTGTGCAAAGGGCTCAGGCAGTCAGCACGCGAAAGATCTAGGCACTCGCCGCCGGACTATCGACAAACCCAAACCGCGCGGCAACCTCATTTCGCTGCACGCCCTGCAAGGGCAAAACAACCCCATTGTTCCAGCGAAACGCCCCGCTCATCGAGTCATCGCCCAACGCTGCGTGATCAGAAAAGACCTCAAGGTCATGATCGTGCAAAACCGCGACTCTCGGTGGCGTCGAACTATCGACAAACAGAATCCCACCTTCATTGTCGACAAACACAGCCGAAGGCTCGAATGCCCCACCGGCCTGGTCAGTCAAAGCAAGCCCCCCAGCGTCGCCGGCTGACAACCTCACCACCCACGGCGTATAACCCAATTCGATATACACCCGTTGCGGCCCATTCTGGAAGAACCACTGCCCGCGGTCATCGGCGTCGTAATTCCGATTGATAAATCCGAGCAACGCCTCATGCCGAATCGGCGTACCGGGCGCACCGCTGGCCTGAGCGGCTTCATCCCGCATGCGCCAGTTGCCACGGCGGTCCAGCATCAACCATCCGGTGCAACTTGGCACGTTTGGCCACTTGGCCAAGGCCTGCTTGACGATGTCATCCATGATCGATGTACCGCTCCAGATAGCCGAGCACACGCCGCGACAACCAGTCGATGCGGCCCGGAAACGGCCCCGTCATAAAACCGGCGTGGCCGCCGTCCTTGGGTTGATCGAGTTCTACCGACGCCGAGACCTCATGCCGTGCCGGTAACGCTTCGGCCGGCAAGAACGGGTCGTTGCGGGCGTTCAGCACCAGTGTCGGCACGGCGATCCCAGGCAGCAATGGCCGCGTGGTCGCGCTGCTCCAGTAATCGTCGGTGTCGCGAAAGCCGTGCAGCGGCGCTGTCACCACGTTGTCGAAGTCGTACATCGTGCGGCTCGCCAGCATCGCGTCGCGGTCGAATAGCCCGGGAAATTGCACCAGCTTCTGTTCGGCCTTCTGCTTCAGCGTCTTCAGGAAACTGCGCGTGTAGACCATGCCGAAGCCCTGTGACAACGCGCGGCCGCCGGCATGCACGTCGATCGGCGTCGAAATCGCCGCGGCGGCCGAGATCACCGGCGACGCATCTTCGCGCCGCTCTCCGAGCCAGCGCAGCAGCACATTGCCGCCGAGCGACACGCCCGCCGCCACGATCGGCCCACGATGTGTGGCGCGCAAACGCCGCAGGATCCAGTCTACTTCGTTGCTGTCGGCGAGATGATAGAAACGCGGCAATAGATTCAGCGGTCCGCTGCAGCTGCGAAAGTGCGGCACCACGCCGTGCCAGCCGTACTCGCGCGCGGCCGCCATCAAGGTGGTGGCGTAGTGCGACGTGGAACCGCCTTCGAGGCCGTGAAACAGCACGAACAGCGGCGCGTCGTCGGCGGGAATTCTGGAGGGTGTGGCAGAGGCGAGCGCCGAGGCAGGCTTGCCGTCATGCACCACCCAATCGAGATCGATGAAATCGCCATCGGGCGTATCCCAGCGTTCGCGCCGGAACGTGATTGCCGGACGGCGTGCGAACAGCGCCGGGACGATGGTCTGCACATGCCGGTTCGGCAGCCAGAGCGGCGCGCGGTAGAGCAGGTCGACGGTGGCCTCGACAGCAGTCGCGGCGCGTGCTGCACCAGCAGAAGCGGATTTATCGTGCGTCGTCCAATCTCCCAAAGCGACTTCCTTCGGGGCGGGGGACTTCCTGCGGGGCGTGCTCATACCAGCGTCGAAGCAAAAAGGTAAAACCGGTGAAACAGGCGAAACACCTGTCAGGCGTCAGTGCAGCGACCCCTGGCCATGCCGCATCTTCGTGGCGAACTGGCTGGCGGCCTCATTCGGCATCGGACTCGCGTGAATATGCGCAATGCGCCATTCGCCGCGCTCGTGAACCATGACGTAAGTGGTGAACACCATCGCGGGCGCCGCCTTCGGATCGGCCGGGCGATGTGCTTCAGCAATGGCATAGACGACGGTGCCGAGGCTGTCGTAGACGCGAATATCGAGCGGTTCAATCGAAATGGGCGCGGTTTCGAGCTGGATTTGCAAGCCGGCGCGAATGCTGTCGAGGCCGTGCAGGTGCGAGCCGTCGGCACAGATGCAGCTCACGAACTCCTCGTCGATCCACAGGCCCATCAAGCTGTCGATATTCACCTCGGCGATGGCCTGGTAATAGGCGTTCAGCGTATCGGCAGCGGCTTCGAAGATATGGGCAAAACGTGGCATGGCTCGTCAGTCTCTTGTGCGCGGCGCGCGGTTGCGGGGCAGCGGTCAGCGGGACAGTCCGGAGCACCGGACAATCGCACCCAAGCGCGAGAATGCCCGCGCCGCAAGGCGCAAACATGACGCGACGCGCTTAGGGGCGTGCGGTGTTGCGTGCAAGTATCAGTCGAATCAATCGGTTCAACGTTGCGCGAGCAACATGCCGCGCAAATCGCCGAATACCTGCTCGGCGCTCAACTGCTTCAGGCAGTTCAGATGCCCGAGCGGACACTCGCGCTGAAAACAGGGACTGCATTCGAGATGAAGCCATTGTACCTTCGCAAGCTCGGACAAGGGCGGCGTGTGGCGCGGATCGGTCGAACCGTACACGGCCACCAGCGGCCGGCGCAGCGCGGCGGCCACGTGCATCAGGCCGGAATCGTTGGTGACCACCGCGTTGGCTCGCGAGATCAGCGCGCAAGCCTCGCCCAGCGCGGTCTGACCGCACAGGTTACGGACGTTCGGCGCCTTCTCGGCGATGGCCTGGGCAAGCGGCGCGTCTTTCGGCGAACCGAGCGCGACGATCTGCGTATACGGGAACGACTGGCCGACCATCTGAGCGAGCGCTGCGAAATGCTCAGGCGGCCAGCGTTTGGCCGGGCCGTACTCGGCGCCCGGGCAGAACACCAGCAGCGGTACGCGCGTATCCAGATTGAAGCGCGCGGATACGCGCGAGGCTTCGTTCAGGTCAGCGTCGAGCCGCGGCATCGGCAGGTCGTCGGGGACCTTGGCGCCGGGTGTGTAGGCGAGGGCGGCGTACTGGCCGACCATCGGCGGGCGCTCGTCTTTGCGCGGATTCGCGTGACGCACGTTCAGCAAGCCGTAGCGGCTTTCACCGGTGTAGCCGATGCGCAGCGGAATGCCCGCCATCCACGGAATCAGCGCCGACTTGAGCGAATTCGGCAGGACATAGGCCGCGTCGTAGCCGACATCGCGCAAGTCGCTCGCCAGTTGCCAGCGGCGCAGCATCTGCAGCTTGCCATGCGCGAGGTCGGTTGCGTAGACGTCGCGAATCTCGGGCATGCGTTCAAGCACGGGCGCGACCCATGAGGGCGCGACCGCGTCGATAACAATGCGCGGGTGCAATTTCACGAGGCGCGCAAACAGCGGCTGCGCCATCAATGCGTCACCGATCCAGTTCGGTGCGATAACCAACGCGCGACGCATCAGAGTGAGTGTCCGGTGTCGAAACGAAGCGCCGCGCGCGCCATGCGCGTGGCGTTCGATTGTGTCAAAAGGGAAAAACCGCGAGCTTTGCGGTGCGGAACCGGCATGGCCGGCCCCGCCGCTGCGGCCTGGTTGCGAAGCGCTTGCCTGGCCACCCTCTGCTGCAAAAGCACAGCCGGCTCGTCACATGACGAACCGGGCAGCGGGTGCGCCGGCAAAGAGCGCCGCAAGCGATCAGCGCTCAGTGCGCAATGTTCAAGGTTAGTGACCCTTGACCACTTCGCCGTCGCGCAGCTTGTAGCGGGTGCTGCAATACGGGCATTTCGCTTCGCCGTGCGTGACGTCGATAAAGACGCGCGGATGTGCGCTCCAGCGCGGCATGGCCGGATTCGGGCAGTACGCCGGCAGATCCTTTGCCGACAGTTCGACCAGCGGCATTTCCTTGATTTCGCTCATGGGGACTTTCTCGTTGTATGCAGGGTGCGTGCGTTGCGCCGGCAACGGACTACAGGCCGCAGGCCAAGGGCCCGGGGCCGGCGCAGCGCGCGTTAAATCTTGGTCAGCCAGTGCGCGTACTTGTCGCTCTTGCCGTTGACGATATCGAAGAAGCCCGATTGCAGCTTCTCAGTAATCGGGCCGCGTGCGCCCGAGCCGATCGTCCGGTTGTCGAGTTCGCGGATCGGCGTGACTTCCGCGGCGGTGCCGGTGAAGAATGCTTCGTCGCAGGTATAGACCTCATCGCGCGTGATGCGCTTTTCGATCACCTGGATGCCCGCGTCGCGCGCCAGCGTGATGACCGTGTCGCGCGTGATGCCGTCGAGGCACGACGACAGATCCG
Organism: Paraburkholderia solitsugae; assembly: GCF_013177695.1. GTDB lineage: Bacteria > Pseudomonadota > Gammaproteobacteria > Burkholderiales > Burkholderiaceae > Paraburkholderia > Paraburkholderia solitsugae. The sequence continues at coordinate 67,623 of NZ_WOEY01000021.1, read as the reverse complement.
GCGTGTACAGCTTGCCGTTGTTCACGAGGAAGAAGTTTTCGCCCGAGCCTTCCGACACGTAGCCGTCCACATCCAGCAGCAGCGCTTCGTCGTAACCGTCGGCGATCGCCTCCTGGTTGGCGAGGATCGAGTTCACGTACCAGCCCGACGCCTTGGCGCGGACCATCGACACATTCACGTGATGGCGCGTGAACGACGAGGTCTTCACGCGGATGCCCTTGGCAATGCCGTCTTCACCGAGGTAAGCGCCCCACGGCCAGGCGGCGATCGCCACGTGGATCGTGTTGCCCTTGGCCGACACGCCGAGCTTTTCCGAGCCGACCCAGATGATCGGGCGCAGGTAGCAGGATTCCAGCTTGTTTGCGCGGACCACTTCGCACTGCGCGGCTGCCAGCGTTTCGTGGTCGAACGGCACGTCCATCTGGAAGATTTTGGCCGAGTTCAGGAGGCGCTTGGTGTGCTCCTGGAGGCGGAAAATCGCCGTGCCGCCGTCTGCCGTCTTGTAGGCGCGTACGCCTTCGAAAACGCCCATGCCGTAGTGCAGCGTGTGGGTGAGCACGTGGATCTTGGCGTCGCGCCACTCGATGAGCTTGCCATCCATCCAGATCTTGCCGTCGCGGTCGGCCATTGACATACGATTCTCCAGCAGTGCGTTTGTGAGTGCGTGAGAGCCCCCAAACCTGTCGCTTCGCGTCAGGCTCCCCGTGGGGACAAGGAAACCCGGGGGTGGCCCGGCGTTTTCTTGTGAGGTCTTGCGAAGAGCGTCATTTTAGCGTCTTTTGCACACGAAACGGGCATTTGGCCGCACGCCGGGCGCTATAATTCGGCGCACGCATAATTCAAATCCGGATGCGCCAGCGGGTGCTTGACGACCTGGCGCCGACCTCCCTTCGTTGCGCCGCCGCTTGGCGCCCGCGTTTCGCCTCATGCTCGCTCGCCTGTCAGATACCGATCGCCGTGCTTTTCGTGAGGGCGCGCGCGACTATTCGCCCACGTTGATGGCGATTTTCTCCTGGGGGCTCGTCACCGGCATTGCGATGAGCAAGTCCGTGCTCACGCTGCCCCAGGCGCTCACCATGTCGCTGCTGTGCTACGCCGGTTCGTCACAACTGGCCGTGCTGCCGCTGCTTGCCGCCAAGCTGCCGATCTGGACCGTGCTGCTCACGGCCGCGATGGTTAATACGCGTTTCGTGATCTTCAGCGCTGGTCTCGCGCCGCATTTTTCCTATCTGCCGATGTGGCGGCGCATCGTGCTGGGCTACTTCAACGGTGACGTGATCTATCTGCTGTTTCAGAAGAAGAGCTTCCAGACCGGCTACGTGCCGGGCAAGGAGGCGTACTTCTGGGGCATGGCGGCGTGCAGCTGGCTGTCGTGGCAGGTGTCGTCGATCGCCGGCATCCTGCTGGCGAGCCTGATTCCGGACAACTGGGGCCTCGCGCTCGCGGGCACGCTGGCGCTGCTGCCCATCATGGTGTCGGCGATCGCCACGCGTTCCACGCTGGTTGCAGTCAGCATTGCGGGCCTCGTGTCGCTGCTCGCTTTCGACCTGCCGTACCGGCTCGCGCTACCGCTCGCGGTGATCGCGGCGATTGTCGCGGGCAGCGCCGCCGATCTGATGGTCGAGCGCGCCGACTTGCGCCGCATCCGTAACAGCGCCGGAGATTCCCAGTGACATCCACGCAGATCTGGCTGGCCATTATTGGCATGACTTTCGTCACCGCGGTGACACGTGCCATGTTTCTAATCGGCGGCGAGCGCACGGTTTTGCCGGAGCGTATACAGCGGATGCTGCGCTATGCGCCGGCCGCGGCGCTCGCCGCCGTCGTGCTGCCCGATGTGCTGGCGACGCCGGACGGGCTCTCGTTCGCGCCGTCGAACCACGAGTTTTACGCAACGCTGGCCGGTCTTGCGTGGTTTTTGTGGCGGCGCACCATGCTCGGCACGATTGTGGTGGGAATGGTCGTGTTCACGCTCCTGCGGCTCTTCATGTGATTGATTGGGTTGAAAATGCTGCGACGCAACATGCACGGCGCATTCTTCAAATACGGGACATTCGCCTGGTTGCGGGTCAGAAGGCAGTGTGGATCAGTTAAAATGGCTGTTTCCGGGATAACCGCGCTGGTGCACGGCGCGACAGCCGCGACCATGCCGCCGGCGCCCGATTCAGTGGAGCCGCTGCCGTGCCGAAGCGCTGGAGTTTGCCGCGCTTGGATGCCAGCGCGTCGTCCGCCACCGCCTTCTCATCAACTCGCACATACACGCCCATGAACAAGGTATTGCGTCTCTCCGATCTGATCGCCGAAGGCAAGCTATCCGGCAAACGCGTGTTTATCCGCGCCGATCTGAACGTGCCGCAGGACGATCAAGGCAACATCACCGAAGACACCCGTATCCGCGCCTCCGTGCCGGCCATCAAGGCCGCGCTGGACGCAGGCGCCGCCGTGATGGTCACGTCGCACCTGGGCCGCCCGATCGAAGGCGAATTCAAGCCGGAAGACTCGCTGGCGCCGGTCGCGAAGCGCCTCGCCGAGCTGCTCGGCCGGGACGTGCCGCTGGTTGCGAACTGGGTCGAAAACGGCGTGAACGTCGCCCCGGGCCAAGTCGTGCTGCTGGAAAACTGCCGCGTCAACAAGGGCGAAAAGAAGGATTCCGACGAGCTCGCGCAGAAAATGGCGAAGCTTTGCGACATCTACGTGAACGATGCATTCGGCACCGCGCACCGCGCCGAAGCCACCACGCACGGCATCGCGAAGTACGCGCCGATCGCGTGCGCCGGCCCGCTGCTGGCCGCTGAACTCGAAGCGCTCGGCAAGGCGCTGGGCGCGCCGAAGCGCCCGCTGGTGGCGATCGTCGCCGGTTCGAAGGTGTCCACCAAGCTGACTATTCTGAAGTCGCTCGCTGACAAGGTCGATCAGCTGATCGTGGGCGGCGGCATCGCCAATACGTTCATGCTGGCGGCCGGCCTGAAGATCGGCAAGTCGCTTGCCGAAGCCGATCTGGTGAACGAAGCCAAAGCCATCATCGACGCAGCGAAAGCCCGCGGCGCCTCAGTGCCAATCCCGACCGACGTGGTCACGGCGAAGGAATTCTCGCCGACCGCCAAGGCTGAAGTGAAGGCCGTCGCGGATGTTCAAGACGACGACCTGATCCTCGACATCGGACCGGAAACCGCCAAGGTGCTCGCCGCTCAACTGGAAAAGGCCGGTACGATCGTGTGGAACGGCCCGGTCGGCGTGTTCGAATTCGATCAGTTTGGCAACGGCACCAAGACCCTGGCTGACGCGATCGCCAAGTCGTCGGCGTTCTCGATTGCCGGCGGCGGCGACACGCTCGCGGCCATCGCCAAATACGGCATCCAGGACAAAGTCAGCTACATCTCGACGGGCGGCGGTGCCTTCCTCGAGTTCCTCGAGGGCAAGACACTGCCCGCAGTCGCTGTTCTGGAATCGCGGGCTTAACGTGGTGACGCGCTCCCCCTCAGCGAAGTCTGCAAAAGCACGCGGCAACAAGTCGCCGCGCAACACCGCAGCAGCAACGGCAGGGGAGCGCGAAGCGCGCTCCGCCGCCACGACGGCCGCGGCCGAATCTGTTGAATCTGCTGAATTTGTAATTGCGCAGCAGGAAGAATCCGGGTCGCCCCTCGCGCTCGCGGAGTTGACCACTGCCAGCGAGGCAGCGGAATTGTCCACCGGACAAGCCGCTCACTCGCCGGCAGAACTCCCGGACGAAGAGGTCGCACTCGCCCCCCCACCGGCACCCCCCGTGCTGGTGTCGAACACCGCTTCACCCCATAAAGCGACGCTGGTTTCAACTGGCGCGCAGCCCCCCGTAGCACCCTTCGGTGCGCAGCCTCCGCATCCGACTCGCAGCGCTCATTCCAGCGATCCCATCCAGACGAGGAGACTCATGCATCGCGCTACCAAGATTGTCGCTACCATCGGACCGGCTTCCAGTACGCCGGAAATTCTGCTGCAAATGATTCGAGCAGGGTTGGACGTGGTGCGGCTCAATTTCTCGCACGGCACCGCCGACGACCACCGCCAGCGCGCCGAATTCGTGCGCGAGGCGGCCCGCCAGGCTGGCCGTGAAGTCGCCATCATGGCCGACCTGCAAGGCCCGAAGATCCGGGTCGGTAAATTCGAAAACGGCAAGATCATGCTGGTCGCCGGCGAGCCGTTCGTGCTCGATGCCGAGTGCGAACTCGGCAACGAACAACGCGCCGGTCTCGACTACAAAGACCTGCCGCGTGACCTGAAACCGGGCGACGTGCTGTTGCTCAACGACGGCCTGATCGTGCTGGACGTCACACGCGTGATCGGCAGCGAGATTCACACCACCGTGAAGATCGGCGGCGAGCTGTCGAACAACAAGGGTATCAACCGCCAGGGCGGCGGCCTGTCGGCGCCGGCGCTGACCGCGAAAGACATGGAAGACATCCGCACGGCGATGTCGCTCGGCGTGGATTTCGTCGCGGTATCGTTCCCCAAGAACGCCACCGACATGGAAATGGCCCGCCAGCTCGCGAACATCGCGGGTGCGCCGTACGGCATCAAGCCGAAGATGATCGCGAAGATCGAGCGTGCGGAAGCGATTCCCGCGCTGCAAGGCATCCTCGACGCATCGGACGGCATCATGGTCGCGCGTGGCGATCTGGCCGTGGAAGTGGGGAATGCCGCAGTTCCTGCGCTGCAAAAGCGCATGATTCGTATGGCCCGCGAATCGAACAAGTTCGTGATCACCGCGACCCAGATGATGGAGTCGATGATCCATGCGCCGGTGCCGACCCGCGCCGAAGTGTCGGACGTCGCCAACGCGGTGCTGGACGGCACGGACGCGGTGATGCTGTCGGCCGAGTCCGCAGCGGGTAAGTACCCGGTTGAGACCATCGAGACGATGGCGGCAATCTGTCTGGAAGCCGAGAAGTCGGAACAGTCGGAGCTGGACAAGGATTTCCTCGATCGCACGTTCACGCGAATCGACCAGTCCATCGCCATGGGTGCGTTGTTCACGGCGTTCCATCTTGGCGCGAAGGCAATCGTCGCGTTGACCGAATCGGGTTCGACCGCGCTGTGGATGTCGCGTCACTCGACGCACGTGCCGATTTTCGCGCTCACGCCGCGTGTCGGCAGCGAACGGGCGATGGCGATCTACCGCAATGTTACGTCGCTGCATCTGGACACCAGCAGCGACCGCGACACCGCGTTGCAGCAAGCACTGGAAACTGTGGTCAGCAAGGGCTACGCGTCGCGCGGCGATATGGTGGTGCTGACCGTCGGTGAACCGATGGGCCAGGCAGGCGGCACGAACACGCTGAAGATCGTGCGCGTCGGCGAGCCGTATTGATTGGCGGTAACCAACCTTCGTGGGATTGGAGTAAGCGCTAAAGCGCTAACTCAGATCGACCGCGTTGCGTGGGACCAGAGTAGGAGCTTTGCATGGGATCAGAGTTAGCGCTTTAGCGCTTACTCTGATCGACAGCTGAAGCGCCAACTCTGGTCGACACAGAAAACTGCTCGATCGGCGCAGGCTTGATTGAGCGAAGCAGGCTGTCATGCCCCGCGAGAGGCGGCGCACAGACTCCAATTGCGCGTGCGGCGAAGGTCCGCAAGTGACGCGCTTTAGGGCATGTGTGAACGGGTATGCAGCGTGCTTCGCGATAAAATCGCCCAAAAAGATGCCGACGGCACAGAATTCGTTTCAATCTAAGGAGTTAAGCATGCCTCTCGTATCAATGCGTCAACTGCTGGACCATGCCGCCGAAAACGGTTATGGCATTCCGGCATTCAACGTGAACAACCTGGAGCAGGTGCAGGCGATCATGGCCGCAGCCGACAAGGTCAACGCTCCGGTCATCATGCAGGCATCGGCCGGCGCGCGTAAGTACGCTGGCGAGCCGTTCCTGCGCCACCTGATCGAAGCAGCGGTGGAATCGTATCCGCATATTCCGGTCGTGATGCACCAGGACCACGGCCAGTCGCCGGCGGTCTGTATGGCAGCGATCCGCAGCGGTTTCACCAGCGTGATGATGGACGGTTCGCTCGAAGCCGACGGCAAGACGGTCGCATCGTACGAGTACAACGTCGAAGTCTCGCGCAAGGTGGTTGAAGCGGCGCACTCGATCGGCATCACGGTGGAAGCGGAACTGGGCGTGCTCGGTTCGCTGGAAACCATGAAGGGCGACAAGGAAGACGGCCACGGCGCGGAAGGTACGATGACCCGCGAACAACTGCTGACCGACCCGGAGCAGGCTGCCGACTTCGTCAAGCGCACGCAATGCGACGCGCTCGCGATCGCGATCGGTACGTCGCACGGCGCGTACAAGTTCAGCAAGAAGCCCACGGGCGACATTCTGTCGATCCAGCGCATCAAGGAAATTCACCAGCGCATTCCGAATACGCACCTGGTGATGCACGGTTCGTCGTCGGTGCCGCAGGAGCTGCTCGCGGAAATCCGCGAATTCGGCGGCGACATGAAGGAAACCTACGGTGTGCCGGTTGAAGAAATTCAGGAAGGCATCAGGAACGGCGTGCGCAAGGTCAATATCGACACCGACCTGCGTCTGGCGATCACCGGTGCGATCCGCCGCTACATGGCGACCAACCCGGGCAAGTTCGATCCGCGCGACTACCTGAAGCCGGCGCGCGAAGCGGCGATGAAGATCTGTCTCGAGCGCTTCACGCAATTCGGTTGCGAAGGCCAGGCAGGCAAGATCAAGCCGGTTTCGCTTGATAAAATCGCGGAGAAGTACAAATCGGGCGACCTCGCGCAAGTCGTCCGCTAAGCTATAAGCACGCTCAACACCTGGCCGAAAGGCCAGGTTGTCGTTCGATCGCCGTTCCCGCATCATCCGGGGAACGGCGTTTCCCTTTTGTTCCGGTCATACTTTTTGCCCCACTTTTAGCGAACCACGACGATGTCTACCCTTTACGAATCCACGCTCCGCTCGCTGCCGCTGCTCGGCCGCGGTAAAGTCCGCGACAACTATGCGGTGGGCAACGACCAGTTGCTGATCGTCACGACCGACCGTCTGTCGGCGTTCGACGTCATCATGGGCGAGCCGATTCCGAATAAGGGCCGCGTGCTCAACGAAATGGCGAACTTCTGGTTCGAGAAGCTCAAGCATGTGGTGCCAAATCACCTCACGGGCGTGGCGCCCGAATCCGTGGTGGCGGCGGACGAAGTGGAGCAGGTGAAGGGCCGTGCAGTGGTGGTGAAGCGCCTCGAGCCGATCCTGGTCGAGGCCGTGGTGCGCGGCTATCTGGCTGGCAGCGGCTGGAAAGACTACCAGGCAACCGGTTCGGTCTGCGGCGTGGAACTGCCGCCGGGCCTGCAAAACGCGCAAAAGCTGCCTGAGCCGATTTTCACGCCTGCAGCCAAGGCCGAAATGGGCCACCACGACGAAAACATCACGTACAACGAGATGGAACGCCGCATTGGCACCGAACTGTCGGCCACGATCCGCGACATCTCGATCAAGCTGTACAAGGAAGCCGCTGACTACGCCGCCACGCGCGGCATCATCATCGCGGATACGAAGTTCGAATTCGGTCTGGACAACCACGGCCAACTGTATCTGATGGACGAGGCGCTGACCGCCGATTCGTCGCGCTTCTGGCCGGCTGACCAGTATCAGGTTGGCACCAACCCGCCGTCGTTCGACAAGCAGTTCGTGCGCGACTGGCTCGAAACCCAGCCGTGGAAGAAAGAGCCGCCCGCACCGAAGCTGCCGGACGACGTGGTCACCAAGACGGGCGAGAAGTACCAGGAAGCGCTCGAACGCCTGACCGGACACAAGCTCGCTTAATTGCGCGTAGCGACAGTTTTGGGCGCGTTCTCAAGAAACAAGGAAGCCGTAAGATGAGTGAAGTCCAGACTGCCCATACGCATGCCGCGCCGGTTGTCGGCGTGCTGATGGGGTCCAGTTCCGACTGGGAAGTGATGAAGAACGCCGTTGCGATTCTGCAAGAGTTCGGCGTGCCGTACGAAGCCAAGGTCGTGTCGGCGCACCGGATGCCCGACGAGATGTTTGCGTATGCCGAAAGCGCGCGTGAGCGCGGCATTCGCGCGATCATCGCGGGTGCGGGCGGCGCGGCGCATCTGCCGGGCATGCTGGCCGCCAAGACCACGGTGCCGGTGCTCGGCGTGCCGGTCGCGAGCAAGTATCTGAAGGGCGTCGATTCGTTGCACTCGATCGTGCAGATGCCCAAGGGCGTGCCGGTTGCCACGTTTGCAATCGGCGAAGCTGGCGCGGCGAATGCGGCGCTGTTCGCGGTGTCGATTCTGAGCGGCACGAGCCCCGAGTATGCGGAAAAGCTGGCTGCGTTCCGCGTGCGCCAGAACGAAGCGGCCCACGCAATGGTGCTGCCGGCGCTGTAAGCGCTGTGGCTGATTGCTTTTAGACGTCCCCTCATGTCTGACCCCCGGCCGGATGCCGCTATTGCACGTTTTGCATGCGCATCCGGACGTGACCGACCACTAAGATGAACCCTGACAACACACCGGTTTCACCGATTCTGCCCGGCGCATGGCTTGGCATGGTCGGTGGCGGCCAACTCGGCCGCATGTTCTGCTTTGCCGCTCAGGCGATGGGCTATCGCGTCGCCGTGCTCGACCCGGACGAAAACAGTCCCGCGGGCGCGGTTGCCGATCGCCACATCCGTGCGCCTTACGACGACGAAGCGTCGCTCACCGAACTCGCGCGGCTGTGCGCGGCGGTGTCGACTGAGTTCGAGAACGTGCCGGCGGCGAGCCTCGATTTCCTCGCGAAAACCACGTTTGTGAGCCCGGCCGGCCGTTGCGTCGCGGTGGCGCAGGACCGGATCGTCGAGAAGCGCTTTATTGCGTCGTCAGGCGTCACGGTGGCGCCGCACGTGGTAATCGAGTCATCGGACGCGCTGGCCGCGCTCGACGATGCGAAGCTCGAAGCCGTGCTGCCCGGTATTCTCAAGACCGCGCGCATGGGCTATGACGGCAAAGGTCAGATCCGCGTGCGCAACGCCGAGGAAGTGCGCGAGGCGCATGCGTCGCTGGCGGGTGTTCCGTGCGTGCTGGAAAAGCGCTTGCCGCTGAAGTTCGAGGTGTCCGCGCTGATCACGCGCGCGGCGAGCGGCGCGTCGGTGGTGTATCCGCTGGCGCAGAACACGCATCGCGACGGCGTGCTGTCGCACACCATCGTTCCCGCGCCGGATGCAAGCCCGACGCTGGTCCAGCAAGCGCAACAGGCCGCGCTGCAAATCGCGGACAAGCTCGGCTATGTCGGCGTGCTGTGCGTCGAGTTCTTCATTCTCGAAGACGGTTCGCTCGTCGCCAACGAAATGGCGCCGCGTCCGCACAACTCTGGCCATTACACCGTCGACGCCTGCGCGACCAGCCAGTTCGAACAGCAGGTCCGCGCGATGACCAGTATGCCGCTCGGCGACACGCGCCAGCATTCGCCGGCGGTGATGCTGAACATCCTTGGCGACGTCTGGTTCCCGGGCGGCCCGAAGGGCGCGGCGGTCACGCCGCCGTGGCACGAAGTCGCCGCGATGGCGGCAGCGCGTCTGCATCTGTACGGCAAGGAAGAAGCACGGTGCGGCCGCAAGATGGGTCACGTGAACTTCACGGCCGCGACGCTCGAAGAAGCCCGCACGGCGGGGCGCGATTGTGCGCGGCTGCTGCATATCATCACGAGCTGACGCGAGCGCCATGCCGGATCAACAGAAACCCGCCGAGGGCGCCGCGAGCGCCTTGCCTGTGAGCGCTGCGCAGATCGAGCACGCGGCCGCGCTGCTCGACGCGGGCGGTCTGGTCGCGTTCCCCACGGAGACTGTCTACGGACTCGGCGGCGACGCCGAGAGTCCGGACGCGGTCGCGCGTATTTACGCGGCGAAGGGCAGGCCGGCGAATCATCCGGTGATCGTGCATCTGGCGCCGCAGGGCGATCCGAACTACTGGGTCGAGCATTTGCCCGCCGAGGCGCAGCGCTTGATCGATGCATTCTGGCCAGGGCCGCTCACGTTGATCCTGAAGCGCGCGGCGCGAATTGATGCGGCGGTGAGCGGTGGGCAGGATTCGGTGGGGTTACGCTGCCCGTCGCATCCGGTTGCCCAGGCGTTGCTGGAAGCGTTCAGCGCGTTGCGTGGCGGACACGGGGGTGTGGCTGCGCCGTCGGCGAATCGTTTTGGGCATGTGAGCCCCACAACGGCGCAGCATGTGCGCGACGAGTTCGGCAGTGCGATTCATGTGCTGGACGGCGGTGCATCGGATGTCGGGATTGAGTCGACGATTCTGGATTTGTCACGTGGGTTTCCGGCGTTGTTGAGGCCGGGGCGGGTCACGCCGCAGGATATCGCCGATGTGCTCGGTGAGGCGCCGAGGTTACCGGATGGATCGGATGCGACGGCACCGCGGGCTTCAGGTACGTTGAAGGCGCACTATGCGCCGCGAACGCCGTTGGCGTTGTTGCCGTTCGGCGCGCTCGAGCCTTTGCTTGCCGCGCGCCGGGCGGGCGAGCGTGTGGCCCTGGTCGCGCGGGCATCGCGTGCCGGGCATTGGGCGGATGTGGAGGGGGTGCATTTCATCGCAGCGCCTGAAGATCCGCATGTGTATGCGCGTGAGTTGTATGGCTTGCTAAGGGCGCTGGATCGCGCGGATGTGAGCCGGATTCTCATCGAGAAGTTGCCGGATACGATTGAGTGGATTGCTGTTAATGACCGGTTAGGTCGGGCTGCGGCTGCTTTCGAAGCGCAAGGTTGAGCGGGCGGGGTTTTTGCCTGTGCGGCGCTCATTTCTGTGTGCCTACGGCGTTGGCCTTTCCTTGAATTCTTATTGGTTTATTAGCGTCGCCCCTGTGCGGGGCAGGCACCTACTTTTCTTTGCCTGCCGCGTAACTATTCAGCGGCAGTCAGAGGCGAAACGACGATTCCGGCAAAGCTCAAGGCCAGCGCATCGATTAGCGAACGGTTCTGTTTGCGCAAGGTGGCGAGGTAGGAGCGGATCGTGCAGAACGCCTCCATGCCCGATATCGCGCGGAAGCATCCCGAGATTTTCTGTTTGAGTTTGGGCATGCGTATATCGCGTTCGGCCTGGTTGTTGTCGAACGGTACACGGTGATCTGCAATGAAACGCCATACCTCGCGCGCATGCCTGTGAAGGCGTCCGAGCAGGTTGTAGGTAAAGCTTTGCCTGATCCTGCCGCGAAGTTCCTTGCGCGTGGGCTCACGTGCCTGCTGCGGATTGAGCCTGCGCGCCTGGGCGATCAGCGTCCGGCTGCGTCGCGCGTAATAGCGTTGGCGCGATTGACCTAGCGCTGTGTTGCCTGAAGCCAGACTGAGGTCGACCTCGCGCTTTGCCTGGCAAAGCAGATCAATCATCTGCTGGGCCCAGGCTTGCTGGGTGGACTCCAGTACAAACACCAGTTCGCGCAGATGGTGGGCATTGCACAGCGCATGTTCACACTCATACTGCGCGTAGGCTGCCCAGCCGTCATGCACGGCGATTCCCGCAAAGCCGGGCAGAATGCCGAAGCTGTCCAGCGCCTCGCGACCGCGCCTGTTGTGTGCGCCATACCAGGTCAGCGCGCGCGTCGAGGCGCTATGCAGCCAGTGAGTCTTGCGTCCCACGCGCATGCAGCTCTCATCGAAATGCACCACGGGTTGCTCACGCAGCGCCTGGCTGATCTGTTTGACCGCCGGCGCCAGCAACTGGGCGGCCTGGTCAATGCTGTGCTGCACCGTACCCGTACTCACACGCAGACCGAACAGGTCTTCCAGCGCCTGGGCCGTACGCCCCACGGGCAACTGCTGGTATTGCGTCAGATAGACCGCAGCGGCGCGCACCTGGGGACCATACTGCACCGCCTGGCTCACGTTCCCGGGAAACACCCCCGAATGGTGCTTGCCGCAGCGGCACTGTGCGATCTGCACGCGATGCTCGGTCACCTCAAAGCGCGTGGGCGGCAGATCGATTACCTGACGTCCCTCGGGTAAGACGGCGATGCGGGCGGATTCGATGAGTTCGCCGCATGCATCGCACACCGGCGCTACCGGGTGAATCTCGATGTGATCGGGTTGGGCCACGCGTTTGAGCGTCTTGCCCTTGTGCCCCGGTTGCGCGCCAGGCTTTGCCCCGCTCGTGCCACGCAATGACTTCGGCTTGCGCTGCGGACCATCGCTTGACGGCGGCTTGCTGGAGTTATGACTGTCCTTCTCAAGCTTTGCCTCAAGCTCGTTCAGACGCCTCACCAGATCAACGATGAGTGCGTCCTTCTGCTCCGGTGTCAGGTCCTTGATGTCAGGCATCTTCGTCATGTCCTTCACTATGCACAGCCTGGTAGCAGTTTACAAGCGCTGAATAGTTACGCGGCATGCAAAGAAAAGTAGGTGCCTGCCCCGCACAGGGGCGACGCTAATAAACCAATAAGAATTCAAGGAAAGGCCAACGCCGTAGGCGCACAGCCACAAGCACCGCACAGTCAACAAAAAACGCCCGACCTGACCAGCAAGCCGAGCGTTTTCACAACCCGCATCCTCTTGCCGCTACGCGGCCAACCTTACTTCCCCAATCCCGTCGCGGCGATCTGCTGCTGAACGAACTGCGCGAACAAGGCATGCATGTGCGTGCTCGGGTGCACCAAGTCCGCGAACATATAGGTCTGGTCAGCACCAGCCACCGTGTAAGTCTGCGGCGAGCAGAACAACGACGAGCCGAACTGCGAGCCGTACTGCGCCGGGGTCAGCCCGTTCGTCGCGCTCGGATTAGCGGTAGCGTACGCAGTTGCATTGGCCACCATCGACGTCAGATTACACGCCGTGCCAGTGTTGGACACCGTGAATCCCAGCGCCTGGTAGTTCGGCAACTGCTGATCCAGCCACGTGAACGCATCGGCCACGATGACCTTACCCGTACCCAGCAGGCCGAGGGACGTCAAGCTCTGGACCAGCATACCGTTATACGCCGCCGTAATCCCCGTCAGCAGTGCCGCCGTGCCAGGCGCGGCTGCGTTGGCCTGGACGCCTTGCGGCGTATTGCCGATGTCCGGCACCGTCGACACCACCACATGGGTCGCACCCGAGTTGACCATGGTCTGGACTTGCGCGGCGAGCTCGGCGGCGGCCTGTGCGATCTGAGGAGTGGGCAGTTTCTGCAAGTAGCCGGCGATGAACTCTACCTGGCCTGCCGGCGTGTTCGGGAGCAAGCCTTGTTGCACGAGCACCGGGTATTGCGTCTGTAGCGCGGTACCAAGCGCCGTCAGATTGGCAGCAGTCGCGAACTGGAAGATGTCGTTCGCGCCGCCGTTCACCAGCACGAGCTGGTTCCCATTGAAGCTGGTATGCGCGCTCAGGTAGTTTGCCACCTGGGTCACCACCGGCACTGTCGTAGCCGCCATGCTGTTCGGGGCCCAACCTTCGCCTTGGGGGTTGACGACGTCCGAGCCGCCTTGCGCGTAGCCATACCCGCCCGTTGCGACCAGCGGTTGACCGAAGCCGCCCACATACGCGGCGGTCAACGTGCCGCCGTAGTACTCCGCGACCTTCTGCGTCCACACCTCACCCGGATTGGTCGTGAAGCGGCCACCGCCGAAGCTCGCCTGAATCACCGGTGCGTACGTGCCGACATCCGACAAGCTGTCGCCGAACGACACGACCTGCAATTTCACGCCGCCCGCCGGCGTGCTGCTGCTCGAGCTGTTGTTATCGCTGCCGCCGCCGCAAGCCGCGAGCAGTGCAAACGCGGCACTGGCGATGGCGATCTGTGTGACGCGTACGAAACTGCGCTTCTTCGATGTTATGTGATTCATATTGACTACATCTCCTCGTATGGGTGGCCCTGATGCCATGTGTTGCAGGCAGCGCCCACCGCGTCGGCGGCGTGACGACAGCTTACAGAATCTTCTACGGCCTGCGCGGTGTTTGAAACGTGGCCGTATGGTTTTCTTCAATGCTTGTATCGCCGCCGGATGGCGCGGCACGAGTACTCGCGCCGGCGGCGCGGCGCGCATGGTAATCCGCGGCCCATGCAGGCGGGGCGAACAGCGCGCGCAACTTGTTGCGCCAGCCTCGCACGCTCACGAAATCGGCGGCCATCGACGCCCATTCGTGAAACGTCGCCTTCAGCGGGTTGTAGGTGTGAAGCGGTTCGACGATGCCGTACACCGGCGCGTCGTGCGGATCTTCCTCGACATAGCTGCCGAACAGACGATCCCAGATCACCAGCACGCCGGCATAGTTACGGTCGATATAGCGGTCGTTGCGCGCGTGATGCACGCGATGAATCGACGGCGTGTTGAACACGTATTCGAGCCAGCCGAGCTTGCCGATCGCCTGGGTATGCACGAAGAACTGGAAGCCGAGGTTGATCAGCACGATGGCGACGATCTGCTTCGGCGGAAAGCCGAGCACAGCAAGCGGAATCCAGAACAGCCACATGCCGGCAATCGGATACATCAGGCTTTGGCGGAACGCGGTCGAAAAATTCATCCGCTCCGACGAGTGATGCACGACATGCGCGGCCCACAGCCAGCGCACGCGATGGCTGCAGCGGTGAAACCAGTAATAGAGCAGATCCTGAGCGACGAACAGCACGACGAACGACACCCAGGTCGCCGGCCATGTGGTGACGCGATAGTGATCGTAGAAGAACGCATAGACGGGAATGATCGCGAGCCACGCGAGCTTGTCGGCGGCTTGCTGCATCAGCGCGAGCGCAGCGTTGCAGAACGTGTCGCGCCAGCTATAGAGCTGCGCGCCGGGGCGCGTGCGCCGCAGGTGCCACGCCTCCCAGCCAATGCATGCGAGAAAGACTGGCGCCATGGCGAGCAGCAGCAATTCAGCATCGAATTGCATGGTGTCTTCCTCCGTGGTCCCTGGCCGCTGCGCTTGCCGCAGCGGACGTTGTCGTTATCGTTTGATTGGGCCACGCGACCGTAACGGGTGCGCGGCTCGTGCGCTACGCGTTGTGTTCCACGCGCGCCTCAAACACTGCCCGACAGCGTACACGCTTGGGCGCGTTGCGGCGCGTGGGTTCTATAGAAGGAATCCTCAATGGGCGCCGCGCTTGTGCGGGTTTTTCCTGGGCTTGCTGCTGCGCGGTTCGGCGACGCGTTCGGAGACCTTCGTGAAACCCTGGGACGGTCCCTGATACACCCATTCGAGCAGGGCGTCGTGTGCGGCGCGCGCGGCTTCCGAATGCGGGTCGTTGATCAGGCTCACCACCACGTAGCTGTTGCCATCCGCCGAGGCGACATAACCGGCGATCGCACGCACATCGCGCAAGGTACCGGTCTTGATGTGCGCATTGCCGCCCGCGCCCTGGTTGGTCAAGCGGTTGCGCATCGTGCCGTCGACGCCGGCGATCGGCAGCGATTCCACGAACACTTGGGCGACCGGGCTTGCGTTGGCCCGCTGCAGCAGATCGGCGAGCGAGAGCGCGGTAATGTGCTCGTCGCGCGACAGACCCGAGCCGTTGTCGAGCGCCAGGTATTGCATGTCGACGCTGTCGCGGCGCAGAAACGCCTCGATGGCGCGTGCCGATTTCTCGGGCGTGGCGGGCGGCCTTTCTTCCGTCGCGCCGATTGTCAGGAACAGGTTGCGCGCCATCGTGTTGTTACTGAACTTGTTGATGTCGCGAACAATGTCGGATAGCACCGGCCCCTGGTGCGTGGCGACGAGGCGTGCGCCGACCGGCACCGGGTCTTCGCGGGTTGCGCCGCTGAAGGTGCCGCCGGTCTGCTGCCACAGCGCGAGGAAGCCGCCCGCGAAGAACGCGGTGTGATCGAGCACCGCGACGTTGAGCGTGCGCGGGCCGCAGCGCACCGAGTAGTCGCCGTCGAACGACGCCACCACCGTGCCATTGGGCTGCGGCGTGACGGTGGGCGAGACGAAGGCGGCGTCGCCGCGGCACGGACCATTGACGGCGTGCATCTGATTGTCGATCTGCAACTGCGAGAGCGCGGGCAGCACGTCGATTGCGACGCTGCCATCCGGGGAAGGCGTGAGCGTGAACGACAGCGATTTGAATGCATACAGCAGCGGATCGGGGCCGACGTTGTACGGCGCGGTGGCGTCGTCGTCGAACGGCGGCAGATCGCGCGTGGAGGTGTCGAAGTAGCGCTTGTCGAGCACCAGCGCGCCGTCGATGCCGGTGATGCCCGATTTGTGGATCTTCTGCACGAGGTCGATCAGTTCTTCGGGCACGAGTTTCGGATCGCCCGTGCCCTGAATGTACAGATTGCCGTGCAGCACGCCGTTGGCGTCGACCGTGCCGTCCGCGTAGGCACTCGTGCGCCAGCGATAGTCCGGGCCGAGGATCGACAGGCCGGAGTAAGTGGTGACGAGCTTCATGGTCGAGGCGGGCATCATCGGCTTGCCGGCGTTCAGTGCGACGATCGGCGTGCGGTCGCCGACTTTTTCGACCACTACACTGATCGACGACAAGGGCACGTGCGCGCGCTGCAGGCCGATCATCACCGGCTGCGGCAACACCGTGGTGACGTTGACACTCGGGTGCGCGGCCTTGACGCGCGCCTGCGCCGTGAGCGGCAGCGCTGCGCTGCCGCTGCCGAGTACGGCGCAGGCAAGCAGTAACGCCGCCGAGCGCGGCGCGAACCGGCGAGGCTGGGAATCCGCAGCAGAAGAAGAGCGCGGATGCAGCGCCACACGGCGTGCGATGCAAGATAAAACAGCAGGGAAAAAAGCGTGCGTCATGGACAGGCAAAGAAGCAAGATTTCGGGGCGCGGTGGCGCGCGGCAATCCAGGGTGTGTTGACGCGTCGCGTGACGCGCGGAAAACCGCCGCGCGACGCAAAGCGCTCATTGTAGAGACATGCCGTGAGACTGCGGTGAAAAAGCGTCGCGTGGCGCGCACGTCGGGGCCGGGCGCTAGAATGCGGCATCATCAAATGTTTCAGGACTGGTCCAACCATGCGCATACTGCTAGTCGAAGACGACCGGATGATCGCCGAAGGCGTGCGCAAGGCGCTACGCGGCGAAGGCTTCGCGGTCGATTGGGTGGAAGACGGCGACTCGGCGCTCAGCGCGGCGACCGCCCAACCTTACGATCTGGTGCTGCTCGATCTCGGCCTGCCCAAACGCGACGGCCTCGACGTGTTGCGCACGCTGCGTGCCAAAGGCCACGCGATTCCCGTGCTGATCGTGACCGCGCGCGATGCGGTCGCCGATCGGGTCAAGGGTCTCGACGCCGGCGCCGACGATTACCTTGTCAAACCTTTCGATCTCGATGAACTCGGCGCCCGCATGCGCGCGCTGATTCGCCGCCAGTCGGGCCGCAGCGATTCGACGATTCGCCACGGCAACCTGACGCTCGATCCCGCGTCGCATCAGGTCACGCTCGACGGTTCGCCGGTCGCGTTGTCGGCGCGTGAATTCGCTCTGCTCGAAGCGTTGATTGCACGGCCCGGCGCGGTGCTCTCGAAGAGCCAGCTCGAAGAAAAAATGTACGGCTGGGGCGAGGAAATCGGCAGCAATACCGTCGAGGTCTACATTCACGCCCTGCGCAAGAAGCTCGGCGCGGACCTGATCCGCAACGTTCGCGGTCTTGGCTACATGATCGCCAAGGACGCCTGAGCCGATGCGTTCGATTCGCCGTCAATTGCTGTTCTGGCTGCTGGCGCTGGTGTTGCTCGGCGTCGGCATTGCGGGTTGGCTGATCTACCGGCAAGCACTGGCCGAAGCCAACGAACTGTTCGATTACCAGTTGGAGCAGATCGCCGCGGCGCTGCCGGCGGAACCGTTTTCGCAGGTGCTCGGTTCGCGCGACACCGGCGACGAAGGCATCGTGCTGCAAATCTGGAATCGCAACGGCGTGTTGATGTACTACTCGCGACCGCGTGCGCCGCTCGCGCCGCGCGCCGAACTCGGGTTTTCGACCGAGCATACGGATCGCGGCGATTGGCGCGTGTACGGCGCGATCGTCGGGGATAACGTTGTGCAGCTGGCGCAGCCGGTTTCGGTCCGTAACCGGCTCGCGGCGAATGTCGCGTTGCGAACCCTGTGGCCGTTGATTGTTCTGCTGCCGCTATTGGGCCTGGCGGTGTGGGTGGTCGTCGGGCGCGGACTGCGGCCGTTGCGGCGCGTGACCAGCGCGCTCGACGCACGTCACCCCGAGGCGCTCGATCCCTTGCCCGATCAGCGTTTGCCGCTCGAAGTGCAGCCGCTCGTGCGCGCGTTGAACGCCCTGCTCGAACGGCTCGCCACCGCGCTGGATATTCAAAAAGCATTTGTCGCCGATGCCGCGCACGAATTGCGCACGCCGCTCGCCGCCGTGCAGATCCAATCGCAACTGGTAGCCCGCGCGAAAGACGACGCCGCGCGCAGCGAAGCGCTGGCCGATCTGCAAGCGGGCGTCACGCGTGCCACGCGTCTTGCCGAGCAATTGCTGGCACTCGCACGTTCGGAACCGGACGGTCACACCGCTACAAACGCGATCGATCTGCGTGCGCTGCTGCAGGACTGCGTGGTGGCATACGCGCCGCTTGCGCAGAATCGCGGCGTCGATCTCGGTATCGACGCGAGCGAACCCGCCACAGTGACCGGCGACGCCGATGCGCTGCGTGTCATGTTCAACAACCTGGTTGATAACGCAACCAAATACACGCCGCAAGGCGGCCGCGTCGACGTCAGTCTGCATATCGACGAGGGGCATCCGGTGGTGCGGATTGCCGACAGCGGGCCGGGCATCGAGCCGGCTGAACGCGGCCGCGTGTTCGATCGCTTCTACCGGGCCGGCGCCGGCGCGAACCGCGCGCGCACCGATGTTGCAGGTACCGGTCTTGGCCTCGCGATCGTGCGCCGCATTGCGACGCAGCACCATGCGGCGGTGAGGCTCGACGAATCGCTTGCAGGTGGTTTGCTGGTCGAAGTGCGCTTCTGAATGTGAAGCTTTCTGTTCGTAAAGTGGCTCGAACGCGGCTTAAACACAGCTTAAACGAGGCTTAAAAACAGGCTTGAAGCGATCTGGCGCTGCTTAAGACTCTTTTAAGCGATGCCACGTACGCTTCATCTCATTCCAAAGCCTCTTTCTCCCAGTCAGGAGTACACGATGAACGCGAAAACCTTGTCCCGTAGCGCTGTTGCAGTGGCTGTCGCCGTGGCGCTCTCCGCCGGCTATGTGGCGGGTCATCGCGACGTGCCCGCGCCGCAGGTGATCGCGCCAGCGCAGGCCGCGATGATGCCTGCTGAAGCCGCCGCGAAAACCGGTATCCCTGATTTCTCGGGTCTGGTCGAAACCTACGGCCCGGCTGTCGTCAACATCAGCGCGAAGCATGTGGTCAAGCAGACTGCGTTGCGCGGCAACGGTGGCAATAGCGCCAACGGCGGCAACCAGTTGCCGATCGATCCGAGCGATCCCTTCTATCAGTTCTACAAGCACTTCTTCGGCGGCATGCCGGGCATGCAAGGCGGCGACGGCGGCGATGCGCCCGATCAGCCGAGCGCGAGCCTCGGCTCGGGATTCATCGTCAGCAGTGACGGCTACATCCTGACCAATGCTCACGTGGTGGACGGCGCGAACGTTGTCACCGTGAAGCTCACCGACAAGCGCGAATTCAAGGCAAAAGTGGTTGGCGCCGACAAGCAGTCCGACGTCGCCGTGCTGAAGATCGATGCGAGCAATCTGCCGACTGTGAAGATCGGCGATCCGCGTCAGAGCAAGGTCGGCCAGTGGGTGGTCGCGATCGGCTCGCCTTACGGTTTCGACAACACGGTGACCTCGGGCATCATCAGCGCGAAGTCGCGCTCGCTGCCGAACGAAAACTACACGCCGTTCATCCAGACCGACGTGCCGGTGAACCCGGGTAACTCGGGCGGCCCGTTGTTCAATCTGCAGGGCGAAGTGATCGGCATCAATTCGATGATCTATTCGCAGACGGGCGGCTTCCAGGGCCTTTCGTTCGCGATCCCGATCAATGAGGCGATCAAGGTCAAGGACGACCTCGTCAAGACCGGCCATGTGAGCCGCGGACGTCTCGGCGTCGCGGTGCAGGGCATGAACCAGACGCTGGCCGATTCGTTCGGCATGCAGAAGCCGCAAGGCGCGCTCGTCAGCTCGGTCGATCCGGGCGGCCCGGCCGCCAAGGGCGGTCTGCAACCGGGCGACGTGATTCTGTCGGTGAACGGTGAGCCGGTCGGCGACTCGTCGGATCTGCCGTCGCAAGTCGCCGGTCTGGCGCCGGGCAGCAAGGCCACCGTGCAGGTGTGGCGCGACAAGGCCACCAAGGACCTGACGGTAACGATCGGTGCGTTGTCGGATGCGAAGGTCGCCTCGGACAAGGCCGATCAGCCGACCCAGTTGCAAGGCCGTCTCGGTGTGGCGGTGCGGCCGCTGACGCCGGAAGAGAAGAGCAGCGCGTCGGTGTCGCACGGCCTGCTGGTGCAGCAATCGGGCGGCGCGGCTGAAAACGCCGGCATCGAACCGGGCGACGTGATTCTGGCGGTCAACGGCCGGCCGGTCTCGAGCGTCGATCAGTTGAAGCAGATGATCGCCGGCGCGGGCAACAGCATCGCGTTGCTAATCCAGCGCGATAACGCGCAGATTTTCGTGCCGGTCGATCTCGGCTAAGCGGAAATTGAATGCATTGAAGTAACGCATGCCGGTCCTTGCACTTACTGCCGACGGACCGGCATTTTTTTCACCCGTTTCAAAGCCGTGAGGCAGGGCGCTCTGCGCCGCGTGGCGTGGCGCAGCAGCGGTTTCCAGACGACGCAAACTGGGCTTGGCATGCAGGTTGCGTCTACCTTGATCCGGACCCACTGAGGGATGCCGGACGATAAGGGCCTTAAGAAGGAGCGAACCGATGAAAACCCAACGCAATCAGCGAAGGATCGTAGCCGCTGCGGTATGCGCAGCGCTCACGCTCGGTCTGGCGGGCGGCGCGTATGCGCAGCAGGCGGGCCAGGCGACGGGCGGCACGACCACGGACAGCAGCAGCGCGGGCAATGCCAATGGCGGTGGTATGCCGCAAATCCAGCATAGGGGCGACGTCTCGTTCGTGTCCGGCGGCGTCGGTCTTGACGAATCCACGGCGCTGCGGCAAGCGGAAAGCCAGTGGCCGCTGTCGATGCGCTTCACCGGCCCCGGTTCCGATTTTCTCGCCGACGTCCACGTGCGGATCGTCGACGCGCATGATGGCGATGTGCTGACCGCCACCTCGCGCGGTCCGTATATGCTGGTCAAGCTGCGCCCGGGCCGCTACACGGTGCACGCGCAATACCAGGATCACGACCAGACCAAGTCGGTGACGGTCCCAGCCAAGGGCACGGCCAAGGCGGCGTTCTACTGGAATACGCAATAAGCGTCCCACCTTCTTGAGTAGCGCCGGACGAGACGCCCCGGCGCTATTCAGGAAGGCCGCGCAATCGGCAGAAGTTTGGCCGATAATGAAGCCACGGGCACCCCCCGTGGCTTTACTATTTACACGACCGCACAGCGAGCGACACCCCACCCCGGAGCCGAGACATGAGTGATGCCCCGACACCCCACGTACACCCCGACGCAGGCACGGGCGGGCACACCATCGCGATCAGCGGCAACCACCACCGGGTGCGGGTGATTCATGGCGGCGTGACCATGGCCGACACCCAGGCGGGACTCACCCTCACCGAAACCGGTCTGGCGGACGTGTTCTATTTCCCGCGTGGCGACGTCAACATGGCGCGCCTCGAACGCTCAACACATACTACGCACTGCCCGTTCAAGGGCGAGGCTTCGTACTTTCATCTGCGCACCGAAGACGGCCTGGTCGAAAACGCCGTATGGAGCTATGAGACGCCGCTCGAACCGGTCGTAAGAATAAAAGGGTATCTCGCGTTTTACGCATCGCGCGTCGACCGCATCGATCAGACGTCCTGACCGGCTGTCGCGCGTTCATCGGGGAGGCTGCCATGGAAGTGAACGACGCGTTACGGATTCCGCTTGCGCCGTCCGACGTTTGGGACGCGTTGCAGGACCTCGCCTTGTTGCGTGCCAGCCTCGACAATTGTGAGTCGTTTACGCGGCTTAGCCACGGAGAATATGCGCTCGCCATGACGGTGCCGCTCGGGCCGTTGCGCGCGCGTTACGAAGCGCGCGCCCATGTCGCCGGGCAGGATTCCGGACCGGCGGACGCGCAGCGCCGCACCATCAACTTCAAGGCGCGAGCCGAGGGCATCGGCGCGTTGCGCGGACAGATCGAAGTGAGATTGCGCGCCGACGATGGCTCGCATGGGATCGGCAGGGAGCGGGGCACGCGGATCGATTACACGATCTGGGCGACCTCGTCCGGGCCGCTCGCCGAACTGCCAACGCGCCAGCTCGAAAACGCGCTGCATCAACTGGCCGACGATTTTTTCGACGAGTTCGGCGCGGTCGTTCGCGCCAAGCATGGGCAAGGGCCGAACCGTGTACGCGGTTCGGCGGCGCGGCGGCAGCACGTGTTTCTGCGACCGATCACACTCGGCGGCATGGCCCGACGGATCCGGTCGGATCATGGCAATGCGCTGACCGGGCGGGCGGCAAACGCGTCGCATGGGGTATCCCACGGTGTGTCACATGGGGTCTCGCATCACGAGTCCGGTCCGCATGTGGTTCCGAACTGGGCGTGGGCGGCGATGATTTTTCTCGTGGCGCTGCTGTTGTATGTGGCGCGCTGGATTAGCGAACACTGACGGCCTGGCCTCGCGCACCGCTGTCGTGCCGGCGCGACTACGAAATCCTGGTGGGTGACTACGAAACGCCGTTGGCCACACGGCGGCTTTATCCGCTTTTGCCGGTCTAAGCCGCGCTCAAACGCCGCGAAATTCCCGCCGCCATGCGGACGGCGAGGTGCGGAACGCCTCCGCGAAATGTTGCCGTAGCGAGGCGGTCGAGCCGAAACCCGCAATCCCCGCAATCGCTTCCACCGACTCATCCGAGCTTTCCAGCAGTTGCTGCGCGCGGGTGAGCCGCTGCGTCAGCAGCCATGCGCCGACGGTCGTGCCGGTGGCGAGCCGGAAGCGCCGCGTAAAGGTGCGGCGGCTCATCAATGCGCGCTCGGCGAGCGTATCGAGCGTATGCGGTGCATCCAGATTGCCACTCACCCACTCGAGCAGACAAGACAGGCGGTCGCCGCGGACGTTCGGCGCCACCGGTTGTTGAATGTATTGCGCCTGGCCACCCTGCCGATGCGGCGGGACCACCAGTCGGCGCGCGACATAGTTCGCCGCCTGCGCGCCGCACATCTTGCGCAGCACATGCAGGCAGCAGTCGAGGCCGGCGGCGGTGCCGGCCGAGGTCAGCACGTTGCCGTCGTCGACATAGAGCACGTCGGGATCGAGCCGCACGCGCGGATAGCGGCGCGCGAAGTCGTCCGCCCACGCCCAGTGGGTCGACGCCGGCCGGTTGTCGAGAATGCCGGTGGCAGCCAGCACGAACGCGCCGAGGCACAGCCCGACCAGTTGGGCGCCGCGTGCATGGGCGGCGCACAGTGCGTCGAGCAGGGCGGCGGGTGGCATCTCGTTCGGATCGCGCCAGCTCGGCACGATGATCGTGTTCGCATCGGCGAGTGCTTCGAGTCCATGCGTGACGGCGATCGAGAAGCCGGCGGTGGTGGTCAGAACGCCGCTCTCGGCCGCGCAGACGCGAAAGTCGAAATCGGGCAAGCCGCCGTCGCTGCGGTCCTCGCCGAACACCACGCACGGTACCGAAAGATGGAACGGGTTGATGCGGTCGAACGCGACTACCGCGACGATGTGGCGGGGCGCGTCGCCGCGCGCCGCAGTGGAGGAGCTGGGGGTAGCCATCAGTCGCAGTCGCCCTATGAAATTCAACGAAGATCCAACGATGGCCCGATTCTAGCGAATATTGTCATTCGGGTCGCTATCGGCAAAACGGCGGTGGGCGAACAATGCAGTCATCGCCGCTGCCTATGCAGCGCCCACCCCGGGCCACGCAGCGCGACCCTTATCTGACAGGAGTCTTGCCATGACTACACCGCGCCGTGCGCTGATCGTTATCGACGTGCAGAACGAATACGTGACGGGCGATCTGCCGATCGAATATCCGAATGTGCAAACCTCGCTGGCGAACATCGGCCACGCGATGGACGCGGCGCGCGCCGCCGGCGTGCCGGTGGTGGTGGTGCAACATTTCTCGTCGGCTAGCTCGCCGGTGTTCGCGCGCGGCAGTGAAGGCGCCGAGCTGCATCCGGTGGTGAGCGCGCGGGCACGCGATCACTATATTGAGAAGTCGATGGCGAGCGTCTTTACTGGCACTGATCTCGCCGATTGGCTGGCCGCGCAGCAGATCGACACGCTGACGATCGTCGGCTACATGACGCACAACTGCGACGCGTCGACGATCAACCACGCATGGCATGCGGGGTTTGCCGTCGAATTTCTGCACGACGCAACCGGCTCGCTGCCCTATGAGAACAGCGCGGGCTTTGCAAGCGCTCAGGAGATTCACCGGGTTTTCAGCGTGGTCTTACAGTCGAACTTCGCGGCGGTGGCGAGTACGGAGCAGTGGATAGCGGCGGTGCAGGGTGAGGTAACGCTCGAGCTCGGCGATATCTACTCGTCGAATCAGAAGGCGCGGGCACGCCGGGTTGCCGCGTAAGTATCAAGTTAGTCTGACCGGGTAACCAGGCGGCCGGCGCCGCCCGGTTACCCGGTGCGCAACGCCGGACTCAGCCGCAGCGCATCGAACATCCCTACGACCATCTGCTCCGCATGCTTGCCGAAATCGGTCGCCTCCGGCAGAAACAGCATGTCGCGCAGCGAGCCGCTGACGAACGCATGCACCATTGCCGCCGCGATCCGGGTGTCGAGACCGGTCGGCAGTTGCCCTTTGGCGATCGCATTGCGCAGACCGCCTTCGATCTTCTTGAGCCCTTCACGCATATTAGTCTGATAGCGGACCATCACCGGCCCCATCTCTTCGACCAACTCGCACTTCAGAAAGAGGATGTCGAACACCCGCCGGCGGCGCGGGTCGTTGGCGGTGTCGCGCAGGCAGACCATGCAGACTTCCATCAGGCGCCCGAGTGGGTCGGGCTCATTGGGGTTTTGCGAGGCGGCCTTGAGTTCGTCCAGCGGCAGCAGCACGCGGTCGAACATTTCGGTAAACAGATCGCTTTTGTGCGCGAAATGCCAATAGATTGCGCCGCGCGTGACGCCGGCGGCCTGCGCGATGTCTGCGAGCGACGTGCGCGATACGCCTTTCTCGAAGAAAACCCGCTCGGCCGCGTCGAGAATGCTGTTGCGCGTCTCCTGCGCCTCTTCTTTGGTTCTTCTGACCATATGGGTGTGACCTGCCCTGATTGTGGGGTTTTCCCGGGCGCTTTTAAGTACGCTCGATGACAATCTGTCTGCGGTTAAGCAAATTTTGAACCAATCTTGCAGGCCCCCTGCCTACAAAGAACTAAACGCACTTTTACATGCATTCATGGATGTATATATAATAGCATCCCACGATCGGATAGCCCAAGCTGTGACGACCGGTTAATATCCGTCACTGTTGCCTTTCAAAACGCTCTTGCGCCGTGCCCAGATGGGCGGCGCCGTGCGGCATTTCCCCGGTATGGCGCATTTCGCTCAGGATGCCCCTGCAGGTGCGGTTTGCATCCACGGGCTTCCGGTCAGGCGTCGCAAGACGCATGTGTGCGCTGTCGTCCCCGGGGTAGGGATGCGCGCACTTTTTCATTCTCAGTCTTTGACAGAGGTCGCTCCATGCGCGTCGAACGGGTTCCATTCCGCTTAATCAGTGCCGCGACGGCTGCCGTATTGCTGGCAGCGTGCGGACCAAAACAATCTGCCCCGCCGCAACAAACGCCCGAAGTTGGCGTCGTCACCGTCCAGCCGACGACTGTGCCCGTCGTCACCGAATTGCCGGGCCGCACCAATGCTTTCCTCGTCGCGCAAGTGCGTGCACGGGTCGACGGCATCGTGCTGCGCCGCGAATTCACCGAAGGTGACCAGGTCAAGGCCGGCCAGCGTCTGTACAAGATCGATCCGGCACCCTACATCGCCGCGCTGAACAGCGCGAAGGCCACGCTGGCGAAGGCGCAGGCCAACCTCGCGACGACCACTGCGCAAGCCAACCGCTACAAGGTGCTGGTTGCCGCGAACGCGGTCAGCAAGCAGGACTACGACAACGCGGTGGCCGCTGAAGGCCAGGCCGCGGCTGACGTCGCCGCCGGCAAGGCAGCGGTCGATACGGCGCAGATCAACCTCGGCTACACCGACGTAACCTCGCCGGTGACCGGCCAGATTGGCATCTCGCAAGTCACGCCGGGCGCTTATGTGCAGGCGAGCGCCGCCACGCTGATGTCCACGGTCCAGCAACTCGATCCGGTCTACGTGGACCTGACGCAATCGAGCCTCGACGGTCTGAAACTGCGCCGCGAAGTGCAGGAAGGGCGCCTGAAAACGACCGGCCCGGATGCCGCCAAGGTCTCGCTGATCCTCGAAGACGGCCGCACCTATTCGGAAAAGGGCAAGCTGCAGTTCACCGACGTGACGGTCGACCAGGGCACCGGCTCCGTGACGGTTCGCGCGATCTTCAAGAACGCGGACAAGGTGCTGCTGCCGGGTATGTTCGTGCGTGCCAGGATCGAGGAAGGCGTCAACGACAGTGCGCTCGTCGTGCCGCAAGTCGGCATCACGCATGACCAGAAGGGTCAGCCGACCGCGCTGGTGGTTGGCCAGGACAACAAGGTCGTGTTGCGTCAGCTGGTCACCTCGGGCACCTACGGTTCGAACTGGGTGGTCGAAAGCGGCCTGAACCCAGGTGACCGCGTGATCGTCCAGGGCACCGACAAGGTCCGCCCGGGCGCGCAGGTCAAGGCAGTCGCCGCGCAACTTCCCGCCACACCCGCCTCCGACGCATCCGCTCAGGGTGCGCCGGCCGCCAGCGGTGCTACGCAGATGGCGCAACCCGCTTCTGCTGCATCGGGCGCGTAATAACAGGGAGCCCGCCTCATGGCAAAGTTCTTTATCGATCGCCCGATTTTTGCATGGGTGATCGCCATTATTCTGATGCTCGCGGGTATCGCGTCGGTCTTTACGTTGCCGATCGCGCAATACCCGACCATCGCGCCACCGGCCGTGCAGATCAGCGCAACGTACCCGGGCGCATCGGCGAAGACGGTGGAAAACACCGTCACGCAGGTGATCGAGCAGCAGATGAGTGGTCTCGACCACTTGCTGTATCTGTCGTCCACCTCGGACGACTCGGGTACGGCAACCATCACGCTGACGTTTGCGGCCGGCACCAATCCTGACATTGCGCAGGTGCAGGTGCAGAACAAGCTGCAGCTCGCCACGCCGCTGTTGCCGCAAGCCGTGCAGCAGTTGGGCACCAAGGTCACGAAGTCGAGCAGCAGCTTCTTGCTGGTGATGGCGTTCGTGTCCGAAGACGGCAGCATGAACAAGTACGACCTGGCGAACTACGTCGCGTCGAACGTCGAGGACCCGGTCAGCCGGATCGACGGTGTGGGTACGGTGACGCTGTTCGGCTCGCAGTACGCGATGCGGATCTGGCTCGACGCCAACAAGCTGACCAACTTCGGCCTCACGCCGGTGGATGTGCAGACCGCGTTGACGGCGCAGAACGTGCAGGTCGCGGGCGGCTCGCTCGGCGGCACGCCGTCGGTGCCGGGTCAGGTGTTGCAGGCGACCATCACGGAAGCCACGCTGCTCAATACGCCTGAACAGTTCGGCAACGTGCTGCTCAAGGTGAACCCCGATGGTTCGCAAGTCCGCATCAAGGACGTGGGCCGTATCGAGCTCGGTGGCGAAAACTACAACTTCGACACCAAGTACAACGGCGCGCCGACGGCAGGTTTCGGTATTCAGCTCGCGACCGGCGCCAACGCGCTGGCCACCGCCAAGGCAGTGCGCGCGAAGATCGACGAACTGTCGAAGTACTTCCCGCACGGCCTCGTCGTGAAGTACCCGTACGACACCACGCCGTTCGTGCGCCTGTCGATCGAAGAAGTGGTCAAGACGCTGCTCGAAGGTATCGTGCTGGTGTTCCTGGTCATGTACCTGTTCCTGCAGAACCTGCGCGCCACGCTGATCCCGACGATCGCCGTGCCGGTGGTGCTGCTGGGCACGTTCGCGATCATGGGTGTGGTGGGCTTCTCGATCAACACGCTGTCCATGTTCGGGCTCGTGCTGGCGATCGGCTTGCTGGTGGACGATGCGATTGTGGTGGTGGAAAACGTCGAGCGGGTGATGGCGGAGGAGGGCTTATCGCCTCGAGATGCCACCCGCAAGGCGATGGACCAGATTACCGGCGCGCTGGTCGGCGTGGCGCTCGTGCTGTCGGCGGTGTTCGTGCCGGTGGCGTTCTCGGGCGGTTCGGTCGGCGCTATTTACCGGCAGTTCTCGCTCACGATCGTGGCGGCCATGGTGCTGTCCGTGCTGGTCGCGTTGATTCTGACGCCGGCGCTGTGCGCGACGATCCTCAAGCCGATTCCGAAGGGCCATCACGAAGTCAAGAAGGGCTTCTTCGGCTGGTTCAACCGCACCTTCGAAACGAGCCGCGACAAGTATCACTCGGGCGTTCACCACGTGATCAAGCGCTCAGGCCGCTGGCTGATCATCTATATGGTGGTGATCTTCGCGGTCGGCCTGCTGTTCGTGAAGCTGCCGAAGTCGTTCCTGCCTGACGAAGACCAGGGCACGATGTTCGTGCTGGTGCAAACGCCGTCGGGCTCGACGCAGGAAACCACGGCGCACGCGCTGAAGGACGTCTCCGACTACCTGCTCAACACCGAGAAGAACATCGTCGAATCGACCTTCACGGTGAACGGTTTCAGCTTCGCCGGCCGTGGTCAGAACGCGGGTCTCGTGTTCGTGCGGATGAAGGACTACTCGGTGCGTCAGCACTCGGATCAGAAGGTTCAGGCGCTGGTTGGCCGACTCTTCATGCACTTCTCGAGCTACAAGAACGCGCTGGTGTATCCGGTGAATCCGCCGTCGATTCCTGAACTCGGCACGGCCGCGGGCTTCGACTTCGAACTGCAGGATCGCGCGGGTGTCGGCCACGCAGCGCTGATGGCAGCACGCAATCAGTTGCTGGGCATGGCGGCGAAAGATCCGACGCTGGCTCAGGTGCGTCCGAACGGCCTGAACGATACGCCGCAGTTCACGGTGAACATCGATCACGAGAAGGCTTCCGCGCTTGGCGTTTCACTGGCGGCGATCGACCAGACGTTCTCGATCGCATGGGCGTCGCAGTACGTGAACAACTTCCTCGATACCGATGGCCGGATCAAGAAGGTGTATCTGCAAGGCGACGCACCGTTCCGCATGAACCCGGAAGACCTGAACGCCTGGTACGTGCGCAATACGGCCGGCGGCATGGTGCCGTTCTCGTCGTTCGCCAGCGGTACGTGGTCCTACGGTTCGCCGAAGCTCGAGCGCTACAACGGTATCTCGGCGGTGGAAATCCAGGGCGCGGCTGCACCGGGCAAGTCGACCGGTCAGGCCATGACGGCGATGGAAGCACTCGTGGCGAAGCTGCCGGCGGGTATCGGCTACGAATGGACGGGCTTGTCGTTGCAGGAACGCCAGTCCGGTTCGCAGGCGCCGATTCTGTACGGCATCTCGATCCTCGTCGTGTTCCTCTGTCTCGCGGCGTTGTATGAAAGCTGGTCGATCCCGTTCTCGGTGATCATGGTGGTGCCGCTCGGCGTGATCGGCGCACTGCTGGCCGCGACGTTGCGCGGGCTCGAGAACGACGTGTTCTTCCAGGTGGGTCTGTTGACCACGGTGGGGCTGTCGGCGAAGAACGCGATTCTGATCGTGGAATTCGCCCGCGAGCTGCAGCAGGGTCAGGGGATGGGGCCGGTCGAGGCCGCGCTGGAAGCTGCGCGTCTGCGGTTGCGTCCGATTCTGATGACCTCGCTCGCGTTCATTCTCGGTGTGATGCCGCTCGCGATCAGTAACGGCGCGGGTTCAGCCAGCCAGCACGCAATCGGTACCGGCGTGATCGGCGGGATGTTGACGGCGACCTTCCTCGCGATTTTCATGATCCCGATGTTCTTCGTCGTGATCCGCGCGAAGTTCGGCGGCGAGAAGGAAGACCCGGATGAGGCGCTCGCACACTACAACCAGCACCATCCGCATGATCCGCAAGGTGGCGGGTCGACCGATGAAGGCTCGGGCAAGGACGGACATTGAGATGCAAAAACACTCTTTGATAGCAGTGGCGGTTGCGCTGTTCGCCGCGGGTTGCACGATGGCGCCGAAGTACCACCGCCCGGCAGAACCCGTGACGGCGACCTTCCCGGCCGGCGGCGTGTACGACACGCAACCGGGCGCGGCGGGTACCGCGCGTACGGCGAACGGTCAGGCGGCCGCCGATATCGGCTGGCGTGATTTCTTCGCCGACGCGCGTTTGCAGCGGCTGATCGAAATCGCGCTGAAGAACAACCGCGATCTGCGCGTGTCGGTGCTGAATATTCAGGCATCGCAGGCGCAGTACCGGATCGTTCGCGCGGCGCTGTTCCCGACGCTGAATGCCGCGGCGTCGGAAAGCAAACAGCGCACGCCAAGGGACTTGTCGTCCACGCCGTCGACGGTCACGACCTCGTATTCAGTCGGTCTGAATGCCTCCTGGGAAATCGACTTCTTCGGGCGGATTCAAAGCCTGAAGGATCAGGCGTTGGCTCAGTACCTGGCTACCGCTCAGGCGCGCAAGGCCGCGGAAATCGCGTTGGTCTCGCAGGTGGCGAATCAGTACATGACGGTGCTCGAGCTGGACGATCTGCTGAAGGTTACGCAGGACACGTTGAAGACCGCTCAGGAGTCATACCGGATCACCAAGCTGCAGTTCGACAACGGCACGGGTTCGGAACTGGATCTGCGGCAGTCGGAAACGGTGGTCGACCAGGCGCAGGCTAACCTGCAGTCGCAGGCGCGTTTGCGGGCTCAGGCGGATAACGCGCTCGTGCTGCTGATCGGTGAGCCGTTGCCGGACGATCTGCCGCCGGGCATGTCGTTGGACAGCCAGAGTCTCCTGACGGATATTCCGGCGGGCCTGCCGTCCGATCTGCTGACGCGTCGTCCGGACATCATGGAGGCCGAAGAGAATCTGCTCGCGGCCAACGCGAACATCGGCGCGGCGCGCGCAGCGTTCTTCCCGAAGGTCTCGCTGACTGGCAGTTTCGGCACGCTGAGCCCGTCGCTTGGCGGGCTGTTCAAGCCGGGTTCGGCGGCATGGAGCTTCGCGCCGTCGATCACCTTGCCGATCTTCGAAGGCGGCGCGAACAAGGCTAATCTCGACCTCGCCACGGTGCAGAAGAACATCCAGATCGCCACGTATGAAAAGGCGATCCAGACGGCCTTCCGCGAAGTAGCGGACGGACTGGCGGCACGTGGCACGTACGATCAGCAGATCGAGGCGCTCGAGCGCAATACCTTTGCTGAACAGCGCCGGCTGGATCTGTCGGATCTGCGTTATAAGAACGGTGTCGACAGTTATCTGTCGGTGCTGACCGCGCAGAATGACCTGTATGTGTCGCAGCAGTTGCTGGTGACTGCGCGCATGCAACGTCTGCAGAACCTGGTCACGTTGTACCAGGCACTCGGCGGCGGCTGGATCGAACGGGACGGCGAGCAGCCGCGTCCGGCCGATGCACCGGTCGATTACGGTGCGGCGAGCGCGCCGGTGGCGGCTTCGGCAGCGACCGCGGGTTAAGTCTTGTAGTCTCGTAGCAGCAGGCGCTTGGGGTGGCTTTCGGTTTCATCAGGAAAGCTGTCCTGGGCAGCCGGTAATAAAAAACGCCACGGCATGCCGTGGCGTTTTTTTAATGCCCAACTCGACTTAATTCAGCGTTCAGCGCGATCTCTGTCGCGCCGCGCTGGGTGCAGTCAGATGCTCAGTGCACATCCGCGGAACGCAGCATCTCGTCGCCGCCCTTCGGTTCATTGCCGCCGCGTCCGTCGAAATCATGGCCGGCCTTGCGAATTTCGCACTGCGCTTTCTTCTCGCTCTTCACACCGTTGAAGATCAGGTTCAGCACGACCGCCGACACCGACGCCAGCAAGATCCCGCTATGCAGCAGCGGCGACAGCGCCGGCGGCAGTTTCGAGAAGAATTGCGGCGACACCACCGGCACCAGACCCATACCGATACTCACCGCGACGATGAACAGGTTGTGGTGGTTCTTCACGAAGTCGACCTTGGCCAGAACCTTGATGCCGTTCGCCGCAACCATGCCGAACATCACGATGCCCGCGCCGCCCAGCACGAAGGCCGGCACCGAAGCAACCACTTGCGCCATCTTCGGGAACAGGCCCAGCAGCACCAGGATCACGCCGCCCATCGCGCAGACAAAGCGGCTCTTCACGCCCGTCACGCCGATCAGGCCGACGTTCTGCGAGAACGAGGTATGCGGAAACGAGTTGAAGATGCCGCCGATCAGCGTGCCCAGACCGTCGACGCGCAGACCGCGCACCAGCGTCTTCTGATCCACCGGACGATCGACCATGTCGCCGACCGCGAGGAACATGCCGGTCGATTCGATGAAGGTGACGAACATCACGGTGACCATCGTTGCGATCGCGAGCGGATCGAAATGCGGCAGGCCGAAGTGGAACGGCATCACGATGCCGACCCACGGTGCGTGCGTGACGCCGTCCATGTTCACGCGGCCGAGCGCCAGCGCGATCACGAAACCCGCGACGATGCCGAGCAGCACGGAAATATTGGCGAGGAAGCCCTTGGCGAACTTGTTGATAAGCAGAATCAGCATCAGCACCATCAGCGACAGACCAAGATAGACCGGGTTGCCGTAGTCAGGATTGCCCACGCCGCCGGCCGCCCAGTTGATGCCCACTTCCATCAGCGAGAGGCCGATCACCGAGATCACCACGCCGATCACCACTGGCGGGAAAAAGCGCAGCAGCTTGCCGACCGCCGGCGCGAGCAGGATGCCGATGATACCGGCCGCAATCGTCGAGCCGAAGATATCGAGAATACCGAGCGATGGATTGGTGCCGATCGCGACCATCGGACCGACAGCCGCGAACGTGCAGCCCATGATGACCGGCAGACGGATGCCGAAGATCCACAGACCGAGGGTCTGAATCAGCGTGGCGATGCCGCAGGAAAACAGATCGGCGCTGATCAGGAACGCGATCTGGTCTTTCGGCAATTTGAGCGCCGCACCGATGATCAGCGGCACCGCAACTGCGCCTGCGTACATTACCAAAACGTGCTGAATGCCGAGCGTCAGCAACTGGCCCGCGGGCAGTCGCTCGTCGCACGGGTGAACCGTGTTCGATTGCATTTTGTCTCTCTCCACCATCTCGTTTTGGGATGGCTCCAAGGTATGCGGAACGATAAAGCGCAACAAGACCACTGGGGCCTATTCCGGCATTCCCGGTGACGATATGCGTGAGGCCCGTTTGAAAGCCAAAAGAAATGAACGCGCCGCACAAATCGGCGGCAAGCCCTATGCAGCGGCGATGGGCGCTCACGCGTCGCGCGCGCCCGCCCTGGAGTGATATGTGTGAGAATGAATGGGGTGTATCTCGCTCGACGCATAGTGCTGTTTTGGTGCGGCTCGCGGCGTGGCGGGGTTAACCCGCGATTCCGGGCTTTTAGCGTGTTTTCGGGCGTGCTTCCGAAGGCGCGCAGCGGTGACGGAAAATACACCGTTCCAGGCACCATTCGCGTGCTGATCCCCAAGCTCAAATTGACGTTCTATCGCCCATGAGTTTTCTTGGCATCGACCTCGGCACCGGCTCCCTCAAAGTAGCAATCGTTGACAAAAGCGGCCGCGAGCAGGCCGCGGCGAGTGTCGCGTATGCGCTCGAAACGCCACATTCCGGCTGGGCCGAAATCCCGGTGCAAACCTGGTGGCGTGCGCTTTGCGAAGCGGCGGCGCGTTTGCCCGAAGATTTGCGCCGCGAGGTGCAGGCAATCGGTTTCTCCGGACAGATGCACGGTGTTGTTCTGATCGACGCAGAGGGCGAAGCCGTGCGCCCCGCGATGCTCTGGCCCGACACGCGTGCGTTAGGTCTGCTCGATCAGTGGCCCGAGCCACAGCCGAATCCGGTTGCGCCCGGCATGGCTGGTCCTTTGCTGCGCTGGCTCGTGCAGACCGAACCGCAGTCCGCGCGCAAGACGCGCTGGGCGTTGCAACCGAAAGATTGGCTGCGTGTCGCGCTGGGCGGCGTGATCGCAACCGATCCTTCTGACGCCTGCGCGACCGCGCTCGCCGATCCCGCCGGGGTATGGGATCAGGCGCTGCTTGAGCGGCTCAAGCTGCCGCGTGAATGGTTTGCGCCGCTTGCGCCTGCGTATGCGGCGGGTGGCGTCTTGTCGCCGAAAGCTGCGCAGGCGCTGGGTCTGCGCGCGGGCATCGTGCTTGCGATCGGTGCCGCCGATACGCCATGCGCGGCACTCGGCAGTGGTCTCGCGAGCGACGGAGACGCCTTGCTCACCACCGGCACCGGTGGACAAATCGTCGTGCTTGCCGAGCACGCACCACGAGCGGTAAAAGGACTGCATCGCTATCGGGCGGCGAGCGATCACTGGTATCGGATGGCGGCGATGCAGAACGTCGGCGTCGCGCTCGAACGCGTGCGCGGCTGGCTTTCATATGAATGGGCGGATGCCTATCGTGATGCGTTCGGCGATACAACAGGCGCTACCCCCGTCGCCGCAGCGGGTCTGACTTTTCTGCCCTACCTCACCGGCGAGCGCACCCCGTGGCTCAACCCCGCCGCACGTGGCGGCTGGCTTGGCCTCGCGCTCGACCACACGCGCGCCACGATGATGCGCGCCGCATTCGAAGGTGTCGCGTTCTCGCTGCGCGCCGGGTTCGACGCGATTCGTGCAAGCGGCGCGACGGTGACGACATTGAAACTCGCGGGCGGTGGTTCAGTCGATGCGCGCTGGCGGCAGTTGCTCGCCGATGCGCTGAACGTCGACCTGTATGCCGTGGATTGTCCAAACGCGGCGCCGCGCGGCGCGGCCATCCTGGGTGGACTGGCGAGCGGACATTGGCACGCGGGCGACCTCGCCGCGCTTGCGCCGGGCGCGACGCGTGTTGCCGGGCCGCAAGGCGATGCGGCGCTCGCCGAACGTTATGCGCGTTTTCTCGATCTGTATGGACGCGTCGAATCATGGTTCGGCGAAACGCCGCTTCGGTAACCGAAGCGATGTCAGCTATAGACAATGCTGCGACGTACTTCGCAATACCATTACGGCTTTCGCACGCTAAGGTATAGGCCGGCAAATGATGGCGGACGAGGATCGCGGACGAGCGCAACGCCGTTCGTCCACAACCTGGCACACACATTCATTGCAGTAACCGAACTGCGACATCGGCACGCCGCGCGATATCTCACCGCGACGCGCCAGGCATTCACAGACTCACAGGAGCATTCACGATGAAAACCAAAGCAGCCATCGCATGGAAAGCCGGGGCCCCGTTGATGATCGAAGAAGTCGATCTGGAAGGCCCGCGCGCCGGTGAAGTCCTGATCGAAGTGAAGGCAACGGGCATCTGCCACACCGACTACTACACGCTCTCGGGCGCCGATCCGGAAGGCATCTTCCCGGCGATTCTCGGCCACGAAGGCGCGGGCGTGATCGTCGATGTCGGCCCGGGCGTGGGCACGTTGAAGAAGGGCGACCACGTGATCCCGCTGTACACGCCGGAGTGCCGCCAGTGCAAATTCTGTCTGTCGCGCAAGACCAATCTGTGCCAGGCGATCCGTTCGACGCAAGGCAAGGGCTTGATGCCCGACGCGACGTCGCGTTTCTCTCTGGACGGCAAGCCGCTGTTTCATTACATGGGCACGTCCACGTTTTCGAACTACATCGTCGTGCCGGAAATCGCCGTCGCGAAGGTGCGTGAAGACGCGCCGTTCGACAAGATCTGCTACATCGGTTGCGGCGTGACGACGGGCGTCGGCGCTGTCGTGTATTCGGCGAAGGTCGAAGCGGGTGCGAATGTGGTCGTGTTCGGTCTCGGCGGCATCGGTCTGAACGTGATCCAGGGCGCAAAGATGGTGGGTGCGGACAAGATCATCGGCGTCGATATCAATCCAGGCCGTATTGAACTGGCGAAGAAATTCGGCATGACCCACTTCATCAACCCGAACGAAGTCGAGAACGTGGTCGACCATATCGTGCAACTCACCGACGGCGGCGCGGACTACTCGTTCGAGTGCATCGGCAACACGAAGGTGATGCGTCAGGCGCTGGAGTGCACGCACAAGGGCTGGGGTCAGTCGTTCATCATCGGCGTGGCGGCAGCGGGCGAGGAGATCAGCACGCGTCCGTTCCAACTGGTGACGGGCCGCGAGTGGAAGGGCTCGGCATTCGGCGGCGCACGCGGCCGCACGGACGTGCCGAAGATCGTCGACTGGTACATGGAAGGCAAGATCAACATCGACGATCTGATCACGCACCGTCTGCCGCTCGAGCGCATCAACGAAGGCTTCGATCTGATGAAGAAGGGCGAGTCGATCCGCTCCGTCGTGCTGTACTAATGCGGCACTGAGCCAGCACAGAAAGGAGCATCGCGATGCTTGAACTCTTGTCGTCGCATGCCTGTCATGGCGGCGAGCAGCGGATCTACCGGCACGACTCGCAGACCATCGGTCTGCCAATGCGCTTCTCGGTGTATCTGCCGCCGCAGGCCTTGCAGACCAATGCGAATGTGCCCGCGCTGTTCTATCTCGCGGGTCTGACCTGTACGGAAGAAACCTTTCCGGTCAAGGCCGGCGCGCAGCGCTTCGCGGCACAGCATGGCATCGCGCTGGTCGCGCCGGACACCAGTCCGCGCGGGGCGGGCGTGCCGGGCGAAAGCGCGGCGTGGGACTTCGGCGTGGGCGCGGGCTTTTACGTCAACGCGACGCAGCAGCCGTGGGCGAAGCACTATCGGATGTACTCGTATGTGCGCGATGAACTGCGCGAAACGGTGCTCGCGAATCTGCCGGTGGACGGTGCGCGTCTGGGCATCTTCGGGCATTCGATGGGGGGACATGGCGCGTTGATGCTGGCGCTGCGCAATCCGGAGATCTATCGGTCGGTGTCGGCGTTCGCGCCGATTGCCGCGCCTTCACAGTGTCCGTGGGGCGTGAAGGCGTTCAGCGGGTATCTGGGCGAAGACCGCGAAACGTGGAGGCAGTATGACTCGAGCGAGCTGGTCGCCCACGCATCGCGCAAGTTTGCGCAAGGGATTCTGATCGATCAGGGGCTGGCGGATCAGTTCCTCGCCGAGCAGCTGAACCCGGATGTGTTCGAAGCGGCCTGCAAGGCCGCGGGGCAGCCGCTGACGTTGCGTCGTCACGCAGGCTATGACCACGGGTATTACTTCATCTCGACGTTTATCGAGGATCATCTCGCGCATCACGCGAAGGTGCTGCTCGGTTAACATTCGCCGGGGCGATAGCGGCGGCACGCAGTGTGCCGCCGCTATCGCCAGATCTTCGCCAATGCGAAATGCGCCACCGCAACGAATGTGGCTTGGACTACGCAACCGGCACGCTCAGTCAGCCACTCAACGCACCTGCGCCACTTCAACGCGTGCTAAGCGCAGCTTAACGCCGCCCCAACAAACTCCCGCCATACACGACAGCCGACAGCACGGTGATCCAGAAGCTCGTCGGCCAGTCGGTGTAGAACGCGAGCGTCAACCCGAGCCACGCCTGTACCAGCGCGAACACAGCGGCGAGCACGAGACCGGTCGAGAGTCGCGTCGTCACGTTTTGCGCGGCGGCAGCCGGCCCGACCATCAGCGTGAACACCAGCAGCACGCCGACGATCTGCGTACACGCTGCCACAGCCAGTGCGGCAATCGCCAGAAACAGCACCGACACCCGACGCAACGACACGCCCTTGGCTTCGGCCAATTCGGGCTGCAACGACGCAAATAGCAAGGGCCGCATGATCGCCGCGAGCGCCAGCAAGCTGACGACGCCCAACGCGGCCAGCACACCGAGTGTCGAGGCATTCACGCCGAGCACGTTGCCGAACAGCAGCGCGGTGACCTGCGTCGCGTAGGCGGTGAAGAAGTGCAGGAACAACAGGCCGAAGCCGAGCGACAGCGACAGGATCACGCCGATCGCGACATCGCGGCCGGCCAGCTTCTCCCCGAGCGCGCCCATGCCGACGCCCGCCGCCAGCGTGAATCCGATCATCCCCCAGATCGGCGAGATGCCGATCAGGACAGCCCCCGTCGCGCCGGTGAAGCCGACGTGCGAGAGCGCGTGGCCTGCGAAGGTCTGCCCGCGCATCACCAGAAAATAGCCCACCACGCCTGCCAGCACCGCGACGATTCCCGACGCCGCGAACGCGTTCACCATGAAATCGTATTCAAACATCGTGCGTGTGTCCGTCGCGTGAGTCGTGCTTGTGAGAGTGGCCGTGCGCGCCACCGTGGTCGTGCGAATGCGAGTGTGAGTGGCTATGGCCACCGTTCTCGTCGAGTTCGTGCTCGTGATCGTGTTTCTCGACTTCGACGTCGCCCGACATCACGAAGATGCGGCCGTTCACGCGCATCACGTCGATCGGCGAGCCGTAGAGACGCGACAGCACCGGCTTCGTAATGACTTCATCGACCGTGCCGAGCGCGGCGACGCCGCTGCCGAGATACAGCACGCGATCGAGCGCGTGCAGAAGCGGATTCAGTTCGTGCGCCGAGAACAGCACGGCAATGCCGAGTTCCTGCTGCACGCGCCGCACCAGTTCGACTACGCTTTTCTGATGATGCGGATCGAGACTGATCAGCGGTTCGTCGAGCAGCAGCAGCTTGGGGTTGCCGAGCAGGCACTGCGCGAGCAGCAGACGCTGACGCTCGCCACCCGACAGTTCCGATAACGGCCGCTCGGCCAGCTGGCGGCCGCCTACCAGATCCAGCACCCGCTCGACATCGGCGCGGGTCTTGCTGTCCGCATGGGGCAGGCCCCAGCGGTGTCCATCGGCGGCCATCGCGATGAAATCGCGGCCGCGCACGCGGCGCCCGGCCAGCGCACTGCGCGTCTGCGGCATATAGCCGATCGACGCATTGCCGCGCTCCACCGGCTGGCCCAGCACGCGGATTGCGCCGCTCGCCGCCGGCACGAGGCCGAGCACGGCGCGCATGAGCGTGGTTTTGCCCGCGCCGTTCGGCCCGAGCACGCCGATGAATTCGCCCTGGTTCACCACGAAGCCGGTGTCGCGCAAAATCGTGCGGCCGCCGAGTTCGAGCGTCACGTGCTCGAGTTCAAGCACGGGCGCGGTGGTGCGTCCTGATGCACTGGTTGATGCATTAGCTGGCGTGCTGCGGCCAGTCTCGTTCATTGAGTTTTTCCTTTGGGCGGAGTGGCCGCCGCATTCGCTGCGCTTGCATCGCCCGCGGCCAGCGCCGTGGAGAGCGCGTCAAGCTGCGTCAGCATCCAGGTCTGATAGGTCTTGCCGGCCGGTTCGGTTTCGGTGACGCTCATGGTCGGCACCTTCGATTGCTGCGCGAGCTTCAACATGCGTTTGGTCAGGGCCTCGGTTGCCTGGCTGTTATAGATCAGAACGCGCACGCGCTTTTCGCGCAGATCGCGTTCGAACGCGGCGATGTCGCCCGCGCTTGCTTCAGTGTCGTTCATCGTTGCCAACTGGAAGTGCAGATTGCGCATCGAGAGGCCGATCGCGTCCGACATATAACCGAACACCGGCTCGGTCGCCGTCACCGGCACGCCGGCGTAGCGGCCATGCAGATCGGCAACTTTGGCGTCGATGGGTTTCAGCGAATCGAGAAACTTCGCGAGGTTCGCATCGTACGCCGACTTGTGCGCCGGGTCAGCCGCGACGAGCGCCTCGCTCACCGCGCGCGCCACCTTCGGCATGGTTTGCGGGTCGTACCAGAGGTGGGGATTATCGCCGCCTTCCTTGCCGACGAGATCCGCGGCGACGATCGTGGTGCGCTTCGTGCTCTTCGAGGCGGCCAGCAGTTTCGCCATCCACGGATCGTAGTCGGCGCCGTTGTAGACCACAAGGCTCGCATGCTGCAAGGCGCGCGCCGTCTTCGGGCTGGCTTCGAACAGGTGCGGATCCTGATCCGGATTGCTCAGGATGCTCGTCACGTCGACCCGGTCGCCGCCCAGTTGCTGCACGACGTCACCGTAAAAGTTTTCCGCTGCCACCACCGGGATTTTCGCATCCGCGGCAAACGCGCTGTGGCTGAGCGTGACAGCAGCAGCGACCGCCGCGCCCATGGCCACGGTCTTCGAGCGCTTTAGCGCATGGCGCGCGCCGTTCAACATCGAACCGAATGTCTTCATCGTTGTTCCTTGCTGCGTGAGCGTTGAATGAACTACAAAACTTAAGAGCGGCGCGCTTTGGCGGTCATCGGGCGCATGCATGCCGCCGTTCAACCCTGCGCATTGGCGGTACTGCGCGCAGGCAGCTGGCCCAAAGCCGAGCGAGTTCGGAATGATATAACGTATCTCTAATTCTTGTCAGCGACTTATGCAGAGTGCGGCTGGGCTGCCTTCGATTTCTCGTATTAGTGTCGATCGAGACAGTAAGAGGGTGCGCGGCGGTCCTGCCGCGCTGCACCATCGAAATCTGGTCGAGCGCCTTGACATGACCCGGTCCGTATCCGATCATTCGATCACTAACAGAGCAATTGTTCGCGCAACGAGCGTTCGCTCACCGCGCCTCAAGAAGCGAAACGAACCGGAGACAGGCAGTGGCGGCACGATTGCAAGACAAGGTGGCCATTCTGACGGGCGCGGCAAGCGGAATCGGTGAAGCCGTGGCCCGGCGCTATCTGGACGAAGGCGCGCATTGCGTGCTGGTCGATGTGAAGTCCGCGGACAGTTTCGGCGATGCGTTGCGCGCCGCTTACGGCGACCGCGTG
Organism: Paraburkholderia solitsugae; assembly: GCF_013177695.1. Classification (GTDB taxonomy): domain Bacteria; phylum Pseudomonadota; class Gammaproteobacteria; order Burkholderiales; family Burkholderiaceae; genus Paraburkholderia; species Paraburkholderia solitsugae. Next base: position 26,806 of record NZ_WOEY01000021.1, on the reverse strand, counting down.
CTGACTGTCAGTGCCGATGTGACGCGCCGCGAGGATATAGAACGCATCCTCGCGAGGACTCTGGAGCGTTTCGGCCAGGTCGATATCCTGTTCAACAACGCGGCGCTCTTCGATATGCGCCCGATCCTCGATGAATCCTGGGACGTGTTCGACCGCCTCTTCGCGGTCAACGTGAAGGGCATGTTCTTCCTGATGCAAACCGTTGCCCGGAAAATGGTCGAACAGGGCCACGGCGGCAAGATCATCAATATGTCGTCGCAAGCCGGGCGGCGCGGCGAGGCGCTGGTGTCGCACTACTGCGCAACCAAAGCCGCCGTGCTCAGCTATACGCAATCCGCGGCCCTCGCTCTCGCGCCGCACAAGATCAATGTGAACGGCATCGCGCCGGGCGTCGTCGATACGCCGATGTGGAAAGAAGTCGACGCGCTCTTCGCCCGCTATGAAAACCGGCCGCTCGGCGAGAAGAAGCGCCTGGTCGGTGAAGCGGTGCCGCTCGGCCGTATGGGTGTGCCGGACGATCTGACCGGCGCCGCCCTGTTTCTCGCGTCGGCGGATGCCGACTACATCACCGCGCAAACCCTGAACGTCGACGGCGGGAACTGGATGAGCTGAGCGGATCACAGTATGGATGAGCCGTTCCCGCTTCACCCTTTGTCATTTTCGTAGAACAAACGCAGCACTACATAACGTACGAGAAAGGAGACAACACATGAAACCAGCTACCAAAACCGCGCTGAAGGCGGTCAGTGCCGGCGCGCTTGCATGCTTTGCGTTGAATGCTCAGGCGGCGACGGTGACCATCGCCACGTTGAACAACCCGGACATGATCGAGCTGAAGAAGCTCTCGCCCGCTTTCGAGCAGGCGAATCCGGACATCAAGCTCAACTGGGTGATTCTCGAAGAAAACGTGCTGCGTCAGCGCGCCACCACCGACATCACGACCGGCAGCGGCCAGTTCGACGTGATGACGATCGGCGCGTACGAAACGCCGCAGTGGGGCAAGCGCGGCTGGCTCACGCCGCTCACCGGTCTGCCCGCTGATTACGATCTGAACGACGTCGTGAAGACGGCCCGCGACGGCCTCTCGAGCGGCGGCCAGTTGTACGCGCTGCCGTTCTACGTCGAAAGTTCGATGACGTATTACCGCAAGGATCTGTTCGCGGCCAAGGGCCTGAAGATGCCCGATCAACCGACCTACGACCAGATCGCGCAATTCGCCGACAAGCTCACGGACAAAGCCAATGGCATGTACGGCATTTGCCTGCGCGGCAAGGCTGGCTGGGGCGAAAACATGGCGTACGCGACGACGGTGGTGAACACCTTCGGTGGCCGCTGGTTCGACGAAAAGTGGCAAGCGCAACTGACCTCGCCGGAATGGAAGAAGGCCATCACGTTCTACGTCGATCTATTGAAGAAAGACGGCCCTCCGGGAGCGAGTTCGAACGGCTTCAACGAAAACCTCACGCTGATGTCCTCGGGCAAGTGTGGGATGTGGATCGACGCCACGGTGGCCGCCGGCATGCTTTACAACAAACAGCAGTCGCAGATCGCCGACAAGGTGGGTTTTGCGGCGGCGCCGATCGCCGTTACACCGAAGGGCTCGCACTGGCTGTGGGCTTGGGCGCTGGCCATTCCGAAGTCGTCGAAGCAGCCTGACGCGGCGAAGAAGTTCATCGCGTGGGCCACGTCGAAGCAGTACATCGAAATGGTCGCGAAGGATGAAGGCTGGGCCTCGGTGCCGCCGGGAACGCGTCATTCGACCTACGCGCGCCCTGAATACAAACAGGCGGCACCGTTCGGCGACTTCGTGCTGAAGGCGATCGAAACGGCGGATCCGGATCACCCGACGCTCAAGCCAGTGCCGTACACCGGTGTGCAGTTCGTCGGCATCCCTGAGTTCCAGTCGTTCGGCACGGTGGTCGGTCAGAGCATCTCCGGCGCGGTTGCCGGTCAGATGACGATCGATCAGGCGCTGGCAGCCGGGCAGGCAACGGCGAACCGTGCCGTGCAACAGGCCGGTTATCAGAAGTAAGCCGCAGTGTTAAGCCGCAACGCAAGCACTGCAACGTAACGTGAAACGCGCCGGCTGACGCCCGTCAGCCGGCTCACGCAGCACAGCGGGCCGTCCTCGCCACTTATTGGCACTCACGCGTCGCAACATCGCCTGGCGTCGCGGCGAGTGATGCTGCCAAGGTGGCGTCTTTACCGGACAGCCCGCGCATTACCGAACAGGTGGTCAATCATGCGTCCTCTGCGCCTACCTCTCATGCATGCCCATCCCCAGACAGAAAAAGAACGCGAAGTCCGCAAAGCTAATTCCGCCCGCTGGCTGGTGTCGCCCTCGGTCGCGGTACTCGTACTGTGGATGGCCATTCCGCTGGCGATGACGATCTGGTTTTCGTTCTCGCACTACAACCTGCTGAATCCGGATCTCAAAGGTTTCGCCGGATTCGACAACTATAAGTATCTCGCCACCGATCCGTCGTTCGGACCGTCGATCGGGCACACGCTCGAACTGATCATCTCGGTGCTGGTGATCACCGTGGTCGGCGGCGTGCTGATGGCGATCCTGTTCGACCGTAAGTTCTACGGTCAGGGCATCGCGCGGCTGTTGGCCATTGCGCCGTTCTTCGTAATGCCGACGGTCAGCGCGCTGATCTGGAAGAACATGATCCTGCACCCGGTGTATGGCCTGATCGCTCAGGGCATGCGCGCGATCGGCATGCAGCCGATCGACTGGTTCGCCGACTATCCATTGACGGCGGTGATCATGATCGTCGCGTGGCAGTGGCTGCCGTTCGCGTTCCTGATTCTGTTCACCGCGATCCAGTCGCTCGATCAGGAGCAGAAGGAAGCGGCGCGCATCGACGGTGCGGGTCCGTTTTCGATGTTCTTCTACATCACGCTGCCCCACCTGAAACGGGCGATCGCGGTGGTGGTGATGATGGAGACGATTTTCCTGCTGTCGATTTTCGCCGAAATCTATACGACCACGGGCGGCGGTCCGGGCACCGCGACCACCAATCTGTCGTACCTGATCTATTCGCTGGGCCTGCAACAGTTCGACGTCGGTCTCGCTTCGGCAGGCGGCATTCTGGCTGTTGTGCTGGCTAACATCGTGTCGTTCTTCCTTGTGCGGATGCTCGCGAAGAACCTGAAAGGGGAGTACGAAAAATGAGCCACGTTGCCTCTACACCGGCGTCCACCACGACGTCCATGAGCGTGCCGGCCAAGTCGCCGTTCGACGCGATTCGCCGCGGTATTCCCGGCGTGATCGCATGGCTGGTCGCGCTGCTGCTGTTCTTCCCGATCTTCTGGATGACGATCACCGCGTTCAAGACGGAGCAGCAGGCGTATTCGTCGTCGCTGTTTTTCATCCCGACGCTCGATAGTTTTCGCGAGGTATTCGCGCGCAGCAATTACTTTTCGTTCGCGTTGAATTCGGTGCTGATTTCGGTCGGCGTCACGGTTCTGTGCCTGATTCTCGCCGTGCCCGCCGCCTACGCGATGGCCTTCTTTCCGACGCGCCGCACGCAGAAAGTCCTGCTGTGGATGCTGTCGACCAAGATGATGCCGTCGGTCGGCGTGCTCGTGCCGATCTATCTGTTGTGGAAAAACAGCGGCTTGCTCGATACGGTGTCGGGTCTGGTGATCGTCTACACGCTGATCAATTTGCCGATTGCCGTGTGGATGTCGTTCACGTACTTCGCAGAAATTCCGCGCGACATTCTCGAAGCAGGACGGATCGACGGCGCGGCGACGTGGCAGGAAATCGTCTACCTGCTGATGCCGATGTCGTTGCCGGGGCTCGCCTCCACCTCGCTGCTGCTCGTGATCCTGTCGTGGAACGAAGCGTTCTGGAGCATCAACCTGTCGAGTTCGAACGCCGCGCCGCTGACTGTATTTATCGCGTCGTATTCGAGTCCTGAAGGGTTGTTCTGGGCCAAGCTCTCCGCTGCTTCGCTGCTCGCGGTCGCACCGATCCTGATCGTCGGCTGGCTGTCGCAGAAGCAACTGGTGCGCGGCCTTACGTTCGGGGCGGTCAAATGACGGCAGGCACGAGTGCAGGTGCGAGCGTAGGCAATTTCGCGCTGATCTGCGATTGCGACGGCGTGCTGATCGACAGCGAAGCCGTGGCGGCGCGCATGCTGGTGCACGAACTCGAAGCGCGCTGGCCCGATGCCAATGTCGAACCGGTGGTGCTGCCGCTGCTCGGTTTGCGCATCGAAAAAGTGTTGCAAGGCACGGCGGCGCAACTTGGCAAGCGCCTCAGCGCCGAGGATATCGAGGCGATCCGTCGAGCGGTGGAGGCGGTGGCGATGCAGGCCCCCGCAGTCGATGGCATCGAGGCCGCGCTCGCGCAGGTGCCGCTCACCAAAGCCTGCGCGAGCAACAGTTTCCGGCCGTATGTGGAGACCGTACTGGCGCGCACGGGCCTCGTGAGGTTCTTCGGCGATCGGGTCTTTTGCGCCGATGCGGTGCCGAATCCGAAGCCCGCGCCCGACGTCTATCTTGCTGCAGCGCAAGGTCTCGGCCTCGCGCCGTCCGCCTGCCTCGTGGTGGAAGACAGCGTGACGGGCGTGACGGCGGCGACCGCGGCCGGCATGACGGTGCTGGGCTTTATCGGCGGCGGTCATGCGAGCGATGCGCAGATCGACGCGTTGCATGCAGCGGGTGCGCGTTCCGTATTCGACGACATGATGCAGCTGCCCGAACTGGTGGCGCAATGGACGCTGAGCGCGACGGCGGCGACGCCATAAGCGCGACCGCGTTGGCACAGCACCTGGATAAACGAATCAACGCAGTAAGAGCTATACACGGAGACACATCATGGCAAGCGTAACTCTGCGCAACATCAGAAAAGCCTACGACGACAACGAAGTGATGCGCGACATCAACCTCGACATCCTTGACGGCGAATTCGTTGTGTTTGTGGGGCCGAGCGGTTGCGGTAAATCGACGCTGATGCGGATGATCGCCGGCCTCGAGGACATCACCAGCGGCGATCTGACCATCGACAACGCGCGCGTGAACGACGTGCCGCCCGCCAAGCGCGGCATCGCGATGGTGTTCCAGTCGTACGCGCTGTATCCGCACATGACGCTGTACGACAACATGGCGTTCGGTCTGAAGCTCGCCGGCACCAAGAAGCCCGAAATCGACGCCGCCGTGCGCAATGCGGCGAAGATTCTGCACATCGACCATCTGCTCGATCGCAAGCCGAAGCAGCTTTCGGGCGGTCAGCGCCAGCGGGTGGCAATCGGCCGCGCGATTACGCGCAAGCCGAAAGTGTTCCTGTTCGACGAACCGTTGTCGAATCTCGACGCCGCGCTGCGCGTGAAGATGCGCCTCGAATTCGCGCGTCTGCACGACGAATTGAAAACCACGATGATCTACGTGACGCACGATCAGGTCGAAGCCATGACGCTGGCCGACAAGATTGTCGTGCTGTCGGCGGGCAATGTGGAGCAGGTCGGCAGCCCGACCATGCTGTATCACGCACCGGCCAATCGCTTCGTCGCCGGCTTTATCGGCTCGCCGAAGATGAATTTCATGGAAGGGGTCGTGCAGTCGGTGACGCACGACGGTGTCACGGTGCGCTACGAAACCGGCGAGACGCAACGTGTCGCGGTGGAGCCGGGCACGGTGAAGCAGGGCGACAAGGTCACCGTCGGTATTCGCCCGGAGCATCTGCACTTCGGCATGGCCGAGGACGGCGTGTCGGCAACAACCATGGCGGTCGAATCGCTCGGCGATGCGGCGTATCTGTACGCGGAATCGAGTGTCGCGCCGGATGGTTTGATCGCGCGGATTCCGCCGCTCGAACGCCACAGCAAGGGCGACACGCAAAGGGTCGGCGCCACGCCTGAGCACTGCCACTTGTTCGACAGCGAAGGGAAAGCCTTCCAGCGGAAGATCGTCGAAGTGCTGGCTGCGTGAGAAAGTGAATGGGAAAGCGGCGGGCGCGCCGCTTTCCTTCAATTAGGCTTGGGATAAGCTAGCCGTGGCTAGTGTTGCAGCCGGGTTTTGAGCGGCGTCCGTGTGGGTAACGCGGCCCGACATGTCCTGGCGGGCAAGCTGTCTTTGCGCGCCGCGCTCAGGCTTCGAGTGCCGCTCGTGCACACAACTCGTCGGTCACCAGTCCCGACAGCCAGCCGCCTTTGAGCACGGCAATCAGCGCCTCGCGCTTGCGCTCGCCGCCGGCAAACCCGATCGTGGGCCGCCGCGGCGGAGAGTCGAGCGCGATGCTGGTGACGCGCCGGCCGGTCGGCGATTCGACGTGCGCGCCGGCTGAATCGATCGGCAGGCCAAGCATTTCGGCCACCGCACCGTTCTGCATCAACTCCTTCACTTCCGCGGTCGTGATAAAGCCGTCTTCGTGCAGCGGGCATTTCGGCCCAATATTGCCGATGCCGACAAACGCGACATCCGCCTGAGCCGACAGCGATTCAACGATCCGGTACAGGCGGTGATTGCACCACTGCGCGCGTTCGGCCTCGCTGTCGGCGAGCAACGGCGCGGGCAGCAGAAAATGCTTGCCGCCGGTCTTCTCCGAAATGTGCAGCGCGACGTCGTAGCGGTTCGAGGAGCCGTCCGAGGCGATCGCCCCGACCATCGATACCAACCGGTGCTGCGGACGCTCCAGTTGCGCGATCTGATCGACCGCGGCCTTCAGCGTACGGCCGCTGCTCACGGCGACCACCATCGGCTTTTCTTCGCCGAGATAGCGTTCCATGACCTGCGCGCCGGCCACGGCCAGCTTGCGGTCGACTTCCTCCGACGTGTCGCTGTCGATCGGGACGACTTCGCACATGCTCAGGCCGTAGCGCTTCGAGAGTTGATCGGCGAGCGCAAGACAATCGGCCAGTTTGTGATCGACGCGCACGCGAATCAGATTCTTCTCGACAGCGAAGGCGACCAGCCGCTGCGCGACCGGACGTGACACCTGCAGTTTCTCGGCGATTTCGTTTTGCGTATTGCCGGCGACGTAGTAAAGCCACGCGGCGCGGGTTGCAAGATCTAATTTTTCTGTGGACTTGGGCACGGTGACGGTTCGCTTGAAGTGCGCCGATGATAGCAGCCGGTCCCCGCCGCTCAACGGGAACCGGCTGTGGTTTGCCGGTTAGGCGAGCGGTTGCCGCGCGGGGTCGAACAGCGGCCGCACGTGGCGGTAGAGCGCGCGATACGCTTCGAGCCGGTTGCGCAGCTCGGCGTGCCGCCGCGGGTTCGGTGTGAACTCCTTTTCGATCGGCGGTTTGGTCAGCACCTTGGCCGGGTCGCCGCCTGCGGCCAGCCAGCCGAGGCGGGCTGCGCCGAGCGCCGCACCGGTCTCGCCGCCACCGTGCTTACGGGTGGCGGTGTCGAGCGCATCGGCGAGCAGTTGCGCCCAGTAATCGCTGCGCGCGCCGCCGCCGAGCAGGGACAGCGCCTTCGCTTCGGTGCCGGCCGCGCGCAATGCGTCGAGGCCGTCGGTGAGCGCAAGCGTCACGCCTTCGAGCACCGCATAGCCGAGCAACGCGCGATCGGTCGCGTGAGTCATGCCGAAGAACACGCCTTGCGCGTACGGGTCGTTATGCGGCGTACGTTCACCCGACAGATAGGGCAGAAAGAGCGGGGCGGTGTTCAACGCCTCCGCTGGCAGCGCCTCGATTTCGGCGAGCAGGGTCGGCTCATCAGTGGAGGTGAGCTTGCAGACCCAGCGCAAACAACTTGCCGCCGACAGCACCACGCTCATCTGATGCCAGCGATCCGGAATCGCGTGACAGAACGCGTGTACCGCGGAAGCGGGGTTTGGCCGGAAACTGTCGCCGACCACGCACAACACGCCCGAGGTGCCGAGTGAGACGAAGCCGTCGCCCGGTTGCGTTGCGCCGATACCGATCGCACTCGTGGCGTTGTCGCCGCCGCCGGCCGCGACGATCACGCCGTCGCTCAAACCGAACTCGCGCGCCACTTCCGGCAGCAGCGTTCCGGACGGCGCGCTGCCTTCGCATAGGCCCGGCATCTGCGCGCGCGTCATGTTGCAGGCGGCGAGCAGCGAATCGGACCAGTCGCGTTTCGCGACGTCGAGCCACAGGGTGCCGGCGGCATCTGATGGGTCGGACACTTTGCCGCCGGTCAGTTGCAGACGCAGGTAATCCTTCGGCAGTAGCACGCAGGCGGTTTGCGCGAAGATTTCCGGTTCGTGGCGCGCAACCCACAGCAGCTTCGGCGCGGTGAAGCCGGGCATCGCGAGATTGCCGGCCACGGTGTGCAACTCCGGCGCGCGCTCCGTCAACTCCGCGCATTCCTTGTCGCTGCGCATGTCGTTCCACAGGATCGCGGGCCGCAAAACGCGGTTCTCTGCATCCAGTAGCACGGCGCCGTGCATCTGCCCTGAGAGGCCGATGCCGCGAATCTGTGCGAACTCGTCGGGATGTTTGGCGCGCAACGTGGCCAGCGCCGTGCGCGTGCCGGTCCACCAGTCTTCGGGATTCTGTTCGGCCCAGCGCTGATGGGGACGCGAAACGGTAAAGGGTGAGCCTGCGGTGCCGATTACGCGTCCATCGGAGGCGAGCAACAGGACTTTCACTTCGGACGTGCCGAGGTCGATGCCGAGATACATGGGCGCGAAACCTTCGTCGATAGGGATGCGCTACTTTAGCCGCATAGGGCAAGCGGTGCCATGCGCATTAAGCCTGGCACCGCTTGGTTCGATGGCGCACGGTGCGCGGCGCTGAGTGACGATGCTAGTTGCTGCCGCTGGACATGCGCCACATTGCGACTACGCTGGCCCCCGGTGTGCGGGTCAAGCCGCGCCGCGTTTGGCCAGCCACACGTCGACACGCGCCAACGCGCCCGCCAACGCCGATTCCAATTCCGGCGTCTGCGCCATGCTGCCCCAGAGCAGGCGGTCAGCAGCGAACGCCTGCAACGGATCGGGCGCGCTAAAGAAGCCGCGGGCGGCGCGCTCGTCCATCACGCCATCCTGATACGCATACGGCAATGTGCCGGCGTTCCAGCGGTCGAGGAAGCGGAAGAACAGCGCCGGCAACATCGCCGTCGCCGCCGGTGTGACGCCACGTTCGAAGCATTCGGCGAGCGTCGGCGCGATAAAGCCTGGTAGCTTCGAAAAGCCATCGGCCGCGACGCGCTGGTTAGTGTCCTGGATATAAGGATTGCCGAAGCGTTCGAGCACCACGTCGCGATAGCGTTCGAGATCGAGCGGGCTCGGTGTAAGGCACGGGATCACGTCTTCGGTCACGTAGTCGAAGGCGAATTTGTTGATGTCCGGATCAAGTGTGCCTTCGTGAATGTAGTTCAGTCCGACCAGCGTACCCGCCCACGCAATGCAGCTATGCGTCGCGTTGAGAATGCGGATCTTCGCTTCCTCGTACGGCAGCACCGAGTCGACCAGTTCCGCGCCGACCTTTTCCCACGCCGGGCGTCCTGCGACGAAGCGGTCTTCGATCACCCACTGGATAAAGGATTCACCCATCACCGGGCAGGCATCGTCGACGCCGGTAGCGGCTTTGACGCGCTCGCGCACGTCGGGTGTCGGGCGCGGCGTGATGCGGTCGACCATTGAACTCGGGCACGTGGTGTTGTCGTCGAACCATTGCGCCAGTTCTTCTGCGCCGCGCCGTTCGAGAAACGCGCTCATGCCCGCATGAAAACGCTCGCCGTTGCTGCGCAGGTTATCGCAGGTTTGCAGCGTGACCGGGCCGGCGCCACGCTTCATGCGTGCGTCGAGAATCGCCGCGAGCGCGCCGTAAATCGTGGTGTGGCCGCCCTTCAGGTCAGCCGCGAGATCGGCATTGGCCGTGTCGAGCTCGTCCTGTTCGTCGAGGTAGTAACCGCCTTCGGTGACGGTAAACGCAATGATCTTGCAGGCCGGATCGGCGCCCGCTTCGATGAGCGCGTCGAGACTTTCGGTCCACGGCACCACGCGTTCGATCGACCGAATCGTCTCGTACGCGCGCTCGCCTTGCGGCGTGACGGTCTCGAGCGTATAGACGCCGTTTTGTGCGGCGAGCGCTTCGAGTACCGCGTTCATGTCGCTGCGGATATTGCCCACGGTCAGCGACCAATGCGGTTCGCCCGGCACGTTCGCCTCGTTCAACCGATGGAGATACCACGCCTGATGCGCGCGATGAAACGATCCCGCGCCGATGTGCAGGATCACGTGTGCGGCCGCGCCGCTGCCTTGCCCGCTGTTCATGTGCGTCTCCTGAATGTCTTTGATCGCACGGCTCGGCGCGTGCGTTTTTTCTTGAGGTGGAGCATTTGCTCTGTCTGTGAGCGAATGATCGTACCCGGCGAAACGAATGTCAAGGTGACGTCAGCGGCTTTTCGTGGCGCGGCGCGGCGTGGCGGGACTTTCGGCGCGATTCGCGAGGCGGCTGGTGCGCTATGGGACGCATCGGGACGCGTCTCGCGGTTTATGTTGCATTGCATCAAATTTGGCTTTCGCCGGGAGAGGACTAAGCCGAATGCTGAAAAGTATCGGTTTGCGGTTTCGTTTTTAGTGGGGGTTCCCGTCGACGGCGAGATGCGGTCGCACTGTACGGGTCCGGCATTGGATTGAACTTCAATCAGATTTTTCGGAATTGTCGGATTTCAAAGCGGTTCAAATTGATTGAAAGTTGTTTCGCCTTCCTTGATAGAACGAATGATTTAAGGGGCGAAATGACGGAAGCCGAAGCACTTTGCGAACTGAAGGAGTCGAAAAGATGATCGAAGATAAGGACGTGGCCGCGCAAGTAGCTGCATTGCTGTACGTCGCAGACAGGTCCGTGATTGACGCTATCCGAGTAGTTCAGGACAAGTGCCCGCCCGAAGTGCTTTTCCCCTTCAGGCGCGGCATGGGCGACGTGATCTACGCCCTCTACGAAAAGGGAATCGTCCCGATTTGCAGACAACATCCACACTTAATACCCGAAGGAGAGACGCTTGATGGCATCAAGGGTTGCTGACGCTAGGACGTCAACGGACGCTAGGGAGCAACGTCATGATTGAGGAAAAGAATCTTGCGGCAGAGATCAACGAGAAATTGCTGTTGGCGCACCTCTCGATTGTTGACGCCTTGAAACTTGTTGAGGAGCACGGCTCAGAGAGGGAGCTTCAAGCATTCCGTGCTGGAGCCGCGAGTGTGGCGGGACATCTGTTTGGTCTTCTCCTGAGGCCGCTGTGGCAGACGCACCCCGAACTAGCTCCGGAAGGGCTAGATATGAGCCCTCCGTCGAAGAAGAAGGGCAAACGATAAAAAGGCGAGAGCAACGAACCGGAATCTAGGAGCATGGACAAATGTCCGACTTGGAGGCTAGTTCGCAACCGCGCCTCTTTCTTTGCAGCGGCGTGGTGGCCGCTGCTTCACTCTAGTGCTTGACTGCTGCCTGCTGCGCATCAGCTCGCGCACGCGCGGCAGTCTTTACGCGCTCCTGCTTACGCGTCACAGCTGTGTCCGGCGCAGCTTCGGCTGCAGCTTCCCCTGCTTCTCGTCCCGCCTGCGCAGCATCTGCAAGAAGTTGTGCCGCAAGTTTGGCGGTGATGCGGCTGTGAGGAACTCCCTTCGCATCGAGCGCGATCACCTGGTACAGGTCGCGGTCGCATTCAATTTCTTGCTGGTATTGCTCGACGGTATAGAGCAGGTGTTCCAGCAAGTTACGCTCACGGCGTCTTTCCTCAACCGTCGTAGCCGGGCATCGGGTGATGCTCGCCGCGAGATTAATCAGTGTTTCAAGCTGCCGGATTTGTCGGTCGCATGCGCCAAAAGCCGACAGTGCGAGTTTTTCGTACTGGAGCGCATCAACGGGTGGCCGTGATTCCGTTTGAGTCTTTTTGGTGGATTTGGTCATGGTGCGATTTCCGATGTGTTCCTGAAACGCCCGACACCGCTAACAAGTAGGGTGAGCGGGCACGTAGCGAGTTTGAGAGACCGGCGGTAGTTCAAACCGGCGGGCCTTTCGGCCCCCTCACTACGACCCGCCCATTGAATGGACGTGTGGAAGCAAGCGCACGGCCCACGAATGTAGGTTGTGCGAACTACCGTTCGGGCTCTCACACCCGGCCGTTTTGTCTGACGGCACATAGAAATCTAACCCAACCGTTTTTTAAGACGATCAACCACACAGGCTAAACGCGCGAACTATGACTAATCTTTACATTTGGGCCGGCGCGTCTATGTGTCACCATGCGTTGTGAGAATGGAGTCGATGCGTCACGCATTGGCAACGAAACGAAGACGCTTAAAGCATCGTCCTCACATGCCAAAGTTCAGGAAACAAGACAACGTCGAGCATCTTCCGCAGATAAGGCGCGCCACTCGTACCACCGGTCCCCTGCTTAAAGCCGATGATTCTCTCAACCGTAGTCACATGCCTAAACCGCCACTGTCGAAACGCATCCTCGAGATCGACAAGCTCCTCCGCCATCTCGTACAGATCCCAATGCTGCGAAGGATTCCGATAGACCTCTAACCACGCAGCCTCAACAGAAGCATCATGCGTAGTAGGCTGCGTCCAATCCCGCTCCAACCTTGACGGTGAAATCGCAAACCCACGCCGCGACAGCAAGCGCACGACTTCGTCATAGAAAGAAGGCGCCTCCAGCGAAGCCGTCACCTCGGCAAGCACATCCGCCCGATGCGCATGCGGCTTCAGCATCTGCTCATTCTTATTACCGAGCAGAAACTCGATCTGTCGATACTGATAAGACTGGAACCCGGAAGAGCTACCCAGATAAGGCCGCATCGCCGTGTACTCGGACGGCGTCATCGTCGCGAGAACGCTCCATGCCTGCACGAGCTGTTCCATGATCCGCGACACCCGCGCAAGCATCTTGAACGCCGGCGGCAACTCATCGCGATGAACCGCCTTCAACGCGGCACGCAGTTCATACAGCGCGAGCTTCATCCACAACTCACTCGTCTGATGCTGAATGATGAACAGCATCTCGTTGTGATCCGGCGACAACGGATGCTGCGCATCCAGCACCGTCCCCAGCGACAGATAGTCGCCGTAACTCATCGACTCCGAAAAATCGAGCTGCGCGTCATGCCAGCCATCGCCGGAATCCGCGGCGGCAGAGGCCGTAACCGAGGCCGAAGGGGCGGCCACACTGCCATGCCCAAACGGACACCCTTGCGCCGGTTTCTCTTCCGGCAATCCCGGCGTTTGCATGTGATCGGTCATCGCGCGCTCCTCAGGTCACTGCGCCGCGAGCGGCAAATTCGGGTGCTCGCCAGGTTTCTTGCGCAAGCACATCGCGCAGCGTCTCCACCGAATCCCACACATCGACGAAGCGCGTGTACAGCGGCGTGAAACCAAACCGCAACACATGAGGTTCGCGATAGTCGCCGATCACGCCCCGCGCGATCAACGCCTGCATCACTTCATAACCGTGCGGATGCTCGAAGCTCGCATGCGAACCGCGCTGCGCGTGGTCACGCGGCGTCACGAGCTTCAAAGGAAACTCGCCGCAACGCGCTTCGACCAGTTCGATAAACAAATCGGTCAACGCGAGCGACTTCGTGCGGATCGTCTGCATATCCGTTTGAAGGAATACATCGAGCCCGCATTCGACCAGCGACATCGACACCATCGGCTGCGTGCCGCACAGGAAGCGGCCGATACCGTCATCGGGCTGATAGGCCGGGTCCATTTTGAACGGCGAGCGATGACCCCACCAACCGGACAGCGGCTGCGCGAAATCGTTTTGATGCCGCTTTGGCACCCACACGAAAGCCGGCGAACCCGGACCGCCATTCAGATACTTATACGTGCAGCCCACCGCGTAGTCGGCGCCGACACCATTCAGGTCGACCGGCACCGCGCCTGCCGAGTGCGCAAGATCCCACAGCGCGAGGGCGCCTTTGTCGTGGATGAGTTGGGTCAGCGCGGCCATGTCGTGCATGTAGCCGGTGCGGTAGTTCACGTGCGTGATCATCGCGATCGCTGTGTCGTCGCCGATCGCGGCGGGTAACTCGGAAGGGTCGTCGACAAGGCGCAATTCATAACCGCGATCGAGCTGTTCAATCAGCCCTTGTGCGATGTACAGATCGGTCGGGAAATTCGAACGCTCAGAAACGATCACGCGACGCTTCGGGTCGCGCGCATTCGCCAACCGCACGGCAGCCGACAAAAGCTTGAACAGGTTGATCGAAATCGTATCGGTGACGACCACCTCGTTGTCGGCCGCACCGATCAACGGCGCGAGCTTGTTGCCGAGGCGGCGCGGCAATTCGAACCAGCCGGCGGTGTTCCAGCTGCGGATCAGGCCTTCGCCCCATTCGGCGCCGATCACGGTTTGCGCGCGTTGTGCGGCGGCGGCCGGCGGCACGCCAAGCGAGTTGCCGTCGAGATAGATAGTGGTCGGCGAGAGCGCGAACTGGTCGCGCAGCGGCGCGAGTGGGTCGGTGCTATCCAGCGCCAATGCTTCTTCACGAGTGTTCATGATGGTCCAGTCAGAGAGATCAGGGAGTTCGGTGAATGCGGTGATTCGGTTTTGCAGGGTGCCGGTGATCAGCGAGATTCGGGCAGCGCGCGCAACACGGCGCGCACGGGGCTCGCATCGAGCGTGGTCAGCTTGAGCGGCAGCGCGATCAATTCATAGTCGCCCGGCGCGACGGCATCCAGCACGATGCCTTCGAGGATCGCCATGCGGTGCGCGCGAATCCGATGGTGCGCGTCCATCGTCTTCGATTCCTGCGGATCGAGCGATGGCGTATCGATGCCGATCAGCTTGACGCCGCGAGCAGCGAGGAGATCGATGGTCTCAGGCGCAACTGCACAGAACGCGCTGTCCCAGACCGCAATCGGCGCGTTTTTGTAAGTGCGTAGTAAGACTCGCGGTGGCAGGTGGTCGAGCGAGCCAGTCAGGTGTTGTGGCGTGACAACAGGCGAAGCGCCGATGCAATGAATCACGCGGCAGCGGCCAAGGTACGCATCGAGCGGCACCTGGCCGATCGCCGCACCTTCGGCGTCGTAGTGAAGCGGGGCGTCGGTGTGGGCGCCGGTGTGCGGCGACAGCGTCAGGCGCGCGACGTTGACGGGCGAGCCCGCTGCCATGCGCCATACGCGTTCGATGCCGACCGGCGTGTCACCAGGCCAGACGGGCGTCGCGGTATCGACGGCGGGGGTGATGTCCCAGAGTGTTTGCATGTCTCCATCGGCGGATTGTGTCTATCCACGAATGATAGGTGGCTTGTCGCGAAATGTGATTGCGAAAAAATCTCCTTCTGAGCCGTGTCTTGGAACATAATTTGAGTCAAATGGGAAAGGGAGACCGAATATGAACGCGATCTCGCTCGACGCCACCGATTGCCGTATCTTGACGGTGCTTCAGCAAGAAGGACGGATCAGCAATCTCGATTTGGCGGAGCGCATTTCGCTCTCGCCGTCGGCCTGTCTACGACGCCTGCGCTTGCTGGAAGAGCAGGGCGTCATCGAACATTACCGCGCGTGTCTGAACCGCGAAGTGCTGGGTTTCGAACTGGAGGCGTTCGTGCAGGTGTCAATGCGCAACGACCAGGAGAACTGGCACGAGCGTTTTGCAGAGGCGGTGCGGGATTGGCCGGAAGTAGTCGGCGCGTTTGTCGTGACCGGCGAAACCCATTATCTGCTGAGGGTTCTCGCTCACAATCTCAAACACTATTCGGATTTCGTGCTGCAACGCCTCTATAAGGCGCCGGGCGTGATGGATATTCGTTCGAATATTGTGCTGCAAACGCTGAAGGAAGATTCGGGCGTGCCGGTATCGCTCGTGAAGAAAACCAGCAGCCACAGCGCGTCGCACAGCTGAATGCGCACGGCGGGTCCGCTCGCATCGGCGTGTATGTGCTCGCAGCCGCCGTTAGTCTAAAGGCGGCGCCGCGTTCAAAGCGGCTTGAGTCCGTGAAATTGACCGTTCTGGAAGACTAGCGGCGCAATCTCCGCGGCATTCTCATGGACGCCACAGCGCTCCACTTCGCCGACGAAAATCACGTGGTCGCCTTCTTCGTAGCGGCTGCGGTTATGGCATTCGAACCAGGCGAGCGCGCCGTCGAGCACCGGCATGCCGGTGTCGCCTTCGGCGTGCGATACACCTTCGAAACGGTCGCCCTTCACCGTGGCAAAGCGTTTGCACAACTCGAGTTGTGATGCGGCCAGCACGTTGACCACGTAGTGACTGTTCGCCCGGAACACCGGCATCGACGCCGAGCGCGTGGCCAGGCTCCATAGCACCAGTGGCGGATTGAGCGAAACCGAATTGAACGAGCTGGCCGTGATGCCGATCAACTGGCCGGACGCGGCGCGCGTGGTAATGACAGTGACGCCGGTGGCGAATTGGCCGAGCGCCTGCTTAAAGGCGGGCTGGTCGAAGTTGGGCGGGCTGGCGCGCTTCATCGGACGGAAGCCTTTGCGCCAAGCCGGATGAACACCGGGCTGAACCCATCACGCGTGCGGCCGGAAATAAATGATTCAAAAGTCATAGTGAAAATCGTCGATTTGTCCCAATTTTAACTGCAATCACGGTGGACTGGCCGCGAGGCCTGCCAGTTAGTGGAAAAACCGCTAAGCTGGAAAGTCTCGGTGGTGGCATGAGCGTTGCGGTTAACTGGGACCGGCGTCGGCCGGCTATGCGTATCAAGGAGCAAGCAGCATGAGTCAGACAGGCGAAGTCGCCACCCTCGGTGGCGGGTGTTTCTGGTGTCTCGAAGCGGTGTATCTGGGCGTCGAAGGCGTGAACTCCGTGGAATCGGGCTATGCGGGCGGCCAGACCCAACGGCCGACCTATGAACAGGTGTGCGACGGCGTGACGGGCCACGCAGAAGTCGTGAACGTCGACTTCGATCCGGCGAAGATCAGCTATCGCGAGGTTCTCGATATTTTCTTCGCGATCCACGATCCGACCCAGTTGAACCGGCAGGGCAACGACGTCGGCACACAATATCGCTCGGTGATTTTTACCCACTCCGAAGCGCAGCGGGAAACGGCACTGCAGGCGATCCACGAGATCGGCGAACAGGGTATCTACGACGGCCGGATCGTCACCCAGGTCCTGCCGCTCGACGGCAACTACTGGCCGGCCGAGGCGTATCACCAGAACTATTTCGCGCAGCATCCGAATCAGGGGTACTGCTCG
Source organism: Paraburkholderia solitsugae (assembly GCF_013177695.1). Classification (GTDB taxonomy): domain Bacteria; phylum Pseudomonadota; class Gammaproteobacteria; order Burkholderiales; family Burkholderiaceae; genus Paraburkholderia; species Paraburkholderia solitsugae. The sequence goes on along the minus strand of NZ_WOEY01000021.1, from coordinate 9,703 downwards.
TTCGTGGTGGCGCCGAAGGTCGCGAAGTTTCGGCAGAAGTTCGCGCACCGGATCAGGGCGAGCTGAGTCGGCGCGGCGGTGGAGGTTTGATGGCGGGCTGATTGGCGGGACTGGCGGCGGCTTAGGTTTCAACCTGGGCCGCGGCCGAAGTCGCGGCTCGATAAGCCAGGTGACGTCGGGCAGATCGCAATGCGCTGGCGCAGCGCCGCTCAGCCTTGCTCACCGCCTTCACGCTGCCCATCTTCGTTCGGCTCTGACTCTGACTCTGACTCCGACTCCGACTCCGACTCTGACTCCGACTCCGACTCCGACTCCGACTCCGGATTCGAATCCGAAGGCCGCACCGACTCGAGTTGCGATTGCGGCTCTGACTCCGGGCGCGTTTGCTCATGTTCGTGCTCGTACTCATGAGCAAGGTGCGCATACGCTTCAATAATTGCCCGCGCCAGTTCCACGCAGCTTAACGGCGCCGAACCTTCCGCCTTGTTGTTGATCGCGATCACCACCGGCTGGCCGGCCAGCGCGTAGCGCGCGGCCAGCTCTGCGAGCGCGGCGCGAGTCACCGGGTCCTCGTCGACCAGCTGGTTGAATGGTTCGTACTTGGCCTTCGCCTGCTCGTATTTGAAGCCGCCGTGCAAACTCCAGCGTACGATCAGCGGGCCGGCCGGCTCGCCGTCCAGCAGCGCGAGCGCCGCCGCTTGGCGCAATGGGTCCGGCATCCGCGCATGAATCCCGACGCAATACCGCACGCCTGCCGCTTTCAGCGTGCGGATGAAGCGCGGCGTGAGCAAACTCGCGTCGCGGATTTCGATCGCGTAGCACGTGCCTTCAGGCAGCTTGGGCAACGCTGTCAGGAACTCGGCGAGGCGCTCGATGAACACCGCCGGTTGCGCGAGCATCTGGTCGGGCAGTGGCGAGAGCTGGAACACCAGCGCACCGGCTTTCGCGCCGAGGCCTTCAAGGCATGGCGTGACGAATTCGTCGATCGCCATTTGCGCGTTCAGAAAGCACGGGTTCAGGGAGACCGGCTCGCCGCGTTCGGCGCGCACGGTAGCGTCGGTGATCGTCATCGGCGCTTTGACGATGAAGCGGAAGTGCTCCGGCACCTGCTGTGCGTAGCGCAAGTATTCGGTGACGGTGAGCGCCTGGTAAAACGACCGGTCGATGCTGACGGTCTTTAAGAGTGGATGCGCGCCATAGGCTGTCAGACCTTCGCGTGAGAGTTTGCTATTGCTGTAATCGTCGCCGTAGACGATGCCGTTCCAGCCCGGAAACGACCAGGTCGACGTACCGAGGTGGATCTGCGTCGGCAGTTCGGCGGCGAGCCCCAGGAGTTCAGAAGAGGGTGGCGCGGCCAGAACGTCGCGCGATCGGCGTTTCCTGGGCGTATCGGCGATTGCCGGCGCTGCATTGGCTTCGGCCGCGGTCCCGCTTTCGGGTGGCACCGGTGTGTCGTCTTCCTGCCAAAGCAGGGCGGCGCCGCTTGCCTTTGCGCGCGGTTGGCGCTGCCGTTCAACCTGCGCCGTAGCCGCGGGCATTGGCGCTGCAGCCGAGCTTGCTAGCGTGACTTCGGCTTCGGCACTCGCGCACTTTGCTCCCGCGCCCGCATCAGGCTTTGGCGCCGCCGTCTGCTCCACCGGCATCCCGAACAGATCGAACTGCACGGCGTCGGCCTGTGCGTCATGCTCGCCGTTCACCGGCTGTTCAACTTCGCTTGTCCCGCTCTGGTCCATCGATGTTCGACCTGCTGTTTAAGGTTAGCGCCGCGTCGGCCCGCCCGGTAATGCAAGCAGCCCCGGCACGCAGCGACGGCACATCATCGCCACGGCGCAACCGTATCACAACGTTTTGTCGTACATATAGTGGCGCGACCACGGCAAGGTCTTTGCGCTGCGGCCGGCTTTACGGCAGACCACCTGGAAGATCGAGACGTCGTCGTTTTCGAACGCGTACGCGCAACCGGCGAGGTACACGCGCCAGATGCGGAATTTTTCGTCGTCGACCAGCTTGCGGGCTTCGTCCGCATGCGCCTCGAAGTTTTCCGCCCAGATGTCCAGTGTTTGTGCGTAGTGACGGCGCAGGCTTTCGACGTCAACCGCTTCAAGCCCGCCGCGCTGCATGGCTTCGAGCGCGAGGCTGATGTGCGGCAGCTCGCCATCCGGAAAGACATAGCGGTCGATGAATTCGCCGCCGCCGAGCGCGGTTTCGCCGCTGTCCGAATCGCTCGACGTGATGCCGTGATTCATGGCGACACCGTCGTCGGCGAGCAGATCGTGAATCTTCTGGAAGTAGCCCGGCAGATTCTTGCGGCCGACGTGCTCGAACATGCCGACGCTGGTAATACGGTCGAACTGCCCGTTGATGTCGCGATAGTCCTGCAGACGAATCTCGATCTGGTTTTCCAGTCCCGCGGCTTTCACGCGTGCGGTAGCGAGATCGAACTGGTTCTGCGACAGCGTCACGCCGACGCACTTTGCGCCGAACTTTTGCGCTGCGCGCAAGACGAGCGCGCCCCAGCCGCAGCCGATATCGAGCAGATGCTGCCCGGGTTGCACCTGGATCTTGGTGAGAATGTGGTCGATCTTCTTGATCTGCGCGGTGGCGAGGTCCTCATCGCCATTCTCGAAGTACGCACACGAGTACACCATGTTCTCGTCGAGCCACAGCTTGTAAAACTCGTTCGAGACGTCGTAGTGATACTGAATGGCCTTCTTGTCCGACGACTTCGAGTGCTGGAAGTAGCGCCGTACGCGCGCCAGCTTGCTCGCGCTGGTGACGGTGTTGCGCGCCAGCTGATAGCTGATGTTGATGATGTCCGACAGCTTGCCTTCGATGTCGATCTTGCCCTTTACGTACGCCTCGCCGAGATTGTCCAGGCTCGGTTCGAGCAGATAAGGCAGCGCCGTAGCGCTTTTGACATGTAGCGTGACCCGAGGCGCGGCGAACTGCCCGAAGTCATGTTGCTGACCGTCCCACAGCACAAGGCGTGCTGGCAGGTTAGCCTTGGTTTTTACCTCTTCCACCCACTGCGCCAGCTTTTTCTCCCAGAACATGTGATCTCTCCGTGTTCGTTGAATTAAAGCAAAGCCTGTGTGGATTGCGGCTCCCTGCGGCGCAACTCCCATGCCGCGAGACGCAGTCCGACCGGCGCGCGCTACTGCGTTGGCAACGCGCGTACGATGTTGTTTTCCGGTTCAAGGCGATAGGCGGGAGATTAGCCAGTCGCTGTTTTCGCTTGAACGCGTGTAGAGCAAGCGGTCGTGCAGACGCGACGGCCGGCCCTGCCAGAATTCGATTGCGTCGGGTACCAAACGATAGCCGCCCCAGTGCGGTGGGCGCGGCGGTTGGTCACCGTATTGCAGGATGATCTCCCGTTCGCGTGTTTCGAGCTGCGAACGGCTTTCAATTACCTGACTTTGATTGGATGCCCACGCGCCGATGCGTGAACCGAGCGGGCGCGACGCGAAATACGTATCGCTTTCTTCGGCGCTGGTTTTGACGATGCGGCCTTCGACGCGCACCTGGCGTTCGAGTTCGATCCAGTAGAACAGCAGGCTCGCGTAGGGATTGGCGGCCAGTTCGCGGCCCTTGCGGCTTTCGTAATTGGTGAAGAACACAAAGCCCCGCTCATCGACGCCTTTGATCAGCACGATGCGCGCCGACGGCCGGCCGCGCGAGTCGACCGTGGCCAGCGTCATGGTATTCGGTTCGGGCAGTTGGGCGTCGACCGCTTGCTTAAACCACGTGTCGAATTGACGAAACGGGTTGCGGTTGATATCGGCAACGTCCAAAGAACCCAGCGAATAGTTTTTTCGAAGTTCGGCGAGTGAGGTCATGTTCTTATGCGAACGCTTCAGTTCTAATCAGTATAGCCAACGCGTGATTATTTTGCCCGCGACCAGATCAAGGCCCGCCGCGCTGTGTGGATATGCACGCCATCACTTTAGCGGCGGTTTGTGCCGTTTGTGCCGTTCATGCCATTCGTGCCTCCAGGTCGGTGTGGTCATGTGGATTGACGCGATCAGGCAAAATACGGGCTGCGAACGCCTGAGCGTGCCCGAGCGTTTTCATCACTTTGTGTTTTGCCTGCTTTGAACGAGCCTTCCACCATGTCCAGCACTACTGCGCCTTCCGATCTTACTACCAGCCTCGACGGGAGTGAAACCGCCGACCGCGCGCGGCGCTTCGGCGGCGTTGCCCGTCTGTACGGGGCGCCGGCGCTTGCTGCGTTCGAAGGCGCACACGTCGCCGTGATCGGCATCGGCGGGGTCGGCTCGTGGGTGGCGGAGGCGTTGGCGCGCAGCGCGGTCGGCACGCTGACCTTGATTGATCTCGACAATGTTGCCGAGAGCAACACTAACCGCCAGATCCACGCGCTGGACGGTAACTACGGAAAACCGAAGGTCGAGGCGATGGCGGAACGCATCGCGGCAATCAATCCGTTCTGCGACGTGCGGCTGGTTGAAGACTTCGTCGAGCCGGACAATTTCGCGGCGACGCTCGGCGGTGGGTTCGATTATGTGATCGATGCGATCGACAGCGTGCGCACCAAGACCGCGTTGATCGCGTGGTGCGTCGAGAAGAAGCAACCGTTGATTACGGTAGGTGGTGCGGGTGGCCAGTTGGACCCGACGCGCATTCGGATCGACGATCTCGCGTTGACCATCCAGGACCCGTTGCTGTCGAAAGTTCGCGGGCAGTTGCGCAAACAGCATGGTTTTCCGCGTGGTCCGAAGGCGAAGTTCAAGGTGAGCGCGGTGTATTCCGACGAGCCGTTGATCTATCCGGAAGCTGCCGTCTGCGATATCGACGAGGAAGCGGAGCACGTCACGACGTCACCGGGTCATACGGGACCGGTCGGTTTGAACTGTGCGGGGTTTGGTTCGAGTGTGTGCGTGACCGCGAGCTTCGGCTTTGCCGCTGCCGCGCATGTGTTGCGGGCGTTAGCGAAGCAGGCGGCGGGTTGAAGCGATAGGGCGTTTAAAGCCGGGAGCCGGGCAGGTGTGCGGTGAGGCTGTGAGGCGGTAAAGCAGGAAGGCAATAAAGACACGAGCGTGTCGCAGGGCATTATGCCGCAGTGCATTCAGGCGCGGCTGCCACGCCGCACCTGAACACAGTACCGATTAGAACAACAACGCGCTCAGCTTGCGCCGCCATTGCGACACCAGCTCCGGCTGATGCGCGGCAAGATCGAACACCGACAGCATCGTTTTTCGGCCGATGTCGTCGCGGAACGTGCGGTCGCGTTGCACGATGGCTAGCAGATGCTCGAGCGCGCCTTCGTATTTGCGGCGGGCGATGAGCGCGCTAGCCAGATCGAAGCGTGCTTCGAGATCGTCCGGATTCGCGGCGACTTTAGCTTCGAGTGCATCCGTGGGCGGCAGATCAGCCGCCGCGTCCACCGCGTCGAGCCGGGTCTTGATCGCGTTGAAGCGCGCGTCGATGCCTTGCGTGGTTTTCGGCGACAGCAAGTCGACTTCATTGCGCGCTTCGTCGATGCGGTGATCTTCGAGCAGCATTTCGATGAGGTCCATGCGCGCTTCGTCGAAGCCCGGGTCGTAGGCGAGCGCGGCTTGCAGCGCATTGTAGGCATCGTCACGACGGCCTTCGGCCCGCGCGGCTTGCGCGTCAATACGTGCCGCGTCCGCGCCTTGCGGGACGAGGCGCTCGATAAACTCGCGCAACTGGCCTTCCGGCAGCACGCCGACGAATTGATCGACCGGCTGGCCGTCGGCAAACGCCATGACGTGCGGAATGCTGCGCACCTGGAAGTGTCCGGCCAATTCCTGGTTCTCGTCGACGTTCACCTTCACCAGCTTCCATTTGCCGGCGGCTTCGGCTTCGAGTTTTTCCAGCATCGGGCCGAGCGTCTTGCAGGGGCCGCACCATGGCGCCCAGAAATCGACCAGCACAGGGGCCAGTGTCGACGCCGCGATGACGTCCTGTTCGAAAGTGGCCAGCGTGGTGTCCATTGCGTCCTCGTCGATAAAAGGGTTGGTTGGCTAGGTGGGGCCGGGCGCGGCGAATTCAATGCGCCGCGCGCTCACTTTTACTTGCTCTGATTCGCGCTTATTTTTTTGTCGGCAGCGGAATCCATTCGGTTTCACCCGGCACCTTGCCCATCTCCTGATTGGTCCACGCCAGCTTCGCGGCTTCGATCTTCTCGCGCGAGCTGGCGACGAAGTTCCATTCGATAAAGCGCTCGCCATCCAGCTTCTCGCCACCGAGCAGCATCACGCGCGCGCCGTGGGTGCTGGCAAGCGTGACGGTTTCGTCGAGCGCGAGCACGGCCATCTGACCTACTTCGAGCGGTGTGCCGTCGATTTCCAGATCGCCGTCCACCAGATAGACCCCGCGTTCCTCATGTTCCGGTTCGAGTGCGAACGCGCCGCCCGGGGCGAACTCCGCAGCCACGTAGAGCGTGCCGGAAAAGGTTGCGACCGGCGAGGTTTCGCCGAACGCCGTGCCCGCGATCACGCGCAGCGTGACGCCGTTGCGCTCGACCACCGGCAGCGTGTCGGCCGCGTGATGCGAGAAGGACGGTTCGATGTCTTCGTCGTCGAGCGGCAGCGCGACCCAGGTCTGGATGCCGTGTATGGTCTGGCCGCTCGCGCGGTCTTCGGCCGGCGAGCGCTCGGAATGGACGATGCCGCGGCCCGCCGTCATCCAGTTGACGTCGCCCGGGACGATCTTCTGCTCGGAGCCGAGGCTGTCGCGATGCGTGATCGAGCCTTCGAACAGATACGTGACGGTTGCGAGGCCGATATGTGGGTGCGGACGCACGTCGAGCCCGACGCCGGGTTCGAGCGTGGCGGGGCCCATGTGGTCGAAGAAGATGAACGGGCCGATCAGGCGCGCCGCCATGGCCGGCAGCACGCGCCGCACGGTGAGACTGCCGACATCGCGCAGATGCGGCTTGAGGACTGCTTTGATCGAGGAAGACATGGGCAGGCTCGGCTGAAAGGGTGGGTTGGATTTTGCTTGATGGATGATTCTACTGCGGTTGAGGCTACGCCCGCATTCTGCGCGCTATGTACACACATGTATTTACATTGACAGTGTGGATGGCTATAGTATTAACTCGTACATACAGCGTACATCCGCAACAGGAGTTCAGCATGCTCACCAAAGTCTTTCGCAACGGCAATTCGCAAGCGGTGCGTATTCCAGCCGAATTGGCATTCGACCGCGCCGACGTCGAGGTTGAAATCGAACGAGTTGGCGAAGAATTGCGGATCCGTCCAACCCGGCGTCCACTGACTGGCGTGCTCAAGAAATTCGGCAAATTCGGGCCAGACTTCATGTCCGAAGGACGTGGAGATCACGAGCAGGCCGAGCGCGAGGATTTGTAATGCCGCGCTACATGCTCGACACGAATATCTGCCTCTACCTGATGAAGAATCAACCGGAACAGGTTGCGAAACGCTTTGCGGAATGTTTCGTCGGCGATGTGGTGATGTCTGCCATTACCTTTGCGGAACTGGAATACGGCGTGGCGGTATCGGCGAACCGTGCGCGCGAGCGCCGTAACCTGGCGGCACTCGCCGAAGACATTCTGGTCATGCCGTTCGACAGTGCGGCAGCCAGCGCGTATGGTCCGATTCGCGAGGCGACGCGTGAGCGTAAGAAGGATCAACTCGACAAGCTGATCGCAGCGCATGCCGTGGCGCTCGGCGTGGTGCTGGTGACCAACAACGAACGTGACTTCGCCGCGTATCCGGGGCTGCGCGTGGAAAACTGGCTGAACGGCTAACTACGTTTTAATGCACTGTCGAGTGACGCGGCGTCCGCTAAACTGCCGGTTCGAACAAACAAATGGAGACCGGGATGTCACCCAGGGATCTGCTGCTCGCGCTGGTGGTCGTGGTTGCGTGGGGCGTCAATTTCGTCGTGATCAAGGTGGGTCTGCATGGCGTGCCGCCGATGCTGCTCGGCGCGCTGCGTTTCGCGCTCGCCGCGGTGCCGGCGGTGTTTTTCGTCAAGCGGCCGCAGATGCCGTGGCGCTGGTTGTTCGCGTACGGGGCGACGATCTCGTTCGGGCAGTTCGCTTTCCTGTTCTCGGCAATGTACGTCGGTATGCCGGCGGGGCTCGCTTCGCTCGTATTGCAGGCGCAGGCATTCTTCACGCTGATTTTCGCGGCGCTGTTTCTGCGTGAGCGTTTTCGCGTGCCGAACATCGTCGGTCTGTTGATCGCGGCGGGCGGTCTCGCGGTAATCGGCGTGCAAGGCGGCCACGCAATGACGCTCGCCGGTTTCGTCCTCACGCTGTGCGCCGCGTGTTCGTGGGCGCTCGGCAACATCGTGACGAAGAAGGTCGGCAAGGTCGATCTGGTTGGGCTGGTGGTGTGGGGCAGCCTGATTCCGCCGCTGCCGTTTTTCGCGCTGTCGTACGCGTTCGAGGGACCGCAGCGCATCGTCGCGGCGCTTTCCGGGATCAGCGCGATGTCGATTTTCGCCATCGTGTACCTCGCGTTTATCGCGACGCTGATCGGCTACGGCCTGTGGAGCCGGCTCCTGTCGCGCTATCCGGCGAGCCAGGTGGCGCCGTTCTCGCTGCTAGTGCCGATTGTCGGACTGGCGTCGGCGTCCCTGTTTCTCGACGAGCAGTTGTCGGCGGCGCAGATCGTGGGTGCCTTGCTGGTGATGGCGGGGTTGGCGGTGAATGTGTTCGGTGGTTGGGTCGTGCAGCGGCTCTCACTGGCGCGTTGAGCGCCTCTTAAGTGTGAAGCAGAAAAAACGGCCGCATCGAGCGGCCGTTTTGTTTATTGCCGGCATGATCCGGCATGGCGCAAGTGTCACGCCGGGCGGCGTCAGGTCATGCGATTCTTCGCCAACGGCGGATTCGCCGCGAAATAGCGCTTGATGCCGGTCATGATCGCATCGGCCATCTTCTCCCGATACGCGTCGTCGTTTAGGCGGCGCTCCTCATCCGGGTTGCTGATGAAGGCTGTCTCCACGAGGATCGACGGAATGTCCGGCGCTTTCAGCACGGCAAACCCGGCCTGTTCGACCGAACCCTTGTGCAGCTTGTTGATGCCGCCGATCTCGTTCAGCACGAAATTGCCGTAGCGCATCGAATCGCGGATCTGCGCGGTGGTCGACATATCGAACAGCGCGCGGTTGACGGCGGCGTCGGCGGACTTGATATTGATCCCGCCGATCTGATCCGACGAGTTCTCCTTGTTCGCCATCCAGCGCGCCGCGGCGCTCGATGCACCATGCTCCGACAAGGCGAACACAGACGAACCCTTCGCATCCGGTGTGGTGAACGCGTCCGCATGGATCGACACGAACAGGTCCGCACCCACGCGCCGCGCCTTCTGCACCCGCACGTTCAGCGGCACGAAGAAGTCGGCGTCGCGCGTCATCATGGCGCGCATGTTTGGCTGCGCATCGATCTTCGCGCGCAGCTTCTTCGCGATGTCGAGTGCGACGTGCTTCTCGTACGTGCCCGAGCTGCCTATCGCGCCTGGGTCTTCGCCGCCATGGCCCGGATCGATGGCGACGGTCAACAGACGCACCGTGTTGCTCTTGCCGGATTTCGGGTTGGTGAAAGCGTAGCTATCGTCGCTGTCGCTGTCATCGCCGAGGTTGCTGGCGCTGCTGCCACTGCTATTGCTGCCTCTGTTGCGGGCGATGGCGGTCTGCGGCGCGATGGGCGCCGTCGGCGTCGAAGGCTTGCCCAGGATGGGCGGCGCAGGTG
>NZ_WOEY01000201.1 GCF_013177695.1 Paraburkholderia solitsugae | reverse complement strand
GGTTCTGGTGCAAATAGGATCGGCGAATCGGTTAGAGTTGTTGGAGCAAAACGAACTGATAACCGGCGATGACCAAGCTGAAGAGTCTGGAGGAGTTGTTCGATGGACGCCATTTTGATCGGGAAATCATCATTCTGTGTGTTCGGTGGCACCTGCGCTACAAGCCCAGCCTACGCGATCTGTTCGAGATGATGGCCGAACGGGATTTGTCGCTCGCTCACACGACAATCCTGCGCTGGGTGAGGCGTTATACGCCCGAATTCGTCAAACGCTGGAACCGTTTTGCTACGCCTGCGGGTCGCTCGTGGCGTGTCGACGAGACCTATCTGAAGATTCGCGGCAGGTGGGTCTACCTGTACCGGGCGGTGGATCGGGCTGGCCAGACGGTGGACTTCACGCTCAGGGCGAGGCGCGACGTGGCCGCGGCCAAAGCCTTTTTCAGTAAAGCAATCAGGCATCAGGGCCAGTCGCCTGAGACCATCACGCTCGATGGCTACGCGGCCTCGCACCGCGCGGTGCGCGAGATGAAGGCCGATGGCCTGCTGCCTGAAGACACGAAGGTCCGGTCCTCAAAATATCTGAACAACGTGATCGAACAAGACCATCGTCACATCAAGTCCAGAACGAACGTGATGCTCGGATTTAAAGGGTTCCGGAGTGCCGCGACCACGATTTCAGGTATCGAATTGACGCATCGCATTCGCTAGGAGCAGTTCAATCTCGCGAAGCTCGGCCTCAAGGAGGCCGCTGCGCCCGCAGTATGGAATGCGGTCCTGTCCGTTCGATAAGGAATCCTTCCTACAGGATGCTCCTCAACCCGCTTCCCTATTTGCACCAGAACC
>NZ_WOEY01000200.1 GCF_013177695.1 Paraburkholderia solitsugae | reverse complement strand
TAGCAACCTCGGCCCTTGGGTTGGTCGCCCTCGGCGCGCACGCTCAAACCAGCGTGACGTTGTACGGTATCGTCGATACGGGGATCGGCTACCAGAGCAGCCAGACGTCGCTCGGTTCGACGACTGGCGGCCGCTCGGTGATCAAGATGGTCAACGGCATCTGGGCGGGCAGCCGCTTCGGCCTGAAGGGCGCTGAGGATCTGGGCGGTGGCACGAAGGCGATCTTCCAGTTGGAAGAGGGCTTTAACAGCGCAACCGGCGCGCAGTCCGTCTCCGGTCTGGCGTTCAACCGGCAAGCCTATGTCGGTGTGGCCAATGCCACCTACGGTTCGTTCACCGCTGGCCGCCAGTACACGGCGTACTACTCGCTGCTGTCGCCCTATAGCCCGACCACGTGGCTGACCGGCGCTTACGGCGCCCACCCAGGCGATATCGATTCGCTGGATACGCTGTATCGCGCGAATAACTCGCTGGTGTACACGTCGCCGAACATGTACGGCCTGACGGTGAGCGGTTCGTATTCGCTGGGCGGCGTGGCGGGCAGCACCAATGCCGGTTCGACGATTAGCGCGGCGATCCAGTATCTGCACGGTCCGTTCGGGATCGCGGCAGGCTACCAGCGCATCAACAACTCGACGCCGGGCGGCGGTGCATGGGGCGCTGACTCCACGACATCTAATAACGGCGCGCAGGCGGGTGTATCGGGCATTAACAACGGTTACCAGACGGCGCAGGCGCAACAGCGCGTTGCAGTGACGGGCGGCTATGCGTTCAGCTCGCAATGGGACGTCTCGTTCTCGTACTCGAACGTGCAATACATCCCGGGCGTGAACTCGTTCTTCCACGGCGAGGCGATCTTCAACACGGCTGGCGCAGTGCTGCACTTCAAGCCGCTGAACGCGCTGGACCTGGCTGCCGGCTATAGCTATACCCGCGCGACAGAGTCGAATGGCATTACGAGCGCGGCCAGCTATCAGCAATTCAACCTCTCGCAGTACTACAGTCTCTCCAAGCGCACCGGCCTGTACGCGCTGGAAGCCTATCAGCGTGCGGGTGGCCAGACGCTCGGGACG
>NZ_WOEY01000199.1 GCF_013177695.1 Paraburkholderia solitsugae | reverse complement strand
CGCGAGGACAACCAGCCGGTGTTCTCGTTCAAGGTGCGCGGCGCGTACAACAAGATGGCGCATATTCCGGCGGAGGCGCTGGAGCGTGGCGTGATTACCGCGTCGGCGGGCAATCATGCGCAGGGTGTGGCGCTGTCGGCGGCCCGCATGGGCGTGAAGGCGATCATTGTCGTGCCGGTGACGACCCCGCAGGTGAAGGTCGATGCGGTACGCGCGCATGGCGGGGCGACGGTCGAGGTGGTGCAGTTCGGCGAGTCTTATAGCGATGCGTACGGGCACGCGGTAAAGCTGCAGGAAGAACGCGACCTGACGTTTGTTCACCCGTTCGACGATCCGTACGTGATCGCCGGCCAGGGCACGGTTGCGATGGAGATTCTCAGCCAGCATCAGGGCCCGATCCACGCGATCTTCGTGCCGATCGGCGGTGGAGGCCTCGCCGCGGGCGTGGCCGCGTACGTGAAATCGGTGCGCCCGGAGATCAGGGTGATCGGCGTGCAGACCGATGACTCGTGCGCAATGGCCGCGTCGCTGAAAGCCGGTGAACGGGTCACGCTGAACGAAGTGGGGCTGTTTTCGGACGGCACCGCGGTCAAGCTGGTCGGCGAGGAAACCTTCCGCCTGTGCCGCGAATATCTCGACGATGTGCTGCTGGTGAACACCGATGCGCTGTGCGCCGCGATCAAGGACGTGTTCCAGGACACCCGCAGCGTGCTGGAGCCGGCCGGCGCACTGGCCGTGGCGGGCGCCAAGCAGTATGCCGAGCGCGAAGGCATCGAGAACCAGACTCTGATCGCGATCACGTCTGGCGCGAACATGAATTTCGACCGCATGCGCTTCGTGGCCGAGCGCGCCGAAGTCGGTGAAGCCCGTGAAGCCGTGTTCGCCGTGACGATCCCCGAAGAGCGCGGCAGCTTCCGGCGTTTCTGTGAGTTGGTGGGCACGCGCAGCGTCACTGAGTTTAACTACCGGATTGCGGATGCAAACTCCGCCCATATCTTCGTCGGCGTGCAGATCAGGAATCGCAGCGAATCGGCGCAGATCGCGGGCGCATTTGAAGCGCACGGCTTTGCCACTGTCGATCTGACTTTCGATGAACTGTCGAAGCAGCACATCCGCTATATGGTCGGCGGACGCTCGCCTCTGGCCCACGACGAACGTCTGTTCCGCTTCGAGTTTCCGGAGCG
>NZ_WOEY01000198.1 GCF_013177695.1 Paraburkholderia solitsugae | reverse complement strand
GCGTCCGGTGCCTCCTCATGTCCCAGATCAATACCCACAAATTGCCGGATGGCCGCGCTGTCGCTCACTGCATCTTCCAGCCCCTCGTCGGACAATGCGTACCATTGCTGCACAAAGTACAGCCGCAACATGCGCTCCAGCCCAATCGGCGGACGCCCCCTCGTGCCTCTCGGGTAGTGGGGCTCCAATGCTGCCAGCAAGCGCGCCCACGGCACGACCTGCTCCATCTCGCCCAGGAATTTCTCGCGCCTCGTAAGCCGCTTCTTACCTTGGTGTTCCGCACTCGCAAAACTGATTTGTCGCATCCGCATCGCTCTGTCGTCGTTCCAGCTCTAACAACGCTTCACTACGTCACCGCGTTTACAACCTCGTCGATTAAGCGGGTAAGGAGACGGCATCACTGCCGCCCCCTCCCCAAAGAACCGCCCAAGCGACTTTCACCGCAAACGGCTCAAGCACAGCTAAAGCATCATCAGCTGATGCCGGTCTCGCCGTACTGCACAAGACCTTCGCAAACGCCATTTCGTTGGTCCATCCCATTGCTGAGACGAGGGCGCTGAACTGCAATACAGCAGTCTCTTCCAAGCTTCCCTACGTCGAACCTTAAACATGGGCCGGCGACAGCCGCACCACGTGGAAGTCTGCGCCCTTTCGGGCTAGGGCAAAGTTCGAACCCCTATCCGCTCCATTACAGAGCGGCATTCGCTTTTTCCTCGTTCTCTTACCCGCTTCCCCAACGGCTTCCCTTGCGGGTCGCCTGCCAACGATTCGATGTTCTGAACCTTGGCAGAGAATCGGGCTTACCACGTTCCCGTTCTTGCCGACCAGACTGTTCCCGGGCCTATCCGTTTAGCGTCTGTCTTTCCCCCGGCAGCGGTTGTGACGACGTGCTCCTTCTGACTAGAGGAGCAACCGGCTGCACACCTTTTGGTCAGGGCCTGTCAGCCGCTTTGGCCCATCGGAAATGACGAGGTTTATCAACAATTCACTTACGTTACGCATGCGGAACTTGCCTGGCACCTCACACCGCGCGGCGGCTGGCAGTGTCGACTCGCCCCGTCACCGGGGTGAGCCGTCAATCGAGAGGCGCGTTGTCTCCAAAGCTTCATACCCAGCCGTTACCGGTTGAGCATGTCTGGATAGGCAACTGTCGGTCGCACAACAGGTCGCAGTTCCAAGCGCCTTCCTTCGGCGCTTGGGATACGACAAGACAAGAACGAGCTTTGCTGCCCTCACTACTTGACGTTCGACACGCTATGGGCAGCAGCACGTGTCGCACAATCAGTGTTTCCCTAGGCAATTCCCAGTCGGCGAGCACCCGCTTTACTGCGCCACTCGCGAGTTCCGGCGTAAACATCCATTCCGAAGCGATCGCGACGCCCATGTCGGCGAGCACGGCCGCGCGCACGCCTTCCGCCGCGTTCACGCGGACTCGCCCGGCGCCGACAACCGACGTTTCCGAATCACCTCGCTTGAACGACCACACGCTTCCGCCGCCGCCCGGTTCATACACGATCGCCTGATGCGATAGCAGATGGGCGGGTACCCGCGGTTCGCCTGCTTTCGCGAACCAGGCTGGCGTGCCGACGACGCAACGCCGGCCGTGAGTGACCTTGCGTGCAGTCATGTTCGAGTCGCCAAGCACCCCCGTCCTGAGTGTTACGTCGATGCCGCGCTCCAGCAGATCAATGTTTTCATCGTCGAGCACAACGTCGATGTTGAGTTCAGGGTGTCGATCAAGAATTGTCTGGAGCCGCGGAAGGATGTGAATCCGCGCAAAGGTCACCGCTGCTGAAACCCTGAGACGACCCGAGAGGGCGCCAGCCGATCCTCTTGCCGCAAACTCCGCCTCGTCGGCCTCTTCGATCGCCCGCTTTGCGCACTCGTAGGATGCGTGACCCGCCTCAGTCGGCGTCAGCCCGCGCGTTGAGCGCAGCAGCAGTCGAACCGCGAGCCGCTCTTAGAGTTGCGCGATGGACTTGGAAACGGCGGGCTGCCCAACGTTCAGCAGCCGCGCTGCCGCCGAAAAGGAACCGGACTCCACCACGCACACAAACGTTTCCATCGCTGTCAGTCGGTCCACTGTCGTCCCTCCTGGAACGGATGTCCGGGGCTCGTGCGTCGCCCCGTCAAACACGCACGACAAAATCTGCTTGCCGGAAGATACACCACCGCGCCGCGCTGGTTTCAACCGGTAGCCTCGTCCGCGTGCTCCGGGTGGATCCGAAAATTAGCTTTCATCGTGCTCGGGGTCTGCGCTTCGGTCCGGGAGGGCATTTGTTTTGCGTCGCTCGGGATACGATCATTGCGTTCGACATCCTCGACGGACGCTGCCTGGCCCCCCGTTATCGATATGCCAAGGTTAAACGGCCAGGCGATCGCTTTCTTTGCTTGATGCACCGATTCGACACGGCGTCATTCATCTCATTGCCAGATTCTCGGCGCCGTACCAGTCGGCCGGCTGAGAAGGACCTCGCGCTCATCGCTTGACGTCCACGGCTCACCCGGCAGCAACGATCAGGCAGGCAGTTGCGGAGCAGCGGGGAAGTCGACCGGAACCCGGGTCGTTGCATGCAGATAGTTGGTTACCGTCTTGTCGCCGATGACGACGATCGCGTCGACCAGATTGGCCTTGGTCCAGCCAGCGGCGAAGAAGGCATCGACTAGTGGCTGGTCCGCGTGTCCGCGGTTGATCGCGATGTTCCGGACCAGTTTCGCCAATGCGTCGAACTTTGCATCGAAGCTTGCCTTGTCACTGCGGATCTCAAGGATCTGCGCATCGGTGAAACCGCTCATCTTGCCGATGACTGTGTGGGCCGCGAGGCAGTATTCGCAGGCGTTGACCTGGCTGACGACGAGGTTGACAACTTCGCGTGCCTTGCCGGTAATGCTGCTCTCCGCGTTCTGGAAGGCGAGGTAGCTGCCGAGCGCATTCTCGGAATGGGCGAGCGTCGCGTAGAGATTGGGCACCGTGCCAAGGCTGCTCTTGAGCTTGTCGAAGATGGCCTGATTAGCCGGGGAAACTTCGTCGCGGGTAGGGACGTTGATGGTGGTCATGCTGGTTCTCCTGGGTTGAAAAACAACGTAATAAAGCGGGTTGGCCGACGCGTTATTGCGCGGTGTAACCGCCGTCTACTGCAATGGACTGTCCGGTGAGGTAGCGTGCCTTGTCGCTCGCCAGAAACACGATGGTTTGAGCGATCTCTTCCGGGGTGGCGGCGCGTCGCGCCGGTATCGTTGCAATGAAGCCTGCTTTGCCCTCCTCGCTGCCGCCGACGAAACGATCGAGCATCTCGGTGGCCACAGGTCCGGGCGCCACGGCGTTGACGCGCACGCCGGCGGCGGCGCCTTCGAGGGCTGCGCTCTTCGTGAGACCTTCGACAGCGTGTTTGCTGGCCACGTAGACCGAAGCTCCGGCGACGCCGACCTGGCCGGCGACCGACGAGAGGTTGATGATCGAACCCGAGCCCTGGGCCAGCATCGCGCGCATCTCGTGTTTGATGGACAGCAGCACGCCCAGCACGTTGACCGCGAACGTGTCTTCGTAGTTGGCAGACGATTGCTCGACGATCAGCGCCGACTGGCCTTCGGTACCGGCGTTGTTGACCGCTACGTCGATGCGCCCGAAGCGCTCGACGGTCTGTTCGACGACGCTGCGGACCTCCGCTTCGAAACGAACGTCGGCGCGCAGGAATTCAGCTTCGGCACCGAGCGTGCGCAGTTCGGCGGCGAGTGCCTGACCAGCCTCCTCGCGACGGCCGCTGATGACGACGCGGTTGCCTTCGCGGGCAAAAGCGATAGCCGTTGCACGGCCGATTCCGGTCAATGCACCGGTAATGAGGACGACGGGTTGGTTCATGTTGAAGCTCCTTCGATTGGGTTGCGCTTGATCGCGACTGCCATGACTGCACTTTGACTGATTCCAACTGGTTGATATAGATGGTTGCAGGTCATATCATTAAGTCCTGACGGGAATAAATGAGGCATCAATGGACAAGCTGCAGGCCATGAGGACCTTCGTGCGCGTCGTCGAAGCAGGGAGCTTTTCGGCGGTCGCGCACGAGTCCGACACAACCCAGAGCGCCGTGAGCAAACAGGTCGCGGCGCTGGAACGCGAGCTCGGGGCGAGATTGCTGACGCGCACGACGCGCTCGCTCGCGCTGACCGAACACGGTGAGCGTTACTTCGAACAGGTGCGGCGCCTCGTGACCGAAATTGCCGAGGCCGAGGGCACGTTGCAACGCGGCGAGCAGGAACTGACAGGGTGGCTGCGAGTCGCGGCGTCGGTGGGGTTCGGGCGCATCAAACTCATGCCGATGATTCAGTCATTTCTGGCCGCACATCACAGCGTAAAGATCGACCTGCGGCTTCACGACGGCTTCATCGACCTGGTTGAACAGGGGATCGATGTGGCGGTGCGTATCGGCGACTTGCCGGACAGCAGCCTGATCGCGAGACGTGTGGGGACGACCTCCCGAATGCTCGTCGCCCATCGCAGTTACCTGCGTTCATTACCCAAGGGGGTAAAAGCACCCACCATTCCTGAAGACCTTTCCCGGCACAACTGCATCGTCTACACGGAACTGCCCATGCGTAATCACTGGAATTTTACGGCGGGCCCGGGAACGTCTGAACCTGCAGGAACGGCGCGCATCGTGCGCGTCGAAGGCAACCTGCAAACCAACAGCAGCGAAGTAATGAGGGCTTCGGTCCTGGCTGGAATGGGCATTGGTTATTCACCGATGTGGCTTTTCGATCACGAACTGGCGAGCGGCGAGGTTCAGCAGCTCCTGCCGGATTGGACGCCGCCCGCCATTCCCATCCATGTGGTGAGCCCTCGTGAGCGTAGGCATTCGGCCAAGGTCAAAGCCTTCGTCGAGTACGTCGGCCAGGAGATGGCCCGCGGGTAAATGCGCTGAATGTCCCCAGTGCGTTAGGGAAGGTCTGCACAACCCGTTTCCCGCACGTCGCGTAGGTTGCTCCCCCATTGTATTGGCGACGAAGGTGCTGCGACCTGGATCGCAGTCTTGTCGAACCGAGGCGACTTACGTTAGCCCAGTCTCATCGCGCCTACGCTCACGTGTTTCACGCTTTGCGCAGTGCCTTACGCACCATCCACAGGTTACCCAGTGCAAACAGCGTCGTGATCTGCGCAGTGTTCTTCATCAAGCCCCGGTATCGTGTCTTCGTATAGCCAAACTGTCGCTTGATGATCCGGAATGGATGCTCCACCTTGGCGCGGACACCGGCCTTCAGGCGTTCGATCTGATCGTATATCGCGTCCAGACGATCACTCAGGTCCAGTTTTCTGCGCCTGGCGGGTCCCATTGCGACATGCCAGCGCACTGAACCGTCCGCGCATCGCTTCTGAATACCCTGATATCCGGCATCAGCGTACACATCCGCCTCTTCGCCGTGTAGCAACGCTTCGGCTGTATTGATGTCCTGGGCGTTGGCAGCTGTGCCGACGACCGTGTGAACCAGGCCAGACTCCGCGTCCACGCCGATGTCGGGTAGCGGTGGTGCATTGCTGCGCCACCGCCCCCTTCTATGAGCAGAAAGTTGTCAAGGCCTTTCACGACCTGACTCACAGATCATTGGCCAGGTCCCATCGGGCGGCCTCTGTAAAGAAGCGCCGTAGCGGGGTCAAGGGCAGGCGAAGCCTGAGCGCAGCGACCCTTGACGCTGCGAAGGCGCGATAGGCTGGCATAAGTTGGTGAGCGCGCGGTATTGCGCTCGCCAACCTACAGGCGCATTCCACGTCGCCCGGTAATTGCTGCAATCTGCTGCAATCTGCTGCAATCGAATTCACGTCCCTGCGTGAAGCCGTCGTGGCGCTCGTGAGACGATCCAACGTCTGCACAACCTTCTATCCGCTGACGGTTCGCCAGCCCTATCCTGCATGCGCGCTGCGCCGGAATCTTGTCCGGGTGACATGCCCCATCTAAGAATCGGTTGCGTCGGCAACCCAGGGGGCGGACGGGCATGTCCACTTCAACCATGGGAACAGCAAGTGATCCGATTGTCGCGGCATCACCATCGCCATGCAATACGATCTCAGACTGGTTTCATCTGTGCGCCCTCAGGAATAACGCCGTCCTTCAGGTAGCGCCATAGTGCAATCACCAGTCGCCGTGCGACAGCGACGATGGCAATGCGCCGCGCGCGGCGGTTCGGCCCGGTGCCCTGCGTGCGCTGGTTGAACCACTGCGCGAGTGCACTGGCGGGCTGGTAGCGCAGCCAGGTCCACGCCATCTCGACCAGTAACGCGCGCACTCGACGGTTGCCTTGTTTGCTGATCCCCTGGTCGACCTGGCTCTCGCCGCTGTCATAGGGCTGCGGCACCAGCCCGACGCACGCACCCACCTGGCGGCGGTTGCCGAACTCCCGCCAGAACAGCTCGAGCGCGAGGCGCGACGCGCCCACTTCGCCAATCCCCTTCAGGCGCGCCAGGTCGTCGCGTCGCTGGCGTGCGGGTGCCGGCAGGCTCGCCTCGCGCGTCTTCTCCAGCGCCGCGAGTTGCTGCTCCGCCAGTGCCAGCCGTTCACACTCGCGCAACAGCCGCTCGCGCAGTTCGGGCGGCAACGGCGCGCCATCATGACACCGGACCTGGTCGCGGGCGAGCCAGCCGGCAAAGGCCTTGTGGTTGACCTCATCCCAGCAGCCAAGCGTGACCAGCAGTTTGCGCATGCGGTCGCGGTGCTGCTGCACTTCCTTCTGCAGTTGCCCACGATCGCGCATCAGCTGGCGCGAGGCCTCGTCCTGTGGCGACGGCACGTGCACCACGTGCATGCGGTCGCGCTCGCCGCGCAGCCACGCGCGCAGGTTGGTGACCAGTTTGATGACATCGAGCCGGTCGGTCTTCGCGCGCCGCTTGTGGCGTTCGACCGGAATGCTCGCTGGATCGACGACGTAGCACTCGATGCCGCGCGCCTGCAGCGCGCGACAGATCCAGAACGCGTCCTGGCCGGCCTCGTAGCTCACGACGACCCGCACGCCCGCGGGCAGCAACCACTTCTCCTTGTGCGCCTCGATCAGGTCCAGAACGGCCTGCAGGCGGGCGGCGGCCTGTGGCTGCGCGACCGCGTGCACGGCGGGTTTCTCGCGCCGGCCATCGTGCAGTGCGACCTTCCACTTCGCCGCAGCCAGCTCGAGTGACACCGCCAGTACTACTTCTTCACCATGGGTGGTAAACGTCTGATCCGTGCACATGATGTTCTCCTTTGAACAGGACTCGACACGCTGATTTTACGTATCAGTTCCTCGACGCCCCTGCTCATAGGATCTAAGAACCGGACGTGCGAGTCGCCCCGCATCCGGCTCAAGCCATTCGGCAGCCCCATCGGATGGGACCGGGCAATCAACCATCGGTCGCGGTTCGACGACGGGCAAAGTAAGGCGACCACGCAGGGTCAAACGGATTTGCCTGACCACGTATCTTCACGTGCCGAACAATTGGAATCATCGTAGCTCGAAACAGTCGGATGACCCCGCGATCTTTGGTTCGCGCGGTAAACGCCCAAGTACGATGTCCCTCTACGTGGAAGTATTTGTGCTTCACCCAACCCGTGCCTTTCGTGGGATGCCGACGCATAGCCCATTTCCATAAGAGCTGCCAGATGTGAGCGTCTATCGACGTAAAATGAGACTTGGAAACCACATGACGGTGATACATGGCCCAACCCCGAATCACGGGGTTGAGTTGCAGAATCAGATTCGTCTGCGTGGCGCTCCTGTGCTGCCTCACGATCTCCCTAACCTTCTCCAGAAGTGCCTTCACACTTTTGCTTGCTGGTTTGATAAGCAGCTTATCCGCGTACTTTCGGACATTCTGCCCGAGGAAGTCGAACCCATCGGCAATGTGAGTAACTCTGGTTTTCTCTTCCGAGAGTTCCAGCCCCCGAACGGCCAGAAATTGCCTGACCGCAGGGAGTACGTTCTGCTCCAGAATATCTTTCGAGACTCCGGTCACAACGAGTCGAGTCGCCCCGGGGAACTGCCCCCCGAGGCGCTCACGGAACCGGACGTGAACGTCTCCGCTCATCCGGCTCTTCCCATTGAAGCCTGTCCCCATAACAGCGACCAATGTGCGAACAGACGCGTC
>NZ_WOEY01000020.1 GCF_013177695.1 Paraburkholderia solitsugae | reverse complement strand
GCGCGTAACGCTCGAAGAAGGCTTCGCTGTTGTCGGGGGTGGGCGGCGTGGTGCCCGGGCCGCTTAGCGTGGCGGGCGGCGCATTGTTCTCGTCTAGCGTTTGCTGCTTGCGCTCGGTTTGTGCGAGCAAATCCATTAATGGATCAGGCGCGACAGCGGGGTACAGGTCGAACACCAGCCGGTATTTGTACGCGCCGACGGGCGGCAGCGTGAAAACCTGCGGCTTTACCGAGCCTTTCAGATCGAACACCATGCGCACGACGTGCGGCTGATACTGCCCGACGCGCACCGACTGAATCTGCGGATCGTTCGGCGTAATTTTCGACACCAGATCTTTCAGCGCCTGATCCAGATCGAGGCCACTCAGATCGACCACCAGCCGGTCCGGACTCTGCAGCAACTGCTGCGTGTTTTGCAAAGGCTGATCCGACTCGATCGTCACCCGCGTGTAATCGCGCGCCGGCCAGACCCGCACGCCCAGCACCGAGCTCGCCCATGCGAGACGCGGAGCGACAAGGCCGAGCACCAGCGTGGACGCGCCCGCGCGCAGAATCTGCCGGCGCCGCCAGTTATGCGTTGCGGTAGCCGCCGATTCGATCGAGCGGAACGGTTTGATCAACATCTTTCGAGACATGCCTTTCCTGATTCGCTATATGCCCGTGCGACGAGTACCCGGCCGTCGCCCCCGCTGTCCAGGTCGAGCGAGAAAACGAGATCCGGCACGCCGAGGAGCCGCCCGGCGCGCTGCGGCCATTCGACGAGGCAGATGGCGCCGTTGTCGAAGTACTCGCGAAAGCCCGCGTCGGCCCATTCGGCCGGATCGGTGAATCTGTACAGATCGAAATGATAGAGCACGAGTTCCCCGGCGGGCCGCTCGAGCACATAGGGTTCGACGAGTGTGTAAGTAGGACTGCGCACGCGGCCGGTGTGGCCGAGGCCACGCAAGGTCGCGCGCACGAGCGTGGTTTTGCCCGCGCCGAGGTCGCCGACGAGTTGTACTTGCAGTCCGTGGAATGCCTGATCATCCGCAGCGCCCGGCGCGCGTTGTTGCGCTTTTTGCTGCACTTCCTGCCGCGGGTTGTGCTGCAACGCGCGCACGCTTTCGATCGCCCGGGCGAAGCGCTCGCCGAATGCATGGGTGGCGGCCTCGTCCGCGAGCGCGAAGGAGCGTTCGAGCAGGACATCGGCGGGCGGTTGGATCGCGAGATCAGGATTGACGGGCATTCTCGTAAAATGGCGTGATGAACCGAAGTCCGGAGTCCCCTGTTTCCTGCACGCCTGCGTCTAACGACGATGTGCGTGCCGAGCGTCATTTCGATGAAGCGGCGCTGAATGCGCTCGCGCTCAACATCAAAAAGTGGGGCCGTGAACTGGGTTTCGGGGCGATCGGTATCAGCGACACCGATCTCTCCGCCGCCGAAGCGCCGCTTGCAGCATGGCTGGACGCGGGTTGCCACGGCGAGATGGATTATATGGCGAAACACGGTATGAAACGCGCGCGCCCCGCCGAGCTTGTGGCCGGCACGCGACGTGTGATTACCGCGCGCATCGCCTATTTGCCCGCTCAGACATTGAGTGGAAAGGCGCACGAAAGCGCTTTGCAGGACACGCCGCTCGCACCGCAAGACTGGCGCGCAGCCGAGCATGCGCGGCTCGCGGACCCGTCGGCTGCGGTGGTGTCGATCTATGCGCGGGGCCGCGATTATCACAAGGTGATGCGTAACCGTCTGCAACATCTGGCCGAGAAAATCGAGGCGGAGATCGGCGCGTTCGGCTACCGCGTATTTACCGATTCGGCGCCGGTGCTCGAAGTAGAACTGGCCCAGAAGGCCGGCATCGGCTGGCGCGGCAAGCACACGTTGCTGCTGCAGCGCGATGCCGGTTCGCTGTTTTTTCTCGGCGAAATCTATGTCGACGTGCCGTTGCCCACCGATGCCGAGACTTCGCCCAACGATGCGCCCGAAACACCGGGCTCGCATTGCGGCAGTTGCGCGCGCTGCATCGGCGCATGCCCGACGGGTGCGATCGTGGCGCCCTATAAGGTCGATGCACGCCTCTGTATTTCGTATCTGACGATCGAATTGAAGGGCAATATTCCCCTGGAAATGCGGCCGCTGATCGGTAATCGTGTGTATGGCTGCGACGATTGCCAGCTCGTCTGTCCGTGGAACAAATTTGCGCAGGCTGCGCCGGTCGTCGATTTTGACGTGCGGCACGGGCTCGATCGCGCGACGCTGGTCGAGCTGTTTGCATGGAGCGCGGAGGAGTTCGATACGCGGATGCAGGGGAGTGCGATTCGGCGCATCGGCTATGAGAGCTGGCTGCGCAATCTGGCGGTGGGGATGGGCAATGCGTTGCGGGCCTCGTCGGAAAGTTTGAGCGCGGATGCGCGCGAGGCGATTGTTCACGCGCTGAAGTTACGCGCCGAGGACCCTTCCGCCGTGGTGCGCGAGCATGTCGAGTGGGCGTTGGAAGCGGCGTAAAGTAGCGGCAATCACGGAGCAGGCAACCATGTTCAACGCAGTGATCGATGCACCGTTCGGCAAGGTCGGCATTCGCCTCGAAGGCGAGGCCGTGCGCGAAATCGTCTATCTGCCGGAGTCGATCCAGAGCGTCGCGCCGGACACGCCTCTGGCAAAGCAGGCCGTCGAGCAGATCGAGCGTTATTTCGAGCGCGCGTCCGCGAAGTTCGAATTGCCGCTGGCAGCGGTCGGCACCGCGTATCAGCGGCGCGTCTGGCAAGCGATCAGCGACATCCCGCCGGGCGTCGTACTGACCTATGGGCAACTGGCAAAACAGTTAGGTAGCGTCCCGCGTGCGGTCGGCCAGGCATGCGGCTCCAACTATTTCCCGATCGTGATCCCGTGTCATCGGGTGGTCAGTTCGAGCGGCATCGGCGGATTCGCGCATCACGCCGGAGATGGTTTCTTTCGCAACGTCAAACGCTGGCTTCTGGCGCATGAAGGCATTCCGTACGCATGAGCGATACCGTGACTGACGACGCGCCGAGCGCGTCACCTTTGTTTGTGGCGAGTTCGGCCTCGATCGATGCCTTCTGTGACGCGTTGTGGCTCGAGCACGGCTTGTCGCGCAACACGCTCGATGCGTACCGTCGCGATCTGCGGCTGTTCTGCGAATGGCTCGCGCACACCCGCAGCACGTCGCTCGATACCGCCAGCGAGGCCGATCTCAACGCCTATAGCGCGGCACGTCAGAAAGACAAATCCACCTCGGCGAACCGGCGGCTTTCGGTGTTTCGCCGCTACTACGGCTGGGCGGTGCGCGAGCATCGCACCCAGGTCGATCCGACAGTACGCGTGCGTTCCGCCAAGCAACCGCCGCGTTTTCCGTCGACGCTCACCGAAGCGCAAGTCGAAGCGCTGCTCGGTGCGCCGGATATCGACACGCCGCTGGGCCTGCGCGATCGCACCATGCTGGAATTGATGTACGCGAGCGGTTTGCGTGTCACCGAACTCGTCACGCTGAAGACGGTGGAAGTGGGCCTGAACGAAGGCGTAGTACGCGTGATGGGCAAGGGTTCGAAAGAGCGCCTGATTCCGTTCGGCGAAGAGGCGCACGGCTGGATCGAACGTTATCTGCGCGAAGCGCGTCCGGCTTTGCTAGGGGCGCGCGCGACGGATGCGCTGTTTGTCACGAGCCGCGCGGAGGGCATGACCCGCCAGCAGTTCTGGAACATCATCAAGCGTCACGCAGCAGCGGCCGATGTGCGCGCGCCGCTCTCCCCGCATACGCTGCGGCATGCGTTCGCCACGCACTTGCTGAACCATGGCGCCGATTTGCGTGTCGTGCAATTGCTGCTCGGTCATACGGATATCTCGACCACGCAGATCTATACGCACGTGGCGCGCGAACGGTTGAAGTCGCTGCATGCGCAGCATCATCCGCGGGGGTGATCTGCGTTTGCACGGGTACTCGCATTTGCCCGTGCCCTCTCGTACGCGTGATTGCGACTACCCCTGCCATGGCGTTTGTCCGGCAAGGCGAGGCCGAAGCCATTGCGGCTGCTTCGTTACATGAACTCGCGCAACCGGTGCTTGAGAAACTTGCCCGTCGACGCAGCCGGCAGCGCGGCGAGCACCTTCACTTCAGCAGGGCGCTTGTACGGCGCGAGACGCTCGCCACACCACGCGATCAGTTCAGCTGGCGACACTTTCGCGCCCGCGATCAATTCGACGAACGCGACCACTTCCTCGTTACCCTCCACGGCGCGCCCGATCACCGCCGACTGCACCACCTGCGGATGCGCGTTCAACACATCCTCGACTTCCGACGGATACACGTTGAAGCCCGAGCGAATGATCAACTCCTTGCTGCGCCCGACGATATGCAACGCGCCGTCCGCGTCTTGCCGCGCGAGATCGCCGGTCTTGAGCCAGCCGTCTTCGGTCACGGCGGCGCGGGTCTGCTCCGGGCTGCGGTAATAGCCCAGCATCACGTTCGGGCCACGCACCCACAGTTCGCCGATTTCTCCCGGTGCGGCATCCATGCCGTCGAGTCCGACGAATCGCACGTCAACGCCAGGAATGACCTCGCCGACCGAGCAATCGCTGCGCGGCGCATCGAGCATCGTGTGGGAAACGGTCGGGCTGCTCTCGGTCATGCCGTAGCCGTTGTGCAGCGGGAGGCCGTAGATGCTTTCGACGTGCGCCTTCAACGCGGCGTCGAGCGGCGAGCCGCCCGAATAGGCAAAGCGCAGATGCGGCGCGGACCATGTGTGGCCGTGCGTCTGCAGATGTTCGAGCAGTTTCGCGTGCATGGCCGGAACGCCCTGGAAGATCGACACGCGCTCTTCAGCGAGCGCACGGCGCACCGCTTCCGGCGCGAACCGCGGCGCGAGGCGCAAAGTCGCGCCGGCGTGCAGGCTGCCGAGGCAAACGGAGGCAAAGCCGTACACGTGCGAGATCGGTAGCACGGCGTACACGACGTCGTCCGGACCGACTTTGCGCAAGCGGCTCGACACGGCCGCGATGAAAAGCAGATTGCGGTGCGACAGCATCACGCCTTTCGGCGCGCCTGTGGTTCCCGTGGTGTAGATCAGCGCGGCGCATTGGCGATGATTAGCGGCTTCGACCGGTTCGGCTTTCGCGGTGATGTCGATCGTGTACGACCACGCGCCGATATCCGGCGCGATAGCAGGGGCTGTAACGGCTTGGAGTCGCTGCGCATGCTGTTGGGCGTCCGTGGAGCTTTCGACCGCGTACGCGACCACGCGAGGCTGCGCGTGCGCACGGATCGCGTCGAGTTCGGCGGCGGACAGGCGTGCATTCGACACCAGCGCCCACGCGTCGAGCTTCGCGGTCGCGAACAGCAGCACGATCTGCACGATGCTGTTCTCGGCCACGATCATCACGCGATCGCCGCCACGCACACCCCACTCGCGCAGCAGCGCGGCGGCGGCATCGACGGCCTCCAGAAGTTGCGCATTGGTGAGGCGGCGCGCATCCTCGATCAAGGCGACGTGCTGCGGATCGCGCGCGGCGGCGAGCGCCGGAATATCGGTAATACGTGCGGGCAGGCCGGCCAGCAGCGCGGGAATGTCGATCGTGGAACGGGTGGATGAATCGAGGCTCAACGCTGTCTCCTGTGTCGACCAGAGTTGGTGCTCTGCATGGGACCAGAGTAACGCGCTGAAGCGCGAACTCTGGTCCCATGCAAGATGAATGCTAAATGTGTGCCTGGCATACTATGCGCCGGAAGATTTGCGAACGATCGTGCCACAATGCCCGGACCCGCACAATTGGCGGTTCGGCAAATAGCCGTTGTGCAAAGTCGCCATTACAATGCGCCGATGAGCAAATCCAGACACGTCTCCGAAACGCCCGCGACGCAGTTTCTGCGCCGTCATGGCGTCACTTTCGGCGAACATCCTTACGATTACGTCGAGCACGGCGGCACCGAGGAATCGGCGCGCCAGCTCGGTGTGGGCGAACATCATGTCGTCAAGACGCTCGTGATGGAAGACGAGCACGCCAAGCCGCTGATCGTGTTGATGCACGGCGACCGTACCGTCAGCACCAAGAATCTGGCGCGGCAGATCGGCGTGAAGCGGGTCGAGCCGTGCAAGCCGGAGGTGGCGAACCGGCATTCGGGCTATCTGATCGGCGGTACGTCGCCGTTCGGTACGAAGAAGCAGATGCCGGTGTACGTCGAGTCGAGCGTCCTCGAGATGGACACGATCTGGTTGAACGGCGGGCGGCGCGGTTTTCTGGTCAGCATCGAGCCCAAGGTATTGACCGACTTGCTGGCGGCGAAGCCGGTTCAGTGCGCGAGCGTCGATTGATGTTTGCCTCAATGTTTCCCGGGCAGGTGGGTTCGGTAGAATGTGCGCCGCCTTGTTCCCTGTTGCGGTTGGGGTGTCGAGTTTCAGACCGCCGATCCTTATAAGAGTCCCAGATGCAAAACCTGATCGTTGCTGTCGTTGCCTACCTGATCGGCTCGGTGTCGTTTGCCGTGATCGTGAGCGCCGCGATGGGGCTGGAGGACCCGCGCTCGTACGGCTCGGGCAACCCGGGCGCCACCAACGTGCTGCGCAGCGGCAGCAAGAAGGCCGCAATACTCACCCTGATCGGCGACGCCTTCAAAGGATGGCTGCCGGTGTGGTTCGTGGTGCACTTCGGCGCGCGATTCGGCCTTGACGATACGTCGGTTGCGATTGCGTCCGTGGCCGTGTTTCTCGGCCATCTGTATCCGATCTTTTTCCGCTTCCAGGGCGGCAAGGGCGTGGCGACCGCGGCGGGCGTGCTGATCGCCATCAACCCGATCCTCGGCATCGCCACCTTGCTGACGTGGCTGATCGTGGCGTTCTTCACGCGCTATTCGTCGCTGGCGGCATTGGCCGCGGCGGTGTTCGCCCCGATCTTCGACGGCTTTCTGTTCGGGCCGCACATCATCGCGCTGGCGATCGTGGTGATGAGTTCGCTGCTGGTCTGGCGCCATCGCGGCAACATTGCCAAGCTGATGCGCGGCCAGGAAAGCCGCATCGGTGACAAGAAGAGAACCGATGCAGCGGCTGGCACGGCAGGCGGTAACGAACCTTGAGCGAGGGCCGGGGTGCCCTGGTACGTTCACGGCGTGTGCACTGAAGGCGCACTGCGTGTGCTGGTCGTTCGACACGCGCAGGGTGCTGCGTCTCAACGCAGCTAAGCGCCGGGCGCTGAGTCTCTGCGCGGCCCGTTGCCGAGAGTTCTGCACGCAGCGGTGCTGAGGCTCAACGCAGCAAAGCGCTTCGTGGTGAGCCCTATGCGACCCATTGCCGGGCGTCAACACGCGCCCGGTACTGAGCGTGTTGCGCGCTCAGTCGCGGAAGTTGTTGAAGTCGAGCGGGGTATCGGTCACGTCCTTGCGCAGCATCGCGATCACGCTTTGCAGATCGTCGCGCTTGCCGCCGGTGATGCGCACCGCGTCGCCCTGAATGCTTGCCTGGACCTTGATCTTGCTGTCCTTCACGAGGCGCACGATTTTCTTCGACAGATCGCCGGACACGCCTTTCTTGATCTTGATGACCTGCTTGACCTTGTCGCCGCCGATCTTCTCGATCTTGCCGTAGTCGAGAAAGCGCACGTCCACATTGCGCTTGGCCATTTTCGACAGCAGGACGTCTTTGACCTGTCCGAGCTTGAAGTCGTCGTCGGCGTAGGCGGTGATTTCGCTTTCCTTGTGCTCGACGCGCGCGTCTGACCCTTTGAAGTCGAAGCGGGTTGAAATTTCCTTGTTGGACTGCTCGATCGCGTTCTTGACTTCGATCATGTCTGCTTCGCAGACGACGTCAAACGATGGCATTGTTTTCTCCCAATAGTGCTGCGGTGCGTGGCGCGGCCGGTCGGCTGCTCACGGGGCACTCGCTATAATCACGAACCGGACGTCATTTTACCGACGCCACTCCCTTTTGCCTAAGGCTGCCGCGCATTGTCGGGGGGCCGGGGCCAGATGCCGATTCGTTCGTTGTTCCATTCTTCTCATTCTGATGTCCCAATCCAACTCCGTCACGTTCATTGCCGGCTATCCGCTCAAGGCGCATAACACCTTCGGTTTCGATGTTCGCGCGCAGTTTGCGTGCCGGATCGAGCGCGAGGCGCAACTGATGACTGCGGTGCGCGATCCGCGTGCCGCCGGCTTGCCGCGACTGGTGCTGGGCGGCGGCAGCAATGTCGTGCTGACAGGGGACTTCGCCGGACTGGTGCTGCTGGTGGCGCTACAAGGCCGCCGCATTGTGCGCGAGGACGATGACGCATGGTACGTCGAGGCGGCAGCCGGCGAGCCGTGGCATGACTTTGTCGCATGGACTTTGGCGCAAGGGCTGCCTGGGCTGGAGAACCTCGCGTTGATTCCGGGCACGGTGGGCGCGGCGCCGATTCAGAACATCGGCGCGTATGGGCTGGAGATGTGCGAGCGGTTTGCGTCGTTGCGGGCGGTCGAGCTGGAAACGGGCGCCGTGGTTGAACTCGATGCCGGCGCTTGCCGATTCGGCTACCGCGACAGTTTCTTCAAGCGGGAAGGGCGTGACCGTTTTGTGATTACGTCGGTCACTTTCCGCTTGCCGAAGGTTTGGCAGCCGCGGGCTGGTTATGCGGATCTTGCGCGTGAGTTGGCGGCGAGTGGACACGCCGATGCGCCGCCGAGCGCGCAGGCGATTTTCGACGCGGTGGTCGCGGTGCGGCGCGCCAAGCTGCCTGATCCGCTTCGGCTCGGTAACGCGGGGAGTTTCTTCAAGAATCCGGTTGTGGAGGCGACGCAGTTCGACGCGCTGAAGGTTAAGGAGCCCGAGGTCGTGTCTTACCTTCAACCGGACGGCCGGGTAAAGCTTGCGGCGGGCTGGTTGATCGACCGATGTGGCTGGAAAGGCCGCGCGATGGGTGCCGCGGCCGTGCATGAGCGGCAGGCACTCGTGCTGGTGAATCGCGGTGGAGCAAGCGGCGCGGAGGTGTTGGCGCTCGCGAAGGCGGTTCAGCAGGATGTGCTGGTGCGGTTTGGGGTGGAGTTGGAGGCTGAACCGGTTTGCCTGTGACCGCGTAAGTGGTTTGCAACAATGAAAAAAGGCGCCGGGAGTTTCCTCCCGGCGCCTTTTTCGCGTCTGCGCTTCAGTTTCAGCTACGCTGACTTGGCATTTTGGCTCCGGCCGCACCTTGCGGCGCTTAACTTCGCTTGCGCGAAGTTAGCCTTCACCGAAACGCACGTCCTCAGCTCCGCTGACGACGTGCGTTTTCAGCAATCCGCATACGCAGCGCGTTCAGCTTGATGAACCCGCCAGCGTCGGCCTGGTTGTATGCACCGCCGTCGTCGTCGAACGTGGCGATGGTCTTGTCGAACAGCGTTTCCTTCGAATCGCGCGCGACAACCGAGACGCTGCCCTTGTACAGCTTCACACGCACCCAGCCGTTGACCTTCTCTTGCGTGTGGTCGATCAGCACCTGGATTGCACGGCGCTCCGGGCTCCACCAGTAGCCGTTATAAATCAGCGCGGCGTAACGCGCCATCAGGTCGTCTTTCAGGTGGGCCACTTCGCGGTCGAGCGTAATCGACTCGATGCCACGGTGCGCCTTCAGCATGATCGTGCCGCCCGGCGTTTCATAGCAGCCGCGCGACTTCATGCCGACGTAACGGTTTTCAACCAGATCCAGACGGCCGATACCGTGCTTGCCGCCCAAACGGTTCAGTTCAGTCAGCATTTCCGCTGCCGAC
The DNA here is from genome assembly GCF_013177695.1 of Paraburkholderia solitsugae. Taxonomy (GTDB): domain Bacteria; phylum Pseudomonadota; class Gammaproteobacteria; order Burkholderiales; family Burkholderiaceae; genus Paraburkholderia; species Paraburkholderia solitsugae. The sequence goes on along the minus strand of NZ_WOEY01000020.1, from coordinate 35,863 downwards.
AGACGCTTGCCGTTGATCGCCACCGGGTCGCCGTGTTCGTATTCGATGTCGAGGTACTCAGCCTGGTCGGGCGCCTGTTCCGGCGACACCGTCCAGCGCCACATATCGGCTTCGGCTTCGGCCTTCGGGTCTTCCAGGTGACGGCCTTCGAACGAGATGTGCAGCAGGTTCGCGTCCATCGAATACGGCGCGCCACCTTGCTTGTGCTTCATTTCGATCGGAATGCCGGCTTTTTCGGCGTACGCGAGCAGCTTTTCGCGCGACAGCAGATCCCATTCGCGCCACGGTGCGATCACCTTGATGCCCGGTTCCAGCGCGTAGTAACCGAGTTCGAAGCGAACCTGGTCGTTGCCCTTGCCGGTTGCGCCGTGCGAGACCGCTTGCGCGCCGGTTGCGCGAGCGATTTCGATCTGACGCTTGGCGATCAGCGGACGCGCGATCGACGTGCCCAGCAGGTATTCGCCTTCATAGATCGTGTTGGCGCGGAACATCGGGAACACGTAGTCGCGCACGAATTCTTCGCGCAGGTCTTCGATGAAGATGTTGTCCTGCTTGATGCCGAGTTGCAGGGCTTTTTTGCGCGCCGGTTCCAGCTCTTCGCCCTGGCCGATGTCGGCCGTAAACGTGACGACTTCGGCGTCGTAGTTGTCCTGCAACCACTTCAGGATGACGGAGGTGTCGAGGCCGCCCGAATAGGCGAGCACGACTTTCTTGATATCGCTCATGGTGAACTCGTAGCTGGAGAAAGCTGGAAAACAAGGCGCACCGGCGGTTCCGGAGCGCGGAAAACCACTATTTTGACACTAAACCGCCGCTTGCCCGCGTTTTTGGGACAGTGCGGTGGGTGAGCCGGGTCCGCTTATAACCGTGGACGCCGGCTCGATGCGTGGCGCTAACGTGGTGCCTTGCCTCGTATTCAAGGCCCCGTCGCGTTTCACGCAGGTGTTGCGTAGCCGTTCGCTCAGTGATTGAGCTTGCCGAGCAGCAGATATTCCATCAACGCTTTTTGCACGTGCAGACGATTTTCCGCTTCGTCCCACACGACGCTTTGCGGGCCGTCGATCACTTCCGCGCTGACTTCCTCGCCGCGGTGGGCGGGCAGGCAGTGCATGAACAGGGCATCAGAATTGGCGCAGGCCATCATGTCAGCGTCTACGCACCAGTCTGCAAAGGCTTTCTTGCGTGCTTCGTTTTCCGCTTCGAAGCCCATGCTGGTCCACACATCCGTGGTAACCAGATCGGCGCCCGCGCAGGCTTCGTTCGGATCGTCGAATTCCTGATAGAACGGTGCGCTTTCCGCGGCGACCATGGCGGGGTCGAGCTTGTAGCCGGGTGGCGTGGACAGGCGCAGCTTGAAGCCGAGAATCTGGGCGGCTTCGATCCACGTGTACAGCATGTTGTTCGCGTCACCGACCCACGCCACCGTCTTGTCGCGAATCGGACCGCGATGCTCGAAGTACGTGAAGATGTCCGCCAGCACCTGGCACGGGTGATATTCGTTGGTCAGCCCGTTGATCACCGGCACGCGCGAATTCTCGGCGAAGCGCTGAAGGATGTCCTGGCCGAACGTGCGGATCATGATGATGTCGACCATGCGCGAGATCACTTGCGCTGCGTCTTCGATCGGTTCGCCGCGGCCGAGCTGCGTGTCGCGCGTGCTCATGAAAACGGCGTGGCCGCCCAGCTGGAAGATGCCGGCTTCGAACGACAGGCGCGTGCGCGTCGAGTTTTTCTCGAAGATCATCGCCAGCGTGCGGTCGTGCAGCGGGTGGTAGGTCTCGTAGTTCTTGAATTTGCGTTTCAGAATGCGCGCGCGTTCCAGTACGTACTCGTAGTCTTCCAGCGAGAAATCCTTGAACTGCAGGTAGTGGCGAATTTTCTTGGCGGTCATGAAACAAATACGGCGGTCTCACCCGGCAGGATTGCCGGACGGCGCCGCCGTCGTTTGTGGTAACTCAATGCAGCATAAAGGATTTTGCCTGGTTTGACGAGTCGGCCAAAAGGCTGGCCAAGCTGTCTGAAAGCCTTTCGCAACCCTCAAACGAGGCTTGTGTGCGCTGCGGAAAAAGGTCCGCTGCGCTATAATCTGCCGGTTATCCCTAAGCCCAGCAGGCCGGTATTGAGCTTGCGGGACACGGCTCGCGCGCTCCGGAAAGTTTCCTCGCGGTGCGCCGTCATGATGAGCGCCGAGGCGGCTTGTCCGGCCCTTTCTGGCGGCGCAGTTCGCCATTCAGGCGTGGTCGACGTGTTCAGGCATCCCAAAGCCGCTTTGCAGTCAGCTTTGCCGTCATCCCGCTGGGCAGTCACACAGGTATTCCTACATGGCCGAAGCAGCTCCAACCGAATATTTCATTCAGGGCATCACGTCGAACGGGAAAAAATTTCGGCCGAGCGACTGGTCGGAGCGGCTCGCAGGCGTGATGTCATGTTTCGGGCCCAGGGCGGGCGGCAGGGGGCCGAACGCTTATCTGCAGTACTCGTTGTACGTCCGGCCCACCTTGATCGGCGACCTCAAATGCGTGATTCTCGATTCGCGCTTGCGCGACATCGAGCCGATGGCCTTCGACTTCGTCCTGAACTTCGCGAAAGACAATGACCTCCTTGTGACCGAGGCGTGCGAATTGGAACTTGAGCATGCTACGCCGCAAGAAAAAAAGCACGTGCTGTAGCGCAAGCCAGTCAGAGTTGGATCGGCAAAAAGTAAAAAACCCGCAAGCAGCGGGTTTTTTTATGGCTGAGGCGAGGCCTCGGTCGGCATTCCGCCAATGACAAGCGCGACGCGACAAGTCGCGCGGTACGGTGCGGATCAGCCAGTTCCAAGCAAAAAAGCCCGCCGAAGCGAGCCTTTCTGTTGCAGCGGAAACAGGAGGTAGCCCACCGAAGCGGGCTGACCGAATTTACTGCGCTGCGGGCGCTTGCAGACCCTTGAGGGCTGCAGCGAGACGGCTCTTGTTGCGAGCTGCCTTGTTCTTGTGAACGATTTTCTTGTCGGCGATGATGTCGATGGTCTTCGACGATGCCTGGAAGATCTCAACGGCCTTAGCCTTGTCGCCGGCTTCGATTGCCTTGCGGACAGCCTTGATAGCCGTGCGGAACTTCGAGCGCAGTGCCGAGTTGTGCGAGTTAGCCTTGGCGGCCTGGCGGGCGCGCTTGCGTGCTTGTGCGGTGTTAGCCATGACGGTTCCTTATCCTGTTCCTGTTTCCAGTACCTGACCTTCAAGTGGTAGGTGCTGCTTTTAGATCGAACTCTTGGAAGCGATTGCCCAAGAGCGCAAAAAGTGTCGAAAAAATCGATCGGCCTACGCGAAGGCGGGCCCGTGTTCCGGTGTTTTTCGAGGCTGGTTGGCGCGCCGATACAGCTTGCGTGCCGCTTGAGCGATGCTCGCGCCCGGCTTGCGCCCGCTTACTGCGGCGTGCCCGAATCTGTGCCCGATTCTCATCCGGAAGCCATCCGAAAACCCGTCCGAAAATTGAGCGAGCTTCGAAACCGGCGATTATAGCAACAAAATCAGGCACGTGGCAACGGGGAATCGCCAATCCTGATAGGGCGGGCTGCCGCGCATCGCGCTGGATTCTGTCGGTTTCAGCGGTTCGCGAGTGTCTCGGTGCCGTCGCGACGGGTGAGTGGCCGAGGAGCGTGCGGCTCGCGGAGCCCAGGGCAAGCAACAAAAAACGGCCTGATCCGCCCATTCGACCGAACGTCTGCGCGACAAATCGGTCCGATTCGCGTTCCGGCTCGTCGTCCGCACCTGCGGCACCCGTATAATAAGCGCCCCATGAATCTATTCCGAGCCCTGCTGACGGTCAGCGGCTTCACGCTGCTGTCGCGCGTGACCGGACTGGCCCGCGAAACGCTGATCGCCCGCGCGTTCGGTGCCAGTCAATATACTGACGCGTTCTACGTCGCCTTCCGCATTCCGAACCTGCTGCGCCGCATCTCCGCCGAGGGGGCGTTCTCGCAGGCCTTCGTGCCGATCCTCGCCGAGTTCAAGAACCAGCAAGGACACGACGCCACCAAGGCGCTCGTCGACGCCACGTCGACCGTGCTTGCCTGGGCGCTCGCGATTCTCTCGCTGATCGGCGTGGTGGGGGCGTCGGGCGTGGTGTTCATTGTCGCGTCAGGGCTCGCGCATGAAGGCCAGGCGTACGCGCTCGCGGTCACGATGACGCGCATCATGTTCCCGTACATCATTTTCATCTCGCTGACGTCGCTGGCGTCCGGCGTGCTGAATACGTACAAGAACTTTTCGCTGCCTGCGTTCGCGCCGGTGCTGCTGAATGTCGCCTTCATCGCCGCGGCGGTGTTTGTCGCGCCGCGCCTGCAAACGCCGGTTTATGCGCTCGCGTGGGCGGTGATCGCCGGCGGTGTGCTGCAATTCATCGTGCAACTGCCGGGTCTGAAGAAGATCGACATGCTGCCGCGCATCGGCCTGAATCCGCTGAAGGCGCTCGCGCACCGCGGCGTGAAGCGGGTGCTGTCGAAGATGGTGCCGGCGATGTTCGCCGTGTCAGTCGCGCAGATCAGCCTGATCATCAACACCAATATTGCGTCGCGCATCGGTCCGGGCGCCGTCTCCTGGATCAACTACGCCGACCGGCTGATGGAGTTTCCGACCGCGCTGCTCGGCGTCGCGCTCGGCACGATCCTGCTGCCGAGCCTGTCGAAGGCGCACGTCGACGCCGACCCGCACGAGTATTCGTCGCTGCTCGACTGGGGTTTGCGCGTCACCTTCCTGCTGGCCGCGCCGAGCGCCGTCGCGCTGTTTTTCTTCGCCCAGCCGCTCACCGCGACGCTGTTTCACTACGGCAAGTTCGACGGCAACTCGGTGGTCATGGTTGGCCGTGCGCTGTCGGCCTACGGCATCGGCCTGATCGGTCTGATTCTCATCAAGATCCTCGCGCCCGGTTTTTACGCGAAGCAGGACATCAAGACGCCGGTGAAGATCGGCGTCGGCGTGCTGATCGTCACGCAGTTGAGCAACTACCTGTTCGTGCCGATTTTCGCGCATGCGGGCCTCACGCTGAGCGTCGGGCTTGGCGCTTGCGTCAATGCGCTGTTCCTGTTCCTCGGCCTGCGCAAGCGCGGCATCTACATGCCGTCGAAGGGCTGGCTGAAGTTCTTTGTGCAGTTGCTCGGCGCCTGCCTGGTGCTGGCCGGCACGATGCATTGGCTTGCGATCAGCTTCGACTGGATCGGTATGCATAGCCGGCCGGTCGACCGCATCGTGTTGTTGGGGGCGTGCCTCGTTCTGTTTGCCGCGCTATATTTCGGTATGCTTTGGCTGATGGGCTTCAAGTACGCGTATTTCAAAAGGCGAGTGAAGTGATCACGATGACGCGAGTTCTCGACTATTTCAGCACGCTGGTTGCCGAAGATGACAGCCTGCCGCTGACCGAGGCGGCGCTCTCGCTCGCGCAGGACGCTTATCCCGATCTCGATTTGCAAGGCACGCTGGCCGAGATCGACGAGTTGGTCGTGCGTTTGCAGCGCCGCATGCCGGACGATGCCGACATCAGGCAGAAGGTCGGCATTCTGAACCGGTTCTTCTTCCGTGAACTGGGTTTCGCCAGCAACCTCAACGATTATTACGATCCCGACAACAGCCATCTGAATGTGGTGCTCAAGCGGCGCCGCGGCATTCCGATTTCGCTGGCGGTGCTGTATCTGGAGATGGCCGAGCAGATCGGCATTCCGGCGCGCGGCGTGTCGTTTCCGGGCCACTTCCTGTTGCGCGTCACGACGCCGGATGGCGACGTCATGCTCGATCCGACCAGCGGGCATTCGTTGTCTGAATCGCAGATGGTGGACATGCTGGAGCCGTATGTGGCGTCGGCGGGCGAGTCGGTCAGCAGGGCGCTGCGCATGTTGCTGCAACCGGCCACGCGCCGCGAGATCATCGCTCGCATGCTGCGCAATCTGAAGTCCACTTATCTTCAGACGGAACGCTGGCAGCGTCTGCTGGCGGTGCAGCAGCGTCTCGTGATTTTGCTGCCCGACAGTATCGAAGAAGTGCGCGATCGCGGTTTCGCCTATGCGCGGCTCGATTATCTGCGCCCGGCGCTCGAGGATCTCGAACGATATCTCGGTGACCGGCCGGATGCCGAGGACGCGACGGTGGTGGAGTCGCAGTTGCATGAACTGCGTCAACGCACCCAGTACGACGACCGCGACTGAGAGCGCTTCCAGCCTGCCGGTCAAAACAGAACGCCTGCACATGACTCATGCGCAGGCGTTTTTTATTGGCACGGCCGCGTCAAGCGGCGCGCGGGATACATCGTTACTTCGGCTGCATCCGGATCGCGCCGTCGAGACGAATCACTTCGCCGTTGAGCATCGGATTGTCGAAGATCTGCTTAGCCAGCATCGCGTACTCTGCCGGTTTGCCGAGGCGCGGCGGGAACGGCACCATTGCACCGAGCGCGTCCTGCACTTCCTGCGGCATGCCGAGCAGCATCGGCGTTTCGAAGATGCCCGGTGCAATCGTCATGACACGGATCGCGTTGCGCGAGAGGTCGCGTGCGATCGGCAGCGTCATACCGACCACGCCGCTCTTGGACGCAGCATAAGCGGCCTGACCGATCTGGCCGTCAAACGCGGCCACCGATGCCGTGTTGATGATCACGCCACGCTCGCCATTCGCATTCGGCTCGTTCTTCGACATCGCCGCGGCGGCGAGCCGGATCATGTTGAAGGTGCCGATCAGATTGATGGAGATGGTGCGCGCGAACGACTCGAGCGGATGCGGGCCGTCCTTGCCGACCGTCTTGATGGCGGGCGCAACGCCCGCGCAATTGACGAGGCCGCGTAGCGTGCCGAGCTTCGTGGCGGCTTCGACGGCTTGCGTAGCGTCGTCTTCGCGGCTCACGTCGCACTTGACGAACACGCCGCCGAGTTCCTTCGCGAGCGCTTCACCTGCGTCGACATTCAGATCGGCGAGTACCACCTTGCCGCCGTTCTCGACGAAAAGGCGCGCTGTGGCCGCGCCGAGGCCCGATGCACCGCCGGTGATCAGGAATACGTTGTCACGAATCTCCATGTCTTCTCCTTTGCTTCAGTTCAGTAATGTCTAGATCGAATATTTTCTCGATGATCGATTGTAACGGCTGTGCTGCAATGCGGAAAGTGAAGTGGGGCAACGGCGCTATGGGGCGCCTGTCGGAGACCCACAGCGCCGCCAAACTGCTACGGATGGCTAATTAATACGAGTCTTGGCGGACAACGGAGATCGCGGGAACGTGCTCGCCACGCCACGTGGCGAGCAACAAAAAACCCGCCGGAATGGGCGGGTTTTTCGAGCGGCAAACGCAGAGGCGAGATTACTTCAACGCATCGAACGCGCGGTTGCGAATTTCGTCGACCGTGCCGAGGCCCAAAATGCGGCGATATTGGGGCGCCTGCAGCGGGGTCGACGGATCGCCGTTTTGCGCCCAGTTGTTGTAGTACTCGATCAGCGGCTTGGTTTGCGCAACGTACACGTCGAGGCGCTTTTTGACCGTTTCTTCCTTGTCGTCGTCACGCTGGATCAGCGGTTCGCCCGTCACGTCGTCGATACCGTCAACCTTCGGCGGGTTGAACTTGACGTGGTACGTACGGCCCGACGCCGCGTGCGAGCGGCGGCCGCTCATGCGCACGACGATCTCGTCGAACGGCACGTCGATTTCCAGCACGTAGTCGATCGCGACACCCGCCTGCTTCATGGCTTCAGCTTGCGGAATGGTGCGCGGGAAACCGTCGAACAGGTAACCGTTCGCGCAATCCGGCTGCTGCAGGCGTTCCTTCACCAGGTTGATGATCAGCTCGTCCGTGACCAGTTCGCCGGCATCCATGAAGCGCTTGGCTTCAAGGCCAAGCGGCGTGCCTGCCTTAACGGCCGCGCGCAGCATGTCACCGGTGGAAATTTGCGGAATGCCGAACTTTTCCTTGATGAAGGTGGCTTGAGTGCCTTTACCCGCGCCGGGCGCACCCAAAAGGATCAAACGCATGTGATATCTCCAGATCTATGTGAATTCTTTGGCGGCGCTGCAGCCATCCCACGATTCGTCGAGGGACCCGCATCGGCTGCCGTTTCGCGTCTCGCGCAGCACGTCGACAACGACGGCGCTGCAAGACAAATACGGCGCGACCGGGGCAAACCCTGACGCTCGCTCCTAATGGGAGGCGCGCACATCCGTCTGATTATGCCATGGGTTTTTACGCTCAAGCCCTGAATAAAGCCTGCACGCGCGCGAGATCGGCGGGCGTGTCGACGCCGGGCAGCGGCGCATTCTGAGTGACGAGCACCGCGATTCGCTCGCCGTGCCACATCGCACGCAGTTGTTCGAGCGCTTCGACCTGCTCGATCGGCGAGATCGGGAGACTCGGATAGGTGCGCAGGAATTGGGCGCGATACGCGTACAGGCCGATATGCCGATGGACGACTGTGGGGGCCGGTGGCGTGGGCATTGACGCCACGTCGGGCCAATGCGGCTGATACGCGTCGCGTGCCCACGGAATCGGCGCGCGCGAGAAGTACAGCGCGACGCCGCGCGCGTCGAGCACGACCTTGACGACGTTCGGATTGAAAATTTCCGCGGGGTCGGTGATCGGATGTGCGGCGGTGGCGATCGCGCATCCACGGCTCGAAGCCAGGTGCGACGCCACGCCGCACACGAGCGCCGGGTCGATCAGCGGCTCGTCGCCCTGAACGTTCACCACGATCGTGTCGTCGCTCCAGCCGAACTGCGCCGCAACTTCCGCGAGACGGTCGGTGCCCGACGGATGATCGGCGCGCGTCAGCACGGCGTCGAAACCGTGTTCGCGGGCCACCTCCAGCACCGCTTGCGCGTCGGAGGCGATCAGCACCTGCTGCGCGCCCGATTCGCGCGCGCGTTCGGCGACCCGCACCACCATCGGTTTGCCGCCGATGTCGGCGAGCGGCTTGTTGGGCAGACGCGTCGAGGCGAGCCGGGCCGGCACGACGGCGATGAACGGGGGAGTGGTGGCGTTAGCGTTGGTCATCGGAAGGACGGGCGGCGATGAAACCGGAAGAAAGCGCTCGCAAGTGCACCGCGGGCGTTGATGGGAAAGACGGCAAATGCAGCTGGCAAAGGCGGCAATTGCGGATCCGACACGCGGGGGCGCGCAGAACGCGCCCCCGCGTCGGGCAAAGCTGACTCAGGCGACGGAGCCCGGATTCAGATCGACCGGCGTGCCTTCCACGGTCTGACGCGCTTCGTCGACCAGCATCACGGGAATGCCGTCGCGGATCGGATAGGCAACCTTGTCCGCGTTGCAGATCAGTTCCTGTGCAGCACGGTCGTAGCTGAGCGGGCCCTTGCAGATCGGGCAGACGAGAATTTCAAGCAGGCGAGCGTCCACGGACTTTCTCCACAACTAAAGCGATGAGGCGATGATCGAGCGCGGCTTCGACAGGGACTACCCAGATGCGCGCGTCGTGCCAGGACCCTAATTTTACCGCATCCTTTTCGGTTATCAGGATGGCGTCCGCGTCGACGTCCGCAAAAGGATTGCGCTCGAACGCGTAGTGATCCGGCAAGGCGCGGGTGGCGGGCGTGAGACCGGCCGCGCGCAGCGTCGCGAAAAAACGCTCCGGCGCACCGATGCCGGCCGCAGCCAGCACGCGATCGCCGCTGAATTGCGCGAGCGGACGGCGCAGACTTGGGTTGCCGAGATGCCAGGCGTCGGCGGGCGCAAGTTGCAGCGCGAACGTGTTCGGCCAGGGGGGCAGCGTGCGGGCGTACGGGTCGTTGATCAGCGTCGCGTCGCGGTGGCGCGACAGTGGCTCACGCAGCGGGCCGGCCGGCAGCAGAAAACCATTGCCGCCGAGCCGGTGGTCGAACACCACGAGTTCGGCGTCGCGGGCAAGGCGGTAGTGCTGCAAGCCGTCGTCGCTGACGATCACGTCGACTTCGCGATGCGCGGCGCACAGCGCCTGCGCGGCCGCGACGCGATCCGGGCAGACCCACACCGGCGCGCCGGTGCGGCGCGCGATCAGCAGCGGTTCGTCGCCGCCGACGCCCACCGCCGACGTCGCGAGAACCGGCGTCGGTCCTTTGACGCGCGCGCCATAACCACGCGACACCACGCCAGGCTTGAAGCCGGCGGCGCGCAAGGCTTCGACCAGCGCGATGACGGTCGGTGTCTTGCCGGTGCCGCCGACGGTCACGTTGCCGACCACCACCACCGGCACGCCAATGCGCACGGATTTCAGCCAGCCGAACGAGAAGGCGGCGCGACGCGCGGCGGCAATCGCACCGAACACGCATGCGAAGGGCGTGAGAGCCCATGCAAGCCGGCCGCGCTGTTGCCACTCGCGCGCAAGGCGTGCTTCGAGACGGTGTTTCAGTCCGCTCATCGGCAAGCCGCAAGGACGGGCGACAGAGGCCGGGGCGGCGGCGCGGAAGCGCCAGGTGCAATACGCGGTGCAGGCATCAACGCGGTTCTCCGGACAATCGAAAAAAGTGAAGCGAACAGGTGAAGCGGCGGCTGTATGCGGCGCGCTCGCGCAGTGTGCCGCCAATGTGCCCTCATGGCGAGCGTTGCGGGGCGTTCGGCATGCCGTCGAACCCGCCACTCTAGCGCGCGGGCGTCCCGCCCGGCAAGTCGCGCGCCCCGCACGGCGCGGCGCGGCAGCGCTTCCAACGAGTCCCACGGCCTGTGGATAACTTTGTGGAGAACCTGCCAGTCGATGGGCTGAAAGGGCCGCGCGGAGCGCTCCGTATCGGCAATTGTTCTCTTTAATGAGATATAAACAGCATATAAATCAACGACATGCTTCCAATTCTCGCGGCCTGGCGGGGCGGTCTGGCGGCATTCGTCTAAAGGGTTCCGACATGTGGACACTTTTAACAATTCATCTGCTGTACTGGACGCCGATGGCCACTCGGTCTATCGTCTGTCCGGCCAGTCACCGATATTCCTCGCATGAATCCCGAAAGCCCTTTTTCTTCGTCGGCTACGCCCGGCGGTGAAGTTGTCGTCCCCGTTTCCGCGCTCAACCGTGCGATTGGCACGATGCTCGAACGCTCGTTTCCGCTCGTCTGGGTGGCCGGGGAAGTGTCGAACTTCACGCGTGCCGCGAGCGGCCATTGGTATTTCTCGATCAAGGACGCGCAGGCGCAGATGCGCTGCGTGATGTTCCGTGGTCGCGCGCAGTACGCCGAGTTCACGCCGCGCGAAGGCGATCGCATCGAAGTGCGTGCGCTGGTGACGATGTACGAGCCGCGCGGCGAACTGCAACTGAATGTGGAAGCGGTGCGCCGCACGGGGCAGGGGCGTCTTTACGAGGCCTTTCTCAAGCTGAAGGCGCAACTCGAAGCCGAGGGTCTCTTTGCCGCCGAACGCAAACGGGCTTTGCCGGCCCATCCACGCGCGATCGGCATCGTGACATCGCTCCAGGCCGCTGCATTGCGTGACGTCCTGACCACCTTGTCGCGTCGCGCGCCGCACATTCCGGTGATCGTCTATCCGGCACCGGTGCAGGGCGCGGGTGTCAGCGCCAAGCTGGCGGCGATGGTCGATGCCGCCAACGCGCGGCGCGAGGTCGATGTGCTGATCGTGTGTCGCGGCGGCGGCTCGATTGAAGACCTGTGGGCGTTCAACGAAGAAGTGCTGGCGCGCGCGATTGCTGAAAGCGCGATACCGGTGGTGAGCGGCGTGGGTCACGAAACCGATTTCACGATTGCCGACTTCGCCGCCGACGTGCGCGCACCGACGCCCACCGGCGCCGCCGAACTCGTCAGCCCGCAGCGCGTGCTGTTGCTGCGCGAGCTCGATCATCGGCATGCGACGCTTGCACGCGGTTTCGGCCGGATGATGGAGCGGCGCGCCCAACAACTCGACTGGCTCGCGCGCCGGCTCGTGTCGCCGGCTGAGCGGCTTGCGCGGCAGCGCACGCATCTGCAGCAATTGAGCGTGCGGCTGGCATCGGCGGGCGCGCGGCCCGTGCGCGACGCCCGAGCGCGGTTTTCGCTGCTGCAGATGCGCTGGCAGCGCTGGCGCCCTGATCTCGCCGCGCATCAGGCGCAACTCGGCAATCTCTCGCAGCGGCTGGACGCTGCATTGTTACGCCAGCATGAACGTCAGTCAGCGCGAATCGGCACGCTGGCCGCCCGGCTCGAGGTGCTGAGTCCGCAGCGTACGCTGGAGCGTGGTTATGCTGCCGTGCTCGATGCGCAGAGTGGCCGCGCGGTGCGTTCGCCGTCGTCGCTGAAACCGGGGCGGCGCCTCACGGTGCATCTTGCTGAAGGGGCCGCGGACATTGCCCTCGCCGATGTGCAACCGCGTCTGACCGACGGTTTCTGACACTTCGCCGACAGCGCGCCAAGGCGTATTTTTGACCTTCGGATGGGCCGGGCACACCCCGTGCGAATGCACTAATTACGCTATGTGTGCGGCATGTTTGCCGATGCCGGGCATAAAGTCCGTTGGTTTGCGGGGTTATTCCAACTCGCCTACAATCGAGTGTCCAAAAGCGTTATCCGCAGACTCCCCCACAACAGATACAGACACAAGGAAAGCACCATGGAACATACGCTCCCGCCGCTGCCGTTTGCAAAAAACGCACTCGTTCCGAACATGTCGGAAGAGACGCTCGAGTATCACTACGGCAAGCACCATCAGACCTATGTGACCAACCTGAACAATCTGATCAAGGGCACGGAGTTCGAGAACCTGTCGCTCGAAGAGATCGTCAAGAAGGCATCGGGCGGTGTTTTCAATAACGCTGCTCAAGTGTGGAACCACACCTTCTTCTGGAACAGCCTGTCGCCGCAAGGTGGCGGTGCACCGACCGGCGCACTGGCTGACGCGATCAACGCCAAGTGGGGTTCGTTCGAGAAGTTCAAGGAAGAATTCGCCAAGACCGCAGTCGGCACGTTCGGCTCGGGCTGGGCATGGCTGGTGAAGAAGGCTGACGGTTCGCTCGACCTGGTGTCGACGAGCAACGCTGCTACGCCGCTGACCACGGACGCGAAGGCACTGCTGACGATCGACGTGTGGGAACACGCGTACTACATCGACTACCGCAATGCACGTCCGAAGTTCGTTGAAGCGTACTGGAACATCGTCAACTGGGAATTCGCGTCGAAGAACTTCGCGTGAGATTGCTGGTTGCAGTGTGACGATATAGTTCGGAATTCCAACAAAATTGGAAATCCGAACTGATCGCTGCAATGAAGACTGGAACCTGTAGTAAAACGGAAAGCCCTCCTTCGCGGGGGCTTTTTGCTTTTCAGCGTTTGAAGAGTCGAAGAAGCCAGCCGTCGGTTGACGCGTGGTTCTCTGCTGACGCATGCCGCTGCACGCAACCTGTGTCAACGGGTCGTCGCTTCCCAAGTAGTCGTCGCATGAATCATCGGCCACGCAAATACATCAAATCTGAATTCACGATTTCCGTTATTGATCGGATATCCCTAGACTAGGCAAACGTTAATCAGGCTGCTGTTATGTCGATTGAATCACGCTCCGGGGCCGTCGCCACCCGATGACGCAATTCGGGAGCGCGGCCTCGATAGTTCGAACAACAACAAGGAGAGACTGGCATGACTAATCAGAATGCACGCCGCAGTGCGTTGAAGACGTTTGGCCTCGCTGCCGGTACCGCGCTTCTGAGCGCCACCGGGCAGTCGCAAGCGATGGCAGCCGAGGCAGCTTCATTGCTGCCCGGAGGGGCAGGCAATCTGGCCGAATTGACCCGGCGATTGGCCGCCGCCCCAAGGCGGCGTGACTTCAAAACGGTACCCATGATTCTCGAGCGTCCTGACCAATGGGATCATGAGGCGCTATCCACCGTTATTGGGTATCGAGGCAACCCGAAACAGGTTTGGGACAACACCGAGCTTGGCGGACCGTGGCTGAATCTGATGCGCAATTCCCTGAATGCGCAAATCTGGTCGTACAGGCATCCCGACTTCCTCGTGGTATCGGCAACGCATGGGTCGGCCCATTTGTCCTTGTTCGACCAGGCAGCGTGGGACAAGTACGGTCTCGCGAAAATGAGCGGCGACAAATTTGCGGGCAATACGTTGCTCGACAGCAAGCCGGCCGAGGCGATGGGTAATGGCGATCATGAAAGCGCCGAAGGCGCCTTTTCGTCGCACGACAACAGCATTCCTGCACTGTTGAAAAGAGGTGCGGTCTTTCTGTCGTGTCACAACGCCATCTGGGAAGTGGCGGAGAGACTGCTCGCCGCCAATGCGAATCCGGACAAGCTGCCGCTGGACGCGCTGGCAGCCGATCTGACCAACCATGTCATCCCGAGTGCGATCGTCACGCCCGGCGCGGTGGCAACCCTGGTGGAGCTCCAACAGGTCGGCTTTCACTACGCCAGTTAAGGATCAGTCATGGCACTCACTCGCGCTCACAACCCGTTGCATCGGGCTCGACGGTTCTTGCGGCTAACGCTTGCGGTCTCACTGTGCTGCGCTGCTGGGATCGCGTGTGCGTCGCCAGCTTCGACGGCGAGCGACGTTTTTCCACCGTGGCAGCATGGAGAGAATAACGACGCGCTTGATCGGGGACTCGAATTCACCGTCCCGCAGGTCGACGTGCTGGCCGATTTCCACGGCAACCTGTCTTCGCCAAAGCTCGTGCTGTTCGTGGGGGGCAACTATTTCTTCGCGATGGCGCCGCTTGTTGCGCAGTTCGAGAAAGAGAATCCTGAGTATCGCGGACGGATTTTCTGGGAAACTATTCCACCCGGTTTGCTGGTCAAGCAGATGAAGGCCGGCGGCACGATCACGGTCGGCAATATGACGTGGACGGTCAAGCCTGACGCTTATTTTGCCGGCTTGGCGAAAGTTAAGGACCTCATTGCAGACGGCACGCTAACCGGCCCCGCCGTTCCCTACGTGACGAATCAATTGACGATCATGGTTCGTCGCGACAACCCTCAGCACGTCATGTCGCTCAAAGATCTGGCGAGGCCCGAGTTGCGGCTCGCCATGCCCAATCCGGAATTTGAAGGTGTGTCGCGACAGATCAAGGCATCGCTGGTGAAAGCCGGCGGCGACGCGCTCGCCAAGGCGGTCTACGAGGATAAGGTGCAGGCCGGATCGACCGAGCTGACCCAGATACATCACCGGCAAACCGCGCTCTTTCTGATGCAGGATCGCGCCGATGCCGGCGTGGTCTGGAAATCCGAAGCCTTGTTTCAGGAAGAGATCGGGCATCCTCTTACCCATGTCGACATTCCCGACGCTGAAAACACGACCGCGATCTACGCCGGCGCACTGGTCAGCGGTGCACCGCACCCGCAAGCGGCTCGCAAGTGGCTTGCCTTCATTCACTCGGCCGCCGCGTTTCAGATCTTCCAGCGATACGGCTTCGGCAAGTACGAACCGGCGTCGACTTCGACTTCGACTAGTCAATAATGCGCTGTCGCGATTCGACGAGAACAGTCGAACGCGAGCTGGATACCGATGCCTGAGCGAGTGACAACTCGCGATAATTTGAAGGAGACGATGTGGACGAGTCGGTCGTGATAGTGCGGCGCAGATACCTGACCAGGCATCTGGCCATAGCGGGCACGGTGTTGGCGATGTCCAGTGCTCACGCGGATGACCTGAGTACCGGACAAACCATCGCGATGCAGGGCACGGCGAAGGGTGTCGCCGCGTGCATCAGTTGTCATGGCGCGAAGGGCGAAGGCAACGCAGCGGCAGGTTTCCCTCGCCTTGCTGGCGTGAGCGGGCCCTATCTGTCGGCCCAACTAGCGGCATTCGCGGACGGGACGCGCCAGAACCCGATCATGCAACCGATGGCGAAATTGTTGTCCGCACACGAGCGTGATGCTGTTGCGCAGTACTTCGCCGGGCTGCAGCCGCCCCCAGGCATAAAAGCGAGTGACAACGAGTCAGTCCAGCCCTCGGACGTTGGCGCATGGATCGCCACGCGCGGACGCTGGAACGAGGATCTGCCGGCCTGTGTGCAATGTCATGGACCGGGCGGAATCGGTGTGGGCGCTACGTTTCCGCCGCTGGCCGGCCAGCCGGCGTCTTATATAGCGAGCCAGCTGCACGGCTGGCAGAGCGGCACCCGGCCGCCTGGGCCCATGGCGTTGATGCCGGCCATCGCGAGCAAGCTCTCCGACACCGATATCACGGCTGTCGCCGCCTACTACGGCGGGACTGAAGCGCCAGCCGAAGGGGCGTCTGCGAGCAGGAGCAAGCAATGATCGATCGAACCTGGTTGTATCGCGGCGCGCTCACTGGCGTGTTGAGTGCGGTTGCCGGCTTGTGCCTCGCGGCCAGCGTCGATGTGCCGGCGTTGCCCGCTTCTTCCGCGCAAGCCCCTGCGTCGTCAGCGGTAAAGCCGTTCGCGCCCCCGACAGAATCGAGCATGCCGACAGACGGCTTCGGCAAATCGGTCAAACTGGGCGAGCAAATCTTTACGCATACCCAAACGTTCGCCGGGAAGTACGTCGGTAACACCCTGAACTGTGCCAGCTGTCACCTCGATGCGGGTCGCAAGGCGGATTCGAGTCCGCTGTGGGGCGCGTATCCTTTGTATCCGGCTTATCGGAGCAAGAACGGACATGTGAACTCGTTCGCCGAGCGCCTCCAGGGATGCTTCCAATACAGCATGAACGGCAAGGCGCCACCGCTTGGCGATCCGGTGCTTGTGGCCTTGGAGTCGTACGCTTACTGGCTCGCGAAAGGTGCACCTGTTGGCGAAAAACTGCCGGGGCAAGGCTATCCCAAACTTCCTGCGCCCGCGCAAAAAGCGGACTACGCGAGAGGGGGCGCCATCTACGCGCAGCACTGTGCGCTATGTCACGGTGCCGATGGGCAGGGACAGTCGAGCGAGGGGCAAACCGTCTTCCCGCCGCTGTGGGGAGCTCATTCCTTCAATTGGGGGGCCGGAATGGGCGACATTCAGAATGCAGCCGGTTTCATCAAGGCGAATATGCCGCTGGGCCTGGCTGGCACGCTGACGGACCAGCAAGCGTGGGATGTGGCGACGTTTATGGACAGCCATGAACGTCCACAAGATCCTCGCTTTGTGGGTTCAGTTGAAGCGACGCGAGCAAAGTTCCATGACTCGCCGTACTCGATGTACGGTCAAGCTGTTAATGGGCAGGTTTTGGGAGCGTCCGGGTCCCGATGACGTAATGCGTTGCCGCGAGCCGAGCCGCGCCTCGCTCGCGGCAGCGGCGTCGCATTTGCGCGTCAAATGTTTCTCAACCTCTGCCTATTATTACTTACGGGTTACTGAATATTTCTTTCTACTGGCAAGCTTCGTCGGCCTTCCGCATTCCGGGTACGGTCTTACCGAAAGCTTCGGGTTCTGCCATCGAAAGACTCACCGTCGTCATTCTCCTCATCTGAGCACGGCGCGCACCGCGCCGGCTATGAGCAGGGCGCCTGCCATGCTTGCTGAAACCTGGCTTACAACCTCGCACCCAGCAAAGCTTCCACGGTGTTTCGCCGCCGGACTGGAAGCGCGTAACCCCATCACCATACGTTCCACCGGGTGAGGCCTGGTAAACATCGGTAAGGACTGGCTCGCTATTGTTCGCTGGCATTCGTCCCCCTCGCGCAGCCGACGATTCGCCTCGCGCGATGACATCACCAACAGGTGATGCGGACTACGGTCCGGGCCCGAGCGTCTTCGATGAAATAAATAGCAGGCCACCCGCGGGGCACGATGGATACCACTCAGTCTCTGGAACGCGCGACCGCGCACCATCTCGCAGGCGAGTTCGGCCACGCCCGCGAGTTGTACGAACGTGCGCTCGCGATCGCACCCGACGACGCGAACGTGATGTTCCGCCTCGGCGTGCTCGACATGCAAGGGGCGGCGTACGATGCCGCGCTCGACTGGCTCGAAAGGGCGCTGAGGCACGCGCCTGAGAACGCGCGATACCACTTCGTTCGCGGGCAAGTGTTTGCCGCCGCCCAGCGGTTTACCGAAGCAATCGACGCCTATCTGCAAGCACTGTCATTCGAAGCCAATTCCACCGACACGCTGTTCGCATTGGCCGCGGCGCTGCAATCGGTCGGCGAATCCGCTGCTGCGATCGAGACCTATACGTCGCTGCTGGCGCTTGAACCGGCCCACGTCGACGCACTGAATAACCTGGGAAACTGCTACCGGCAACAGGGCGACGTGCATGAGGCGGAAGCCGCGTACCGCCGCGCGATCGCAGCGCAACCCGGTGACGCCAACGCGCTGACGAATCTCGGCACGCTGCTCGAGGCGGCCGGCCGTCTGGACGAAGCCGTGACCTTGCTCGAAGCAGCGGTGCGCGTCGCGCCCGACTCGCCGTGTGGCCTGGTGAATCTTGGCGTCGCGCTCCACCGGCGCGGCGAATTCGAATCAGGCGCTGCGCTGTTGACGCGCGCCCTTGAGATGGACCCTTCTTTCCCCGAAGCCGCTTACAACTTCGCCAATGCGCTGCATGCGCTCGGCAGGCGGCGCGAAGCGGTGAACTACTATCAGCGGGCGATCGAGCAGACGCCGACGCACGCCGACGCATACAACAATCTGGGTATCGTCTATCAGGAATCGGGATCGCGCGAGGACGCCGCGCAAGCATTCAGCGCTGCGATCCGCCTGCGCCCGGGTTTCGTTGCCGCGCTCAACAACGCCGCTACCCTGATGCGCACGCTTGGCCGCATCGCCGAGGCGGAGTCTCATCTGCGCGAGGCGCTCGCTGTCGATCCGCATCACTCGGTCACGCACAACAATCTCGGCAATGTGCTGAAAGACCAGGGGCGCCTCGAAGACGGCATCGACGCTTATCGCCGCGCGCTCACTTGCGATCCGGAGAACGTCGTCGCGCACAGCAACCTGGCGTATGCGTTGACCTTTCAGGCGGAGCAACCCCAGCCGCTGCTGGACGAATGCCGTCGGTGGTCGGCGCGGCATGAAGCGCCTTATAGCGGCACACGTAAGCCGTATTCGAACGATGCGACACCTGCCCGCCGTTTGCGCATCGGCTACGTGTCACCCGACTTTCGCGAACACTGTCAGACGCTGTTCACGCTGCCGCTGCTGTCGCATCACGATCACGAACAGTTCGAAGTCTTCTGTTATGCGAGCGTCACCCGGCCGGACGGTTTGACGCAGCGCGTGGTCAGTCATGCCGACGTATGGCGCGACGTGCGTGAACTCAGCGACGAGCGGCTTGCGCAGAGGATCCGCGACGACCGCATCGACATTCTCATCGATCTGACCATGCACATGGCCGATGGCCGTCCGCTGCTGTTCGCGCGCAAGCCCGCGCCGGTGCAGATTGCGTGGCTGGCCTATCCAGGGACGACCGGCATTGACGCGATCGATTACCGGTTGACCGACCCATGGCTCGACCCCGCCGGCACCGACGCGCAGTACAGCGAACAGTCGATTCGCCTGCCGGATTCATTCTGGTGCTATGACCCGTTGACCGATACGCCGGAGGTCAACGCGTTGCCCGCGCTGTCGAACGGATATCCGACGTTCGGTTGCCTGAACAACCCGTGCAAGCTGAGCGACGCAACGTTCAAACTATGGGGTGGCGTGATGCGCGAGGTGGCGGACGCCCGGCTCCTGCTGATGGCCCCGGACGGCGCGGCCCGTGCGAGTCTGATCGAGCGGCTCGGGCAACAGGGGATCGGCGCCGAGCGGGTCTCCTTTACCCCGTTCCAGCCGCGCGCGGACTATCTGCGCACGTATCACCAGATCGATGCCGGGCTCGATACGTTTCCGTACAACGGCCATACGACGAGTCTCGACTCGTACTGGATGGGTGTGCCGGTCATCACGCGGGTCGGCGACACGTCGGTGGGACGCGCGGGGCTGAGCCAGTTGGAGAACCTGGGCTTGCGCGAACTCGCGGCGGACAGCGACGCACAGTTTGTCGAGACGGCGGTCCAGTTGGTGCGCGACCTGCCACGGCTGAGCGAGATGCGTGGGAGCCTGCGGGCACGGCTCGCTGCCTCGCCGTTGATGGACGGTGCGCGCTTCGCGCGCCATGTCGAGGCTGTTTATCGCAATGTCTGGCTAGCGTGGTGCGAAGCGGGCTCACGTAGCGCGCCCGTCAGACGCGTCAGCGCTACCCCTGTGCATTGACGCGCGAACCTTCACCCGCCGCACCGCCTGGGCATGCAAGCTTTGTCACAGTTCGTAACTGCGGCGAGGTCGGCGGACCGGCGTTGCGCACGGATTTAGACCCAAGGCGCGCTCACTCACGCGCTCATTCACTGACTCACTTAAGGCTGAGTCGACGCGGCGCCGGTCGTATCGGAATCCGCTGACATCTGCTTATGCCGATGGCCGCGCCCGCCGCCGGTGGACGCAACCGAACTCGCCGGCGCGGGTGGGGGCGGCGGATGATTGATGTACTGGAAATTCTGCGCAATCGAGGCGCTGGGAAATGCCGTTGTCGAAGGGTGGATCAGAACACTGCTCGGGACGGTCGTATCCGACTGCGCGAAAACAGGCGATATGCAGGCAGCAGAAGCCGCCGCCACTGCGAAAACAAGCCGGTTCATCGAGTCATCCTCTGTTTCTTTGACGGGTGCGGCCCGAGCCGATGGGTGAGCGCAGGTCCGGTCGAGTTGCCGTGCGACGTGAGGCCGGGCCCTTTTTTGGCAACCCGATCGCGTGGCGTTGGAGGCAATCAGTTTAGGACGCGAGACGTGAAATCAGATTGCCGCTTCGCTTACAAGCGTTACCCGATATAACGCCGTGGAGCGAGTGATCGAGGCCCTATTCCTGCATTGCGCGGGACAGTGCGCGGCTCATTGCGCAGATGTAAGCGAAAAACTTTCTGTAACGATGTTGTAACCATGAGCGCTGCCGATTGGCCTAACGTTTGAATTCCAATGTCTTTGAAGCGTACGAACATGATCTCCAGCACCAAATCGATAGGCATCGCCATACCGGCTGCCGTCGTCGCGCTCGCGCTCGGCGGTTGCGCGGTGATGCCGCCGAGCGGTCCGAGTGTGGTCGCACTGCCGCGCAGCGGCGAGCCGCTCGGGCAGTTCCAGCAGGACGACTATGCGTGCCGCGACTACGCGAACCGCTCGACGGATCCGAACGGGACCGCCGCGCAAGCGGCAACCACGAACAGCGTGAACAGCGCGGCGCTGGGTACGCTTGGCGGCGCCGCTGTCGGCGCACTGATCGGTGCGGCGGCGGGCAATGCCGGCGCGGGCGCGGCAATCGGCGCGGGCAGCGGGCTGTTGATTGGCGGCGCGAACGGGGCGAATGGCGCGCAGTATTCTGCGGCAGGCCTGCAAGCGCGCTATGACGGTGCCTACGCGCAGTGCATGACCTCGAAAGGCAATACGATCTCGCAACCGCCGCAACCGGCTTACTATGCACCGCAGCCGTACTACTATGCGCCGCCGCCGAGGTACTATGCGCCGCCTCCGGTGATTTACGCGCCTTACCCGTATTACTGAGGTTGATCGGCGGCCTCGCTTCGCCGAAACGAACCGTTGCGGTTTTAGCTCGATCGCGGCGCCGCTGACCGGAAATGGAAAAGCCCCTGTCTGTTACGAGCAGGGGCTTTTTCGTTGCTGCTGGGTTTGTGCTGCCGCGCGCAGATTGCTACGGGCGACACCTAAAGCATTCAGCGCACATCACGCGACGCGAGACGCTTACTCCGCGTCGCTCGTAGCCGCCGTCTTACGCGGACGGCGAGTACGTGGCGCGGCTTTGCGCGCGGCCTTTTTTGCCGGCACGTGGGCTTCTTCCGCGCTGACGGACGCCGCCGGTGCTTCAGCAGGCACCGCGATCTCCGGTACCTCATCGATCGTTCGCGGTGTGGTCTTCTTCGCTTTCTTCGCGGCTGTTTTGCGCGGTGCGCGTTCCTTGCGGCGCTTGGGTTGAGCGGCGCTCTCTTCCTGCACCTCTTCGTTGCCTGAGCTGACCGGTTCAGCGGCAAAGATCTCCGCTTCCGCCCAAGCCGCTTCCGGCTGTTCGAAAATGGGCTCGCTGGCTGACGGCGCTTGCGTCTGCACGTCCTCTGCGTGAGCTTGTGCGTGACGGCCGTGCCCGACTGCCGCACGTGCTTCCTGAGTGGCTTCCTGCTGGCCGCCACGGCCGGGCTTGCGGTTGCTACGGCCTCTGCGGCGCGACTCGTGCTTGCCGCCCGATTCGGCGATCACCGTTTCGGCAACCTGTGCCTCATACAACTGTTCGGCCGATTCGCCAGATTCGGCCGGCTCATTCACGTTGTCGGCAGCCACACTCGCAGCATTGCTTCGATAGACGTACGCGCCCGACTTTTCGTCGCGGCCAAATTCCAGCAATCCGCGCGCGTGCGCCTCTTCCAGCAGATTGCCGAATGCGCGAAAACCGTAGTACGTTTCGTTGAAATCCGGCTTGCGGCGCTTGATCGCGTTCTTCAGTACCGACGCCCAGATCTTGCCGCTGTCGCCGCGCTCGGACGCGAGCGCGTCGAACGTCTGCACCGCGATCTCGACCGCTTTGGTGCGGCGCTTTTCGAGGTCTTCCTTGCTGCGCGACTTTTCCTCGTCAGGCGTCCGTTTGGCCGTTTGCTGCGCGGCCGGTTGCGGGCGGGTCGACTCGCGTTTGGCTACCGTGCGCTGACTTTCGCGTACCAGGTCGTCGTAAAAGAAGAATTCGTCGCAGTTCGCGATTAGCAGATCGGAGGTGGATTGCTGCACACCGACGCCGATCACCTGCTTGTTGTTCTCGCGCAGCTTCGACACGAGCGGCGAAAAGTCCGAGTCGCCACTGATGATGACGAAAGTATTGACGTGCGATTTCGTGTAGCAGAGGTCGAGTGCGTCGACCACGAGCCGGATGTCGGCTGAATTCTTGCCCGATTGGCGCACGTGCGGAATCTCGATCAGCTCGAAATTGGCCTCGTGCATCGCGCCCTTGAAACTCTTGTAGCGGTCCCAGTCGCAATACGCTTTCTTCACGACAATGCTGCCCTTGAGCAGCAGACGTTCGAGCACCAGTTTGATGTCGAACTTGTCGTACTTCGCGTCGCGCACGCCGAGCGCAACGTTTTCGAAGTCGCAGAATAGCGCCATGCTGACGGTTTCGTTGGATGACGCCATGAATATCTCCATTGAAGCGATCGTCAAATTCGACGAATCGCGACCATGATAGCGATTCCTACGGAGGTGATCAGCTTTTGTGTTTCTGGCGCACCGATAGGGCCGGCAAAAGCCGTCCGGGGCGAGGACTTTTCTGGCGGTGCGCGGGGCGGCGGTTTGCACCCTTAACCGGGAAGAAATAGCGGCGCGCTCGTGCGCGCTCTGCAGACCCAGCAGGGCGCATGCTCAAGCGCGCGGTGCGGCCATGTCGCGCTACATGTCCCGGTGACGAGCCGGCTCGTTTAGGTCGCTTAGCGCCGCGCGTGTTTCCAGCACCTCGTCGACGAGGCCATACGTCTTGGCGTCGCGAGCCGACATGAAGTTGTCGCGGTCGGTGTCGCGGACGATCTCTTCGATACTGCGCCCCGTGCACTCGGCCATCATCGCGTTGAGGCGTTGGCGCTGGTAGAGCACCTCTCTCGCCTGGATTTCGACGTCGGCCGCTGTGCCCTGGCTGCCGCCCGACGGCTGGTGAATCATGATGCGCGCGTTCGGCAGCGCGTACCGTTTGCCACGCTGGCCGGCGGTCAGCAAAAATGTCCCCATGCTGGCGGCAAAACCCGTGCACAAGGTCGACACCTCCGGCTTGATGAACTGCATCGTGTCGTAGATGGCGAGGCCGTCGTACACCGAGCCGCCCGGCGAATTGATGTAAAAAGAAATATCCTTGTCGGGATTCTCGGATTCCAGAAACAGCAATTGGGCGACGATCACACTGGCTGACTGTTCGTTCACTGGACCGACCAGAAAGACGATGCGCTCGCGCAGCAGACGCGAATAGATGTCGTAGGCGCGCTCGCCGCGGCCGGACTGTTCGATCACGGTGGGCACGAGGCCCAGGCCGGTGACGGAGGGATAGCTGGAATGCATGTTTGCCTCGTTTTAGGCGGCGCGTTGCCGGTAGCCGGGAGCGGTGGCCGATTCGAACAACCGCGCACCCGTTGCGGTTGTTGTGCCTATGACGAGGGGGAGGGCAGCGACGTGACAGGAATATTTTTTCGTTGGACTGTCACATCGGCGGGAGACTGAACGTCAAGCTGAAAAGGATGCAGATCTGGAGGGCAACACATGACGGAACAAGGAATCGACAAGGCATCCAGCTTCGAGGCCGTGCGCGCCCGCCTGCTCGCGCTGGCGTACCGGATGCTCGGCAGCCGCGCCGAAGCGGAAGACGTGGTGCAGGACGTCTGGCTCAAATGGCATCTCGCCGATACGCAAGCGGTGCAGACGCCGGCGGCGTGGCTGACCACGATCACCACGCGCGCGGCCATCGACCGGCTGCGTCACGTGCAGCGTGAACGCGCGTCACAGGCCGCCGGCTGGCTGCCGGAGCCCTGGCTCGACGAGGTGGCGCCGTCGGCGGAGGAACTGGCCTTGCGCGCGGCGGAGATGTCCTACGGTGTGATGCTCCTGCTCGAGCGTCTGAAACCGGATGAGCGGGCGGCATTCGTGCTGCACGAAGCGTTCGATTGCGACTACGCGGAGATTGCGAAAA
The DNA here is from genome assembly GCF_013177695.1 of Paraburkholderia solitsugae. Classification (GTDB taxonomy): domain Bacteria; phylum Pseudomonadota; class Gammaproteobacteria; order Burkholderiales; family Burkholderiaceae; genus Paraburkholderia; species Paraburkholderia solitsugae. The sequence goes on along the minus strand of NZ_WOEY01000020.1, from coordinate 11,307 downwards.
TCCTCGACCGAACGCCGGCGGGTTGTCGTCAGATCGTCCATCGGGCCAAGGCGCGTTTGCAGCGCGCGGGTGCGCCGCTGGAACGTCCGGATCCCGCTGCGCATGCGCGGATCGTGGAGCGCTTGCGCACAGCGCTGGAAGCGCAGGATCAGGCGGGCTTGCTGCGTCTCTTCAGCGACGCGCCGGAAGTCGTCAGCGACGCGCCGGTGTGCACGCAAGAACTGGCGCCCGTGACCTGGATGGAGACGGTGACAGCGCTCGCTCATCAGGCGAGCCATGCAGAGGTGGTGTCGGTCGAAGGCGCAATGTGTATTGCGTTGCTCTTCGAAGGCGAGGTTGTCGGGGTAATCGACGTGTCCACGCAAAGTCTTGCGGACGGTTCGGTGAAGATCGTCTCGTTGCGCGCGGTCACCAGTGCGGCGCGTTTGCAGGCAGCGAACCGCTTGCTGGGTCGCGCGGCCGTCATGAAGCTGCTCGCGCGGATTCAGCAGAACACCCTTGCCTCAATTACGATGCGCAGCGACTTCCCAGTTGATGTCGACGCATAGCACCTGCGTGCCGTGCGGCGTATGCGCGGCGATCGAGGCCGTCACGCACAGGTGCGCTTCGTTGATCGACAGGTAGGGCGGCGTGAGGTGCACCTGGCCGGGCACGCGCATGGCCTGAATGAAGTACGGCCGGCGCTCCCAGCTTGCGCCTTCCGAATGCAGCAGCGGCCGGAAGCGCTTGGCGCGTTGCGACGCGCGCCCTGGCGGCAGCACGTTGTCGCCGATTTGCCGGCCCGAGCCGTCGAGCACGAAGCAGCGTGCCGTCTCGCCGAGCGTGAGCAGCGGCGTGGTCGCCTGGGTAACCGATTCCCCGGCCACGAGTTGGGCCGCCGCCGTTTCCAGCGCCGTGACATAGGGTGCGAGCCGCGCAGACTGTGCGCGTCCGCGCGCAGCGACCCGTTCGCGTAGCGCCGCGGAGAGCGAGTCCATCAAGCCGGCCGCCGCTTGCGGTTTCACCGGCTCGACGCTCGGGCCTGCGAAGAATGCACCCTGCACGAAGTCGACGTTGCATTCCAGCGCGATCAGCGCGTCGCGCTCAGTACTCAGGCCGCCCATCAGCACCAGTTGCCCGGATTCGTGCAGCAGCGAGACGAGGCCTGGCAGCACGCGTTCGATATGCGAGTGCTCGCTCGCTTGCGCGAGGATGCAGCGGTCGAGTGTGACGATGTCCGGACGCAGATTCCACACGCGGTCGATATTCGAATGCTTCGCGCCGAAGCCGTCCAGGGCGATCAAGAAGCCGGATTTGCGCAGTGCGTCGACGATTTCGGCGAAGCGCGTGGTTTCACCGCCTGCCTGTTCGGACACTTCCAGCACCACCCGTTGCGGCGGCAGGCCCAGCGCCTTGAGGCCGGCGAGCAGTGCGTCGCCATAACTGGTGTCCATCAGCGCCGCCGGGTGCAGGCTCAGGAAAAGCCATTCGTCGTGGCTGTCGAATGCATTGAAATTGCCCAGATGCAGCGATTCGGCGAGCCGTCCGAGTTCCAGCAGGTCGCCGCGCCGCGCCGCCTGCGTGAAAACCTCATGCGACGGCACCTGCCGCGCATGTTCATCGTGTGCGCGCAGCGAAGCGTGATAACCGATCGCGCGCCGGTGCGACACCGAGAAAACCGGCTGGAACACGCTGAAAACCGTGTAGCCGCCGTACAGGACGGTGCGCCGGGAGCCTTCGTCGCCGGCCATCGGACGCGGCGGCTGGAAGCCGGGAGGATCGAGTTCGATCATGCTCATCATGTCAGTCGTGTGGAAGTGGCGGCGCGCTTGCATGCTCGACGCGAGTGGGCACGCGCAAAATGTGAGTTTACAGGATAGGTGAGCAAGAACTATGCGCGCGCGGAAACACACTGCGCGCGCCCGGTTACCCCGGTCAATACGGCGATTGTGCGCCAGCGCGGGCGCGAAGGCGATGATTAGCACTTCCGTGGTGCGGCCCGCGCCCCGTTGCGGGTCGGCGACGGTGGGTCACGGCGACGTCGCCGCGGCCACCGCGAGTCACCGCGAAGTTCGCGGCCAGGTCACCGCGAAATAACCGCAGCCCTGCAAAAAACTCAGGTCCGCTCTGAAGGATCGGTCTTTTTGGCCGGCGTGCGGATGTCCGGCGACAATTGCGCGAAGATCCACGACGAGCCCGCGGTGATGATGCCGACACACAGGAACGTCGCATGGAACGCGGGCAGCGAGTTGGCGGCGGTCACGCGCGGCAGGAGGCCGGTGAAGGTCGCGAGCAACGCGCCGGCCACCGTCACGCCGAGACTCATCGACAGCATCTGCACCAGCGAGAACAGACTGTTGCCGCTGCTCGCACCGCCGGTGCCGAGGTCCTTGAGCGTCAACGTGTTCATTGCGGTGAACTGCATCGAGTTGACGCCGCCGAAGAGCGCCAGTTGCACGAGCCGCAGCCACAGTGGCTGGCTGGCGGTGGTGAGCGCGAAGCTTGCCATGGCCAGGCCCACCAGCACGGTGTTGACGATCAGCACGCGCCGGTAGCTGTACTTGACGATCAGCGTCGTGACGAGGCGCTTGGCCGCCATGCCCGCGGCCGCCACCGGCAGCATCATCATGCCGGCTTCGAAGGCGCTATAGCCGAGACTCACCTGCAATAGCAGCGGGATCAGATACGGCATCGCGCCGCTGCCGATCCGCGCGAACAGATTGCCGAGCAGACCGACGCTGAAGGTGTGGATCTTGAACAGGTCGAGCGAGAAAATCGGCTCGGGCTCGCGCACGGCGTGCAAACCATAGGCGACGAAGCAGGCGAGGCTCAATATCAGCAGCACCAGCACCGTGGCGTGCTGAATGCCAAACTCGGTGCGGCCGTCGAGCGCGAACGAAATCGCCACCATGCCGAAAATCAGCAGCAGATAACCTTTCAGATCGAACTTGCCGGTGTGTTCGTTGCGGCTATCCGGCATGAAGATAAACGTGGCGATGCAACCCACTATGCCCACCGGCACGTTGATCAGGAAAATCCAGTGCCACGACGCGATCTTCACGAGCCAGCCGCCGAGCGTCGGTCCGATCAGCGGTCCGATCAACCCTGGAATTGCCACGAACGACAAGGCGGGTAAATAGCGCTCCGCCGGGAAGGTGCGCAGCACCGCGAGCCGTCCGACTGGCAGCAGCATCGCACCGCCCACGCCTTGCACGATGCGGAAGATCACCAGTTGATTCAGCGTATGCGCGTTCGCGCATAGCAACGAACCGACCGCGAATACGAGGATCGCGCTGAAGAACACGAGCCGGGTGCCAAGTTTGTCGGCGAGCCAGCCTGACACCGGGATCATCACAGCCATCGTCAGCGAATAGGCGATCACCACCGATTGCATGCGCAAGGGCAACTCGCCGAGGCTCGTCGCCATCGCGGGGAGCGCGGTGTTGACGATGGTCGAGTCGAGCGTCTGCATGAAGAAGCCGGTGGCGACGAGCCACAGCATCACGGTGAGCGACCGGGCCGAGGGGGCCGCAGGGGCCGACGCGGCGGGGGCGGAAGCAGGCTGGGTCGGCGGCGTGGACATGGGGGGCGGCTAGGCGCGCAGGGACGGGCTGAGACTCGCTATTCTAGGGAAAAGCGAGTCCCGGCGCAGCGGGCACGCATCAGGCGCGAAGCCAGGATGAGCCGCTCAGACCGAAGCAGGCAACGCCGCAGCAGCATGGAAGAACGCCTGGGCACGCGGCTCATTGCCGAATGCCGCGTGAATCCTGATCCACGGGCTGACTTCCATGTTCGGCCGGAAATAGCTGCCGGGCAGCACCATCACGCCGAGCGGTGCGCCGCATGCCACCAACCGTTCGGCGTTGTCGATATGCGGCACGCGCGCCCACACGAACTTGCCGCCGACGGGCTTTTCGAACACCTCCCAGCCGGCGTCTTCGAGTGTCTGGATGGTCGAGCCGAGCGCGTCGCGCATGCGACGGCGCAGCCGCTCCAGATATTTGCGGTACGCGCCGCGCTCCAGCAGCGACACGGCGACCGCCTCGGCAAAGCGCGAAGCGCCGAGGCTTGTCAGCATCTTGATGTCGACCAGATCCTTGATGATCGCGTGATTCGCCACCACGCAGCCGATCCGCAACGACGACGACAGTGTCTTCGACAATCCGCCCACGTAGATCACATGTTCGAGCTGATCGAGCGTCGCGAGACGGTCGGTGATGTCGGTCTGGAAGTCGGCGTAGATGTCGTCCTCGACGATCGTGAAGCCGTGTTGGCGTGCCAGTTGCAGCAGCCGGAACGCCACTGGCGGCGCGACCGTGGTGCCGGTCGGATTGTGGAACACCGTGTTGATGAACATCAGCTTCGGCCGATGCAGTTGCAACTGTGCCTGCAACACGTCGAGATCGGGGCCGTTGCGGGTGCGTGGAATGCCGATCAGCTTCACGCCGTGCAGCTTCAGGAGGCCGTTCAGGTTGTAGTAGCCCGGGTCCTCCACGAGGATCGTGTCGCCGGCTTTGAGCATGTAGCGCATCAGCAGATCGAGCGCCTGGCTTGCGCCGTTGGTGATCAGAATCTGCGAGGCGTCCACGTGAATGCCCAACTGGCCGATGCGGCCTTGCAGATGTTCGCGCAAGGTCAGGTTGCCGAGCGGGGTCGCGTAATCGACCATGCTCGCCGTGTCGGTCCGCGACACGTGGCGGATCGCTTGCGCGAGGCTATCCACGTCGCGCCAGGCATCGGGAATGAAGCCGCTGCCGAGCTTGAGCATCTCTCCTGGGTGGTTGAACTGCTGGAGGAGGTGCCCTGATTCGTCCTCGGCGCGGCGCGGGTCCGACGTGCCCTGGCAATGCGTGCTTGCCGGCTGACGGTCGGCCACGTAGAAGCCCGAGCCGTGGCGCGAGTCGACATAGCCGAGCGACACCAGCCGGTCGTAAGCCTCGATCACCGGAAAACGGCTCACGCCGTAGTCGGCTGCGAACTGACGGATCGACGGCAGCTTTGAGCCGGGGTGAGCCGTGCGCGCACGAATCCAGGCGGTGACGCCCGTGACGATCTGCTCGGTGAGCGGTACGCCGTTATCCCGATCGAGTTGGATTTCGAGTTTCATGCGGTTCGTTTCCTTCCCCGTGCAAGCTGGAGCACCGAGCCAACCGTCGGCTCATCGCGCGCTGCACGCGCGTTCGTGAAGCGCGATTGCCGCCAACTGTCCGTTTTTTCGACTGAACAGTTCCGACGGAAGTGTTCGGAACTGTGCATGGGTATCTGATGATCGCACGTCAATAATCACTACAACAGGAAAGTTCTTTGAAGGAGAAAAGCGATGCGTGAAGTCCGTATTTTCGAAATGGAACATGACGAGCCCGCGGCGGCCTGGCGTGTTGCGCGTCCGTCGATCTTCAAGGCGATCTCGGGCGAGATCTGGGTGACCGTCGAAGGCGAGCGTGGGGATCACTGGCTGGCAACGGGGCAATCGATCGAGTTGCCGCGCGGTGCGGTGGCGTGGGTCAGCGCAGGACGGGCCGGTGCGCGTTTTGCGCTGGCTAGCGGTTCGGAACGCGCTGCAACGCGGCTACTGCACGGCTTGCCGGTGTTGAGCTGGCTGCCGCGCTGGTTGGGCGTGGCGTAACCCGCGCCTCAACCGGGTGCCTCGTACTCCCCGATATAGCGCGCGCGTGGCCGGATCAACCGGCCGTCGCGCGTCTGCTCCATGGCATGGGCGATCCAGCCGACCACCCGGCCGACCGCGAACAGCGTGAAGGCGGCGCCGGCCGGCAGGCCGAGTACCCGTTCGATGGCCACCAGCGCAAAGTCGACGTTCGGCTCTGCGCCGGTCGTGTCGTGCACCGTGCGCGCGAGCGCATGCATTTCACCGAGTGGCGAGCGGGCCGGCGCGCAGTCGGCGAGCATCCCGAGCAGCAGACGCGCGCGCGGGTCGCCGTCCGGATACAGCAGATGGCCGAAGCCCGACAACACCGGTCCATGCGTACCGTGTTCGAGGCGAGCGAGCCGGTTCGCCAGGTAGCGATCGAGATCGGGTGCGCGCGATGCTTCATCGAGCAGCGCGGCAATGCGTACGGTCTCGCCACCGTGCCGCGGTCCGGACAACGCGGCCAGACCACCTGCCACTGCGCCGAACAGATGCGTCCCCGTCGACGTGATGCAGCGCACCGTGAAGGTCGACGCATTCAGTTCATGATCCGCGCATGCCACCAGCGCCGCGCGCAGCAGCCCTGCCTGCTGACGGTTGCGCACATTCCACGCTGAAGCCAACTGCTTGTATAGCGGTTCGTTCGACGGCGCCGCCGAGATCATCGCGGCGGCCAGCAAGCGCATGACCGCGCAGGCGGTATCGAGCTGCGCATCTCGACCGAGCGCCCATACCCGCGGCATTTGCGCCGCGGCGGCAGGCAGCAGCACGAGCGCACGGTCGAGCGGCGTGCTGTCGCCCCAGAGCTTGAGCCACGCCGCCCACTGAGCGGCGGCGAACGGGATGGCCGGTGCATCGGCGATACGCTTCGCACTGCATTCCCACAACAATGCCGCGACATCCTCCAGTGAGGCCGTGCGCGCCAGTTCCATGGCGTCGTGGCCGCGATACAGCAGGCGGCCGTCGGCCACCAGCGTGATTGAAGATTCGAGCACCGGCACGCCCCAGTCGAGCACCTTTTGCGCGACCTTGCCGGCGCGCTTGCCGTCTTCCTTGCGCCGGGCGAGCCGCCGCACTTCGCCGGCGTCGTAGAGCCGGTGCTTGCCTTGGGCATCCGGCGACGAACTCAGCATGCCGCGGCTGACATATGCATACAGTGTGGGCAGGCTGATGCCGAGCGCGGCGGCGGCTTCGGCAGCGGTCAGGGAGTGGGAGGGTGGCATGGAAACGCGTAGAAACCGAAGAAATCAATATATATTGATTATCATAATCAAGATTGATTGTGGCAGGGTGGAATTCTAGACTCGGTTCACTTTCTTCCCGTTTCGAGATGAAACGACATGAACACCATGACGCCTGAACTCGCTCTCAAACATATCTGGACGACTGCGGAATGCGACCCGACTGCGCTGAGGTCCGTTTCGTTTGCCGGCACCGATCCGGGCTTGCCGTCGGTCTATCGGGTCGGCACGCTGGCCTCGGCGACCATCGCCGCGACCGGCCTGGCGGCCGCCGAATACCACCGCTTGCGCACTGGGCAGCGGCAACACGTCACGGTGGAGATGCGGCGCGCGCTGGCCTCGTTTCGCAGCGAGCGCTATCTGCGTATCGATGAGGGTCCGCCGCCCGCCTTGCGCGATCCGGTGATGGGTTTCTACGCGACGCGAGACGGCCGCTGGATTCAACTGCACACGAACTTTCCCCATCATCTCGAAGGGGTGCTGAAGGTGCTCGGCTGCGCGAACGATCGCGCGGCGGTGGCCGAGGCGATTCGCGGCTGGGATGGCGGGACGCTTGACCAGACGCTCGCCGACGCCGGCTTGTGCGCCGCCCTGATTCGCACGCCCGACGAGTGGGCGGCGCTCGATCAGGCGAAAGCGATTGCGAGGTTGCCGTTGTTCGAGATCGAGCGTATCGGCGACGCGCCGGTCGAGCTACCGCGGCGCGGCGACGCGAACCGGCCGCTGGCGGCCGTGCGGGTGCTGGATTTGTCACGCATCATCGCCGGACCAGTGGCGGGGCGCGCGCTCGCGCAGCATGGCGCCGAGGTGTTGATGGTCAACGGTCCGCACTTGCCGAACATTGCGCCGCTGGTGATCGACAACGGGCGAGGCAAACGCTCGGCGGTTGTCGATTTGCGCGATGCGGATGGGCGGGAAACGCTACGTGGGCTAGCCGGCGGCGCCGATGTGTTTTTGCAGGCGTATCGGCCGGGCGCTCTGACGGCACGCGGGTTTGGTCCCGAGGAACTGGCGCGGGTGCGGCCGGGGATCGTCTATGTCTCGGTTTGCGCTTATGGGCACAAGGGACCTTGGGCCGGGCGGCGCGGCTTCGATAGTCTGGTGCAGTCCGCGAGTGGGATTGCTTTTACTGAGCGCCAGGCAGCGGGATGGGATGAGCCGAAGCATTTACCTTGTCAGGCGTTGGATCACGCCACGGGGTATCTGGCCGCTTTCGGCGCGATGGCTGCATTGGCGCGGCGTGCCACCGAAGGCGGGAGCTGGCACGTGCGGGTATCGCTCGCGCAGACCGGGCGGTGGCTGCAGTCGTTTGGATTGCTTCCCGACGGCTGGCAGGCGCCCGACGTTTCGCTCGACGATGTGCGGGATTGTTTGGGAACCGTGCAGTCTGAATTCGGGCGAGTTCTGGGCGTTCTGCCGGCCGAGCGTCTGGAGGAGACGCCCGCGTACTTTGCCTTGCCACCGGCCCAGATAGGGGCGCATGCGGCGAAATGGGTGTGAAGACTGCTTACCCGTACGGCGTCTGGTTGCTTGCGTACGGCACCTGTTCGCAGGCGCCGCGAACAGGCACTGGGTGGGCAGAAAACTACTTCCTCAACTCCGCCACAAAATCATAGTAATCGTTCCGGCAGTAGGTGTCGGTCAGTTCGATCGCCCGCTGATCCGACGTGTACCCAACGCGTGTAATCAGCAACAGTGCCTCGTTCGGGGCAATGCTCATCTGCTGCGCGATCTCTTCGTTCGCATTCACTGCACGAAAATGCTGCAGCGCGCGCACGATCGTCAGTCCGCGATTTTCCAGGTACGTGTACAAGGAATCGCCAATTGCCTGAGGATCGGGAATCACTGCGGCGGGGAAGGTGGAATTCTCCACGGCCATCACAATGCCGTCGGCGAGGCGCAAGCGGCGCAGCCGGGTCACGGCAGCCGCAGGCGACAAGCCCAGTTGAATCACCTCATCGCGGTTAGCCGGCGAAATTTCCCGCGACAACCACTTCGAACTCGGCGTAAAACCGCGTCGCCGCAGCATTTCACTGAAACTCGATAGACGCGACAGCGGATCTTCATAGCGCGGCGTGATGAAGCTGCCAGCGCCTTGGGTTCGGCGGATCAATCCCTGTTCTACCAGTAGCGCAATGGCTTTGCGCGAGGTGATCCGCGATACGCCGAGCGCTTCGGACAGCACGCGCTCGGAGGGCAGCGCCTCGCCCGCGTTCCAACGGTTTTCGTGAATCGCAGTGCCGAGCTTGCGAGCGAGTTGCAGGTACAACGGCGTGTCGTTTTCCGGGTCCGGGCGCAGGTCGCGCCAGCGGTCTTCCGAGGCAGAGGTCATGGGGCTCACGCAAGAAGGGCAAGCGGCAATTCTAAGACATCGGCGCGCTGTGTTATAGCGGGCTTTTGCCTGGTGCCCGATCCGATGCCCGTGCAACCGCTAAACTCGTCCCCATGGTTTCCGTAGCATTCGCCTGCGCCGCCGCATCGACGTACTCGCATGACCCTACGCGCATTTCAATCCATAAACGCACTTCAAGGAGTAAGCATGACCACCGATATCGCAAGCGTAAGCCTGCCAGACGGCGAGCGCATTCCGAAACTGGGGCAGGGCACCTGGGAGATGGGCGAACATCCGGCGCGGCGCGCCGCGGAACTCGCCGCGCTGCGCTGCGGCATCGACCTGGGCATGACGCTGATCGACACGGCGGAAATGTACGGCGACGGCGCCACCGAATCGCTCGTCGGTGAAGCGCTGGTGGGACTGCGCGATCAGGTATTTCTCGTCAGCAAGGTGTATCCCCATAACGCCAGCCGGCAAGGCGTGGTCGCGGCCTGCGAGCAGAGCCTCAAGCGCCTGAAAACCGATTGGCTCGATTTGTATCTGCTGCACTGGCGTGGCTCGGTGCCGCTCGCGGAAACCGTCGAGGCATTCGAGACATTGCGCAGCGCGGGCAAGATTCGCCACTGGGGCGTCAGCAACTTCGATACCGACGACATGGAAGAACTCGTCGCCACGCCGGGCGGCAAGGCATGCGCGACCAATCAGATTCTCTACAACGTCGCACGCCGTGGGTCGGAATTCGACCTGTTGCCGTGGCTCGCCGCGCGCAAGATGCCGGCGATGGCATACAGCCCGGTCGATCACGCGCGCCTGCCGAAGCGCTCGCCGCTCAACGACATCGCCGACGCACGTGGCGTTTCAGTGTTTCAGGTGGCGCTAGCGTGGGTGCTGCAAAAGCCCGGCGTGTTCGCGATTCCGAAAGCGGGCCGCATCGAGCATGTGCGCGACAACCATCGAGCGTCGCAACTGCAACTCGACGTTCGTGAACTTGCTGCCATCGACACTTATTTCACACCGCCTCGCAGCAAGCGGCCACTCGAAATGCTGTAAGCGCAGTGGCGGCCGTTAGCGTTTTGCGGCCGGCCTTGCAGCCGGCCTTTTAGTCGGCGCGTTTGCGCCACCGCGGCTCACTGCGCCGGCGGCATTAATTGCAACCGTGGTGCATGTGCACGGAACCCAGAACGGCGACTTCAGCTGGCGTGTGCTTGAGCGAATCTTCGTTGACCTGGGCTGCGTCGGCGACGAAGTCGTCGACGATCGACGACACCTGCGTATTGCGCAAACACAGCGACACCCGCTGCGTTTCGTTGGGCGGCAGCGACGCGCGCTGACCGAGGAACAACACACCGTACTGATAGCCGTGGATGATGCCGCGGATCGCGCCGACGCATTGACCTTGCGCGACGTTGTCGTTTTTCTGTTTGCAGGTTTGCGCAAGCGAATAGGCGGAGAAGGTGGGGTCGACCGGCGGGGCGGCTTGCGACAGGGTCTGTGGCTCCGGCTGGGCCGACGTAGCCGGTGTTTGCGCGGGGGTTTGCGCCGCCGTTTGCGCATTAGCGAGCGATGCGAGGCCCAGAGCGGCGACCATCAGCAGACCGGTGGTCATACGCGCCATGGAGTGGGGGACGTTTCGTTGCATGTTGTGATGTCCTCATATCGAACGTTGAATCTGATATGAGGCAATCGCTTCGGTTTGGTTCCGGCCACGCACGATGCGATCGATTGTTTTGGTTTTGACCGTGTGCGGGAGCCACCTGTTAACGATTCGCGACGGTTTGCGCCGTTTTGCCGAGTCGCTGGTAGGCGCTGTCGACGCTGACCGGCCTCGGGCGGTGACGCTCGACCGGGGGATCGAGACATCACCGCCGTTGCCGGGGGACTGCGGACGGGATACCGAAGTATGTCGTTAGCGACGAGTAGGGCGCGGGGGCCCCCTACCCGGGAAGCAGGCGACTAGTGCCCGTTTCCTCCGCCATTGCCACCACCGTTACCGCCGCTACCCTTGCCTCCGTGACCGCCGCCGGGGCCTCCGCCAAAGCCGCCGCCGAACCCGCCACCGAAGCCTCCGCCAAAACCACCACCGGGGCCACTGCCGCAACCGCAGC
>NZ_WOEY01000002.1 GCF_013177695.1 Paraburkholderia solitsugae | reverse complement strand
GTGCCTTGATGTCACCTTCAATGAGGACGCCAGCCAGATCCGGCTACGCAATGCCGCGCTGAATTTCTCCTTCCTGCGCCGGCTCGCCATCAACCTGTTCCGCGCCGATTCCAGCCGCGCACTCAGCCTGCCAAAGAAGCGTAAGGCCGCCGCCTGGAATCCCGACTACCTTGCACAGGTCTTGAATCTACAGAAAATTTGATGCTCCGGCCCTGCGCGCGAGAGTCCGATGGCATTGCGGGCAACGATGACAAAGCTCGGCCCTGGACTCATTGCACCGAGCAGCAGTGCGGCCAGGATTGTGACGATGGCTGTCGAGGCGGGCATTTTTGTGTCTCCGGAGGGGGCGATGCGGATCGCTGAAACATAGCATGAGGGAGCGAGGTTTTGTTTCTGGTCAGCGTTAATAACATCAGCAAGAAATGAATAGGGCAGTGCCGAACGCAAACAGAACAACAAAGAAAGCCCATCGTCGCAGGCCAACAGTCAGTTGCTGCAAGCAGCGGAAATTGGATGCTAGAATTGCCCTCCATACGCTGAAGCAGCCTCGGAGCACCGAGGCCGATCAAGGGCGAGACCCGAGCCGTTTGCCGACGAATTCCCCGAAATCCAAGATTTATTGGGCATGGTTTCCAGATGCGAGTTGTCACGCATTGGGAGCGGCATTGTGAGTTCGATTTGCACTCAACCCATCTGATTCATGCATAGGCTTCGCGTTGTTTAGCGAAGCCTTTGTTTTTCCAACGCGAGTATGATCAGCCGCGAACTTGGTACGTTATGAAAGAGCGAGAAGAACAACGGCTGTTCGACCTCGACGGGAATGCGCGTGAGCGCCTGATCGTGTGGATCCGCCGACGCATGGATGAATACGGCATTACGATGGAAGCACTCGCCGATGCGATCGAAGCCGACAAAGCCGCGACCCGGGCCGTGATGTATCGCGACGCCTACGGTAATACGTGGGACGGTCACGGCGATAAACCTGATTGGCTCGCGCGCGCGATCTACGCCGGACAGAATATCGATCACTTCCGTTGTTAAGCGTAGCCTCGGTTTACACTGCTAATCGTTTTCCTGCGTGGCTGCGCTACATCGCGTTATCGGCCTGGTGGTGCCAGCCTATCGGCGGGTCGTAACGTGCTCACTGAAAAGCAAACTGATCGAGTTGCGCCAATTGATTCGGTATCCAAACTGATGGCTGCCCGGGCGCAAAAACCAAAAAAAAGCCCGCGCAGGGCGGGCTGAACTACTCGGAGTTTCGCGATCTAGTCGCTAGACAGATCATCTCCAGTGTATGTGAAGGCTATATGAAAGTATGGAAAATCCGTATTACAGGTCGAAAAACACGGTTTCCTTGTCACCCTGCATATAGATATCGAACCGGTACACATTGGCCGTATTAGGCTCGCGACGCGCGATCAGTGTGCCACGCCGTTCCGCAGGAACCGCTGCCAGCACGGCATCCCGTTCATTCGCCTCGGCTTCGTCCTCGAAATAGATGCGCGTGAAGGTGTGCAGCAGCATGCCGCGCATTGTCAGGATCACATTCACATGCGGCGCTTCGTCCGGGCTTGCGCGGCCGGGTTTCACCGTTTCAACGACAAACCGTTGGTGTGGATCTGTCCCTGTACCGACGCGGGCGAAGCCATGGAAACCCGTCGTCTGGATTTCCTCGCGTGATTCCGGGTAGTGACCTTGCGCATCCACTTGCGACATTTCCAGCATTGCATCGCCGATCACCTTGCCGTCGCCGTCGAAGACCTGGCCGACGATCGTGATGTGCTCGCCGGCCGCTTCACGGTCGGCCAAAACCGGCGTAAACAGGCTTTTGAAGTCGAAATCATATTGCTGCGGGCACAGACCGTAGGCGAAGTAAGGTCCAACCGTTTGCGAAGGCGTTTGCTTGAGGGTCGTCATGGCTTAGCGCTCCATCGGGGTTTCGTTGCGGCCGCGCAGCACGATGTCGAAGTCGTAGCCGAGCGCATAGGCCTCCTGTGTCGTATCGAGCGAGAAGTTTGCAACCAGGCGGTCGCGCGCGTGCTCAGGCGTGCCCTGGAAAATCGGGTCGAACGCCAGCAGCGGGTCGCCGGGGAAATACATCTGCGTGACGAGGCGCGAGCCGAAATGGTCGCCGAACAGCGAGAAGTGAATATGGTTCGGACGCCACGCGTTCGGGTGATTGCCCCACGGGTAAGCACCCGGTTTGATCGTCAGAAAGCGATAGCGGCCTTCGTTGTCGGTCACGCAGCGGCCTGCGCCGAGGAAGTTCGGGTCGAGCGGCGCGTCGTGCTGATCGTTCTTGTGCACATAGCGGCCGGCTGCATTGGCTTGCCAGATCTCGACCAGCGTATTGCGCACCGGACGGCCGCCTTCGTCGAGCACACGGCCCGTCACGATGATGCGTTCGCCGAGCGGCTCGCCATTGCGTACCGCATTGCGCGTCAGATCGTGATCGAGCGCGCCGAGGTCTTCCGTGCCGTAGACCGGCACGCGCTGGTCACGCAGCTTTTCCTTTAACGGAATCAGCGGACGCGTCGGGCCGCGTTTGACCGATGAACCGTAGCCGGGATAGATGTAGGCAGGATGGGACGCGAAGTCGCGCGCGGTGAGAAAGGACTCGTCCATCAGTGTCTCCTTCGAGGAATTGTGGGATACAGCGTATGGAGCGACTTTATCTAACCTGGACGGTTATGCAAAATGACGTTTTCGCCCTTTTCGTATAACCTCTCGTTATGCAACGCAGCCTCGCGGACAGCCGCGTCAAATTCCGTCATCTCCAGTGCTTTCTGGCCGTCGCGCAGTTCGGCAGCGTGCAGCGGGCCGCCGAAAGCCTGTCCATTACGCAGCCCGCGGTCTCCAAGACGGTCGCTGAACTGGAAGCGATTCTCGGTGTGAAGCTGTTCGAGCGCGGCCGCCACGGCGCCGTGCCAACCCGCGAGGGGCAACTGTTCATGCCGCATGCGAGCGCCTGCGTCAGCGCGTTGCGACAGGGCGTCGATTTGCTGGCGCGCGCGGAAGGCGCCGCTGCGGCCACGCTGGAAATCGGCATTCTGCCGACCGTCGCGGCTGCGCTGGTCCCACCGGTGCTGAAGCTGTTCGCCGCGCTTTGGCCGCGCGTGATCGTGCGCCTTGCCACCGGCGCCAACCCCGAATTGCTCGAGCGCCTGAAGGCGGGCACGATCGAATTCGCGATCGGGCGTCTGGCGGACCCGGAAAGGATGGTCGGGCTCAGTTTCGAGCAGCTTTTCAGCGAGCCGATGATTGCTGTGGTCCGCACCGGGCATCCGTTGGCGCTGGGCGCCGGCTTGCCGGCCACGTCGCTGGAGGATTTTCTGGTGGTGCTGCCGCCGTTCGGCACGTTGATCCGGCAATCGGCTGAGAGCCTGCTGAGCGCGTGGGGCGTGCCGCCGTTGTCGGGATTTGTCGAAGTGCTGTCGGTGTCGACGGGGCGCGCGTTGACGCTCGAGAACGACGCGGTGTGGTTCGTGCCGTTGAGCGCGGTCGAATATGAACTGGCGCACGGGATGCTGGTGCGCTTGCCCTTGCCGTTCGCGGGCACCGGCGAGCCCGTGGGGCTGATCCGGCGCTCGGACACGCAGCCGTCGCCGGTGGGCCGGGCGTTCATCGATGCCGTGCGCGAGGTCGCGCAGCAGCGCATGGCGGCGGGCACGGGCAAGCCTGCGGCCAAACGCGTGTCGAAACGCAGCCGCGGCAGCACGCCCAGGATCTGAGGCATAGCGCGCAGCGGTGCAGGCGCCGCGAGAGACGCAGAAGGCGCACGCTGCCACCTGATTCGCCGCGTGTGAACCATCTAGTACAAAATGAAGGTTGCGAGCGCCCTGCTACCCGGTGTACAAACACGGTGCAAATGCCGTCGTGAACCGCATTGCTGCGGCACATCACACTTGCGATGTCACACTGTGGGTGGTTGACGGCGTGCACCGAATAGCAGAAACATCACGACCACTCAGAACAGCGTACGAAAGTCTGTACAAGGAGATTGCCATGCCCAGCGACTTGCCCACTCCAGACGTCGCGTTGCGCGCCGTGGCGGCACCTGAGCACAACCCGCTCGGCACCGCCGGCCTCGAATTCGTCGAGTTCGCCTCGCGTGAACCGAAGGCGCTCGGCGAGACCTTCACGAAGCTCGGCTTCAAGGCGATCGCGCGCCATATCAGCAAAGACGTCACGCTGTATCGCCAGGGCGAGATGCATTTCCTGATCAACGCCGAGCCGGATTCGTTTGCCGAGCGCTATGCCGAGGAATATGGCGCAGGCATCTGCGCGATCGGTATTCGCGTGGCCAACGCGCAGCGCGCCTTCGACCGTGCGATCGAACTCGGCGCATGGGCGTTCGAAGGCGAACGCCGCGGCGCGGACGAACTGCTGATTCCGGCGATCCAGGGCATTGGCGATTCGCACATCTATTTCGTCGACCGTTGGCGTGGCCGCGGTGGCCAGCGCGGCGGTCTCGGCGACATCTCGATCTTCGACATCGACTTCCGGCCGATCGAGATCGATACCGCACAAGCCGATTTGAGTCACGCCGGCACCGGCCTCGTCGCGGTCGATCATTTGACGCAAACGGTCGGCGAGGGCCGGATGCAGGAGTGGCTCGATTTCTATCGCGACCTGCTCAACTTCCGTGAGATTCACGAGTTGCATGCGAACTGGCATGTGTCGGCGGAATCGCGCGTGATGGTGTCGCCTTGCGGCGCGATCCGCGTGCCTTTGTATGAAGAAGGCACGCGCCGCACGAATCTGATGCATGAGTATCTGCCGGACCATCCGGGCGAAGGTGTGCAACACATCGCGCTGGCCACGGACGACATCTTCGCCTGCGTTGAGCAACTGCTGGCGAATGGCGTCGAATTCGTGGAGCCACCGCCGCGTTATTACGAGCAGCTCGATGCGCGCCTGCCGGGTCATGGGCTCGATGTCGAGCGGCTCAAGCGCACCCATGTTCTGGTGGATGGCGAGATCGGTGCCGACGGCGTGCCGTTGCTGTTCTTTCAGACTTTTGTGCGGCGCGGTGCCGGCGAGATCTTCTTTGAGATCGTGCAACGGCAGGGTCACCACGGTTTCGGCGAAGGCAATTTGAGTGCATTAGCGCAGGCACGCGAGCAAACCGGCGCTTAACGCTTAGCAGTTTTTACTGCATACCTCTGAATCAATCGGTATCGGGGTTGCTAGCCAGTTCAGGATTCACCGCGCTGTATGCGGCCGCTTCCCGCAGCAGCCACTCGCGAAAGCTCGTGAGCGGCTTGCCGTGACTCAACTCAGTCGGATAGACGAGGTAGTACGCTGAGTCGGCGACCGCGGGCGCGTCGAGCGGCATCACGAGTCCGAGCTGTTCGAGTTGCACGTCGACGAAAAATCGCGGCACTAGCGCGATGCCGAGACCGGCCGCGGCGGCGCTGATCAGCATCGTGTGGAGTTCGTAGCGGACCCCTTGCATCGTCCGGTTATCGTCGACACCGAGATTGGCGAACCACGACGCCCAGCCGTCCGGCCGGGTCGTGGAGTGCAGCAGGGGGTAGTCCAGCAGATCGGCTGCTGTCTCCACAGGCCGCGTCAGCAGACTCGCCGCACACACCGGCACGACTTCCTCGCTGAACAGAAAATCCGCCGACGTGCCCGGCC
Source organism: Paraburkholderia solitsugae (assembly GCF_013177695.1). GTDB lineage: Bacteria > Pseudomonadota > Gammaproteobacteria > Burkholderiales > Burkholderiaceae > Paraburkholderia > Paraburkholderia solitsugae. Next base: position 100,416 of record NZ_WOEY01000002.1, on the reverse strand, counting down.
ATGTCGGTTTGCCGTAGTGAATCGCGGCTTCGAAATGCGTATCGGCAAAGGGGAAGGTGCCGGTGCGCACGCCCATGTTGACCCGTACATCCGGATACTGCGTGTTGAATGCCGCCAGCCGCGGAATCAGCCATTGCGATGCGAAGGTCGGCAGCACGGCCAGTTCCAGATAGCCGCCGCCGCTGCCATGCGCAATGATCGACAGCGTGTCGCGGTCCAGTTGCTCCAGCGAGCGCCGCACCTGCGCGCTATAGACCTTGCCCGCCTTGGTCAGCACCACGCGCTGCTTCACGCGCACGAACAGCCGCACGCCGAGATTGCTCTCCAGCGTATTGATCTGCCGGGACACCGCGCTTTCGGTGAGGAAGAGCTCGCGCGCCGCATGCGTGAAGCTCTCGTGCCGCGCGGCCGCTTCGAAAGCGAGCAGCGCGCCCATGTTGGGGATCTTGAACTTTCGCATGTTGATTCCAAAAACGCATCAAGTGGCGATTTTATCTCGCTTTACGGATGGCCCGTGGATTTGAATAATCTCGTATCCAACGATGCTGTGCTTGCGTCCTGAAGCCAAGCCGGCAGGCCACCTTCAAACATACGAAAGCGTGCTCACCGCGCCCCGCCCGGAACCGATATGCGAAACATCAAGAATGCGAATGTCGAACAACTGCTGCTGAAACTGCTCGGCGCCGAGAAAACCGCGAGACTGTTCGCCACCCTGAACCATCCGCAGATCCTCAACGAATGGGAAGACGGCACCGTTACGCGCGCTGAACTGGCTGAGGCGCTGAATATGGCGCTGTTCGAAGACCTGCTGGCACGCTCGGCGAATGGCCGCCAGTACACTGAGGAGACGATCGCCGCTGGCGGCAGCGTCTACTTCGACCACGGCGCATTGCGCACTGTGCGCTGGGCAGAGAGTGGTGCACTGCCGCCGGGCGAAGCGGCGTTCGCGCGTATCCTGCGTCCGCTCGGCTTTAGCATCAACGGCCGCTATCCGCTCGACCGTCTCGGCATGACCGGCCGCGCCTGGGCGCACGAGGACGCCCCTGACGAGATCGCACAGTTCTTCGTCAGCGAATTGCATCCCGAGCGTTTTTCGACGGAATTCCAGCAGGCGGTGACGAACGTGATTGGCGCCTCGCGCGATCCGCTGACGCCGCAAGCCGCCGGCCAGTTGTGGGAGCTCGAACGCGAAGGCGTGCTGCCGCTTGAGGCGGCTCATGCGTTGCTGCCGGTGATCGTCGGCGCGTTCGCGCGTCAGCACGAGACGCCACGCGAAGCCGATTACGAAGTATTGTTGAAGGAGTCGGCGGAAATGGCGTGGATCGCGACCGAGGGTAACGCCTTCAATCACGCCACGCATCGCGTCGCGGACGTGTTCTGGCTCTCCGATGACGAAAAGGCGAAGGGTCGTCCGATGAAGCCGGAAGTCGAGCGTTCGCGTTCGGGCCGCGTGTTTCAGACCGCGTACCGTGCGGACATCGTGCGGCGCGAATTCCGCGCGGCTGACGGCAGCATCGTGACGCGCGACGTGCCAGGTTCGTTCTACGAGTTCATCACGCGCAAGCGGACCTTCGATCAGGACGCGCGCCGCTGGGAAACGGACCTGCGTTTCGACGCGGGCAACGCACAGGGCATCTTCAAGATGACCGCGAGTCAGGCTGCGTGATGCGCCGTTCAGGCCGTAGCGCAAGCGTTGGACATGAGACGTGAGGGCCGCAGTGGGAACGTCATTGGATGAAGAGCAGGGCGCGGGCGTGAATGCTTCGTTGAGCGACGCGGCTTATGGCGCGTTGAATGGCACGTTGAAAGAACCACGCGTTGCCAAGCCCTTTCAAGGGACCGCTGCCGTCATGCAGGCGCTCGAAATCGACTTGCGCCGCAACGTGCGTGGCGAAGTGCGTTTCGATCAGGGCTCGAAAGCGCTGTATGCCGCGGATGCGTCGAACTATCGGCAAGTTCCGCTCGCCGTTGTGGTGCCGGCGGACGTGGACGATCTGCTGGAAACGCTTGCTGCCTGTCGCCGCAATGACGTGCCCTTTCTTCCGCGCGGCGGCGGCACCTCGCAGAACGGCCAATGCGTGAACGTCGCGGTAGTGGCTGACGCGAGCAAGTATGTGAACCGCGTCGTGTCGGTCGATCCTGTAGCGTGTGTCGCGCTCGTCGAACCGGGCGTAGTCTGCGATACCTTGCGCGACGCCGCAGAAGAGCACGGCCTCACGTTCGCCCCCGATCCCGCGACGCACAGCCGTTGCACGCTCGGCGGCATGATCGCCAACAACTCGTGCGGCGCGCATTCGGTGATGGCCGGCAAGACGGTCGAAAACGTCGAGGCGCTGGAAATCGCGACCTTCGACGGCGCGCGTTTCTGGGTCGGTCCCACCGCGGACGACGAACTCGAGCGCATCATCACAGCAGGCGGCCGCCAGGGCGAAATCTATGCCGCGCTCAAGCGGCTACGCGACACCTACGCCGATCAGATCCGCGCGAAATTCCCGCAAATCAAGCGGCGCGTATCGGGCTTCAACCTCGATCAACTGTTGCCGGAATACGGCTTTAACGTAGCGCGTGCGCTGGTCGGCACCGAGGGCACATGCGCGGTGACCCTGCAGGCGAAAGTGCGGCTCGTGAAGAGTCCGGCGAAACGCGTGATCGTCGTGGTCGGTTTCACGGATATCTACACCGCCGCGGATGCCGTGCCACATTTTATGCGCTGCGGGCCGATCGCGATCGAAGGACTTGACCGCGCGATCATCCGCGGCTTGCAGGCGCGCGGTTTGAAGAAGGACGAGATCGCGTTGCTGCCGGAAGGCGACGCGTGGGTCGTGCTCGAATTCGGCGCGGATACGCAAGACGATGCTGTGCGCCAGGCGCAAACCGCTGCGGCGTATTTTTCGTCGGGCGAAGCCGGACCGAACGTGTCGGCGATGCTCGTCGAGGATCGCGCGTTGCAGGCGAAGGTGTGGTCGATTCGCGAGACGGGGGCGTCGGCAGTGGCGTTGTCGGTGGAGGCGGGCACGCCGGATCCGGTCGTCGGCTGGGAAGATGCGGCGGTTGATCCGTTGCGTCTCGGCGATTATCTGCGTGCGTTTCAGGCTTTGGTGGATCGTTACGGCTACGAGACGAGCCTCTACGGCCATTTCGGCGATGGCTGCGTGCACGCGCGCATTACCTTCGATCTGCGCAGCGCCGAAGGCGTCGCGACGTGGCGCAAGTTTCTGCGCGAAGCAGCGGAGCTGGTGGTCGAATTCGGTGGCTCGCTCTCGGGTGAGCACGGCGACGGTCAGGCCAAGGCGGAGTTCCTGCCGATCATGTATGGCCCCGAACTGATGCAGGCGATGGAGCAGTTCAAGGCGATCTGGGATCCGGCCAATCGCTTGAATCCAGGCAAGGTCGTGCATGCGTATCGCGCCGACGAAAACCTGCGCATGGGACCGGCCTACAAACGGGTGACCTTGCAAACAAAGCTCACCTTCGCGAGCCAGGAAGGCGACGGCTTTCAGCGCGAGATCGAGCGATGCATCGGCATGGGCAAGTGCCGCTCGCTCGAAGGCGGCACGATGTGTCCGAGCTATCGCGCGACGCGTGAAGAGAAGTACTCGACGCGTGGCCGCGCGCATCTGTTCTGGGAAATGCTGCAAGGCGACGTGATTGTCGATGGCTGGCAAAGCCGCGAAGTGAAAGAGGCGCTCGATACCTGCCTCGCGTGCAAGGGCTGCAAATCCGATTGCCCGACGCATACGGATATGGCTTCATACAAGGCTGAATTTATTTCGCATTACTATGAGACGAATCGTCGGCCGCGTCAGGCGTTGTTTATGGGGCGGATTGGCGAGTGGGCGCCGTGGGCGGCAAGGTTTCCGAGGCTGACGAACTTTATGACGTCGGCGCCTGGGTTGGCCCAGGTCGGCAAGTGGGTCGCTGGGGTGGCGCAGGCACGTGCGTTGCCGAAGTTTGCTGAAGAGACGTATCGGCAGATTGCGCGGCGCTCGCTCAAGGATGAGGGAGGCGCTCGTGCGCCTGGTGAGGTCAAGAAGGTCATCTTGTGGGTCGATACCTTCAACGATCACTTCACGCCCGAGATCGCGCAGGCCGCTACCGATGTGTTGAAGCAAATAGGGTGGCACGTCGTGCTGCCAAAGAACCGCTTGTGTTGTGGACGCCCGCTGTATGACTTTGGTTTGCTCGACCGTGCGCGCGCGTTGCTGACCACGATTCTCGATGACCTCGGGGACGATATCGCTGCGGGTGTGCCGTTGGTGGGTCTTGAGCCCGGTTGCTTATCGGTGTTCAAGGATGAGTTGCTGAAGCAGCTTCCCGGTCATGCTTTGGCGAAAAAGCTGTCGGCGCAAACTTTTCTGTTCTCCGATTTCGTCGCGCGTCAGCCGTTCGATTGGCCAACGCTTGCAGCAGACGTGATCGTGCATGGACATTGTCACCAGAAGGCGCTGTTCGGTATGCAAGGCGATACTGCGCTGCTGAACAAACTCGGGGTGAAATGGAAACTGCTCGATACGGGATGCTGTGGGATGGCGGGATCGTTCGGCTTTAACGACGCGCATCACGCGCTCTCGGAGAAGATCGGCGAGGACACGCTGTTTCCGGCTGTGCGTGCCGCTGCAGCGGCCAACGCGGAAACGATTGTGCTGACCAACGGCTTCAGTTGCCGTGAGCAGATCGAACAGGGGACTGGGCAACACGCAATGCACATTGCACAACTGGCGCAGCGGGCGTTGGCGGCGCGTCGTTAAGGTGGGGTGGCGGCTGTGTCGTTGGCAATGGCGGTGCCATCCGCCCCGGTTTCGCTTTTGGCGTTTAGATGCGCTGTGGCGCGGTTCTGAACTGCACCCCGAAGGTGGACACCCGTCCATGCTTTTGGGGCGCAGTTTATTCAGGCGCCTCGGCTATTTTTTCGCCGGTTCTGCCGTGGCCGATGTCTGCGGGATGTCGGCGCTGGTCGCCATCCACAACACTTCGGCGTCTTCTTCGCTGGTGGAGACCGCGGCGTGACCGGTGCGGCTGTCGAAGTAAAGGCTGTCGCCGGCGTTCAGATGCGTCGGTGCGTACAACTCGGAATACAGGCACACGCTGCCGCTGATCACGTACAGGAATTCTTCGCCTTCGTGACGGCCCCAGTCGTCGAACGCGTCGAGCGTGTGCGCCGAGATGCGGATGCGGAACGGCAACATCGCTTTGTGCGCCAGATCCGTGGCGAGTAACTCCATCTGATAACCGCGATAGGCGTGGCGCTGGCCTTCATTTTTGCGGGTCAACGCGCGGCGGCCGCTGGCGCTGACTTTGGGTGTCGAGCCGAATAGCTCGCCGATTTCAATCTTCAGGCCGAGGACGATCTTCTGAAGGACGTCGAAAGTCGGGGACATCAGGCCGTTTTCGACTTTGGAGAGGGTCGAGCGGGAGACGCCGCAAAGCCGGCTCGCGGTTTCCAGCGTCAAGTCCTGCGCCTGACGGGCGGCGCGGACGCGGCGGCCGAGGTCGGTTGTCGATGGATCGGCGGGTTTGGTGAGGTGGGTGTCCATGGGGTCCAACAGCTTGAATGCGCGCCTTAGGAGGCGGGTCGTGTTTCCGATAATAACATTTGAGCCAGGCGAGGACTGTTGGCGACTCTGCGGATGACCCCTTCGCCGTTCGTGCGCCGCCAGGACGGAGATGGAACGGGGCGCTACCTGCCACACGGCGCTTCGCCGGTACTGGGTGGACGGCCAGATGGGACCCTTACGCGCTGGAGCGTGAACGGTTGGTTCGCCCAGCGCGTCGAAGGACTTTTCTCATCGGAAACGTCCGCCGTTGCGGTTACTTGTATTAGCCTGGACCCGGCCTTCCGTTACGCGGTCCGCTCTTGCAATACCCGTGCTACCGCTGCAATTGCACGCGCCACATCCTGCGCATTGGTTTGCCAGTTGCATACTGACACGCGCATACAACGCTTCCCTCGCCACGTCGTGTTGCTGAATAGCGCCTCGCCACTCGCCAGAACCGCACTGGTAATAGCGTCAGTCCATCGGCCGTGGTCGCTCTCCGTGGCTTCTGGACGGGGATCCAGAAAGCGAACCAGGCCCTGATTGATTTGTGGCGCCCACACCAACTCGGCGCCGGGAAGCGCGGCGATGCCAGTCACGAGGCGATGCGCTGCATCGCAACAGCCTTCGATCAAAGCGACGACGCCTTGACGGCCCAGTTGTCGCAGCGCGGCATAGGTTGCCACACCTCGCCCACGTCTCGACCAATCAGGATTCCAGTCCTTTTGTTCGCGGACCTGATCGTTGTGCGAGATGTAGCTTGCCTCGTAGGACATCGCGTTGCGATGCGCCTCAGGATGCGCGACGAAGGCAAAACCGCTGTCATACGGCACGTTCAGCCATTTGTGTCCATCGGTTGCCCACGAATCGGCATGCTCGACGCCGAGCAGCAGATGTTGATAACGTGCGCTGACGTTGGCCCACAGGCCGAAAGCACCGTCGACATGGACCCATGCGTTGTAGCGATGCGCGAGCGGGATCAAGTCGGCGAAACAGTCATACGCACCAATGTTGAGGTCGCCCGCCTGCAGCAAGACAATGGTGGGTGTGTCGGGGGCGTTCTTCAACGCCTGTTCAAGCATCGCCGCGTCCAGTTGGCCCGCCTGATTGGCCGGCAGTCCTGTCACCGCGCCTGTTCCCATCCCCAGCAAGCGCGCTGCTCGCGTGATGCTGCCGTGAAATTGATCGCTGCTCAGGATACGGATTGTCGGTGCGCCGAACAGGCCGTCTCGTTCAACCTGCCAACCTCGCCGCGCGAGCAATGCGTTTCGCGCTGCCGCCAGCGCAGTAACGTGCGCCATCTGACAACCGCTAGTCAACGCGAAGCTGGCGTGATCCGACAAACCAAGCAGATCTTTTAGCCAGTCTCCGCACGCCTCCTCAATAACCGCTACGGCGGGGCCGCATGCGTACGATGCCGCATTTTGATCCCAGGCGCTGGTCAACCAGTCCGCTGCCAGTGCCGCGGGCAACGATCCGCCTATGACCCAACCAAAAAATCGGCCGCCGGCACTCCCCATGATGCCGCCGGTCGTGTCATCGACCAGCTCATCAATCACCTGCTCGGCGGACATGCCCTCGCTGTTGAGCGGCTTCACCAGGCGCTCGCGCAACGTTTGCAGACTTGCGCCGGCTGCAACAGGGCTATGCGCCAGGTTTTCCAGATGCGCCAACGAGTGGTTCAGGGCGTGCTCAAGTGCAGGGCGAAAAGCGGATGTGTCGTTCATTTGCATTTCCAGAGTGATGAGACGTTCCGAGAACCCGCGTCGTTCCCAGCTTGTGCCACAGGCATCGGTGCGATTACCCGGCATGCGCGAGCGGTCATTCGACATAGGTACCGAGACCGTACACAAACGGACTGACGTCGCAGCATGCTGGGCACAATCCGACCGGAATGAAGCGGTTGCCCGGTAGAGCCTACATTGAATTTTTCACTTCGCTTCGCGGACTTTGAGCCTCGTCGGTAGCATCCTGATTCTATGGAAAATTACTGCGCGAATGGATGCCATCTTCCTGTTCTGCCGTCAGCGTTCTACGGACCCTGGATGGTAGAATAAATTCGCGCTTTGCCGATCCAACGACCTCGTCTGCTTTCGAGAAGTGACTCAGCGCAGGCGCGACTGTGAGCGGCTGCGACTCTGTCACAGCAATAGCAGACGGCCTTACAGTCCATCCAGTTAGCATAAGAGGAATCCGTGGATTGATGCGCAGCCCGTAACGGAACACGTTTGACCTGCCGCGACCTGCTGAGAACACGATGAGTGACACGATGCAACCGCCGTTTTCCGTTCTCTTCGTCGACGACGACGAGATGTCGCGCAACCACTTCGCACGCGCAATCCGTGAGGACTACTGTGTGCACGTGGCTCATAGCGCAGACGCGGCGATTGCGGTGTTGAACGAATACGGGCCGGAGATTGCCGTACTGGTGACTGATTTCCGCATGCCGGGGCGCGATGGCGATGATCTGTTGCGCCAGGTGGCGCAGGAGTATCCGCAAATCGTGCGCATACTTGTGACCGCCTATGCCGATAAGGACATGCTGTTGCAGACAGTCAATACCGGTGACATATTCCGTATTCTGGAAAAGCCGCTTCGGACGGAATCGGTGCGCGAGGTCCTGAAACTGGCGACCGCACGCTATACCGAGCGGGAAACGCGTCAACAACAATTGTTGGCGATGGATGAGACGCTTGCTTTCCTCGCTCACGAGCTCAATACGCCATTGGCAGCGATCTCGCTTTTTGCGCAAGCCGTCGAGTCCGACGTTGCTGAGCAATACGATCCGGAGCGCCAAAAGGAAATTGGTCACGCCGCAACGTCAATGCTTAACAATGCGCAGTATTGCCTGACGCTGATCTCGTCCTTCTGGGCGACGGTGCACAAAAGTGGCGGCCAGCAGTCTGCGTCGGGCAGTGGACTCCGCGAGGTCAAGGCGACGCGATTGATCGCTACCTTGCTCGATACCTATCCGTTTAAGGGTTCGCAGCGCGATTGGATACAGGTCGACGTGCAAGGGGATTTTGTTGTGCGCGCAATGCCCAATTGCGTGGCGCTCGTGCTCTCCTCGTTGTTGTCCAACGCTTTGCGTGCGCTTGACGGTTCAACCGCGCCTTCGTTGCGCCTCGAAGTGGCAGGTGGCCCCGAACCTGAGATCCGTGTTCGCGACAACGGGCCGGGGATTGCACCGGAGATAAAAGCGCGTTTGTTGCTCGATCCCGTTACGACTCACGCCGGGGCCGGCGGGCACGGTATGGGCATGATCTTTTGCAATCGCATCATGCAATCTTTTGGTGGGTGCCTCCGGATCGAATCCGCATTGGGTGCGGGCACCACAGTAACGATGGGTTTCCCCAGTTTAAGAAGTCGAATGCACACCGCTCACGATAAGGCGGCACCTGACGGTCAGATGGTTTGGAAATGAGATCGAGATTTTCTCATCGATCAGGAATGCGCCTGGCGTGAGCGAAGGGCGCTTTTCCAGTAACCATTTGAGTCTTGTCGACGAACCCGCATGACGCCCGTGGGCTATCAGTCATTCAGAACGTCCCGATGATCGCGACTTGCTTTGTCCGAAGCGAAATAGGTCTGCAGCGCGTCGGCTGAACGGCCGCCCAGCGTGCAAATTCGCGCAAGCCAGTCGGGTTCAGAAGGCCATTCGCCTTCAACTATCCGCGGATAAATCTGCCTCGCGAATTGATGCAGCGCTTTTGCTCCGATATTGCCACTGACGCCAAGAAGGAGGTGCAATTCTCCGTGCATCGATTCGAGGTCCAGGGCTGCCGCGCTGGTAGGGAGTCGCGCTACAAGCGAGCGAATCTGCTCAATGCCGTTGAGGAACGATTGGTCCAATAGATCAAGCGCCGCGAGTTCTTCGAGGTGTTTCTCGTCGAGCAGACCACCTTCCTCAATTGTCGAAACCTTGCCGATGGGTTTTACCGACGTTTGTGCTAGATCCGCCTTCGTTGGCGCATTCAAAGCACCACGTTGCTGGGAAAACTGTCTTGCAAGGCAGGCATAAAGAGAACCGACCTGCACAGGTTTTACCATGACCTCGTTCATGCCCGCATCCAGGCATGCCTGCACAGCGCCGATATCGGATTGGCTGGTCAAGGCAATGATCGGCACGTTGGCATACGAGTCGGTGCGAGCGCGAATTGATGTGGTTGTTTCCACGCCGCCCATTCCAGGCATATTCATATCGATGACGATGGCATCGACTGTATCGTCCTCCTGCAGTTGAGCCAGCACGGCCTGCCCATGTTCGGCTTCGACAACGTTCGCGCCGAATCGCTCCAGATAGGCTTTGGCAACCAGCCTGCTGTAGGTGTCGTCGTCCGCCACCAGGATCATTTTGCCGACGAACCCGTCGAATCTCTGGCTCAGATGGTGCCGAGTGCCGTTTTCGAGGAGCGTCTGGAGCGAGGTGATCAATTCCACCACGCTGGAGGACTTTCTGATAATTTCGTCCATGCCGGCTCTTCTGGCGAGGACGCGTACCACATTGCCGGGCTCTGCCGTGTAGGCGGCGATCAGAACATTCCAGTTCGGGTTTTCACGATCGGCGCGAATTTTCTCGGTGGTCGTGTAGCCATCCAGAATCGGCATATTGACGTCCATCAGTACGAGGTCGTAGAGAGACGACTGTCGGAGCATGGTCAACGCTATCTGCCCGTTTTCCGCCTCGCTCACGTGTGCGCCCGCCTTCAAAAGCGCGCGACGGGTTGCCGCCCGCTGACCGGCGTCGTCGTCGACGAGGAGGATGTGCTTCCCGTTGAAAATGGGAATGGCACGTTCAAAAATCGTATGCTCGTGATCGGCGACTTCGCTTTCTGATACGACTGGAAATTGCAGCGTGAATTGCGTGAATTTTCCAACTTCCGACCGGCAGCTAATGGTGCCGCCGAATGCGCGCATCGCGCGCTGGCAGTAGGCTAACCCGAGTCCCGTACCCGCCGCATCTCCTGCTGTACGGAACGGCTCGAACAGATGCGGCAGAATCTCAGGTGAAATGCCGGTGCCCGTGTCACGAACGATAACCGACTGCCGGTCGACCGTGAGTGTGAGCGTTGCTGAAGGATGCGTGACAATGTGATGGAGTGCGTTCTTGATCAGATTGAACAGGGTGAACAGATAGACGGTTTCGTCGACCTTGAACGTGAAATCTTCCAGCACAACGAGCCTGACCTTACTGCGCTCCTTTTTATCGCCGAAGCCATACTCGTCCAATGCTTTACGTGTGGTAACCGCCGCACTCAGATAGGTGAGGTAATCTGAGCGGATGGGTTTTGCACTGACCTCGTCCAGCGTCATCGCGATGATGCGCAGGCCTCGCTCAATGGATAATTGGCCGTGGGCGAGATGACGATACAGGACTGCCGCACTGTCGCGCGACAACGCCGGCGCTCGGTTGGCTTCTGCCGTCGCGGGCAGCGCCTCTTCCACGCGATCCAGAACGTGCTTCAGTTGGCTGAGGGGATTACGCATTTCATGGGCGATCGAACCCGCGAGCGCCTTTAATGCCCGGTTCTTTTCAACAAAGATGCGTCCTTTGCTGATTGCATGACTAAAGGCCATACTGCACAACACGACAACCGGCAGTAATGCGAGATCCGACTGATTGGCCGGGCTTAAAACGATCGCCACAGGCGAGGTGACCACCGCAGCCAGCGCGCCGGAAAATACGCCAATGCCTATGCAGGTCATCAGCAACAGCGGGTTATCGATGCACAGCGCCAGAATGAAGATCATCATGACTTCGGTCATCATCCACATCGTGGAGAATGAATTTCTGATCGCGAGGAACGTACAGACGAACGGCAATACGTAGATCAGGCAGCAATGCCAATAGATCAGCAGGTAGCGGTTAAACCGCTTCGGCCAATGGGCCTGAAAAATCAATGGAATGCAGACGGCCGCCGCACTCAATCGAAGGAAAAGGCTGTCGTACGGCTGTGGCAGGACGTAAGTCCAGACGACGTAGTAGATGGGGTGGCACAGGAGGCCGAGTGCGCCCCCCCATCGAATTGCGAACCGGCTTCGTTCCAGCAAATCCCGCATGCTCTCGCGCGGTATCACCATCTGGCCTCCAATGCCGTTCACGACCCTATCAGTTCATGCCTGCCACGATGTTGGGCATCCAGGGTGATTGCCGAACCGTTTTTACCGTGAAAAGGTCCGACCGAAAACCCGTACTTCTTCAGAAGGCCGTGAGTATATGAAACGGACCACACGGGCGGACTGCCGACGATGAAATCGGAAGCGATGCCTTCCTGCCAGGCTGCATAGCCTTCGGCGAAACAGGTATAGCAATCGCGGGTGGTCGGCAGTCTGAACGGGAACACGGTGTTGAGTCCGGCAGGACCACGCGCGAAGCATTCAATATATAGCGTATGAGCTCGTGATGCGAGTTCAGCCTCGACGCTTGCTGCGCGGGGATGAGAGTCGTCGATCCAGAACTGTGCCCGTTTGAGGTCAGAAGCGGTGAGGTAGGGAACACTGGTGCTGCTGGCCAGGATCGCACCATCGAACTTCGGCAGTGGAGTGTCCGGACTGAAGGTGTGCACCGACACCCGGGTGCGTCTCATCAGATCCGCTGCCATCAGTTCCCTGGCTTGTTCCGTGAGCAGGTTCACCTTGTCCGGCAAATCGATCAGAACAAGCTCTTTCGGCGCATCTTTGTAGAGCAGGTATTTAGCTACCGTCGTGCCGAGCCGTCCGGCTGCGCCAAATAGAGCGAGCTTCGTCCTGCCGAATTCGAGGTCAAGTTCATTGCAGCAGTGGATGGCCCAGTCTTTCAGCATCGAGGCGGTAGCCGCGTGGCCCGTCGTGATATGAGGTGGCTTGGTATGACGCGGCAGTGCGCCATAGTTGCAGGCGTAAGGGGTGGAGGCGCCCATCGCCACCATGTTCAATCCCGCCTGCCTTGCCAGTTCAAGGGCCGGGAAAAATTGCGTCTCCCGAAACCGCTTGATACCACGTGGGCTTCCGAGCCACAACTCAAGGGGAACCGGACACGCAATGTTGGCCCCTATGACTTGGGATCCCGAATAAATAGGCGATGCAATGAAAGGTTTGGTTTTCCAAAGCTCCTCTTCGAATGACGCGTTTCTGTGTTTCACATTGTGAAATGAAAATGAAAGCGTATCCCAATCCGTAGCGTGAAATAAAAAACCAATGCCGCCCTGATTTGTGGGCAGATTGTCCCGTATTTCTTCGGGGTGAATGGTGCGTTTTAGCGCCAAAGGCGCACTATTGGAGTGAAGACTAAGCGTGCCGTAACCGTCGCAATCGGTCGATATTTCCTTATGAAGAGACGTTCTCATTTGTTTTTTCCTTAGGTTGAACTTACGCCGAATGGCCAGCGCAGCGTCGCCAGTCAGGATTGACCGACGATTCTTCAACTCTAGAGATATCCGGTACTGTTTGTCCGTGTGTTCGTTCGCATGACGGAGGACGGCAGAGCTAGCACCGGCTGAGCAAATAAGCGGTAATCATCCCCACAAGCGCTCGCTTCAGGATTTGCGTTCCTGACGTGCCCCTGTGTGCGGCGTCATGAATGACGGCTGCAACGGCAGAGGAAAGGACTTGCGCAGCCGCAGCAACCGATTCGCGGCCACGGCGGTTCCTCGACGACGTGACTAGCGCCGTGTAGCGCCGGATTGATGTTATGGACTCCGATCTGCGGCTACAGCCAGCGCCAGATGCCCGCGGCCCAACCGGCGAGTGGCATATGAGCCCAAGTCGCTACGAGCCAGACGACAAGGCCGCCCAAAAGCGTGTGCAAGCCGAACCCGCCCAGCTGCGCACGGCCGGCGATGATCGCCGCGAACGGCAGGTAGCTCGTCTTCGACTCCCATTCGGGCCAGAGATCGGGCTGGAGTTGCTCCTTCTTCCGGTCCTGCAATGCGGCGCCGACGAGCGCGAGGAGGACGATAGCCGCTGAGAGTACGATGTTCTTGGCCACCGGGAACACCGCGATGTGGCATAACCCCCAAAGTGCGATTGACCACATCATCGGGTGGCGCGTCACCGCGAACACGCCGCGCGCCGTTTCCGGGAACGCGCTGGGCCGACCGCCGGTGGGAAGCGCCGGGTTGCGAATCAGAGAGCCCAGCAGGAGGATCGATGCGATCAGCATGACCACGGTCGCAACCGCCCAGAGCCCGTTTCCTACCGGCCATATTAGTGCCGTCACGGGTGCCTTTCGGTAGGCCACGATCAGCCAACCGAGTGTCAAGAACGCAACCAGCGAATAGACACCCTGGAACCCCGCTTCGCCAATTGCGCGGACCAAACGGCTGCGCAACGGATGGGACAAGAGAAAGTGACTGCCCACGAAGGCGACTGCCGCCGCCGCAACTGCGCTGGTGCTTCCCATTGGCCCGGCTCCTGAAGTTATATCGTTGGCTGACCGTATTACCCTCATTCGCAAAGAAGCGTCGCCGGACGGGTTCGGCGCTGCCGGCATGGACCATACTTCGGCGTCGAAGAGGGCTTCATCTGGACATGTCGTCATGGCAATGTAAGCCGCTATGGCGGGGCATTGCCCTTGTTCCATACTCCGTACCGAAGATTACTACTTCGTGTGCCGCAAAAGCCAAACGGCCGCTTTGGAGCGCTGTGGCATCGCGCAAAGACGCTGCGAACGCCACAACGTAGCCTTAGACGGACAGACGTGCCGCGTCGCCTCAACCGTTAAGAAATCTGCCGACTCGTCAAGCGGTCCCAACCAGTTGCTCGTGCGCGTGGGCATCCGTACGCTGTTCTGAATGTCAGATGTGCGCCTCATGTAGTAATGTAGTCGCCACATCACTATTGTGGTCGCACGAAACGGGACCAGAACTCGAGGCATAGAGATCCAATGAATCCATCAGAACGCATTGACCAACTGATCGCGGAAATCACGGACTGGCGTGGCAAAACGTTCGCCAGCATCCGCAAGAGCATTCTTGAGGCCGACCGGGAGATCATCGAGGAATGGAAGTGGATGGGAAGCCCGGTGTGGTCTCGCGACGGAATGATCGCGGTCGCCAACGCCCACAAAGGGAAGGTGAAGCTTACCTTTGCCCACGGGGCGCATCTCCCCGATCCTGACAAGCTGTTCAACGCGGGCCTCGAAGGCAACGCGAGGCGGGCGATCGATTTTTTCGAGGGCGACAAGATTAATGTGCGTGCTCTAAAAGATCTCGTCCGTGCTGCTATTGATTTCAATCTGAGCAAGTTGAAGAAGAATGCGCCTGCAAGTACTCGAGCCAAAGTACGCAAAAGTGAAGAGGCATGAAGCGACAGCTTTTTCTCGCGTGTGTCTGGCTCACCCGAGTCTGCCGCTTCTGAAAGCGCGGGTAGCTCACGCCCAACTCGAATGCTCACCTATGTGACGGTCTGGTGTCAGTTCGTCGTTGTGCGCATTGCCCGATATTCGCGCCGCACGATATCCATCAGTTCCTCGACCGACGTGCTGGCCGCCTCCCGCTGGTAAGTGACACGTCCGCGCTGCATCAGCATCACACGATCCGCGATGTCGAGCGTTTGGGCGTAGTTGTGCATGATCATGACGATAGACAGCCCCCCTTTGCTCTTGAGCCGAAGGATCAGGTCGATGATCAGTCCAGCCTCGCGGGCGCCCATCGCGGCGAGCGGTTCGTCAAGCAGCAGTATCCTTGCATTCGAATTGACCGCGCGAGCGACCGCGATAGCCTGTCGCTGTCCACCGGAAAGCTGTTCGACCGGCAGGTCGACCGAAGGCACGTGCACGCCAATTTCCTCAAGACACTCGGCGGCGCGCTCACGCATTGCGCGATTGTTCAACAGGCGAAATGGCCCTCGACGGATGATTTCCCGGTTCAGAAACATGTTGTGATAGATGCTCAGCGAATTGGCAAGCGCCAGATCCTGGTAGACGCATTCAATGCCGAGCGAGCGGGCGTGATCAACGGAGCGAAGCAGCGTTTCTTCGCCGCCGACAAATAGCTTGCCGCTGGTCTGCTGATGAAAGCCCGTCAGAATCTTGATCAGTGTCGATTTGCCCGCGCCATTGTCGCCAAGGACGCCAAGGATTTCGCCCTGTCTTAGCGTCAGCGACACACCATCGAGCGCGGTGACCGCGCCGAAACGTTTGACGATATCTTCGCCGCGCAGCGCCTCCAGCACCTCGGACATTACAACTCTCCCTTGCGCGCGAGACGAACCACGTGGATGTTGAAGATCATGGCCCCGAGGATCGCCGCGCCGAGAATCATGTTGAAGGTGAAGGCGTTGATGCCGATCAGCGTGAAGCCGTCGTTGAGAATGCCAAGCACCGCCGCTCCGATCAGCCCACCAATGATCGTGCCCGATCCACCGGCGAGCGGCGTGCCGCCAATCACGGCGGCGGCAACGGCAAGAAACATGATCTGGTTTCCGCCCGCTTGCGGATCGATCGACGTGATGCGAAAACCTTCCAGGATCCCGGTCAAGCCGGCAAGCACCGCGGCAAGAATGAAGTTGCCGAGCTTCAGGCGCCTGACCTGTATCCCCGCTTCGCTCGCGCCCAACGGATTCGCGCCCGACGCGATCGTATGCAAACCCCAGCGTGTATGACGAAGCAGCACGTGCATGACGGCGGCAATAGCAAGCGTCCAGATGATTTCGCTGTAACCCCATCCCCCCATGAACGCCGCTAGCGCGGAATCCTCCGGTGGCGAAACCGGCGTACCCCGCGAGATCGTCAGTGTGAGGCCGTTCACGAAGAACAAGGTACCGAGTGTCGTCACGAAGGATGGGATACGCAGATACACCGTCACCGCGCCGTTAATCAATCCGACGAGGCCCGCTGCAATAACGCCGATAAATATCGCGAGCCATGCAGGCAAGCCAGCTTCGATCGCGAAATACATGATGAAAGGCGCAAACGCGAAGACCATCCCGGCGGAAAGATCGATCTCCCCACCGATCATCAGCATGATTTCGCCAAAGGCAATGATCGCGACCGGGGCGATGAACTGCGAGAGATTCTGAAGACTCGCGCTGGTCAGCAGGAAGTCATGGTTGACCGACTCGAAGTAGATAGAGAGGATCAACGCAACCGCAAAGATGCGAATTTCACTGGAACGTCCGAGCGCGCCTGACCAGCGCCTCGGACGTATCGCGGGTTTTTGAACGTCCGTCACGGGAGACGTCACCCTTTGATCGCACCCGTGCGTGGCACGATCTGGGCTTTTGTGCTCTTACCTTCATAGCGTGTCGACGTGTTCAGGTACGGATCGACGGTGCCCTTGGTGACGAACTTCAAACCTGTGTTGACATTGGCCGGCCCCACGAGCCCACCGGAGGCGAGAAAGATGAAGGCCTCCACGACCGTATAAAAACCCTGCACGTACGGTTGCTGGTCGATCGTGAAGTCGAGGAAGCCCTCGTGAATCAGATCGACGGTGCGCGGCAACAGATCGAAGCCACCGCCGTGGACGCCTTTGGACGGCAGGTTGGATTCTTTCATGACCTCGGCGACGCCCTGGGTGCTGCCCGCGTCCACCGCAAACATGCCTTTGAGATCCTGATGGCCGAGATAGAAGGACTTGATCTTCGATAGCTCTTCGTTGACGGTCGCGCCGGTTGCGATGGTCTGCACGTCGATCTTCTTGCCCGATTTCTTGATGGCGGCGGCTGCACCGTCAAGCCGTGGCTGAATGTTGAGCTGGCCTGGCGTGGCGATAAAGAGCGCGACGAGGCCGCTGTCGATGAGGTTCGAGATTCGCTCGCCCATCTGATAGCCAGACAGATAGAGATCCTGACCGATATAGGCAAGGCGCGGATTCGCCGAACCTGCGGGCGCGTCGGCGTTATAGGCGAAGACGGGAATGCCGGCGTCGAGCGCGGCCTGGATCGGTTTGTCGAACGCCTTCGGGTCGACGATCGGTACGGCGATGGCGTCAGCTTTGCCGGCTATCGCCGCGTTGACTGCGTTCACCATTTCGCCGATATCGGCATTGGCCGAGCCGGTCCACTGGTAGTCCATCCCCAGCAAAGCGGTCGCATCCTGAATGCCGTATTGCGTCGGCACGAAGAACGGGTTCGTTGTGACGTGATTGACGAATACGATCTTCCACCGCTTGTGCGACGGGAACGAACCGCCTTCCGCCGCCTGGGCCGGCGTGATCATTCCACCTATACCGCCCATGAGCGCTAGTGCCGCAGAGAGGCCCGCGCCCTGCAACAATCCCCGACGCGTGCCTTGCACTTCGCCCTTTTCTTCCTTCTCTTGCGCCATTTCAATCTCCCGTCTCTCAATAGTTGAACACTTCACTGTCCATGACGGCGCAAGCAGGAAAAGCCCCGGCAAGAAAAGCACCGGAGCCGGGCATCACCTTTCATGAAACCCACGTGCACGCGCGTACGCATGACTACCCACCAGAAAATGCTATATCACGCCCTTTTACCTACTAATCGATGTATACCCTTAACTAGTCCGACTAATTAATTTTTTTGCGGTGCAGCGCGGCCTCCCGTATGCGCATCCGGCAGTGCAGGGCAACACGATGACGGGACAGGTCTGGCTCGTTGGCCGCGGGTCATGCATTGTCGATATGATCTGCACGATGTGCCGCTTTAATAGTATGACTATCGAGTTAGCGCCCGGAGGAAGCTGGACATGCGGAGCGGAAAGCGCCCGCTACGTTCTGCCAATGGGTCGGCTGAGCCGCCACGTTCGGATTAGGGTTGTGTCTGAAACTGGCTGCCGGCTTCCAGAACGCTCTCGGCGTCCGCGCGCGCATTGTCGAGCTGGACCAGACTGGCATGCCGCGCGCCCAGTGGGTCACGGCTCTGGATCGCAGTGAGAATCGCCTTGTGACGCGGTAACGAAAGCGCATGCGTGTCGGGATGACGACTCGTCAGCTTGATCGATTCCGACAGGGCAAGCGACAGCATGTTGCCAATATAGGCCAGCAGGTCGTTGTGAGAGGCCGCCATGATCGCGCGGTGAAACTCGAGGTCCGGATCCAGTAGCGCGCTTGCGGTTTCCGCACGTTCCATCTGCTCGTAAGCCGATGCAATGCGCGCAAGATCTTCGCTTGTCGCAGCCGTGGCGGCGAGGGCAGCCGCCGCGGGTTCGATAACGCGGCGCACGGTCAGGAGGGAACTGAAGAACTCGCCTTTCGGAACGCTGTTGATCGTCCAGTACAGGACGTCGGGGTCAAGCATATGCCAATCCGCGCGCGGCTTAACAACACTGCCGACACGCGGTTTCGACACGACCAGCCCTTTTGCCACCAGCACCCGGGTGGCCTCGCGCAGCACTGGGCGGCTAACGCCGTAGCGCTCGCACAGGACAGCCTCAGCTGGCAACCGCTGGCCCGGTTGTACCTTGCCGCCGACGATATCCATGCCGAGCTCCTGCACAATGCGGCCGTGCAGGCTCTTGCGCTGTTGCAGATGACGGTAGTCCATGGTCAGCGATCGTGGTCGTGTCCGGCTCAGTTTTGTGCCGACCGGTGCGGCGTTCTGGATGGCACTGACCTTGTCGTCGACACGGATAGCGGTTTGTTTCGTGGAGATACGTTGTCGATTTAAGCATAGCACGCGATATCTGGCGTGAGCCGGGCGCCGACGCCGATCTTGCTCGACGCTCCTACGGTGGTAACCCTAAACTACGCGCATACCGCCAGCCTTCCCGGAACTCATGGCCCCTCGCGAAGACCATCACGACCAGCCGTTTGCCTCGTCCCCTGCACCGGCCGGCGAAGACGCATTGCAAGACCCGGCTTTGCTGCGCCGCCTGCTACGCGCCAAGGACCGCATGGACGCCGCCTCGCAAGAGGCCTGGCCCGTCAAGCGCCTGGCTGAGGTCAGTGGCGTCTCCGAAGCGCACTTTGCGCGTTCCTTCAAGCGTGCCTTCGGCCTCCCACCGCATCGCTACCTGCTGACACGGCGCATCGAGCAGGCCACCACGCTGCTGCGCGACACCGAGCTCAGCATCACGGACATTGCCTTCGCCACCGGCTGGGAGAGCTTGGGCACCTTCGGGCGCACCTTCCACGACATCACAGGCCAAAGCCCCAGCGCCATGCGCCTCGAGGCAAAGGCCAACACGCCTCAACTCGACCGCGTGCCTGCCTGCGTCCTGAAGGCCGCGCAGCGCCCCGACCTCACCATCGCAGTTTTGGAGAAGCGCCGCCGCGTGGCCAAAGATACAGTCCCGCCATCAACCAAGGAGGAATCATGAACCAAGGTATTAATGTGGTGGGCCTGTACGTCGATAACCAGGACGAAGCGCTCACCTTCTACGTCGACAAGCTCGGATTCCGCGTCCACACAGACGTGCGCAACGGCCCCTACCGCTGGCTGACTGTCCAGCATCCGGATCAACCCTCGTTCCAGCTCGGCCTGTTCGCACCCGGCCCGCCCATCCACGACGAGGCCACCGCGCAAACCCTGCGCGCGATGGTCGCCAAGGGGGCCATGCCGCCCCTCGTCCTCCTGGTGGCCGACTGTCGCGCCAGCTACGCCCGGCTGAAAGCCAGCGGCGTGGAGTTCACCCAGGAGCCGGTCGATCGCTTCGGCAGCGTCGATGCCGGTTTCCGCGACCCCGCCGGCAACGGCTGGAAGATGATCCAGGCCCCGAAGAGCACGACATGAACACCGGCACCTGGATTCGTCAGTTTCATCGATGGGTATCCGTCGCCTTCACGCTGACGGTTATCGCCAACTTCGTCGCCATGGCCCATGGAAACGGCTGCCCGCCGCCCTGGATCACCTACGCGCCGCTGTTGCCGCTGGCCCTCCTGCTGTTCACGGGGCTTTACCTGTTTGCGCTGCCTTACTTCAGCCGCCACCGCACCCATCCAAGCCAATCGATAGCCAGGCGCGGCAGCGCATCACCCGATTCGGGTGTTTCCTGACTCAGGTAATGCGCCGCCGCGCTGTTTATCAGTGACAACCCTCTGGCTGCTCGCGCACGCGTTGCGATGCCAGTGTGGTTGAACACTGAGCCTGGTGATTGGGCCGGCGACGGCTGGCGATGGAGAAAACGGCATGCACCGACTCAGCTTGAATACCAAACTGTGGCTGCATTACTGATTACGTGGCTTGGCCTGCTGGGGCTCGGCGGTTCGGTCCGCAAATAGGTCTCACCGGTGAACACCTGCCAGTATGGGTTCTCCACCCATTGCCAGACGACCTCTTCGTCGGACAGATCGAACGCATGCTGCAAATACAGCAGCCCCGCAATCAGGCGCGGCGACGGCGTTAATGCGCCAGGTTCCTGAAAATCTCACAACACCATTTCCGCTTCAAAGCTCCGTCGCACGAGGCCATCCGGGTTATTCATGGCGGACTATTTAGTCTTACTAAAATATTTGATAAGACATATGAACTCACCGTTTGCAATTCGATCGGCAGCATGGATTCTGGATATGACGATATGACGATATGAAGAAAGAGTCAGATTCACACCATAGCGGTCTATAACTCTGTGACGCCATCGAGGTGAGGAAAGTCAGAACGCCCCTTTTTCATTGGCGAAGTATTTCCAAATGTTGGGTACACCTCACTTCTTTGATTTGGCGTGAAAGACAATGCAAGCACGTCGAAATGCTTTTGACGGTGACGCACTGAACCGGATCTATCAGCACGGCTTTAATGTGATGAAATGATCAATGAAACGAGGTTCGTTGATGCCGCCGCGCGAGTGCACGCAAGTTCACGCAGTCCTCCGTGCACACTTCATCGCGTCCGACGCTGTGTATTTACTTGTATTGAAACAGGCGTTCGACTTGGTGCATCAAAATGGCCAGCTCAAAAAATCAACCTATCTCCAACGCCGTGGATGGGGTGATTTTGCAAGCTTGCGCCCGCAAGCATATGCGTTCCGCGCCACCTAAGCCGCACAATCCTCTGATCATCGCAGCGCTCCTATCCCGCATCGTCGATACCGTCCGCACGCTTGAGCGTGCGGGCCTTCTCGTGCGCCGCCTCCAGGAAGCTTTGTAAAGGACAGACCACCATGTGCGGTATTGTTGGCGCGGCCGGGCAACGTGACATCGTTCCGATTCTGATCGAGGGACTGCGCCGCCTCGAGTATCGGGGCTACGATTCTTGCGGTGTTGCGGTGCTCGCGGACGGTGAGCCGCGCCGTGCCCGCAGCGTCGCCCGCGTGGCGGATCTCGATGAACAGGTGCGCCGTGCGCATCTCGACGGCGTAACGGGCATCGCCCATACGCGCTGGGCCACACACGGTGCGCCCGTTACGAACAACGCCCACCCGATCTTTTCGCGTGGCGCCGTGGCGCTAGTGCACAACGGCATCATCGAGAACTTTGTATTTCTGCGCGATATGTTGCGCGTTAAAGGTTATGAGTTCGTCACGCAGACG
Organism: Paraburkholderia solitsugae; assembly: GCF_013177695.1. GTDB lineage: Bacteria > Pseudomonadota > Gammaproteobacteria > Burkholderiales > Burkholderiaceae > Paraburkholderia > Paraburkholderia solitsugae. The sequence goes on along the minus strand of NZ_WOEY01000002.1, from coordinate 78,534 downwards.
GATACGGAAGTCATTACGCACCTGATTCACAGCGTTTATCAGGGCGACCTCTTCGCGGCCGTGCGAAAAGCCGTGCGGCAGTTGCAGGGCGCATATGCGATTGCGGTGATGCACAAGGATCAGCCGCACACGGTCGTCGGTGCTCGCAGAGGATCGCCGCTCGTCGTCGGGCTCGGGAAGGGCGAAAATTTCCTCGCGTCGGACACGCTCGCGCTCGCCAACAGCACCGACCGCTTCATCTTTCTCGAAGACGGAGACGTGTGTGAGTTGACACTAGAACGCGTACGCATTGCCGATCACGATGGGCACGACGCCGGGCGCGAGGTGCGTACCGTCGTGGCGTGCGGTGGCGCGGTCGAGCTTGGGCCGTATCGGCATTTCATGCAGAAGGAGATCTTCGAGCAGCCGTGTGCGATTCGCGACACGATCGCGAAAGCCGATTCACTCGATTCACCGCTTTTCGACAAGGTGGCCGGCAAGGTCTTTTCGAAGATCGACAGTCTGCTGATTCTCGCGTGCGGTACAAGCTACCACTCGGGTCTGACCGCAAAGTACTGGTTCGAATCGATTGCGAAGATCCCGACGCAGGTCGAAATCGCAAGCGAATATCGCTACCGCGATTCGGTGCCGAATCCGAAGTCGCTTGTCGTCGTCATTTCGCAGTCAGGCGAAACCGCGGACACGCTCGCAGCGCTCAAGCATGCACAGTCGCTGGGCCACAAGCACACTCTCGCAATCTGCAACGTTGCGGCGAGCGCGATTGTGCGCCTCACCAAACTGGCGTTCCTCACCCAGGCGGGTAGGGAGATCGGCGTCGCTTCGACGAAGGCCTTCACGACGCAACTGGCGGCGCTTTTCCTGTTGGCCGCGACGCTCGGCAAGCTGCGCGGCTACGTGGATTCCGCGCTTGAGGCAACCTACGTTAGGCAGCTGCGGGACTTGCCGGCGGCGCTTAGCGCTGTGCTCGCACTGGAGCCGCAGATTATCGCGTGGGCTGGGGAGTTTGCCCGCAAGGAAAACGCGCTTTTTCTCGGACGCGGTCTGCACTATCCGATCGCGCTCGAAGGCGCGTTGAAGCTGAAGGAAATCTCATACATTCATGCCGAAGCGTATCCTGCCGGCGAACTGAAGCACGGACCGCTTGCGCTGGTGACCGGGGCCATGCCGGTTGTCACCGTTGCACCGAACGATAGGTTGCTCGAAAAGCTGAAGTCGAACATGCAGGAGGTGCGCGCGCGCGGCGGTGAGCTCTACGTGTTCGCGGACGCGGATACGCGCATCGTCAACGACGAAGGATTGCATGTTATCCGGATGCCGGAGAACTACGGTTTGCTCTCCCCGATTCTGCACGTCGTGCCGTTGCAGCTGCTCGCATACCACACGGCGTGTGTGCGGGGAACGGATGTCGATAAACCGCGAAATCTGGCCAAGTCCGTGACGGTTGAGTGAGCGGGTTGATTTAAAAGTTTGTCCACAAATTTCAAAAAAAGTGGGTAAAGCGGGTTGTCAGGCAGATTTCAGACTGGTCACGAGACCAGCCGGACTGGCCGGGCGACAAGCTGGTGGCACACGCGTCATGACGAACGCTCGCCACTCGATATATAGATAGCCGGGGATTCATTAAGTCTGCATAGCACGGCATAACCGAATCAGGAGGCAGCCATGCGTTCTCGACTAGATTCCTCGTACAAGTCCCCACTGCGTTCATTCGCAATGGCCATGACCGTCACGGTCGTTTTTCAAGGCGCCGTTGTGTCACTCGATGCAGTCGCACAAGGAAAGAGTCCCGGCCAAAGCGCCGCGATCAAGGCCCCTGCGCTGCCGAACGGCTCTGCGCAGGTCGCCGTGAAGCCAGGCATGTCCGGCGCAGAGTGGAAAAATGCCTATAAGGAAACCGGGCGGCCTCGCTTCGATCGGAAAACGGTGAAGCAAGTCGGCAACACTGTCGAACGCGATTAGGGAGAATCAATCATGAAAAAGTTCATTCTCGTTGCTGTCCTGCTCGCCGGATTGACGCAGTTCATGCTGCCTGCTCCCGCGCGCGCGCAGGCCACGACGGCTAGCACGCTGATCCTGTATGACAATCCGGCCAACGACCCTTATTCGAAGCTCGGGCTGATGTACGCCATCATGCTTCGCAACCTGCTGGGCCACTTCAATGCGACGGTTAAAATCGTGCCGGTGCAGAACTACACATCCGGGATGATCGCAAGCAACACGGCTACGTTCTACATTGGCGACTACTACAACAATCCGCTTCCGGCCGCGTTCATGAACGACGTGATGACGGCGACGAAAACCGTGGTCTGGTTCAAGTACAACTTGTGGCAAATCGCGTGGAATACCTCATACACGTTCAATCAAACCTTTGGTTTTAGTTTCCTCGGGCTTGCCGGTCTGAACGCGACGCCTTCGTCAAGCAACCCCAATCCCGGGTTCTACGACACGATCACGTACAAGAATATGCCGATGGTGAAGTACTACTCGTACGACGCATCGACAGGCGCCGTAAACGCGGATCCGGACGTCGGCCTGACGCAGGTGCTCGACTCGACCAAAGCGCAATCGCTGGTGACGGTGACGGATAGCCAGACGAAAGCGACGGCGCCCTATGTCATGAGATCGGGCAACTTCTGGTATTTCGCGGATCTTCCGTTTTCGTACATCGGCCCGACTGACCGATATCTGGTGATCTGCGACATGCTGCACGACATTCTCCAGACTAACGCGGCGACCAACCACCGCGCGCTGGTGCGATTCGAGGATCTCGACGCTTTCACGACGACGTCTTCGATGAAGACGCTGACGAATTATCTCTATTCGAAGAAAATCCCGTTCACGATGGCGACCATTCCGGTTTATACGGACCCGAATGGCTATTACAACGGCGGCGTTCCTGAAACCATTCACCTTGCACAGGCGACAGGGTTGAAGAGTGCCTTGAATTACGCCATCACCCACGGCGGATCCATCGTCATGCATGGCTATACCCATCAATACGATTCGACGCCGAATCTCCAGAACGCAGTCAGCGGCAATGACTACGAGTTCTGGTATGCCGTGCAAGATCGTCCGGTGGATGAAGACTCGGAGCCGTGGGCGGCCGGCAGGATGATAGAGGGGCTCGCCGAATTCACGTTGAACGGATATAAGGTGGCGGGTTGGGCGGCGCCGCAGTATCAAATGTCTCCGAACGCCGCGGCGGCGGCTGCACTTGAGTTCCCCACGTCGTTCCAAAGGGCGGTTTATTACACGGCTACGGATCCGCAGTTGGGTACAGGTGCTCCGAACCAGGATTTTTCTGCGGGGCAGTTTTTCCCGTACATCATCAACTCCGACTACTACGGCGAGCGGATCATCCCGGAAAACCTCGGATGCATTCAATACAACATCTGCACTATCGATCCGTTTTCCTGTGTGACGTACCCGTGGCAGCAGCTGGTCACGAACGCTCAATACGGTCTCGTTGTGCGTGACGGCTTTGCATCGTTCTTCTTCCATCCATACTGGCTCGAGTCTGGATTGAACGTGCCGGCGTACAGCGATTTTCAGAGTCTGATCACCGGTATCACCAACCTTGGCTATACCTGGGTGGACGGAACCACCGCCAAATGACGAAGGTGCGGTTGTGGATGGGTGCGATCCGCGCAGTTCAGGCGCGGATCGCACAGTAAGGCGAATCCCACAGACACTCGCGCCAGTGTCTCGCACTCTGAGGCAGCAGTTATCTGTTCTTGCGTACGGTAAAAGAATCATCTACGAGCGGACATTATTAGAGGAGGTTTCAGTCAGGCAGGAGAGGATATTCCGTAACAACGCCGGGGTTTGTTGAACACGCAACGAGGGCGTGCTGAGACTTATTCGGAATTCCCACTGTCTTACGATCCGGCATGAAATAGCCGCCAAACAATATGGGCCAAAGGAGACGCACCGGTAAGCGGCCGAAAAGGCTGTACCGGTGTACTAGAGCGACAATGCTACGAGGTTGAAATGAAAAAAATCTTGACTGTGTTCGGGACCAGGCCTGAAGCCATCAAAATGGCGCCGCTCGTGCACATACTCGCGGCCCAAAGTCACATCGAGGCGAAGGTCTGCGTTACCGCCCAGCATCGCGAAATGCTGGATCAGGTGCTGGATCTCTTCGATATCATCCCGGATTTCGATCTGAATCTCATGCGCCAGGGGCAAACCCTGAGCGACCTCACGTCCGGAATACTGCAGGGCGTCGGCACGGTGTATGACGATTGGAAACCTGACGTCGTGCTGGTTCACGGCGATACCACCACGACTCTCGGTGCGAGCCTCGCGGCATTCTATCGCTACATTCCGGTCGGGCACGTTGAAGCGGGGCTTCGAACGGGCAACGTCTGGTCACCGTGGCCGGAGGAGCTGAACCGCCGCGTGACGGACGCCGTGTCTTCGTGGCTCTTCGCGCCAACCGAGCAAGCCAGGCACAACCTGTTCAGCGAGGGCGCGCCAGCTGCGAGCGTGGTCCTGACCGGCAATACCGTGATAGACGCTTTGCTGAAAGTGAAGCGCAAACTCGACGACGATGAACTGCTTGCCAAACACATCGCGTCGAATTATCCGTTTCTTGATCCGTCGCGGCGACTGATTCTGGTGACGGGACACCGACGCGAAAGTTTCGGCGAGCCGTTCAGGAATTTTTGCGAAGCATTGTTGCAGATCGCGAAGATGCACGAGGACATACAGTTGGTCTACCCCGTACATCTGAATCCAAACGTTCGGGAACCGGTGCAGGCGGTCCTTGGCCAGCAACCCAACGTGCACCTTATCGAACCGCAGGACTATCTTCCCTTCGTGTTTCTGATGTCGCGGGCCTACCTGATCATCACCGATTCCGGAGGAATCCAGGAGGAAGCACCTGCGCTCGGCAAGCCTGTACTGGTGACCCGCGAGACAACGGAGCGCCCGGAAGCTGTGCAGGCAGGTACGGCACGGCTTGTCGGCACCAACACCGAGCGCATCGTATGTGAGGTGAACTGCCTGCTCGATGACCGCGCGCAATACGATGCAATGGCACACGCAACCAATCCGTATGGAGACGGACACGCGAGTGAAAAGATAGTTGATGCCCTATTGCAGGTTCCGGTTACAAGTTCGGCGGCCAATGTTTCAATTGCGCCGCCCGTAACGGTTCAGAACGCAGTGACATCGGCTCTTCATGCGCTGCGTATGGCATAGGTCCGTATGATCAATTTTTCAAATACTAAGTTAAATATCCTAAACAAATGGTGCGTATTCACTAGCGATGTGGGAGAGCGTACAGATTGGAAGAGACATTCGATGCAAGATCCGGACACGGGATCGCGCATGTGGGATTTGCGTTCTGCGTGACTGCCACGGACATCGGGCTGAATCGCAGGACATAAACGTCGACGGATCGTCACGTTGAACCGTGCGCGCTTCTCGTTGGGTCTTGATGGGGTATTAGGGGAGGGCAGGGGAATTTTTCCCTGCATCGAAACGGCACCGATCGCTCCGTGTCGATAAAAACTGGAATCGTTGGGGCAAAAAATGCTCGCAACATCTATTTGGCTTGCGTATCTGGACGGGTTGAACGCCGTTGCGTTATTGACTGCGGTCATCATCTTCGTCAGCACGCTCGACGATCTTGCTCTGGATGTCTATTACTGGGGATTCGAGATCGGGCGGATGTTGCGTGGTGAAAAGGCAGCTTCTGTCGATATAGAGATGTTGCGTTCTCTGGAGGAGCGCCATCTGGCCATCATGGTGCCTGCCTGGAAAGAATACGACGTGATTGCCAGGATGGTCGAAAATACGCTGGCGACCATGGAGTACAAGCGCTATGTGATTTTCGTCGGCACTTATCATAACGACCCGGAAACAACCGCGGAAGTCGAGCGCATGGTGCGGCGCTATCCTGGCCGAGTCACGCGTGCGACGGTGTTGAACGACGGACCGACATGCAAGGCCGACTGCCTGAACTGGATTCTCGCCGCCATCTTGCGCTTTGAAGAGACACATCGCATCAGCTTCGCAGGCGTGGTGATGCACGACTGCGAGGACGTGATTCATCCCATCGAACTGAAATACTTCAATTATGCAATCGCGGACAACGACCTTGTCCAGTTGCCCGTCCTGTCACTGCCGCGCAAGTGGAACGAGTTCGTTGCCGGCACCTATATGGACGATTTCAGCGAAATGCATCAGAAGGAGATCCCATCGCGTCAGCGTCTGACCGGCATTGTCCCGGGGGCGGGGGTTGCATCGTGTTACAGCCGTCGTGCAATCGAAGCTGTGATGGAGGAGCGCCATGGCCGTCCGTTCAACACAGACTCACTCACCGAAGACTACGATTTCAGTTTTCGGTTGAGGGCGTTGGGAATGAAGGAGACGTTCGCGCATTTTCCGATTTCGGAAACCGCGAGCGATTCCGCACCGAGCCACGCCGGCCGACGTACCAGGGCGTGCAAACTTCTGGCGACGCGCGAATATTTTCCGAGCACGTTTCGCACCGCTTATCGCCAGCGTGCCCGCTGGATTCTCGGCATTGCCTTCCAGGGCTGGCAGCAGTTGCATTGGAAAGGTGACTGGCGCGCGCGCTATATGTTTTTCCGCGATCGCAAGGGCATGGTGACGTCGGTATTTTCCGTGATCGCCTACGGCGTGCTGGTCAATTTCGTTTTTCTCGACGTACTTGAGAAGACCGGCTATGCCGTTCACGCCGACCTTCCGGTGAGCGTCCTGGGGCAGTCGTTTGTTCCGCTGTTGTCGATCAATGCTGCCATGCTCGTGGTCCGACTGGGCGAACGATACTATTTCGTCAGCAAACTCAACGGGCCCCTGCAGGGGCTGCTGTCGCTACCCAGGTTGCTAGTCAACAATCTGATCAATTTCTTCGCGGTCTGTCGTGCATGGCGTATCTTCGTCGGGCATCTCGCGACTGGCAAGCCGATTGCATGGGACAAAACCAGCCACACCTATCTGTCCAATGAGGAGTTGGGGAGGGCGCGGCGCAAGCTCGGCGAGATTCTCGTTGCATGGGGCGTGTTGACGGAGGCTGGGTTGCAGGCGTGTCTCGAGCGGCAGGTTAGCAGCGGCAGGCACCTTGGAGAACTGCTCATCGAGAGCGACGCGATTAGCGCGGAAACGCTTGCCGATGCGCTCGCGGAACAGGCCGAGCTGCCGCGCGTAAGCCTCGCCAATGTGGCCGTCGGCCATTTCGCGGATTCGCTCGCGTTCGAGTTGCAGTACACCTATCGGGCGGTTCCCTTTTCGACCTCGGAAGACGGAACCTTGAATGTGGCGATCGGAAGCCCGCTCACCGCGGACCAGCGGGAACTGATGCGGCGCGGCTCAAATGCGAATGTTGCCTACTTCATTGCAAGCGACGCCGAGATCGCCCAGGAACTGGCACGGCACGCGCGGTTTGTCGAGCTTGAACGTGCACGCGGCAGGGAGGGAGTTTTTTTACAACGCGTCCCGCCAGCAGGACACCCTGGGGGGGGCGTATGAAACACACAAAAAAAACACGCGCAGCGCGCTTGAGCTTGCGCATCCGGATGAGCGGGCTTGCGGCCCTCATGTCGATCGCGTTCCACGCGCAGGCGAACGGCCCCGAGACGCTTGTCCCGAGAGCCTACCGCCTTGCGGACGCCGCGTATAAGGCGATCGACGCAGGTGACTTGCCGCGCGCAGAGAACTTTGCGTCGCGTGCCTTCAAGGTGCAGCCTACGAGCCAGCAGCTCGGGTTGTTGCTGCTCGACGTCCTGATCCGGGAAGGAAAGATCGAGCAGGCCGACGCGCAGGCCGAGGCGTTGCTGCAGCGCTTCCCCAAGAGCGGTCGCGTGCTGGCTCAGCACGGCTTTCTCGCACAAAAGGAAGGGCGTTATGAGGTCGCGGTGCGGGACTTCAAGGCCGCTCTCGAGACCGGTGAATGGAATGCGGCGGAGCAGCGCAATCTGCGTCTTGCTCTCGCCGACAGCGCCCTCGCCGCGCACGATCCCGATGAGGCGAGCGAAGCATTGCTGCCGCTTCAGGACGACCCGGATACGGCAGTACAGATCCGGATCGCGCAACTGCGGCTGCGCAACGGTGACCGGGAGGGGGCGATTCATGCGGCCGAGCTTGCCCAAAGTCACGCATCAACGGATGAAGACAGGCAAAGCGCAGCCGAGCTGATTGCGCTCGCGCAGCAGCCGCCGCCGAGCGACGATAAGGCAATGAAAATGCTTCAGAAGGCTTATGACCTGTTGCGCGAAGGCAAGGACGACACGGCGCTCGAAGCATTTCGGCAAGGCTTTGCCGGCGGCGCTGGGAACGCGGGCAACCTGGCAGATGCCGGGTACGCCGCGAAGCGCATCGGGGAAAACTACCAAGCCATCGAATACTTCAAGCGCAGTCTTGATGCAGACGAAACCGAGGGTTCATTCGATGAGCAGCGCAAGTTCGGTTATCGCCGGGAAGTCGAGCAGTTGGAGCGCAGATGGGGCTTCGAGGTCAGTCTGCCATACCAGGGCGCCGCGTTTGGTCCGCAAGGCACGGTCAGCGTGCTGCAGCCTGGTATCGAAGCGTACTGGCAACCACCGAAGATCGGATACCAGAACGGGCGAATCTTTCAGCTCTTTGTTCGCGGCTATGGCACCGCCTACGATGGCTCGGGTAACGTGACGGGCGGGCCGACCGTGCAAGCATCCGTCGGCGCGCGTTACAAGCCCCTCGCGGACCAGAACGTGGTGTTCACCGCGGAGCGGTTGATCCGCGTCGGCAACCTTTCAGTGAACGACTGGCTGGCACGCATTGGCTATTCGTCAGAAGCCGGTACCGATCTGCGGGTGACCGAGCCGAGCTGGCGCAGCTGGCAAGCTTATGCGGAAGCAGCGTACTTTGTCAGCGAGGGCCGATATATCATCTATTCGGAACTGCGTTACGGACATACGTGGCGGCTGCCCGCGATAAACGACCACCTGACGGTCTATCCTCACCTCGCGCTCGCAGGCGATCACGACAACCGCCAGACGAATCAAACAGCGATTGGCATCGGGCCCGGCATTCAGTTTCGCTTCTGGTTTCGCGAGAGTCGATATAGCGCGCCTGCAAGCTGGGCCGACGTGACGGTGCAATACCGCCTTCCGCTGACCTCTGCGGCGCGCGCGCGCGGGCTGGTGGTGCGCGCGACGCTGTGGTTTTGAAATTACCCAACGGAGCGGCCTCGTCTTCGATGCAGCGGCCTGACGATCTGCGATGAAGGAAAAAAATTCATGCCGGGATCCAACGATGAAAGAGAGTTCGTTCCAGGCAACGCTGAAGATTCGCGAATGCTGCCGCCGTTGGGTTCGATCGATGCGAACGCGGTGTCACATGCCGGCCATGGCACGCCCGCTTTCGTGCTGTCGGGGCAAACTCATGGCGGCTGTGGGTGTTCCGCTCCTTGTAGCCGGATGCAGTTGTACGATGCCCGACGTTCACGTTGATGGAATCGTCTGGCAGACGGACAATGCGACGGCTCGTCCCGCCGGGAACTGGCAATTGCTGGGCGTGCACGACCTGCTGATCCAGTGGATCGTCGTCGACGATACTTCATTCATTGTCAACGCAGGGATGCCTGCCGTCGCACACCTTCCGGACATGGAGCGGATCAGCCGTGAGCCGTGGGCACGCAACGTCATCCTCGGGCTTGCCGGGTACCAGGATGAGAAGCGGGCGCGCGCCAATGTAGCGAGGCTTGCCGATGTCTCGGCGGCGGTTGCGCGTCTGCCCACCCCGCTGCACGTGACCGGCTATTACTTCCCCGTCGAGATCGATCCGACATGGCAGGATGCGCCGAAGCTCGCCGGGATTCTGCAACGGCTGCCGCACCCTCTTTGGGTCACGGTCTATGATCGATCCAATATTGGGGGAGACGCGCTGGCAGACTGGCTCGCCTCCTGGCTGCCGGCGGACGTGGGCGTGTTCTTCCAGGATGGTTGTGGCGTGTACGCACGCGAGGCCCATGTCGCGCGGACCTACCTGGATGCGCTTTCGTCTCGGCTGGGAAAACAACGTGTGCGCGTGATCGCCGAGGCTTTTCGACCGGCAGGACAGAACACCTTCCGCCCGGCAACTGCTGACGAATTGAGGGTGCAGTTGCAGGCCTACGACGGTTACTCAGCCTGGCTGTTCGACGGTCCTCACTACGTGTCTGACACGCTCGTTCGCGAACTGGCGCCAAACGCTTCGGCGCGGCAGGAGTCGAGTCATTGACTCTTCGAAGACCCGTCGTTGACGCGGAAAAAGGCAGGAGCGAGGGACGTCTGGACAGCTCCGGCCTGTCCGGCGCGGCTGCGCCGAACAGGCTTCTTCCATGTTGCGTCGTCGGACGGTCACCCGATGCCGGCACGGACATCGGGCTACCCTCACGCCTCAGGCGGGCGCTTTCAGGGGGATGATGGTCTGGCGCAGCAATTGCCAGTAAGTGCTGGTCGAGTACGGGATCATTTCCTCTGCGTAGTACCACCAGAAGAAGCCGCCGATAAACTTCGGATCGGCCATGCTGTCGACCATCGGGTAATACGTCTTGATCAGATTCTGCTGCACCGAGGCCGGCGCGGACGTGTCGGACGTGCCGATTTCGCCAAATCCAACTTTGGCGTTCGGGAAAATCGTCTCGAGTGCCGTGAAATCCGCGCTCCAGGACGGCGACAGCCCCGGGCAGTCCTGATACGGGTAGTAGCTGAAAAGGGCGTAGTCCGTGGCCTGCCGCACCGCGGCGGGAAGGAAGGATGTCGGCCAGGTCTTCCAATAATCCTGCGGCTTTTCCCAGCAATTGTTGCCCTTGCTGTCGTCGTTGTAGTAGAGCGTGACGGCCGTCTTGCCGCCGGCCGCTTTGACGATCGAGTTTGCCGCCGCGACCATCTGGCCAATTTGGGTCTCTTCCGAATTCACCACCGTGTTCGTGCCGTCCGGATTGTTACGCAGCCATTCGCCGTTGATTTCGTTCGCGATCTCCCACACATCGACCGTGTTCTTCAGCGTCGACACCAACTCCTGCGTCCTCGCCGTGTAGGTGGAAAGATCGGTCGGAAAGTAGTACGAATCCATTACTTCGCCCATCACATTTGCGACCGCGTGCAGGCGCAATAGAGGCGCGTAGTAATCCGCCGCCGACGTGCCCGGATCGAACACAACGCGAACGGTCGGACGATACGGCAGGTTGCTCAGTGATGTGACAATCGCGTCCAGCTTTGTCAGGTCGTCCAGCGTCACGCCATAGACGGGGGCCTTCAGGGGTTCGACCTGCGCTTGCGCAGGTTGGGACAGGGGCATCAGCATGGCATACGCAACACTCGCGGCAACAGCCGCACCCGATAGTGCCCTTGTTAGTCTTGCAATCACATCCACTCCTCGCTGAAGTCAAAAAAAGCGCGATTTTATCAGCAGAATGATGGGTAATTGTCAGACGATAAAGGCGAAGGTGCTCGTTTGCCGTTGACCGGTTAGCGTGGCGCCGCGCTCTGCCTCCCTATTCTCGAGTGCCTTTTGCGCCGCCAGTACGGCCTTGTAGACGGCGAGGCAGCGTGTGTACGGCTGCTCGCCCGCGAGCATGACATCCACGCGCCGGCTCGTTCTCGCGAGATGCGCTGCCTTACTTCAGCCGCCACCGCACCCATCCAAGCTAACCGATCGCCAGGCGCGGCAGCGCAGCACCCGATTCGGGTGTTTCCTGACTCAGGTAATCCGCCGCCGCGCCGTTAATCAGTGATAACCCTCTGGCTGCTCGCGCACGCGTTGCGATGCCAGTGTGGTTGAACACTGAGCCTGGCGATTGAGCCGGCGACGGCTGGCTATGGAGAAAACGGCGTGAACCGACTCAGCTTGAATACCAAACTGTGGCTTGCACTTTTGATTACATGGCTTGGCCTGCTGGGCCTCGGCGGCTGGGCGGCGTGGCAGTCGCGCACGACGATGCTGTCGGGGCGCAAGGCGGCGGTGCAAAACGTAGTTGAATGCGCGTACGGCATCGTGGCCGACTACGCGAAGCTCGTCGATCAGCACGAATTGACGCTCGATCAGGCGAAGCAACAGGCGATGGCGCGACTGTCGGTGATGCGCTATCCCGGCAATGGCTACATGATTATCACGACGGCGACACCGGTCGTCATCATGCATCCGACGCTCGCTGATCTGCGCAACAAGGACGTCACGCACTACGCGGATACCGACGGCAAGCTACTGTTCGTCGACATGGTCAAGCTCGCGCAGTCGCAAGGACAGGGCTTCGTCGACTATATGGCGAGATTGCCCGGCAAAAGTGAACACGTGCCGAAAATCAGCTTCGTCAAACGCTTCGACGCATGGGACTGGTATCTGATTTCGGGCGTCTACGTGAACGATATCAACGACGCGTTCCGCGCCGATCTGCTGCGTTATCTCATCACCATTCTCGTGACAGGGAGCTTCAGCACGATTGCGCTTGTGCTGATCATTCGCAACGTAAAACGCAGTCTCGGCGGCGAGCCGGCGTATGCTGCGCGCGTGGCGGAAACCATCGCGGACGGTGATCTATCGGGTGCGGTAGCACTCGGTAGCGACGATCAGCAAAGCATGCTGTTCGCGATGCAGCGCATGCAGAGCCGGTTGGCTGACACGATCCGGCGCATTCGCAGCGGCACTGAAACGATCACTGTCGCGGCAGAGCAGATCGCAGCGGGCAACCTCGATCTGTCGGCGCGTACCGAAGAGCAGGCGTCGTCGCTGGGCGAAACCGCAGCGAGCATGGAGCAGCTTACCGCGACCGTGAAGCAGAACGCCGACAACGCATTGCACGCGAACCAGATGGCGCGCAGCGCATCGAATCTCGCGGGCGAAGGCGGCGAGGTGGTCCAGCAGGTGGTGGCGAACATGCAGAACATCGCGGCCAGTTCGGCGCGCGTGGTCGACATCATCGCCGTGATTGAGAGCATTGCGTTTCAGACCAATATTCTCGCGTTGAACGCGGCCGTCGAAGCCGCGCGTGCTGGCGAAGAAGGGCGCGGCTTTGCCGTGGTGGCGGGCGAAGTGCGCAATCTTGCGCGCCGCAGCTCGGACGCGGCGAAGGAGATCAAGAGCCTGATCGAGGACTCGGTGGAACGCGTCGACGACGGCAAGGCGCTCGTCGAAAAAGCGGGCGGGACGATGAATTCGCTCGTCGACGCAGTGAAGCGCGTCACTGACATCATCAGCGAAATCTCGGCGGCCTCCGAGGAACAAAGCCGTGGCATCGAGCAGGTCAACGTCGCCATTGCGCAAATGGACGAGACCACGCAGCAAAACGCAGCGATGGTCGAAGAAGCGGCTGCCGCCGCGCAATCGATGCAGGAACAGGCGCAGATGCTGCGCGACGTCGTCAACGTGTTCCGGTTGCAAGGCGAGGCTGTCTGACGATGTGCCGGGTTGCGACGCGCTTCAAGCATTGAGCGCGTCGTCTTCGCCGCGATCCGCGAGCATCGCGGCCTCCATGTCAGATCGACTTCACTTCTCCGCCGTCCATCCGCAACGTCGAGCCCGTCATCCAGCGCGCCGCAGGCGACACGACGAACGCCATTAGCTCGGCAATCTCCTCCGGCGTGCCGTAACGCGCAATACCCGCTTCAACGGGAAACTTCGCCGTCGCCTCTTCGACGGACATGTTATGCAGCGGCGCCCAATGTTCCAGGTACGAGCGTCGCCGGTCGGTCATCACGGGTCCCGGCAGCACGCTGTTCACCTGCACGCCATCAGTGATGCCGCGATCAGAGAAGGCTTTCGCGAGCGCCACGATCGCTGCGTTGATCGTGCCCACCGCCGCGTAGGGCGCCTTGGGAAACAGCGCCGAATTCCCGGACATCAGCACGACTGATCCGGAGTTCTCCTTCAGCGACGGCCATGCCGCGATCGTCAATCGTCGCGCGCCGTGAAGTTTTAGCGCGAGACCACCGTCCCATTGCTCGTCGGTCATCTCGAGCACATCGATCTGCGGCACTGCGCCCGCAATGTTGAGCAATGCGTCGATCCGCCCGAACGTCGCGAGTGTCTGGTCGACGACTTGCCATGCAGCATCGGCTTCAGAGAGGTCGACGTCGATAACAAGCCACTCCGCGCCGGCCTTCTTCACTTCGATGGCGGTCTCCTCGAGGTTCGCGCGATTGCGCGCAACGAGCACGATCGAGTCAAAATCCCGCGCCAGTCTGATGGCGGTCGAACGACCGATACCCTGGCTTGCGCCCGTTACGATGGCGACTTTGCTGGACATGTTGCGTCTCCTGGTTGCGTGAATGAAGCGTGGTTCCGTGCTTCGAATGCCTCAGTGAGTGAAGAAGTCAGAAATGGCCACCGCGATTTCCGCAGCGTGCGTCTCTAGCGCAAAGTGTCCGGTATCGAAGAAGCGCACCACGGCGCCCGGGATATCGCGCTTGAAAGCCTCGGCACCCGCGGGCAAAAAGAAGGGATCGTTTTTCCCCCACACGGCGAGCAAGGGCGGCTGATGTGCGCGGAAGTACTGTTGGAACGCGGGGTACAACGCGACGTTGCTTCGGTAGTCGCGGAACAGGTCGAGTTGTATCTCGTCCGCACCCGGCCGGCTCAGATAGAAGTCGTCGAGCGAGTAGCCGTCTGGCGATACGGAAGCCGTGTCGGGCACGCCATGGGTGTACTGCCAGACCGTCGTCTCGTGCGTGAGCAGCGCGCGAAGCGCTTCCCGATTCGCGGGCGAAGCGTCTTGCCAATAGGCGCGAATCGGATTCCATCCGTCGCTCAATCCTTCTCCATAGGCGTTGCCGTTCTGCGAAATGATCGCGGTGATCCGCTCAGGATGGCGGATGGCAAGCCGGAAACCGGTTGGCGCACCGTAGTCGAATACGTAGACCGCAAAACGATCGAAACCGATCACCTTGGTGAAACGCTCGATGACGTTGGCAATGTTGTCGAACGTGTACGCAAAACCGTCCCGGCCGGGAATGTCGGACTGTCCGAATCCGGGCAGATCCGGCGCGACGATATGGAAACGGTCAGCGAGCTTTGGAATCAGGTCCCGAAACATATGGCTCGAGCTCGGAAAGCCGTGCAGAAGCAGCAGCTTTGGGGCACCCGGGCGGCCGGCTTCACGGTAGAACACTTTGAAGCCGTCGACATCGGCATGACGATAGAAAATGGAACTCATGATCTCCCTCCGCAGGGCGAATAGGGATAGACAGGTGACGAACGGCGCCTTGCGATGTTCGGCATCGCAGGTCGCACGCAACTTACGGATAAGGTTAGCGAGCGGAAACTGACTGAACCGCTTCGACGATGACATGGGTCACCGCGTCGGGAGCCGTCACGATCGGCGTGTGATCGGCCTCGTACGACCGCACGTGCGCATTCATGCGACCTGCCATGAAATTCTGGGTGCCCGGGTTGATCATCCGGTCCTGTTCAGCGATCAGGAACCAGCTCGGGCGGTCTTTCCACAGCGGGCGCCCGACCGCTTCGCTGATGCACGACACCGAGATGGGGCGCTGCACCGCAGTGAGCACCGCCAGCTCCTGCGGCGCCGCGTGCTGCGCAAACGCCTGCGCGAATCCCTCTTGCGGCAGCCATATCAACCCATGTCGATCCGGCGTGAGTTGCGGTGCCTGCGGATGTGTTTCGCCGCGGTAGAACACGTCGCTCACCGTTTCTCCTTCGTCGGGTGCCAGCGCGGCGACATAAACCAATGCCTCGATATTTCGGGACCGGGTCGACCCTATCACCGCGCCTGCATACGCGTGGCCAGCCAATACCACCGGACCTTCGATCCGTTCAAGTGCCCGGTCGAGCGCGGTGACGTCGTCACTCAAGGACGTGAGCGGCAGCGGAGCCGCAATGGCATTGACGCCTTGGTCTCTCAGACGATTGATCACCTTGCTCCAACTCGATCCGTCCGCCCATGCGCCGTGTACGAGCACGACGCTGACATTGCCAAACGACATGTTCCTCTCCTTTGAAGATAGTGGAAATCGCCTGTGACATACGGCTAACAGCGCCGCGATATGTAACCTGTTTGATGTTGTTTTAAAGGTTACTCATTTGGCGTGTAACTTGTCAAGAGCATTTTTAGTGGTTACGATGTGACCATCGTCATTGCACATTCATCACAAGAAAATGGACTACCGTCAGATTCCTGCGATATTCGTAGCCGATGCGCCGGGCCTCGATTTCCTGAACTCGGTTGCAACCCCCGTGGATGAAGAAGTCGACTGGATCAGCGATGGAGAGGGGTTCCTGGCCTGGTTGGAACAGGCTGGCATGGTGCCGCCCGCCGCGCTCGCGGCGCTGCGCTCGCAATCCACACGGGCTGAGCTCGATGCCGTTGCGGCGCAGGCTCGCGCGCTGCGCGAGTGGTTCAGGGAGTTTGTCCAGAAGCGGAAGGGGCGGCCGCTGACCGCCAGGAATTTGCGTGAGCTCGCACCCCTCAATCAGCTGCTCGAGCGGGACGATGGATATGGAGAAATCGTCGCCGATGTCACGGGCGGCGTGTCGCCCTTTGAGTTCCGCGCGAATCGACGGTGGAAGTCGGCGGAGTCATTGTTGATGCCCATCGCCGAGGCGTTGGCGAGACTGGTGTGTGACGAGGACTTCACGCACGTGAAGGCATGTGAAGGTCCCCGATGCACGTTGATGTTTGCCGATCACACACGGGGTCACGCGCGCCGATGGTGCAGCATGGCGATTTGCGGTAACCGCGCGAAGGTTGCGGCTCACCGGGCGCGGCTCAAGGAACAGGAAAACAGCTGAGGTGACGTCGGCAGGAATCCGGCATTGTGCTGGCATCTTTTTTGGAGGCGTGATATGGAGCACATCGAGGCGATTGCGTTCGATTTGTACGGCACCCTGTACGACGTCCATTCAGTGGTTGCCCGATGCGATGAGCAATTCCCGGGGCGCGGACGTGAAATCAGCACCATCTGGAGACAGAAGCAGCTCGAATACACGTGGCTGCGAAGCCTGATGAACCGTTATGTCACATTCGAGCAGGCGACCGAAGACGCATTGCGCTTTACTTGCCGGCACCTTCGGCTCGATCTCGATGGCGAAGGCTGCAGGTCGCTCTGCGACGCCTACCTGCGCCTGCAGCCGTTCCCCGAAGTGCCCGATGCGCTGCGTGAATTGCATCGGCGCGGACTGAAGCTCGCGGTACTGTCGAACGGTTCGCCGCATTCGATCGGCGCCGTGGTGGGGAACTCCGGGCTTCGCAGCGAATTCGACCATCTGCTTAGCGTCGACCCGGTCCGTGTGTACAAACCGGACGATCGCGCCTACATGCTTGCAGAGGAGGCCTTCGGGGTCACTCGAGCATCGATACTGTTCGTGTCGTCGAATGCATGGGATGCAACGGGGGCGCGCTATTTCGGTTTTCCGACATGCTGGATCAATCGTAGCGGCAGCGTCTTCGAAGAAATGGGTCAGACACCGGACTGGCAACTGGGAGGTCTTGACGAGTTGCTGTCGCTATTCGATGGGCGCGCTGCGGCGTCGAAGCAGCACTGATCTCAAGAAGATGGGGCCTTCCCAGGTTTCCCTCGGCTGGGCTTGATCCGCTCGAACGACGCAGCTTGCTCAGGCCGCCAGGCTATTCAAGCGACCCACGGCGGCCTGAGCAGTGCGGTCAATGCCCCGCGATTGTGACCGAGGCGGTCAACGCGTTAGGGTCGCGTGAAGACGCCCCCGCGATGAGCTGATACGCGCCGTTGTTAAGCTTCCAGACGTGGTTGGTGGCGTCCCACGTCGACAGCAGTTTCGGCGCAATTGATACGCTGACTTGCTGAGACTGCCCCGGTTGCAGTGCGACCTTTTGCCAGCCGACGAGGCGTTTGGGCGGTTCGCCCAGGCCGCTCGGCAGCGCGGCATAGACTTCGGCGATTTCCGAGCCTGCACGCGAGCCGGTGTTCCTGACGGTAAAGGTCACGGTCACATTGCCGCTGGCATCCGCCTGTGCGTTGAGTCCCGAGTAGGCATAGTTCGTATAGGACAAGCCGTACCCGAACGGAAACAACGGCGCGATCTGCTTGCCGTCGTACCAGCGATAACCCATCAATAACCCTTCGCTATAGGTGACGGTGGTATCGGTTGCCGAGATCGTTTGCTGTGGAAGGTCGGAGTCTTGTACCGGGAATGTGATCGGTAATTTGCCAGACGGGTTCACGTCACCGAATAGCAGATCGGCAATCGCCTGTCCGCCCTGGACGCCCGGATACCACGATTCGAGCACGCCGTGCACGTTGCCGAGCCAAGGCATCAGGACCGGGCTGCCGTTCTCGAGCACGACAATCACGCGCTTGGCTTGCGCCGCGACCGCGGTAATCAGCGCGTTCTGATCGTAGCTCTGGTTAAAGCTGTCGGTCGTGTTGCTTGGCAGGCTCAGGCTCGCCAGATCCGTACCCTCGCTTTCCCATTGCGTTGCAAAGATGATCGCCACGTCCGCCTTTGCGGCGGCAGTCGCCGCAGCCGTCGCGTTCGTGCCGTCAAGAAACGTCACGGTCGCATTGGGGGCCTTGGCCTCGATCGCAACCAGGGGGCAGACTTGTACCACGTCGCGCAGGTGCTCAGCAGAGGGGATGCCGACACGCAGCCGGATACCGCGTTGCCCGCGGCGGCCGGCACGGCGCCCGAACCGCCACCCGAGAGTACGCCGGCATCGGCATGACCGCCGATCACGACAATCGACGAGAGCCCCGCTGCGCTCAGCGGCAGCACAGGTTGCGTATCGCCGCTTGCCACGGCGTTCTTGAGCAACACCGACGATTGCTGCGCGACCTGCAGCGCAAGCGCGTTGCCCGCGCTCTGATCGACGGTTCCACCCGTTGTCGGCGGCGAATCGAACACGCCCCAGCGAATCATCGTGCGAAGCTTGCGCTGAACCATGTCGTTGAGTCGTGACATCGGCACGCTGCCGGCGCTGACGGCGTTCGCGAGCGCTGTGTTGAAGTACGACGTGATCGTAAAGCCAGGAATCGACGCGCCGCCGCCGATATCACCGGGCTCTTCTTCATCCAGACCGGCCAGTGCCGACGCGACCGTACTATGGGTTGCGGTCCAGTCGGACTGAACCACGCCTTTGAATCCCCACTCGTTCTTGAGAACCGAGGTCAGCAGATACGGGTTTTCGCATGCATATACGCCGTTCACGAGGTTGTACGAACACATCACGTTGCCTGGCGTACCTTGGGTGACGCCGAGTTCGAACGCCAGCAGTTCGGTCTCGCGCATCGTGCGTTCGTCGACGACCGAGTTGCTCGTCATCCGGTTCGTTTCCTGATCGTTCATCGCGTAGTGCTTGATGGTCGCAATGACCTTTTGCGCCTGTGTACCGATCGTGCGCGCGGCGCTCATCGTGCCGGTCAGGACGGGGTCTTCGCCCATGTACTCGAAGGTGCGGCCATCGCGCGGCTCGCGCGTGAGATTGACGCCGCCGCCAAGGCCTTCGCCATAGCCGAGTACGCGCAGCTCGGTGGCGATGCGGGCTCCATACGCATTGGCCAGCGTGGGGTCCCAGCTCGCAGCGAGCGCCACCGGTGCCGGCAGGGCGGTCGCATTCGAGTTGGCGACATTGACCCCGCCGGCCGAGTCGGCCATTGCAAGGCCTGGAATGCCGAGTCGCGAAATGCCAGGGATATAGCCGGCCCCGTTGACGCCGGCTGGATACGGACCGCCGAGTCCGGCGTTCGGTATGCCCACGCCGTGGACGAGCTGGATCTTTTCGGCCGTCGTCATCTGCGCGACGAGGGCGGCGGCTCGCGAATCGGCAATCGCATCGGGACCGGTCGGTGCGGGGTCGGAATTGATGTCGCTGCCATTGCCACAGGCAGTGACTACTAGCGCGACGCCGCACCGACCGGTCCCGATGCGGTTGCCGCAAAGGGAATCGCCAACTTCATTCTCATCATCTCGCTCCGTTTTGTCGTTCTGTGTGATGTGATTCATACTTCGCGTGACTGAAACGCGCCGTAAGAAATTCTAGGGATGCGCCCAGAACGCGCTTGACCGACGGGTGCAGCGATTGACCGATGGCGGCTCAGGAAAACCCGCAGACAGGGTTCAATCAAAGGAGGCAGTGTGGATTTGCGCCAGAAATCCGTATCAGGACGGCTCTATCGGCTGATGCTCGACGCAGCGGAGCGTCAGGGTCTCGATCGAGCAAAGATCATTCGCAATATCGGCATCGACGAAGCCGATATTGCTGCATCGGATGCGCGTGTCTCTGGCGACAAGCACGTCGTGATGCTCAAGCTGGCGGAAACCTGCATGTCGCGTGGCGCCCCACCCGAGGGTGATGTGTTGCTCTATCTATTGGCTTTTCCAGAGCTCGCGGGCGTCGTCTGCAATAGCCCGACGCTGCGCGATGCATTACGTAAATATGTCGCGTACCGCGATCTGATCGGCAATGTTGACTGGCTCGTCATGCACGAGCAAGGCGATGAAGTCGCGTTCGAGTATGTACTAGAGGGTGACGGACGAAGTGCCTCGAGCGCGCTGGGCAATTTCGCGCTGCTCGCGAGTGTCGCAAGGCTTTACGATGCGCGACTGCGTGTGCGTGAAGCAGGTATCACCGACGCACGGATGGGCGCGGCACTAGCGCTGGGCGACGCATTCGGCGGGAGGGTCCAACTCGATCAGACGCGGAATCGTATGGTGCTGCAGTCATCGGCACTGGATCGTGCGTTCGAGGTCTACAATGCGCCGCTCTCGAAGATCCACTTACATGCCGCGCATGACATGCTGCAGCGCATCCGCGAGCAGGGGCAGTTTTCCCCCACGGTCAAGCGGTGTCTGCGCGATGTGCTTCGCGAACATGCGGATGCGATCGAGTCGAAAAGCCTCCAGGCGCTCGTCTGTGAACGGCTCGCGCTGACGCGCTGGACGTTGCAACGAAAGCTGGCGGCCGAACGGAAAACGTTCAGCGAAGTGCTGACGCAGACGCGTATCGACGAAGCGAGGACACTGCTCGCACACACGCCGATGCCGATCAGCGAGATCAGCGAACGTGTCGGCTTCGCGTCGACGACCGCGTTCACACGATTCTTTACCCGCGCATGCGGTGCACCGCATGCGCGTTACCGGGGCAGGCACCGTGGCGCTGCGCTGCCGATGGCACGAATCGATGGCGACAGCGATGGCGCCTGAAGGCGCGGCGGTCCGAGTCGCGCTTTGGCGCACCATGCGTTGGCAGGTCGATGATGCGCCTCACGGGCTTGATCACCGCAAACGCACTACCGCCGCAACCTACCCCTTGAATTCCACCGAAACAAAAATCTTCTTACATGGCTCAACCACTTCCCACGTTCCCTTAAACCCCGCCGGAATCAGAAACCGATCCCCGGCCCGCACCGTCTTCGCGGTCCCATCCGCATCCCGAATCACGGACACGCCCTCAAGAATCTCGCAATACTCACTCTCGGTGAAGTTAACCGTCCATCGACCGCGAGCTCCCTCCCAAACCCCAGCCGCGAGCTGTCCACACGGACTGGAAAAGTGCGTGTGCACCGCTTGCAAAGGATCGCCGGCAAGCACGGCTTCCGCCTTCGGCATGTACTCAACACTTTCTTTGGCAGGCTGCGAGAAATCTACGATGTTCAAGATACTCATAATGGCTCGAATACAAACAGAGTTAAAAATCAAAGCTTCAAAAAGGACGTAGCGCACACACCCACTGCATGCGCTACGCTCGAAAGGACTCACCTGAAGCCACCCAACAACATTAAAACTAAACTACAAATCAACTCCCCGACTTCAACTGCGCCCACAGCCGGTTCTCAAGCCGCATGATCGGCGCGGGCTGCGGCCGCATCAACGTCATCTTGTTCAGCACAGCCTCAGGCGGATAAACATTCGCATCCTGCTCAATCGCCGGCATCACAAACTGCCGAGCCGCCCGATTCGCGGTCGGATAGAACACTTCGTTAGTAATCGCCGCACTCACCTTCGGATCTTCGATGTAGTTCATCCACTTCATCGCCGCTTCCGGATGCGGGGCATCTTTCGGAATCGCCATCACGTCCATCCAAAGCAGGCCAGCGTCCTTGATGTTCGAGAAACGCACTTCATACGAACGCTTCGCTTCCGCTGCGCGTCGTCGTGCGATCCCCACGTCGCCCGAATAGCCCAACGCCACGCAGATATCGTTGTTCGCCAGATCGTTGATATAGCCAGAAGAATTGAACTGCGTGATATACGGCCGCACTTTCTTCAACATTTCATAGGCGGCCTGGTAGTCGCCGGGATTGGTGCTGTTAGGGTCCTTGTGCATGTACTGAAGCGCGGCCGGGAAAACATCCGCGGCTGCATCGAGGAAAGACACGCCGCAGCTTTTCAGCTTCGAGAGATTCGCCGGGTCGAACACCAGCGACCAGCTATCGACAGGCGCATCCGCGCCCAGCGCTTTCGTCACGGCCTGAACGTTATAGCCGACACCATCCGTACCCCACGCCCAGGGCACGCCGTATTGATTGCCGGGGTCCGCATCGGCAATCAGCTTCATCAAACCCGGATCGAGATTAGCGAGGTTCGGCATTTTCGATTTGTCGATCTTCTGATACACACCGGCTTCGATCTGGCGCGCCATATAACTCGATGTGGGCACAACGATGTCATATCCGGAGCTGCCCGCAAGCAGTTTGGCCTGCAGCGTGTCGTCGCTATCGTAACTGTCGTATTTCACGGTGATGCCGGATTGCTTTTCGAAGCCCGAAATCGTGTCTTTGGCGATGTAGTCCGACCAGTTATAGACGTTGATCGTGGTGTCCGCTGCGCGTGCAGCGTTCATGGCGGTTAGCACAGTCAGCGAGCACAGCATCGTGCCGGTGAGCGAGAGAAGCTTGGCAGGACGGATTTTCATTCGACTATCTCCTTGACTTCTATCTTCAGTTTTCGCCGCAGCGCAGGCACAGATGCACGAGCGTGACGACCCGCACGTCCGTATGTCACGCACGAATGCGGACGTAAAAAGGACGCGACGCCGCCTGCCGCGGCGCAAGCGCACAGCAGAGCTAAATGGGACGTAGATGGGCGAGCGCTATAAGCCGGCCAACGCTAGCAAGACAACTTGCAAAGCGCGGACGGACAAACGCATTGCAGGCGTTCGACCGCTAAATAAGCGGCTCAACCACATGCAATACATGCTCGCAAAATGAGAGGGGGGCTAGGGCAGAAGCGACGCGATTTCGTCAGTTCGCACCCCAATGGCTGTGGGGGCTGCAATGACGTTGTGCCGACGGACGGAGCGCCGCGACAACACGGTATCGATGGACAGGGGGCGGGATGGCGAAGCGCAGTTGCTCCCCTGATGAGCGTTCGAACAGCCGGACAGGAAAGTTCTTTCCCGACCAGGCTGATATCTCACCAATGGACCACGGACTTTCACGATGGAACCCGAAGCGACGTTGAGTAGAAGTCCTCGCTGATGCAGACCGACCGCACTGCGAGAACCACCAAACTGCCGCCCTAGGATATATGAGCCATTATTTTCGTCAAAGGATTTTCTTACACGGTGCCGTCATTGGCTTGCATAGTGAAACGCATCAATGCGAGCGCATGCTTCAAGCATGGCTCGCATCCAATTGCGCAATGACAGACAGCAACAGCGTTTTTACTGACTGTTGTCCATCGGCATGGGTTGAGCAGGATTCGCGACCGGTGCGGTAGTGCCGGTTTGCGACGACCCGTTGGCCGAAGAACCGTAGCCAGTGGTGTCATGCTGTGCGGCTACGCGCGCTTCAGCGGCCTGAATGTCGGCGGGGTAGGTAGAGTCAGTTGCCACAGCGGGGTTGTAGCCAGCCTGCTCAATCTGGATCAGTTGCGCCCTCACCTCCGCGCGCGTCAACGGTTGTTCGGACTGTGCAAATGAAGCCACTGGGGCTGCGATGGCTATGACCAGTGCGACTGCTTTGATCAGTGATTTCATGATGCGTCCCTCCGGGAATGGTTTTATCCGGCGCCGCAACATGTGTTCGGCGACCTATGGAGGGATTCTAGGAAGCGGGTGGTCCAGGGCAAACCCCTAAACGGGTAATTCAGTCTTGCAGCAAACGATAAGTCGGCGTTATGTAATGCTCTTCGTAAGATATGACCGATTGTTTCAGACTCCAGAACGTACACCGACTCGATACGCCGTCACCTGCCGGTATGCGTTGCCGGGCCGCACGATAACCTGCTCCTGCTCACCCATATTGACCTGGTTCGGAAAGCCGCCCGCTTCGAGACACAGTCCGGCGTGCGGCGCGTAGGCGATGCCGCCGCGTCCCGTGTCGCCATTCAGCGAATTGCCCGTGTAGAACTGTAGGCCGTGCTGATCGGTCGAGACAGTGAGCTCGCGTCCGCTGCCGGGGTCGTACGCGCACGCCACCGGGCGCACCTGCGGCCCGCGTCCGGCCATCGTGGCATCCGGCGCGTCACGCAGCACGTAGCAGTGATCGAAGCCACCGGCCCTCGCAAGCTGCGCATGCGGCCAATCGAGCCGCGCGCCGATCGGCGCGCTCTGCCGGAAGTCGAACGCATTGCCCGCCACTTCGGCAAGCTCGCAAGGAATCATCGACGCATCGACTTCGAAGAACCGGTCAGCATCGATCGACAGCACATGTCCGCGAATGTCGCTATCCCGCCGACCCGTCAGGTTGAAGTAGGGATGGCTCGTCAGATTGAGCGGTGTCGCTGCGTCGGTGATCGCTTCATAGGCGATCGTCAACGTGCCGTCGTCCTGGAGCGTGTAGCGCACTTGCACCGTGACGTTGCCTGGAAAACCGGCGTCGCCTTCGGGTGATTCGAGACGCATGACCAACGCGCCGTTGTCTTCGCTCACATCCCACAGCGCGCGGTGAAAACCCTGCGTGCCGCCATGCAGTAAATTCTCGCCTTCGTTGCGATCGAGTGTGTACTCAATGCCGTCGAGCGTGAAGCGCGCATCGGCAATGCGGTTTGCCCACCGGCCGATCAATCCGCCCATGTAGGTGGTGGCCGCAACATACTCGGCGGGCGTGTCGTGGCCGAGCAGGATGTCGCCAAGACGACCCGTGCGGTCTGGCGCGTGCCACGAGACCAGTGTCGCGCCCAGGTCGCTGATGGCGACTTTCATGCCGTGCGCATTGCGCAGCGTGAAGAGCCGCACTGGATCGCCGCCGGGCAGGGTGCCCCATGGTTCAGAAGAAAGAGGTGCAATGCTGATCATGTCGTCGGTGGAGATAGAAGATGAAAGGCATGCTCAGCCCGGTGCTGCCGTCGAATTCACACGGTCCTGGTATTCGCGTGGTGTACAGCCGAGTTCACGGCGAAATACCGCGTACATGTATTGCAGCGACGTGAAGCCGCAACGGATCGCCACCTCGGCGCTCGACGCATCGCGCTTCGCAAGCAGCGCTTTTGCGACATCGAGTTTATGGCGCAGGATTTCCTGATGCACGGTGCATTGCCGTTCGCGCCGGAAGTACTCTTCGAGCGACGAACGCGACACGCCCACATAATCGGCAACCTGTTCGGTTCGAATGCCCTGGCACGCGTACTGGCGGATGAAGTGCCGCGCGCGCATCACATACGGACTCGCGAGCGGCTGGTGTTTCGTCGATTCGAGCACATTGATGCCAACGGGCGGCACGAGAATGCGCCGCCCCGGAAAGCGAGCACCGTGCAGCATCTGGTGCAGCAAGTGAGCGGCGGTGCGGCCCATCTCTTCGGTGCCCTGAATCACGGAGGAAAGCGGAATGCGGGTCAACGTCCGCGTGAGCGGATCGTTGTCGATACCGATGATCGCCACCTCTTCGGGTACTGGAATACCTGCAATCAAACAGGCCTGCAGCAGGTGCCGCGCGCGGGCGTCGGTGACGGCGATGATGCCGACAGGCTTCGGCAATTGGCTGAGCCACGCGGTGAGTTGCTCGGTTGCCTGATTCCACGATGGCGCGCTGGTCGACAGGCCGCGATAGATCTCTGTGCCGATCTGCTCGGCGCTATGGCCGTCCGCGCTGCGCAGGTGAGCGAATGCCAACTCACGTTGCTGCGCCCAGCGATTCTCTTGCGCCTGAGGAAGGCTATACAACGCGAAGTGTTCGAGACCTGCGCCGATCAGATGCGTGTAAGCAAGCGAAACGAGCTTGGCGTTGTCGGTCGCGATATAGGGTAAGTCCGGGGGGTAGTGCGCCGGGTCTTCGAACGATGAACCGACCGCCACCACCGGCAACGGACAATCGCGCAGCGCTTCGCCCACAGCGGGATCGTCGAAATCCGCGATGATGCCGTCGCCGTCGAAGCGCTCGATACCTGTCAACCGGCAGCGGAAATCTTCTTCGAGGAAGAGATCCCATGCCACGCGCGTCGACAGCAGGTAATTGCCGATGCCGGTGATGATCTCGCGGTCGTACACCTTGTTCGCGTTGAACAGCAGTGCGATCCGATGGGTCGTCTGTGGTGTTTGCGGGCGGGTCATGGCAGTGGGCGGCGCGCGGATCGTCGGGACTCGCGGCGCCTTCGTCTCCTGTTGAGTGCGCTTCGAAGGCCGCACCGTTTTTAAGCGTCTGGTTATTCTAGGCCGCGAAGATCGCGGCGGTGTGAAACAAACGCAGGGGCGGTAAGAAACATCAAGCGCGCTGCGCAATTTCGCAATTGCCGACGGTTCCTGCAAGCGTCAGCATGGCGTCACCTTGTCGACCGGCGCGGCGATGCCGCTCGGGTTGCAGTGCAGCATAAAACCGGAGACGCTGATGTCCTATTTCGAACACATTCCCGAGATCCGCTACGAAGGCCCGCAATCGGACAACCCGCTTGCGTATCGTCACTACGACAAGAGTAAACGAGTACTTGGCAAGACACTCGAAGAACATCTGCGCATTGCCGTGTGCTACTGGCATACGTTTGTCTGGCCTGGCGTCGATATCTTCGGGCAGGGGACGTTTCGGCGTCCCTGGCAGCAAGCTGGCGACGCCATGGAGCGGGCGCAGGAAAAGGCCGATTCGGCATTCGAGTTTTTCTCGAAGCTCGGCACACCGTACTACACGTTTCACGATACGGATGTCGCGCCGGAAGGCGACGGCCTGAAGTCCTATAGCGAGAACTTCACGCGCATCGCTGACTATCTGGGACGCAAGCAGCAGGACACGGGCATCAAACTGCTGTGGGGCACCGCCAACCTGTTCTCACATCCGCGTTACGCATCAGGCGCGGCGACCAGTCCCGATCCGGAGATTTTCGCGTTTGCTGCGACTCAGGTTCGTCACGCGCTCGACGCGACGCATCGGCTCGGCGGTGAGAATTATGTGTTGTGGGGCGGCCGCGAGGGCTACGATACGCTGCTCAATACCGACCTCGTGCGCGAACGTGATCAGATCGCCCGCTTCCTGCACATGGTGGTCGAGCACAAGCACAAGATCGGCTTCAAAGGCGCATTGCTGATCGAGCCGAAGCCCCAGGAGCCGACCAAGCATCAATACGACTACGACGTGGCGACCGTTCACGGCTTCCTGCTGCAACACGGGCTGGAGAAAGAGATTCGCGTGAACATCGAGGCCAATCACGCGACGCTTGCCGGCCACTCGTTTCATCACGAGATCGCCACCGCCTATGCGCTGGGTATTTTCGGCAGCGTCGACGCGAATCGCGGCGATCAACAAAACGGCTGGGATACGGACCAGTTTCCGAACAGCGTCGAAGAACTGACGCTGGCCTTCTACGAAATTCTCAAGCACGGCGGCTTCACGACGGGCGGCATGAACTTCGACGCGAAGGTACGGCGACAGAGTGTCGACGCGGAGGATCTGTTCTTCGGCCACATCGGTGCAATCGATAACCTGGCGCTCGCCGTTGAACGCGCCGCGACGCTGCTCGAAAACGACCGTCTCGAACAGTTCAAACGTCAGCGCTACGCGGGTTGGGAGTCGGAGTTCGGGCGCAAGATCCTGACGGGCGACTTTTCGCTCTCGACGCTGGCCACGGATGCGTTGACACGTGGCTTGAATCCGCAACATGCGAGCGGCCGGCAGGAGCAGTTGGAAAACGTTGTGAATCAGGCGATTTATAGCAGGCGCTAAAAGGCAGTCACGCAATAACGTCCAGTAATAACGCTCAGTAACGCCGAAACAGGGCACTCAGTAAGACATAAAAAGATCGCGCGGCCACGCTGACCGCGCGAATAGAAAAGCTTTGGCTTGTCGCTTGTCCGGTTCTGTGGCTCGCAGCACAGACCGTCCAATCCGGTATTCCGGCTATCAGAACAAGGAGTGAGACATGAAATTCGCAACGCGTCGTACCGTACTGAGTTCGCTGGTATGTGGAGCGGTGCTCGCCAGCCTGTCGCTTATGGCACCCCTCGCACATGCGAGCAAAGAGCATCCGGAAATTGGTTTCTGTATCGACGATCTGCGTGTCGAGCGCTGGTCGCGCGATCGTGACTATTTCGTTGCAGCCGCAGAAAAACTTGGTGCCAAAGTGTCGGTTCAATCCGCCGATGCGAGCGAAGAGCGTCAGATTTCGCAGATCGAAAACCTGATCTCGCGCGGCGTCGATGTGATCGTGATCGTGCCGTTCAATTCGAAGACGCTCGGCAATGTGGTCGCCGAAGCCAAGAAAGCGGGCATCAAGGTCGTCTCGTATGACCGTCTGATTCTCGACGCCGACGTGGATGCGTATATCTCGTTCGACAACGAAAAGGTCGGGGAACTGCAAGCGCAAGGTGTCTATAACGCACAACCGAAGGGCAACTACTTCCTGCTCGGTGGCGCACCGACCGACAACAACGCCAAGATGCTGCGCGAAGGCCAGCTCAAAGTGTTGAAGCCTGCGATAGACAAGGGCGATATCAAGATCGTCGGTCAGCAGTGGGTGCCGGAGTGGAGTGCCTCGACGGCGCTGCGCATCGTCGAAGACGCGCTCACGGCGAACAACAACAAGATCGACGCAATCGTCGCCTCGAACGACGGCACCGCGGGTGGCGCAATCCAGGCGCTCGCTGCGCAGCACATGGCGGGAAAAGTGCCGGTGTCGGGGCAAGACGCTGATCTGGCTGCGGTGAAACGCGTCATCGCTGGGACGCAGACGATGACCGTATATAAGCCGCTCAAGCTGATTGCAAGCGAAGCGGCGAAACTCTCCGTCGCGCTTGCAAGGGGCGAGAAGCCGGACTTTAACGCGCAGTACGACAACGGCAAGAAGAAGGTCGATACGGTGCTCCTGCAACCCACGTTGCTCACCAAGAGCAATGTCGATACGGTCGTCAAGGACGGCTTCTACACCCAGGCCCAGCTCGCGAGCCAATGAGCGTAACGTGAGCGCGGTTCAAGCCGGTGTGCCTGATATGCGTCAGGCACACCGGCGCCACCGCGCGCCTTGCAGCGAGGCATAGCGAATGAGCGAACCATTACTGACGATGCGCGGCATCGTCAAAGCGTTTTCCGGCGTCAAGGCGCTCGACGGCATCGACCTGACGGTGTCGCCGGGAGAGTGCGTGGGCTTGTGCGGTGAAAATGGCGCGGGCAAATCGACACTGATGAAAGTGCTGTCCGGCGTCTATCCCCATGGGACCTGGGATGGCGAAATCATCTGGGAAGGCGAACCGCTGAAGGCCGCGAGCATCCGCGACACCGAACGCGCCGGTATCATCATCATCCACCAGGAGTTGATGCTGGTACCGGAACTCTCGGTCGCGGAGAATATTTTTCTCGGCAACGAAATCACGCTGCCAGGCGGCCGGATGAATTACGCCGCGATGTATCAGCGCGCCGATGAACTGCTGCGCGAACTCGGCATAAGCGGCATCAACTCGGCGCAGCCGGTAATGAACTTCGGTGGCGGTCACCAGCAGCTAATCGAGATTGCGAAGGCGCTGAACAAGCGCGCGAAACTGTTGATCCTCGATGAACCATCGTCGTCGCTGACCGCTACGGAGATACACATTCTGCTGGATATCGTGCGCGATCTGAAGCGGCGTGGTGTCGCCTGCGTGTATATCTCGCACAAGCTCGATGAAGTCGCGGCCGTGTGCGACACGATCAGCGTGATCCGCGACGGCCGCCATGTCGCGACCGAGCCAATGCGCGCGCTCACCACCGATCGCATCATCTCCTTGATGGTGGGCCGGGAGATCAGGAACCTGTTTCCGCGTGAACCGCATCCAATCGGCGACGTGATCTTCGAAGCGCGCAACGTGACCTGTTTCGACGTCGCCAATCCGCGTCGCAAGCGGGTGAACGATGTATCGTTCGCGTTGCGACGCGGCGAGATTCTCGGCGTTGCCGGTTTGGTCGGCGCAGGGCGCACCGAGTTGATGCAGGCGATTTTCGGCGCGTATCCGGGTGCGAGCGAGGCGACCGTGGTCATGGAAGGCAAGCCATTGAAGATTCGTGCGCCTGTCGACGCGATTCGCGCCGGTATCGGTATGGTGCCGGAAGATCGCAAACGCCACGGCATCGTGCCGGGTCTGAGTGTCGGCCACAACATCACGCTTGCTGTGTTGCAACGCTTCGCTAAGGGCGGCCGGATCGATTCCGCCGCCGAACTCGACACGATCAACACGGAGATGAAGCGACTCTCAGTGCGTGCCGCGCATCCGATGTTGTCGATCGCGAGCTTGTCGGGCGGCAATCAGCAGAAGGCTGTGCTGACGCGCATGCTGTTGACCGATCCGAAAGTGCTGATTCTCGACGAACCGACCCGAGGTGTCGACGTCGGCGCGAAGTTCGAAATCTACCAACTGATTTTTCAGCTGGCACAGCGCGGCATGTCGATCGTGATGGTGTCGTCCGAATTGCCTGAAGTGCTTGGCATCAGCGATCGCGTGCTGGTGATCGGCGAAGGCGAATTGCGTGGCGATTTCGTCAACGACGGCCTCACGCAAGAGGACATTCTCAGCGCCGCAATCCGTCCTGTGCAGCGATCCACGAACCCAACCGCAGCGAGTGCCGCATGACTCCCGACGTCACTTCCCAACCCGCCGACGGCGCCGTACAGCGAGGCGCCTTCGGCGGCCCGCAGCGCATTCAGCAACTGTTCGCACGCTACAAGATTCTTGCGTTGCTGATCGCCGTCGCCGTGATCTGGATTTTCTTCTCCTTTCTGACGCACGGCGCGTTTGTGACGCCACGCAATCTGTCGAATCTGCTGCGGCAGATGTCGATTACCGGCATGCTCGCGTGCGGCATGGTGTTCGTGATCATCGCGGGCGAGATCGATCTGTCTGTCGGGTCGTTGCTCGGTTTGCTCGGCGGTGTCGCGGCGATTCTCGACGTCAACCGGCACTGGCCGATCGGCGTCACCGTGCCCGTGGTGATGCTGCTCGGTGTGCTCGTCGGCATGTTCAACGGTTGGTGGTCGACGTACCGGCGTGTACCTTCGTTTATTGTCGGCCTGGGTGGCATGCTGGCGTATCGCGGCATTCTGCTCGGTGTCACCGGCGGCTCGACGATTGCGCCGGTCTCCGATGGTTTTGTGTTTGTCGGTCAGGGGTATTTGCCGCGTCTTGCGGGCGATACGCTGGCCGTCGTGCTGTTTGTCGTGCTGGCCTTTCTGACCGTGCGACAACGAAGCAATCGCGAGCGCTACAAATTGCGAGTGGTGCCGATCTGGCAGGATGTTGCAAAGGTGGTCGGGGCGGGCGTGATTCTGGCCGCGTTTGTCGCCACGCTCGACCGTTATGGCGGGATTCCCGTGCCGGTTCTGCTGCTGCTCGCGCTGCTCGGTATTTTCACGTGGATCGCGACGCAGACCGTTTTCGGGCGGCGCATCTATGCGGTGGGTTCCAACCTGGAAGCGACGCGGCTGTCCGGTGTGAATACCAACCGCGTGAAGCTGGCCATCTTCGCGCTGATGGGACTGATGTGCGCGTTCGCCGGGATCGTCAATACAGCACGGCTCGCGGCCGGCTCACCGTCGGCGGGATCGATGGGCGAGCTCGACGCGATCGCCGCGTGCTTTATCGGCGGGACGTCGATGCGCGGCGGCTCCGGGACAGTCTACGGTGCGTTGATCGGCGCACTGGTGATGGCGAGCCTGGATAACGGCATGTCCATGCTCGACGTCGACGCGTACTGGCAGATGATCGTGAAGGGCAGCATTCTTGTGCTGGCTGTGTGGATCGATGTCGTGTCGGGATCGAACCGGCGGTGAGGCATCCGGCGGTGCGTCATGCAAATGCTGACGCACCGCCTGCTGAGCGATCAGACGCGCCCGTCAATCAGCAAGGCCCTGTTTTCAGTTCACGCCGAGTAACGACTTAGGCTCCATGAAGGCTTCCAACCCGAACGTGCCATATTCCCGCCCGATGCCCGATTGCTTGAAGCCACCGAACGGTGCGGCCGGCTCGTGTGCCAACGTGTTGATCAGTACACGCCCTGCGTCGATACGAGTGGCGACTGCGCGAGCCCGCACCGCATCGGCCGAGACGACGTAGGCTTGCAGCCCATAGCTTGTGTCATTGGCGATTGCGATCGCTTCCTCGGTATCGCGATACGCAATGATCGACAGCACCGGCCCAAAAATCTCCTCGCGGGCAATCGTCATGTCGTTGCTGACGCCGCTAAATACGGTCGGACGCACGAACCAGCCGCGCTCCAGTCCTTCCGGTCGGCCCTCGCCACCGGCAATCAATCGCGCGCCTTCGCCGATGCCGATGCCGATGTAGCGCTGCACGCGCTCCCACTGCTTGCGGCTGACCATCGGGCCGATTTGCGTAGCCGGATCGCGCGGATCACCGGCTTGCGTGCGGGCGACTTCAAAGCGCACCCGCTCTTCGAATTCCGTAAGGCGACTCTGCGGCACAAGAATCCGCGTACCGGCGATACATGCCTGACCGCTGTTCATGAACCCTGCCTGGAGCGCCAACGGCACCGCTTCCGCGAAATCGGCGTCGTCGAGTATGACCACCGGCGATTTGCCGCCCAACTCCAACGTGACGCGTTTCAATGTCTCCGCGCCGGTGCGCAGGATCGTCTTGCCGACAGCCGTCGATCCGGTGAATGAAATCTTCGCCACGTCCGGATGCGCGCTGATTTCCGCCCCCACCGTGTCGCCTCGGCCCGTGACGATATTGAACACGCCCGCGGGCAAGCCGGCTTCGTGCAGTGCCTCGGTGATGATGCGTGTCTGGATCGCGCTCATTTCACTCGGCTTGATGACGGCCGTGCAGCCCGCTGCAATCGCCGCAGCCAGCTTCCCGCAGATAAAGCCGCCATTGCTATTCCACGGTGTAATCAGTCCGGCGACGCCGAGCGGTTGCATGACGACGTCGGCCGTGCCGGCGCGTCGCGTGAACTCATAGGTCTGTAAGACCTTGATAACTTCCGCCAGCACGTCCGCTGGGTATTTCGCCATCCAGCGCGCGCGTGACGCCGGCGCACCGTATTCCTCGACGATTGCTTCGAGCAGGTCGTCTTCTCTCGCTTGAACCGCGGCGTGCATGCGATCGAGCAGCGCGATCCGCTCTTCCTTGCTGGTGCGGGAAAACGCCGGGAAGGCGCGTTTGGCGGCTGCGATCGCGCGGCGCGCGTCTTCCGCGTCGGCCAGACGCACCTTGCCGATCACCGTTTCCTTAGCCGGGTTGTGAAGATCGAACCACTCCTCGCCGTGCGGGGTGACGAACGCGCCGTCGATATAAACCTTGTCGATTTGCTGCATGAAAGCTCCTATCCAAGAAGTTGTTGCCTCAAAGATAGGCTCAATGGATTGAGCTGACTAGCCATATAATCGAGGATGATTCGTTGAGTAGGATGGGATAATGAAGACGCCCGGTTTGAGCGAACTGGAAGGCGTGCTCGCGGTGGCGCGCCATCGCAGCTTCCGCGCAGCGGCGACGGAACTTGGCGTGTCGACATCGGCGCTGAGCCATGCGATTGCGGCGTTGGAGGCGCGCATCGGCGTGCGGCTCTTTAATCGGACGACACGCAGCGTGTCGTTGTCCGAAGCGGGCGCGCAATTCGTCGACAGTGTGGCGCCGGCGTTGTCGACCATCCGCGTGGCCATCGAGCAGGCCGGCAGCTATCGCGACACGCCCGCTGGCACGCTGCGCATCAACACATCGACGGGCGCGGCGCGCCAGGTGATGCCCTTGCTGCTGGAATACCTACGACGTTATCCGGAGATGAAGTTGGATCTCGTCACCGAGGGGCGCGTGATCGACATCGTGGTGGAGGGCTTCGATGCCGGCATTCGGTTGGCTGAGATTGTTCCGCAGGACATGATCGCGGTGCCGTTCAACCGGCCGCAGCGTTTTGCAGTCGTTGGGAGTCCCGCCTATTTCGAGGAAAATCCGAAGCCGCGCACACCGGACGATCTGCGTGCACACCGTTGTATCCGGATGCGCATGCCGAGCGGGCGTATTTATCACTGGGAGTTCGAGCGACGCGGCGAGGCTTTCAGCGTGGATGTGCAGGGCATGCTGACGCTCGATGAGCCGTTGCTCATCATGGAGGCGGCCCGCGAGGGATTTGGACTGGCGTATATGACCGAATGGAACGTGGCGGCGGATCTGGAAGCGGGCACGCTGCAGCGTGTGCTGGAAGATTGGACGCCGGCGTTCGACGGGCTGTGTCTTTACTATCCTGGGCGACGTCATATACCTGCGGGACTGCGGGCGTTGATTGAGATGATTCGGGAGGGCGGATGAATTCGGGGGCGTTTAGCTGTATTTAGCACTCGGGCATATCGTGGCAACGACGTGGCTTTGACGGACAAGACTGCGTTCAAGCTTTACTCTCGATGCGCATGTCCGCCGCGACCGCCATATTGATCAATGCATCGAGCGAGAACAGATTGATCTTGCCGCGCATGAGGTCGGACACACACGGCTGAGTGACGCAGAAATGCCTGGCAGCATCTGCCTGGCTCATTCCGGCACGGATGCTATGGTCCTTGAGCGCCATCATCAAGGCCGATCGAAGCATCATGTTTTGTGCCTGTTCTGGGGTGTCTTCGATGGCGTTCCAGAGCTGGAAAATGTTTGGTTGCTCATGGCTTAACCTCTTTCAATTCGCGATTGCGCTTTGGCTAGATCCAGATCTGCTTTGCTGGGGGGCCGCAGGGCTCGTTAGCTCTGCCTCGATCATGCGCGAGAGCGGACGGCAATTTGTTTAGAAATGTATTTAGCGACTTGCACAGTTAGCAAAAATCCGCCATCTTCCGCATTTTTCCGCCGCTCAAGCCAGTTGCACTGCAGCGTGCCGCCACGCGACGAATAACATTTAATAAACTGACACAAGCATGCGCTCGCTCTTTTGGCTAAGGGCATCAGCTAGCGCCGCACGGATAGGCTGAAACCCTGGTTTTCAGTCCCCCGCCCACTCTTACGTCTTAATACTGTTCCGACGAAACAAACCCCCGCGCCAATCCGCGCTTTCACAGCTTCCCCGCCAACGTGCAAGCTGATCGAGTCATACGATGCTAAAGCGCAGAACCTTCCTGCTAGGCGGCGCCGGCGCGCTCGGTGCTTTGCTGGTCGGCTGGTCGGTGCTGCCGCCGGGGCAGCGCCTGACCACTTCCACGGCGCTGCCGGTGGAGGGCAATCAGGTCGCACTCAACGGCTGGGTCAAAATTTCCGCCGACAACAGTGTGACGATCGTGATGTGCAAAGCGGAAATGGGGCAGGGTATCCACACCGGCCTCGCCATGCTGCTGGCCGAGGAACTGGACGCCGACTGGTCGCAGGTCCGAGTGGAAAACTCGCCGATCGACAAGATCTACAACAGCGTGCAGAACGTCGTCGACGATCTGCCGTTTCGTCCGGACGACGACAGCACAATCAAGCGCGCCACGGTCTGGATGACAAGCAAACTGGTGCGCGACGCCGGCACGATGATGACGGGCGGGTCATCGAGCATGAACGATCTATGGACGCCGATGCGTGAAGCCGGCGCCTCGGCGCGTGCGATGCTGATCGG
The DNA here is from genome assembly GCF_013177695.1 of Paraburkholderia solitsugae. Lineage (GTDB taxonomy): Bacteria > Pseudomonadota > Gammaproteobacteria > Burkholderiales > Burkholderiaceae > Paraburkholderia > Paraburkholderia solitsugae. Next base: position 42,697 of record NZ_WOEY01000002.1, on the reverse strand, counting down.
CGCCGCGGCTGCGCAATGGACGGTGCCGGCCGGCGAATGCCGTACGGAAGGCGGGTACGTACTGCACGCATCGGACCACAAGGCGAGCTTCGGCGAACTGTCCACGATGGCTGCACGGCAACCGCTGCCATGGAAGGTCGCGCTGAAAGATCCCGCGGACTTCAAACTGATCGGCAAACCGATGCGACGCATCGAAGCCGCATCGAAAATCAACGGCACGGCGCGCTTCGGCATTGACGCGCTACCCGACGGTCTCATCTACGCAAGCGTGGTGATGTGCCCCACGCTAGGCGGTACGGTGGCGTATTTCGACGCCTCGCCTGCCACGAAAATGCCGGGGTTCATCAAAGCCTTCGCGTTAGCGCCCTACGCGGGCGGCAGCGGCGCGGTCGCGGTGATCGCGGACAACGCGTTTCGCGCGATGAACGCAGTCAGCGCCGTCAACGTGGTGTGGAATGACGGTGCTGCAGCAAATCTGTCGAGCGCAGGCGTGGACACTCAGCTCGCGCAGGCACTGGACGACAGTGACGGCCACGCTTACTACCATCGCGGCGACGTCGATGCTGCCCTGAGCGGCGCGGCGCGAACCGTCACTGCCGAGTACCACGCACCGTATCTCGCGCATGGCGCGGTTGAGCCGGTCAATTGCACCGTGCAGGTCGCGGACGGCGCGGCGACCGTCTGGGTCTCGACGCAAATGCCGGGCCTCGCGCGCCAGCACGTCGCGAAAGTGCTGAACATCGACCCCGACAAAGTCGACGTGCAAACGCAACTGCTCGGCGGTGCTTTCGGGCGCCGTCTCGAACTCGATTTCATCGCACAAGCTGCGGCGATTGCGCGCGAGGGTGGCGGCCGCCCGGTACAAACAATCTGGTCGCGTGCGGAGGATTTCACCCACGATTTCTATCGTCCGGCGTGCGTGTCGCGGCTCAAGGCCGGTTTCGACAAAGACGGCAAGCTGGTCGCGTGGCATGCCACGTCCGCAAGCCAGGCGATCGTGCCGGACGCGCTCGCGCGCTACTACGGCGTGCCCCGCATTCCCATCGACAAAACCACTTGCGAAGGCGCGTTCGATCAGCCCTACGAATGGCCCACTGCGCGCGTGGCGCACAAGATCGTCGAATTGCCCGTACCGGTTGGATTCTGGCGGTCGGTTGGCCATTCGCACCAGGCGTTTTTCACCGAGGGCTTTACCGACGAACTCGCCGTAGCCACAGGCCAGGACCCGATTGCATTTCGCGCGGCGCTGCTCGCGCGGCATCCGCGCCATCTGGCGGTGTTAAGGCGCGTTGCAGCCTTATCGGATTGGGGACATCCACTGGCGCATGCCGCCGACGGCATCAAGCGGGCACGCGGCGTTGCGCTGCACGAAGCGTTCGGCAGTGTCGTCGCGCAGGTGGCAGAGGTATCGGTCGGCCCGAACAAGCAGATTCGCGTGCATCGGGTGGTCTGCGTGATCGACTGCGGACTGCCAGTGAATCCAAACTTGATTCGTCAGCAGATGGAGAGCGGCATCGTGTTTGGCCTGTCGACTGCGTTGCAGGACGAAATCACCATTGTTGGCGGGGTGGTGACGCAGAAGAACTTCGTCGATTTCCCAGTCGTGCGGATGAACGATTGTCCGGTGATCGAAACCGACATCATGCCGAGCCAGATGCACCCGCAAGGCGTCGGTGAACTCGGCGTGCCGCCGGTCGCGCCGGCAGTGGCCAACGCAGTGTTCGCGCTGACCGGCCAGCGCTTGCGCGCGTTGCCGTTGAGGCTCGCGTGAAACGCATTGGATTGACGGAGACAAGCATGGGATCGCTAAATATCAACGGCCGGGCAGTGGCCGTGCAAGCCGAACCGGATATGCCGCTCCTGTGGGTGCTGCGCTGCGACCTCGGCATGACCGGCACCAAGTTCGGCTGCGGCGTGGGCATTTGCGGCGCGTGTACGATCCACCTGGACGGCAAGGCGGGCCTTGCCTGCCAGACGCCGATGTCGAGCTTGCACTCACAGAAGATCACGACCATCGAAGGCGTGCAGGGCGCCGAAGCGCAGGCGCTAAAAGCGGCGTGGATCGATCTCGACGTGGTGCAGTGCGGTTATTGCCAGAGTGCGCAACTGATGGCGGCCTGCGCGCTACTCAAGGAAAAGCCCAATCCCACCGATGCGGACATCGATGCGGCGATGTCCAACATCGTGTGCCGTTGCGGCACGTATCCGAGGGTGCGGGCGGCGATTCACCAGGCGGCCGCGAAACGGCGGCCCGCTTAGGGCCGGCAATACCGCAGGCGCGGGCGCCTGGGTGAGCCGATCACGAGCCCAGCGGGCTCAATTCGCCAGCATCTCCACGACCGCGACCACCACCGTGAAAATGCCGATACAGCCGCCCAACGTCGCTGCGCCTTGCATGAAATTCGACATACGTGCCCCCTTCTAAACGTGTAGTTGAAGGCTCGTATTTAACCTCAATTGAAAGGTAAAAGAAAGCTTGTCAAAAATAAACCTTGGGACCGGCTATCGCGATGCTGCTGGGCCAGCCGGGCTCCTGGCAGCGGTTACGGTGGCGTCAATCAAGGCGCTTGGGTGGCCGCCGTCGGCACGGTCTTGGCCGGCGCCGCAGCAGCGGAAGTCGCCGCGTTAGGCAGCGCAGCGTCAGGCGCCGTCGGCGCATCGGTCTCCCACCCACCGCCGAGCGCGAGGAACAGGTTGACCTGATCGATCGCCACCTGGCCCTCCGCGGCCGCCACTTGAGATTTCGTCGAGGTCAGCGTGCGGGTCGCATCCAGATCCGAAATGAACGACTCGCGTCCGGCGCGATACAGCCGATGGGTTTCATCCGCCGACTCGGCGGCCGACTTCAACGCGGCGCGCAAAGCGTCGGCGCGGGCGGAGTCGGACGCATAGGTCGCGAGGCTGGTTTCGGTTTCGCGCAGCGCGGTCAGCACCACGCCGTCGAACTTCGCCAACGCCACGTTGCTCGACGCTTCCGCTTCGCGCACACGGCCACGCGCGCCATTCGTTGGGAAGGTCCAACTGATCAGTGGACCGAAGGCCCAGCGTGCCGTCGGCGACGTGCCGAGATCTTCCAGAATCCCCGTCAAACCCGCCGATGCCCCGATGCTCACCGTCGGATACAACGCGCCCGTAGCGACGCCGATGCGCGCTGTCGAAGCCGCCAGTTGACGTTCGGCCTCGCGCACGTCCGGACGACGCTTGAGCAGCGCGGCGCCGTCGCCGACCGGAATCGGCTGACGGATCTGCGGCAGCGTGCTACAGGCCAGCACGGCCGGCGGCAAATCGGACGGTGCGCGAGCCAGCAGCGCTGCGAGCCGGTATTGTGCGATCTGGCGGCGCGCCGTGTAGCGTGGAATATCCGCCGCCAAGGTATCGACCTGGGTCTGGCCACGCGTCACATCGGGCTGATTGCCGCGGCCCGCGTCGCGCAGCCGGCGCGACACATCCACACGCTCCTTCTGCAGTGCCAGCGACTGCTGCGCAACCCTGAGTTCCTCGGCGGCCGAGCATTGGTCGACGTAAGAGCGCACCACGTCCGCGACCACCGTGATTCGCGCAAGATCGCCCGCTGCCTGCACGGATTCCGTATCCGCCGCCGCCGCTTCGACACCACGCCGCAGCTTGCCGAACAGGTCGATCTCGTACGAGATGCTGATACCGATGTCGCCTTCGTTAGTGACCGGCAGTTTGTTGAAGAGCAGATACTGCTCGGCCGATTCCTGCGCACGTTCGAGTAGCACCGAACTCTTGCCGGAGAAGCCGCCTTGAGCCTGCGCCACACCCAGCGCTTCACGCGAACGCGCGAGGTTCGCTGCAGCGACGCGCAAGTCGGTATTCGATTGCAGCGCTTGGTCGACGAGGCTGTTCAGCACCGGATCGTCATAGAGCTTCCACCAGACCGCGGGCACGTTCTGCCGGGTGGTCAGTTTGGCATCGGCTCCTTCGATCGGCGCGTTGGCGAGGGGCGCGTTGATCAGCGCCTGCTTCGGCAGCGAGTAATTGGGGCCGACGTTCATGCAGCCGTTGAGCGCGACGGCCAAAGGCAACAGCGACAACAGCGGCAATAAGGGCAGGGTGCGCGACAGCTTCATTGCGATGCGCCCGACATGACGGCAGCCGATGCCGGCTGCGTAGTAGAAGCAGCCGGAACAGCGGACGTTGCCGAAGCCGAAGAGGCAGCCGACGTCGAAGCCGACGCCGCCGATGCATCCACAGTCCCCGAAGCACCCGCAGCCGACCGAGGCTTGCCGGTTGGCGACAGATCGAGCACCGACACCGTCGCCGTGCGTCCGGCGATCATGCGGAAGTCGGCCGGCACCTCGTCGAGCGCAACGCGCACCGGAATCCGTTGCGCAAGCCGCACCCAGCTGAATGCCGGGTTCACGTTCGGCAGCAGATTCGAGCCTTGCGTGCGGTCACGATCTTCAATCCCCGCGACGATGCTTTGCACGTGACCGCGCAGCACCTTGGGCTCGCCCATCACCTGGATATCGACCCGCTGGCCGATGTCGATGCCACGCAGCTTGGTTTCTTCGAAATAACCGTCGACCCGGAACGAATGCATATCCACCACCGCCAGCACCGCTCGGCCCGCGGAGACGAACTCGCCGGTCCGCGGTGCGCGGTCGTTCAGATAACCGTCGACCGGACTCACGATGGTGGTGCGTTGCAGATTGAGCTTGGCCGTATCGATCGCGACGTTCGCATCGGCGAGCGCAGCCTCCGCCGTTTCGACACGCGAGCGGCTTTCTTCGGCGACTTCAGCCGCGACGAGGTTGCCGAGCTGGTGGTTACGCGCGTCTTCGCGGCGCGCCTGATCGAGGGTGGCGCGGCGTTGCTGCGCGGTGGCCTGCGCCTGGCGCAGTGCGAGTGCATAGCGGGCCTGATCGATCACGAACAGCACCTGGCCTTGCTTGACCTGCTGGTTGTCGATCACCTCGACCGATGAGATCAGCCCCGAGATATCCGGCGCGACCTGGATCACGTCGGCGCGCACGTGGCCGTCGCGAGTCCACGGCGCGAACATGTAGTAGGCGACCAGTTTCCACAGCACGAAGGCTGCAACCACGACAACGATCAGGGTCAGCAGAATTTGACCGACGGAGAACCAGGTTTTTTTCACGTTATTAGTCTGTGCGAAACGACGACGACAAGGCCCAGCACCAGCACATAGATGCCGAGATCGAAGATGGAGCGATGCCAGACGAAGCGGTAAAAGCCGACGCGTGCGAGCACCGTGCGGATGGCCAGGTTGATCAGATAGGCGATCAACATCAGCACGAGCACGGCCGGCACGAACACGCCGAAGATATCGATTTCACCGATCATCGCGGGAACTGGGAAAGGGGTGGATCGGGTTGCGGGACGGGCGCATCAGGCGACGGCCTCCGGTTCGGGCGGCGTGGGTGTGATTAGCGTGGCCGGAAACAGCGAAAGACGCAAGCCGACCAGCGCGTGCAACGCGTCGCGCAAATGGCGGGCTGAGGTTTGCGAGGTCGGGCTCGGCGCGCCGGCATTGGCGAGCCCTTGTCCCGTGACGCGTGCCACGGCTGCGTCGATTGACGTCATCAGGCTTTCGGGCACCGGTTGGCGCTTGCGCTGGTCGATGCAGGTTTCGAAGTATTGGCGCACGTCTTCGAGGACATGGTCGATCGCGGCCGGTGCTTCGCCACCGAGCTTGGCGGTAAGGCGACGCAAATCGAGCGCGTTGAACGCGATGCGCAGATCGCGGAAGCTTTCGATCGACGGATGGCGATGGTCATCCGTGGCGGCAAGGCGTGGGATTAGCTGCATCAGGCGGTCGAGCATGCGCGCGGCGAGATTGCGAGGGTCTTCGATGGTCCGTGTGGACGCCGTCAGCACCACGTCGGCCCAACTCGAGAGCAACAGCCGTGAGGCCGCAAGTTCGGCGCCGAACGGGCGCGTCGCGCGGGTCCACAGATAGGCATAGAGCAAGCCTGCGAGGCCCGCGAGATTGCTGTTCAGAAAGATCAGGAAGTCGGCCGAATAGGCGTCCTGAATGCTGATGAAGGTGGCGGTATTGACGGCCACCAGCACCGTGACCATATTGAACTGCGGCCGCGGGATTAACGTGCCGACGAGAATGAACGGCGCGGCGAACAGGATGACCAGCATCGGAAAATCATGCACATGCGGCAGTACGGCGAACAGATAAATGCCGGCGGCCACCACGGCGATTGCCGTGGCGACGAAGAACCTGAACACCATGGGCGCGGGTTCGTCGAGCGCGGCGAAGAAGCAGCAGGCGACCGCTGCCAGCGTCACCGCACTGGCGCCGTCCGCCCAGCCTGAGCTGATCCACAGGCTGCACGCGATAATCACCGCGGTGCCCGCGGAAACCGTTGAAAACAGCATGATGCCGCGGTCGAAGAACCGCTCGGTGCCGCCTAGTCGCCAATGGCGGAAGCGTGGCCGCCACGAGCCTTCTTCGCGCGTGATGATGATGCGCAGCGAGCGGCAGTCTTGCCACACATCGATCACCTGTTTCAAACGCCACAGCGCGTTCGAAAGCAGCGCGCCGTCCCAGTTCGCGAGGGCGGCCGGCGACGGCTGCATCGCGGCGATGCGCTCGCGCAATGCGTTGGCTGCCGCGTCGGGATGATAGCCCTCGCTGGCCGCGGGAAGCGGCGCATTGAACCACTTGGTGACGTCGTTGAGCAACGCTTCGAGACCCTCCGGCCATGTCTGGCGGCCGCTGTTGTAGAGGGCGATCAGCGGATCGGCCAGCGCCGACATCATCGGCAGCAGCAACTGCATGCGCCCGCGCAACTCGTGAGTGCGGGTCAGGATGTCTGGCCGGGTATGGTCGTAGGCAAGCTGGCTCAGCAGCAGTTCCAGTCCGTTGATCGTGGACGCGATCCGCTGGCGGGCCCCCGAGATTGCCGAGCCCGCAATGCGCCCGGACAGCGTTTCGGTCGCATAGAACGCAGCGTCGCGAAACCACGCGTCGGTCCGCTCGATAATGGTGGGTGCGAGCCGGCTAGGAAACAGCGAACTGCCGACAATGCTGGCGCACACGATGCCGAGCGTGATCTCTTCGGTGCGGCTGATCGCCAGATCGAACACGCCGCCTGGATTCGTCACCGAAGGCAATGCAATGATCGGCATGGTGTAGGCCGCCAGCATGAAGACGTAGCTGCGCGCGGTGCGGTCAGCCACCGCCAGATACAGCATCGTGCCGATCCACAACGCGACGACCACGCTGAACAGATACGGCGATTCGACGAACGGCGGCACCAGCAGCACCGCGCCCGACGCGCCGAGCGCGGTGCCGAGCGCACGATAAAGTGCCTTGGAGCGGGTCGCGCCGACAAACGGATTCGATACGATGTAGACGGTGGCCATCGCCCAGTACGGCCGCGGTAACTCGAGCGCGAGGCCGATGTAGAGCGCGATCATCGCCGCGGCAAACGTCTTGACGGAGAACAGCCAGTCGCGAATGGTGGGATAGGCCATAAACCGTTACTTGGCGTCGCCGGTATTGTGCGGCGCCGCTGCGTCGGCCGTGAAAGCGGCCAGCACCCGCAAGGTCGCTTCGAGATCGCTGCGCGAGATACCTTTCAAAGCTTGCGCACGCAACGTATTAAGCTCTTCTTCCATTTTCGCGGTGACGGCGCGGCCTTCATCGGTGAGGGCCACAGTCTTGGCGCGCCGGTCTTCGGGATCTTCGTCACGGCGCATCAGGCCGGCGGCGCACAGTTGATCGAGCAGTCGCACGAGCGAGGGCCCTTCAATACCGATGTGATCGGCCAGCGTGACCTGCCGCACCGCTTCGCCGAGCCGGCTGGCGGTCAGGAGCGGCGTGGCGCACGCTTCGGAGACGTTAAAGGCCGCGAGCACGCCATGGCTGGTACGCCGCCATTTTCTGGCAGCGACGACCAGGGTGCTGCTAACGGTGCGGCGCAAGGCATCGAGATTCGACATGGCCGGTATTGTATTTGTAAAAAATTCGTTAGCAAACTATTGAATTGGGGATTTTTTGTGACACGGGCCTTTGTGGCGTTAGCGATGGCGCAAGAGCCCGGCGCGTTCAGCCGTGAATGCGCGCCTTCACCAGTTCGATGAAGCGGGTCGCAGCGCTATTGCGTAGTCCCGCAGGGTAGGCAAGATGCAGTGGGGCGCTCAACTTCGCAGGATTCATCAACGTGCAATACACCGTTCCCACCTGGTCGTAACGTTGCATCGACGCGGGCACCAGCGTGACCCCTAACCCTGCTGCGACCAGATTGATCCCCGACACCATGCGCGGCACCTCGCGCGCAATCCGCGGCACGAATCCGGCTTGCCGGCAGGCCGCTAGGATGTCCGCATACATGCCAGGTGCTCCCGGCCGGCGGACCAGAATGAAGTCCTCGTGCGCCAGCGCCTTCAACGATACTTGTGGCCGTTTTTTGCCCGCCCCCTTTAGCAAAGGGTGCCCGACAGGTAATACCACCACCATCGGCTCGTCGAGCAATAACTCGAACGCCACGCCCTCGCGCGCATCGACTGGCTTGCGGAGAAACGCGGCCTGAATCTGCCCCGCGGCCAAACGCTCGATAATCTCCGCCGCGTTGAGCTCGGCCAGCTCCACGGCGACTTCGGGACACACCGCGCGAAAGGCCCGGATCGTCTCCGTCGTGAAGGGATGGAACGCAGCCGAACTGGTGAGGCCGATCGAGATCGTGCCGAGTTCGCCGCGCGCGATCCGGTGCGCCTTGTCCACCGACTGCTGCAGATCCAGCAGCAAGCGTTGCGCGTCTTCGGCAAAGGTCTGCCCCGCGGGCGTCAAGGTCACGCCGCGCGGCATGCGCACAAACAGCTCGAAGCCGATCTCTTCTTCCAGCGTTCGAATCTGCTGTGAGAGCGGCGGCTGTTGCATCGCCAGCCGCTCGGCCGCACGCGTGAATTGGCCTTCCTCGGCAACCGCCAGGAAGTAGCGCAAGTGGCGAAGCTCCATGGTGTTCCGTCTCCCTGGCCGCTTTACGTTCTGGTCATTGCCATATTTTATAAATATGGGGGGTGCAAAAAACAGGTATTTTACATTTGCCCCGCCCGGTCCTACGATCTGGTTCATCGCGTCGGCTAATGCCGGTTCTGGATTTTGGGGCTTTTCAGCGACGGATTCGACGATGCGCCGCGTTCAAGACGGTGCACAGTAATCAGGAGCAAGCTGCATGACATTCAATCGTTCACGACGTTTGGCGACGGGCGGCTTGGCAGTTGGCGCCGCGATGCTGACATTGCTCGCACAACCGGTATTCGCGGTGAATGCTGATAAGTCCCATCTGAAACCTGTGGCGACGATCTCGGATACACGGTTCGTGATCGACACGCCACAAGGGCAAGCTGAATTTCCGCTGTATCTGTCGAAAGATTGGAACGTCGCGCAGCCGCAGGTGACGCGTGCGGTGATCGTGATTCACGGCAAACTGCGCAACGCCGACGTGTACTTCCGCACTGCGCAAAATGCACGCGAAGCTGCTCATGCGGACGCCGACAGCACGCTTCTGGTCGCACCGCAGTTCCTCGCCACGCTCGACATGCGCGTACATGACGAGCCGGCCGATCTGCTGCGCTGGAAGGGCGACGCGTGGATGGGCGGCGAAGCGGCGCGCGCGCCGCTGCCTATCAGTTCGTACGCGGTGCTGGACGCGATTGTTACGCGCCTCGCGGATCGCAAGCTGTTTCCAAATCTGCAGCACGTCGTGGTCGCAGGGCATTCGGGCGGCGGACAGGTCGTGCAGCGTTACGCCGTGGCGGCGCGTAACATCGACGTGCTGACCCGTGAAGGTATCGACGTGCGCTACGTGGTGGCGAACCCATCGACGTATGCGTATTTCGATGCGCAACGGCCGAATGCGCAAGGTGTCGCGGCGCCGTTCGACGCCGCGCAATGCACTGACTTCAATCAGTGGAAATACGGCATGGACAATCGGCCGCCGTACCTCGACGACCGCTCGCCCGCGCAACTCGAAGCGACCTATGCGTCGCGCCGGATCGACTACCTGGTCGGTGGCGCGGATACCGATCCGCAGCAAAGCGCGCTCGATAGAAGCTGTGCGGCCGAAGCGCAAGGTCCGCAGCGCTTCGCGCGCGCAGAAGCGTATTACCGGTACATTCAGTCGCGTCATCCTGAAGGCTTGAACCAGAGCTTTCATATCGTGCCGGGCGTCGGCCACGACGGCGCGCGCATGCTGACGTCGGTCTGCGCACTGTCAGCGATGTTCGACACCCAAGGATGCGAGCAATGAGCGAGGCGAGCTTGAATCAGCGTGAGGGGACGGAGCCCACCGCGGAGGCATCGAACGGCTTGAGCCCGTCGATGGTGCGGCGCGCGATCTTCGCTTCGGTGCTCGGCAACGGGCTCGAGTGGTTCGATTTTCTGATCTACGGCTATTTCGCCAAGATCATCGCGCAAGTGTTTTTTCCAGGCGGCAGCGGTTTCGTGTCGATCATGCTGACGCTGGCCACGTTCGCCGTCGGCTTTATCGTGCGGCCGATCGGCGGCATTCTGTTCGGTATTTACGCTGACCGGGCGGGGCGGCGCACGGCGCTTTCGCTGCTCATCATTTCGATGGCGGCGAGCACGCTGTTGATGGGCCTCACGCCGGGTTATGCCAGCATCGGCATTGCCGCGCCGTTGCTTGTGGTGTTGGTGCGGCTGTTGCAAGGTCTCTCGGTGGGCGGGCAGTTCGCGACGGCGTCGGCGATGCTCGTCGAGTACGCGCCGCCGCACAAGAAGATGTTCTATGGCAGCTTCAATATGTCGGCGCAGGCGTTTGCGTTGCTGCTTTCATCCGGTGTCGGTTATCTGCTGACCACGCAGCTTACGCACGAACAACTGGTTGCGTGGGGTTGGCGTCTGCCGTTTCTGTTCGGCGCGTTGGCGGGACCGTTCGGTTTCTACATCCGCCATCGTGTGGCCGAGTCGCCGGAGTTCGAGCGTTTGCTCGATCACAAGGACAAGCCGCCGCGCGTGACGGTGCGTCAGTTCTTTCGCGACAACGGCGACGCGGCGATCTGCGCGATGGGTGTGATCATCATCGGTGCGGCGACCAATTATGTGTGGCATTCCTATCTGTCGGTGTATGTCGAGCGGCAATTGCATCTGCCGGTGTCCACGGCGCTGCTCGGCGCGTTTGTGTCGGGTGTGTTGAATCTGTTCCTGTTTCCGCTGTCCGGCAAGCTTGCTGATCGTTACGGCGCATACCGGCTGTTCTATCCGATCGTGATTGCGTGGATGGTGTGCGTGTATCCGCTTTATCACTTCGTCGTGACCAATCCGGCGCCGGGGCATCTGTTCATCGCGCAGATGGTCGCGACGGTGTTCCTCGCCGCCATGTCCGGTTCGCACCCCGGCATGCTCGCGACGCTGTTTCCGGTACGTAGCCGTTCGGCGGGTGTGGCGCTGTCGTACAACATTGCGGTGACGCTGTTCGGCGGCATGGCGCCACTCACCATCACCGGCTTGACGCGTCTGACCGGCAGCAGTTTGACGCCGGCCTTCTATCTGATTTTTGCCGGTTTCGTGTCGCTCGCGATGGTGTATTTCACGCGCTCGGGACGCGAGCCGGGCAACGCAAGTGCGAAGTTCGCCGCGCCGCGTTAGCCGTCACGCGTTAGATTTATTGGATTAACCAGAGCTTATTGCATGGCCCAGCCTTTGATCACAGATGACGAACGCGCGCCGAATGAACGTCCGGTCGCTGTTGTCGCGAGCCGGCATCTGAGTGTCGCGACGCAAACGGGTAGCGGCACCGTGCCGGTGTTCGCGAACGACGACTGGCTTGCGCCGATACGCGACGTCAAGCGCGCGGTGATTCTGATTCACGGACGCTTACGCAATGCGGATGCGTACTTTGATCTGGCGGAGCGCGCGTGCGCACTGGCCGGTGGTAGTGCTGCCGACACGCTGCTGATCGTGCCGCAGTTCCTCGCAAGTGCGGACGTGGACGCGCATGCGTTGCCGCCATCGACGCTGCATTGGGAGTGGACGAGTTGGATGGGAGGCGAAAATGCCGAGGGTCCGGCGCCGATCAGTTCGTTCGAGGTACTCGACGCGATCTTGCATACATTGGCGTCGCGCGAGCAGTTTGCGTCGCTGAGCGAGGTGGTGATCGCAGGGCATTCGGGTGGTGGCCAGGTGGTGCAGCGCTATGCCGTGGTGACGCAGGGTGAGGCACCGCTCGTCGCGCGCGGGATCACGTTGCGCTATGTGGTCGCGAATCCTTCGTCGTACGTGTACTTCGATGCGACTCGACCAACCGCGTCCGGCGAGTTCGCAGCGTTCGATGCGACGGCGTGTCCGTCGTTTAATCGCTGGAAGTATGGGCTCGAGGATCTGCCTGCCTATGCTTCGAGTAGAGAGGGCGTTGGTTCTGCTGATGAGCTCGAGTCACGCTATGCGCGTCGTGATGTCACCGTGCTGCTTGGCGGCGCGGATTGCGATCCGCAACATCCGGCACTCGATCGTTCATGCGCTGCGCGGGCGCAAGGTGCTCATCGGCTGGAGCGTGGGCTGGCTTACGCGCGATATGTGGCGTTGCGACATCCGGAAGGGGCGGCGACGCGTCGTACGTTTGTGATCGACGGCGTCGGGCACGATGCGAAGGGGATTTTTGCGTCGGCGCATGGGCTGGCCGCGTTGTTTGGTGTCGATCGGTGATGTGAGTCCGCCATTACTGTGACGCCGGCCACCAGGTCCAGCCGCGTCGTGAGTGTCGTAGCTCGACTATCGAGAGCGGCGCAATCTCGATGCGTGGAAATATCGATGATGACGCGTCGAGCGCGTGAACAATGGCGGCCCGGATCACCGGCGCGTGCGTGACGGCGACGATATTTTGCGTATCGCGATGCGGCGCGCTGTCTGTGCCTGTGCTTAGCGCATGGTTTGTTGCGCCATTCGTTTCATTGCTTGATGCACGTTCCGTTGAGCGGTTTACCTCCTTGCCCGACGCATCGTCTAGCGCATCGAGCCACTGTCCTACCCGCTTCACGAGTTGATTGAATGACTCGCCACCGTGTGCGGCAGCGTCGGGATCGTGTGTCCACGCGGCGAGGGATTGCGGTGCTTCGACGGCGAGATCAGCGAGGCGCCGGCCATGCCATCGACCGTAGTCCATATCCGCCAGTCCCTCGTGGACCGTTGCAGCGAGACCCAAGGCCGACGCCGTATCACGCGCACAAACGGCAGGGCTGACGAAAGCCGCCGCGTGGTCCGGAATCGACAGACACGCACGTGCCGCGCCTGCTTCGACGAGGCCGCGTGCGTCGAGCGGATCGTCGGCGGGGAAGCGGGCCGCACGCATCGCCGCGGTCGATGCGTGGCTGATCAGTAACAGCCGTGTGTCCATTTAGTTGAGTTCCATAGAGATCGGAATAAAGCGGGACGCTGCTTCACGTTGCCGGGAGGCAAAGTTTAGCGCGTAGAATAGCGGCACTACGAAGCACGGAAGCCGGTGAGAGCCCGGCGCGGTCGCGCCACTGTAATCGGCATTCACAGCCGAAAGCCAGACCTGAGCTTCGCACCCTCCCTCTTCAATCGACTATCGGGGCGCGTTACCCCCAGGAGATGTCCATCATGACTGATGCTGTTTTCGATCCCACGACTCAACCCGTCGCTCAACCCACGCCGATTCCGCTGCGCGAGTTGCTGCCTTGGGTGGTGTTCGGTGGTTTGCTGTTGTTGCTCGCAATTTATTTCGTTGGTGCGGAAGAAGGTGCCACGTCGCTGGTGCCGGGTATGTATGTGCATGAATTCGTGCACGACGGCCGCCATCTGCTCGGCTTTCCCTGCCACTAACGGAGTTAAACATGGTTGGTAAATTGTTGGTACGCGGGATGCTTGCAGGCATCGCCGCAGGGTTGCTCACGTTCGGCTTCGCCAGAGTGGTAGGCGAACCGCAGGTCGATCAGGCGATTTCCTTCGAAGAAAAAGCCGACGCCGCCAAAGGCGAAGCGCCTGAACCCGAACTGGTGAGCCGCGACACGCAAGCCGGGCTGGGATTGTTGACGGGCGTGGTGACGTATGGCGCTGCATTCGGTGGCCTTTTCTCACTGGTGTTTGCGTATGCATATGGACGCGTCGGTGCGTTGAGCGCGCGCGCGTTGTCCGCATGGTTGGCGCTTGGCGCCTTTATCACACTGGTGATTGTCCCGAACATCAAATATCCGGCAAATCCTCCCTCGGTGGGCGACCCCGAGACGATCGGCATGCGGACTGGCTTGTTCTTCCTGATGATCGCGATCTCGCTGGCCGCGATGGTGTTCTCGCTGAAGGTGCGGCGGCGCGCGGCGCTGAAGCTGGGCGCGTGGAATGGCTCGATCGTGGCCGGCGTGGTGTTTGTCGTGATCATTGCTGCTGTGCAGTTGTCGATGCCGGTGATCAACGAAGTGCCGGCGGCCTTCCCGGCGGTGCTGTTGTGGAAGTTCCGCGTCGCGGCAATCGGGATGCAGGTGATTATGTGGACGACCGTTGGGCTGTTGTTTGGCGCCCTGGTTGAACGGAGCAAACTGCTGACGCCCGCGAACCGCAGCGTGGCGAAGTCCGCTTACCTTTGATGCAAGCGGCGTGACCGCGAAGGCTGCGACGAAGCCGCTTACTTTTTAACGCGAAGGGCGTGACCGCGTAGGCGGTCACGCCGACGTGCAGCGCAAGAGAAGCCCAATACATCAAGTACTTGGCGCGCTTGCCAGAATGTTATCCACAGGCTTGCGAACATTTTCTGTGGACAAGTTCCCCAGCAGCATAACGATATGCCAATCGCTTGGTTGCCCGAAGCCGAGGCACATCCGACACTCACTCCAATCTCAAGCAAACCGAGCCTGGAGCCATGTCGAACACATCAAGCCCGCGCCCATCATGGGCCACTCACATCACGGCACTGTTGCTGCTGGCCGCATCGGCAATAACGACGACAACAATAGCCATAGCAGCGCCACTGTCGGGCGCCCCGATCCTGATCGGCGTCAGCGGTCCGTTGACCGGTCAGAACGCTCAGTACGGCGCGCAATGGAAGGCCGGCTTCGATCTCGCACTGGATGAGATCAACAGCCACAACGGCATCAACGGCCGCCCGCTGAACTATGCCTTCGAGGACAGCCAGAGCGACCCGCGCCAATCCATCACGATCGCGCAGAAATTCGTCAGCGACCCGCGCATCCTGATCGAACTCGGCGATTTCTCCAGTACGGCTTCGATGGCCGCCTCGCCGATTTACCAGCATGCCGGCCTTGTGCAGCTCGGCTTTACCAACTCGCATCCTGAATTCACCAAAGGCGGCGACTACATCTGGAGTCCCTCGGTTAGTCAGGCCGACGCCCAGCCGCTGCTCGCCGACCTCGCGGTGAAAACGCTCGGCCTCAAGCGCATCGCCGTGCTCTATCTGAACAGCGACTGGGGACGCACCAGCAAGGACGTCTTCGTCAAAGCCGCCAATGATCGCGGCGCGCAAGTCGTTGCGGCCGAAGGTTATCAGCCGGCCGAGAAAGATTTCCGCGCGACGCTGGTGCGCGTGAGCGCTGCCAACCCAGACGGTATCGTGCTGATCTCGTACTACTCGGACGGCGCGCAGATCGCCCGCCAGGCGCGGACGAGCGGCATCAACCTGCCGATCGCCGCGGCCAGTTCCGTGTATTCGCCGAAATTCCTCGAACTCGGCGGTGCGGCTGTCAACGGCGTGGCGACGAACACCAGTTTTTTCCCGGGTGAATCCGGGCCTGAGGTGCAGAGCTTCGTCCAACGCTTCGAAGCGAAATACCACCGCGAGCCGGACGCGTTCAACGCCTATGCGTATGACGCTGTCATCATTGCCGCCTATGCGCTGCGCGCCGGTGGCCCCGACCGCAAAGCCGTGCGCGATGCGCTGCCGAAGCTGCATGACATTCCGAGCGTCGTGTTCGGCAAGGCTAATTTCGATCCGGCGACGCGTCGTGTGATCGGCGTGAAGAACATCAACGTGGTGGTGAAGAACGACAAGTGGGCGTTGCTTGAGAGCAAGGCGACGGTCGCGCAGAAGTAGGCGTTCCATCGCCCGTCAAACGATCCGATCATTCACGACATTCACGCCATGAGCCTTTTACTCGATCACATCGTCATTCGCGTCCACGACCTGACGCAGACCATTGAAGATTTCACTGTACTCGGTTTCACCGTGCAACAAGGTGGCACACATGCCGATGGCGTGACGCACAACGCGTTGATCGGTTTTGCCGACGGCAGTTACATCGAGCTGATCGCTTTCCTCCAAGCGGCGCCGCAGCGTCGTTGGTGGGACGTGGGGCAGCGTCACGGCGATGGCTTTGTCGATTACGCGTTGTTGCCGTCGAGCGTGGGCGCCGTGATCGACGCCGCGCATGGGCGAGGATTGCGATACGACGGTCCGCAGGCGGGTGGGCGTGTGCGTCCGGACGGTGCTCGGCTCGAGTGGCAGACCGGCCGGCCGCAGACCAGTGACTTGCCATTCCTGTGCGGGGATATCACGCCGCGCGATTTGCGTGTGGCTGAAGGCGCAGTGCGTGAACATGCGAACGGCGTGCGAGGGGTGGCGAGTTTGACGGTTGCTGTGGAGGATTTGAAGGTGAGTGTGCGGCGGTATCGGGCGTTGCTTGGTTTTGGGGCGACTGAGGGACGGCCGGTGACCTTGCCGGGGCTGGGAGCGGTGTCGGCGACGGTGTCGATTGGCGATGCGTCTGTTGTGTTGTTGAGCCCGGTGCATGTCGATGCCGCGAGCGTCACCACCGAAGGCGCGACGTTGCGCCGGCAACTCGCCACGCGTGGGGAAGGGGTATTTGGTGTCGCGCTGCGCGCCGACGGCAATGCGGAGTCGCGGGTGTTTGATCGTGATCGCACGCATGGCGCCTGGTTTGAGATTGCGGCTGGGTGATGGAAAAGCGTCTTTCGGCGCGCACCGTGCTGGAAGTGAAGTGCATCAAGTACTTAGCGTGGTTGTGGGGATGTTATCCACAGCCTTCTGAACAAAAACTGGGGATAACTTTGTGGCCGCCGATCGGACGGCTAGCCAGTGTGGTCTAGCCCGTTCTTCGCGGGTTTGATTTTTTGAAATCGCACTTTGTATCGCGATTAGTCTCGTAGCGCTTTCTTGCGCTACCTATATCCCTTTCGGGCGGCATGCCACGCGGCCCGTCTCTTCCCTTCCAGTTGGCCCTCGTTTGGGTGCCGGCGTCTAATCACTTCCATGTACGGATATTCCCCGTCTGACGCTCTGGTTTTTTCACCGCGGCGCGTTGATGACTGACGGGCTCTTGCGCAATTCCCTACGGATTGCGTAGGAGGTTTGAGGGCAACGTTTGTACTGGCATAAAGGACACGCAATTTTAGGAATTGTCGGATAGCGGGGGATGGAGTGCTCCTTATAGGGTGCTTGGGCTTCAATCAAGCACAACAAATAAGGATGACTATGAAAAATAACAGAGTTACTGAGAATCCAGCAGGCATAGCGGGGCGCCTGCTGGCCGCATTCATGTTGCTGATGTTCGCGTTCGGCGCAAACGCGGCTGATTGCAACGCGGTGTGGACAGCAACCGGTGCGAAGCCGGGCTCGCCCACCTGCCGTTGGGATGCTTACGCCGGCGTACCAGGCGGCATCCAATACTACAACTGCGCTAGTTTGCCGCTTATCGACGCGTGGTGCGCGACACCCACTACGGAAGAACCAGAAGCGAGCTGCCCCGTCGCTGACCCGGTGTATCCGGGCAACGGTGCTGTCACCCTGACTGAAGAGGATTTTGTCAGCGGCGACGACATTCCGATGCGGTTTACACGGACCTACCGATCCAAGTCACTAGGCAATTCCGCCACGGCGATGGGACCGGTCTGGTTCCATAGCTGGCAACGCAACCTGGGACTCGCTAACGCTAACAGCGGTAGCTCGTCCAAAGTGCTTGCGTATCGCGGGAACAGTGAGCCTGTCACATTCAACTGGTCAGCCGGCACCTGGCGTACAGCGGGCTTTACCGGCCTTGCGCTGATACAGAACGGCTCCGGATGGACGCTGACCGATCTCAAGACCGATACCGTCGAATCGTATTCGGCCCAGGGCGTGTTGCTTTCGGAGAGCCTGAAGACAGGATTTGTCCGAACGCTGACCTATGGCGGCTCAGGGCTGCTGACCACGATCACACAGCATGCAGCAGGCACGGACGCGAACAACGACATCACACTTCGCCTTGACTATGACGACAAGAACCGTCTTTCACGCCTGAACGACCCGTTGGGTCGCATGACGCAGTACGGGTATGACGCAAGTGGCAATCTCGTTTCGGTCACCTGGCCTGATGGCTATGCCCGCCGCTATGTCTACGACGACGCGCGTTTCAAGAATGCGCTGACTGGCGAGATCGATGAGGCGGGCAACCGCGTTGCGACGTGGAGCTACGATGCTCAGGGACGGGCCACGGCGGTTAGCCATCCCAACGCCGCGCAAAACGTGCAGTTTGCCTATAACACTGGCTCGACCGTCATCACCGGTAGCAAAGGCGCCACCACGCTGAGTATGTCGTCGATTGGCGGGATGCTGCGACCTACCGGGACCACGTCCACGGCGGGCAATAGCAGCTCGACCTGGGATGCGTCGGGCAATCTCCTGAAAGACGCAGACGCAAGCGGCGGCACCTCCGAATACAGCTACGACGACACTGGACGGCCAGTTCGGGCAATAGTGAGAAGTGCGTACGGTACGTCGATATCCACGATCCGTTATGCCGACGCAACAAGTCTGCGTCCGTCGATGATTGCGTCACCCAGATTGATCCAGTCTTTCGTATACGACGCGAACGGCAATACGACTGGGGTTAGCGAGATACCGACTACCGACCCGACCGGAGCCAGCGCTTTCGACGCAGGAAAGGCGGACGGCGTGGCGATGGCGTACGGGATGACCTATGACGCATTTAACCGGCTCGCGTTCGTTCAGCAGATGGCGAACGGAAAGGTCGCCGGACAATGGAAAGTCACGCGCGACGCAACGGGTAACGCCTTTGCGATCATCGCTCTAGGCGAGATTCAGGACGCTACGGAAATGATCTCGCGTGATGCGGCTCACCGTGTTCTGTACGGCTATAACCCAACTGGCGACTTTTATCTTCGTTACGACAGGCGCGCACGCATTGACCTATTCAAATTCATGGAATATGCGAGTCCTGCAAACGGCGGTATCCGCCGCGTGTTCAAGGTCAGGTTCGGCTATTCACCAGACGGCCAGGTCGTGTCGCGTACGGGCACGGTTGCAAAGGACGGCAGCGTTCTTGATCTGAACGACGGAACGGACATTCCGATCAGCAGCGATGAGATCAACCAGTGGATCGATAACTACAATTATGGTGACTCCCCGGTAGGGCCGCCCGCCAATCTCCAGGGCACGCGTCGGTTGTTGGGCGACAACTTCCTTGGCACGTCGACCGTATGTAGCGGATGCCATTTCTCGGCGGGACTGATTGACGGTACTGTGCGCGGTATCGTGCTGGTCTATCGGCTTCTGCAGAACCCGGTAGTCAGATATGGCATTGGTCAGGGTACGAAGAAGGTTGCTGAAAACTGGGAGCGCATCAAGGAGATGTGCAAGCCCGCCGCGGAGACGGAGGTCGATGGGATTCCGCCGGGACGCACTACTTCAGAATGGACCGAGATAACAGAAGGATCTAGCGTCCGCAACGTCGAAACGGACGTTTCGAAAACTGAGTTCGAAGCAAATCTGCGTAATGAGGGTTGGACGCAGACGCTAAGCAAGGACGGAAAAACCGATATTTTCACGAAGGGCGACTTAAAATACACGGTGCGAGAGCATTCAAACGCCGGTGGTCCGACTGCGGAATACTTCCCGCCTGGGGCCAAACAGGGAACGCTCAAGATCCGACTTGATAGACCTCAAGGTGGTAAGTAATGAGTCAATTAGATTACATATATGATCTGGCGGAGTTTACCCCGCTATGGGAGCGTGCGAACGCGGGCGTGCGGTTGCTTGCGAATGTGCCGCGTGAAGACCTGCTGTACTTCGATCCGATCGATATTGCAACGCCAAAGTTCTTTGAACTTATGCAGACCTTACTGGCAGCTAAGGGCACGACCGACCTTGCAACGTTGATTTTAAAACCAGACCCGTTCGAATATTTTCACCATCATTTCGGGAAATACCCGGGTTTCATTCACGGAAGAGACAACACATACGTCGAGTTCTTCGATTTCATGATGCAGGACCCTGGTGGCAGTCTGGCCGATGCGCTGGGGGTCAACCACGAGCACTATGTACTCTTGCCAGTTGATGGTGACTGGATCGCTTTTGGTGACAGGTCGTGGGAGGTGGGTGTGTTCTATGGCCCTCCTGACATTATGGAATGCGCGAGGAATTTCTATCCGTTCTTCAAGTCCGCGCCGGAGCATTTCAGAATAGAGCCGTAGTCGATAGGTCCATGCAATCGGTCTCTTTTCCCTTGCGCCCTATCACCGGGCGCAAGGGGTGTAAAAGCCGCTCGGTCTGGTAACAAGTTGCGATGTCGGTGCCAGCACGTGGATTCCTTGCCGTCGCTGGCTTTGCTTCGGCTGGGTCAGTATGCCCCACACTCAAAATACGGCTTCCAAAACCATGAATACGATTGACTTCATACACGAACGGTGCGAATTCATGCCGCTTTGGGAGCGCGCGACCGCGGGAGTCCGGATGCTTCGCGACAGGTCGTCAACGGAGCTGCTTTATTTCGATACCATTGATCTCCAGACTCAAAATTTCTTTGAGCTTATTCAAACGCTACTCGCCCTCAAAGGTACGACTGACTTTGCCACGCTGGTCTTGAAGCCCGACCCGTTCGATTACTTCAATTTTCATTTTGGAAAATACCCGGGCTTCATGCATCGGGCAGAAAATACGGATGAGGAATTTTTCGAATTTCTGTTGGAGGACCCAGGCGGTAGCCTTGCCGATTCACTAGGAACCAATTCTGAGCATTATGTTGTGATGCCCGTGCCGGGTGAGTGGATCGCCTTTGGTGATAGGTCATGGGGTACGGGCGTGCTGTACGGGCCGCCGGATATCACGGAGTGTGCAAGGAGTTTTTACCCGTTCTTCAAGTCCCCACCAGAGCATTTCAGAATAGAGCCGTAGTCGATAGGTCCGCGCAATCGGACTTTTTTCCCTTGCGCCCTAATACCGGGCGCAAGGGTGTAAAAGCCGCCCCGGCCTGGTAACAGGTTACTTCAGATGTCGGAGCCAGCACGTCGATTCCTTGGCGGTGCTGGCTTTGCTCCGGAGAGGAGGAGGCTGCGGGGAACGCATAGGTGGCGCGGATTTGCGATACGTGTAGAAGGAATCGGACTCGCCTCCGCGAGGTAAGCTCCCAAAACCATGAATACGATTCGCTCGAACTCGCTAGGGAGAAACTCGTCCCTCACTGATTCAGTTCTTTGGCTTCGCTTCCCCGACTACCTGTCAGATCAGGTCTAGGCTAATACACGTGACGCTCACGTAGGTCTCGTCCTGTACGCTTTCAACATTGGGGTCACGCGGCGTAAAAGTTGCCTGACCAATACACGCCACTTAAATTGCTTGAACAGCGCCTCGCTCAAGTGCGGATGATGACGCTGGATTCGCGCCAGACGGTTCACGCCAGATCGAAGGGCACCATAGCCGGGTGCCATGCAGGCTGACAAGTGCAGCTTGCAGGAACGTATTCGCATCAATGGCTTGGCGCTGTTGTGGGGCTGTTATCCACAGGCTTGCGAACATTTTCTGTGGACAAGTGCGCGACAGCAACAATCTCCCAAGCGCCGTAGGCAAACAAAATCAAACCCCCATCGCCGCCTACGCGCTCCTACCTCTAAGCGCCCAATTGAACACGCTCCGTTTTTTGGTAACCGGCTGCGTCAGTCGATCGAACAACTGTGCGACGGCGCCATCGAGTTGAGCGAGTGCCGGTGTCTTGGCCTGATCGACATCAACGGCAGCAGTCACCAACGCACGCTCATCCAACTCGCCACGCGCAGAATCCGCGACCTGACCGCTATACCGCGCGATCAAAGAATCCAGCCGCGCAACGATCGATTCCACATGCGCCGTGCCGACATCCGCCGCATTGAGCGCCACATCTTCCGACGACGCGAGGCGCCGAGAAGGATCACTCAACACCCGCGCCCAGTGCAAACAACACAGCAGCGAACCGGTGGCCAATTCGACGCCGGGATTCCACACCACCACCCGCTGAGTCTGCAGCGGTTTCAACGCGATCCGCAGATCATGCCAGGTGCGATCGAGCTTGCGCATCGCCGGCGCCGTCTCAGACGTCTGAGCAGCGGATCCTGCGAGCCGCACCACCTCGCGCAACGCACCAAGTACCGCCCCCAGCCTCGTCTCAACATGCCGAGTCGCCGCAAGCGGCATCATCAAAATCGCGACCGCAAACGACACGAGACAACCGACCAGCACTTCTTCGATCCGCAACTCAACCAGCGGCCCCATCGCGAAGCCCAACTCGCCGTACACGAGCCCGACCAGCACGGTAATGAAAAAAACTCCAGGCGCATACGCACTCAGGATGTAGTAAGCCCAACCGAACACGCACAGCACCATCGCTGCCACGAGCAGCACCGGCGAGTCGTGCAGTGGCGCAACCAGCAACACGCTGACTAGCGCACCAGCCAGCGTCCCGGCGAGGCGTTGCGCGCCACGATAGACGGTGTCTGCGCGCGACCGTGTGCCGAGAAACACCACGAACGTTGTGATAACTGCCCAGAACCAGCGCTCAGGAGACAGCGAGTGACCGATCAGCATCGCGAGAAAAGCTGCGGTCGTGGCGCGCGTGGCCGGCAACCAGCAGAGCCTGGTGCGCAAATCGGCAAACCATTGCGCCACGGACTGAGCGCCTGCACCGTCAGCCGAAAAACGCGAAGCGCGGCGCCCTGCATGGCCCCGATGCGCAATCTCCTTGAGCCGGGCAATCGCATGACGCAGCACATCCGCACTCGCTTGCACGCTGCCATTTACAGGCGCCGAAGCAAACGCATGCTGTCCCGCCGCGACTTCCACTTCGACAATCCGCTCACGAACCATCTCGGCATCGGACGGATTCAGCAACGCAAGTTGTTCTTCAAGCGAGAGCGCGGCTTCGTTCAACGCGGAAAGATGCACCGCACTCGGCGCGGCGAGTACACGCGTTGCGCGCAACGTCACCGTGTGAATGGCAAGCCGGAAGCTTGCAACCGCCCGCATCGGCACGATCACACGGCCGACCAGCGTGACCATCAGCGGCCCGAATGCGGACAGCAAGAGCGATTGCACAAGGTGCAAGAACGAGGGATGCAGGTACAGCCCAAGGTAGAAGCACACCACGCCCAGCATCGCGCAGCCCAGCGCACGCGGACCGCACGCCTGGACCAGCATGCCGACGAACATCACGACCAGGAAGCCCGCATCCCCGGCAAGCGGATAACGGCTCAGTACGCTCGCCGCCGCAAAGCACACGCAGGCGCAAAGATAAAGACAGAACAGTGTGCCGAACCACGCCGGCCGCCGCGCATCGCGCACGAACAAAGGCGCCACCATCGCGAAGAGGATGCCGGGTGCGGCGAGGGTAATCGGTTGGTGATGAAAGACGGTCCACGCGATGCTGGCAAAGCCGGTGAGCAGACAGGCAAGCGCAACGCGTAGCGCAGTATGGAGACGCACGAGTCCCGGGTCCGCAACCAGCAGGCGGTCGGCGACGCGTGAAAACGCGGCAGCAATCATGATCGATGATATCCAGGCTAAATGGCCGCCACCGGCTTTTGGCCGATTGCGACAGGGCGGGCATGCGAGCCCGCCACCTTCGTATCGTCGAATGAGGCTGCCGTGCCGGGATCACCGGCTGGAAGCCCCGTTCAACGACGGGCAATAACACGCGAACGGGCACGCCGAATGCGCTGCAAAGGGTGGCGCAGCGCGTCCGGCGGGTTCGGGTTTTCCCGGATGATACCGGGTCAAAATGAGGGATGTCGAATTTTTTGCGGCGGCGCAGCAGCGCTGCACCGGTAAGGATGAAGGTCGCGCGGAGCCGGTTTGCGGCTTGGCGGTGCGTCCCTCGAGTCCAGTGCGCGCCGCTTTGAACTCAATCAAGTCGCGTCGTGGAAAATCACGCCGAGCGTATGCCGGTGGCCCGACCGCAGCCGGCTCACGCCGTGCCGCAGGTTCACCCGATACACGCCGCGCGTCCCTTGCACCGGCCGGTGATGAACCGCAAACACCACCGCGTCGCCCTTACCGAGCGGCACGACTTCGGTGCGCGACTGCATCCGCGGACGCTGCTCCGTCATGACGAACTCCCCGCCTGTGAAATCCTCGCCGGGTTCGGACAGCAGAATCGCGACCTGAAGCGGGAACACGTGCTCGCCGTATAGGTCCTGATGCAGGCAGTTGTAGTCGTCCTTGGCGTATTGAAGGAGTAAGGGCGTCGGACGCAACTGACCGGCGGCGTGGCAACGCTCGACAAAATCGCCGTGCACGGCCGGGTAGCGGACATCGATCTTCATCACCTCATTCCAGCGATTCGCCACCGGCGCGAGGCGTGGATACAGCGCCTCACGCAACTGCGCCACCGGTTGCGGCAGCGGATACGCAAAGTATTTGTATTCACCGCGGCCGAAACCATGCCGGCCCATCACGACGCGGCTGCGATACAGGTTCTCGCGCGGATAGAGCGCGGACAGCGCGTCGCATTCCAGGGCACTGAGCAGATTGGGCAGCATCGCGCAGCCGTAGCCATTCAGTTCTTCTTCGACATTGAACCAGTCGATGGCGTCGACACGTCGCGTAAGCGAGCCGGTGACGGTGCCGGAGTCTGCCTCCATGTCCTCGGCGTGTTTCAGTTCGGGCTCAAACCCCAACCCCAACCCCAGTTCCAGTTCCAACTCCACCGACTGCGAGCGCAGACCCTTCGCAACCGTATTCATGAGTATTCTCCATAAGGCGATTCATCGAACGATGACTGAGTGTAAGTACGTACCCAACGCTCCGCACTCCGACTCTTGCTCTTCAATTCCCCCGCTTTCCGGGGGCGGTGAGTTCGGCGCCGGGCGGTCGTCGGTACGGCGAAGCCTAGCCGGAGCGCCCGCTGCGCGGGCCTCCCGCGCGTCTTAAGCAAAACCAAAGGCCAGATTCGAAAATGCAAACTTCGCGGAATGCACTGCCTGGTTCATAGTAAGACCCTCTTTAGCCTCATCAGCGCATTCGGAGACTTTGCCCATGTCTGCCTCCCCAGAGAAACTCGACGACTGGCTTTACAAGGAAGCGGTGACCGAAGACGACATCACGGCCTTTCCGCTGACAGCGATGGCCGCGACGCTCGACCGGGAAGAAAGCGGCGACACGGTGCCGCCGCTCTGGCACTGGCTGTACTTTCTGCCGATCGCGCCGCTGTCTGAGGTCGGCCCGGACGGTCATCCGAAACGCGGTGGTTTCCTGCCGCCGGTGCCGTTGCCGCGCCGCATGTGGGCCGGTGGCCGCCTGACCTTCCATGCGCCGCTCAAAGTCGGCGAGCACGCCAAACGTACCTCGACCATCGCCAATATCGAAGACAAGACCGGCCGTTCGGGCCGTCTCGTGTTCGTGACGGTGCAGCACGCGATTGAAGCCGGTGGTGAGCTGAAGCTCGAAGAAGAGCACGACATTGTCTATCGCGACGCGCCGCAAGAGGGCGCCCGCCCACCGCAAGCGGCGCTCGCGCCGGATGGCGAAACGTGGCGCCGCACTGTCGACGCGGACGCGGTGATGTTGTTCCGCTATTCCGCGCTGACCTTCAATGGCCATCGCATCCATTACGACTACCCGTACGTGACCGAGGTGGAAGGCTATCCCGGTCTGATCGTGCACGGGCCACTGATCGCGACGCTGCTGGTCGATCTGGTGCGTCGCGAACAACCGGGCGCGGTGCTGCAAAGCTTCGCGTTCAAGGCGCTGCGGCCCACCTTCGCCGGCCAGCCTTTCACGGTATGCGGCAAACCTTCCGCTGACGGCACGACCATCGACCTGTGGGCCAAAGACCACGAAGGCTATCTGACCATGCGCGCGACAGCCGCGCTGGCCTGAACCCTAACGAGATTCGATTCATGCAAACCACGCAACAAGATTCCTTCCAGGATATTCGCGAAGCGGTTCGCGATCTGTGCCAGCAGTTTTCCGGTGAGTACTTCCGCAAGGTCGACGAAGCGCGCGCCTATCCTGAGACCTTCGTCGATGCATTGACCAAGGCCGGGTGGCTCGCCGCATTGATTCCGCAGGAATATGGCGGCTCGGGGTTGGGGCTCACCGAAGCGTCGGTCATCATGGAGGAGATTAATCGCGCAGGCGGGAATTCGGGCGCATGCCACGGGCAGATGTACAACATGGGTACGCTGTTGCGTCACGGCTCAGCCGAGCAGAAGCTCAAGTATCTGCCGAAAATCGCAAGTGGCGATCTGCGTCTGCAATCGATGGGCGTGACCGAGCCGACCACCGGCACCGATACGACCAAGATCAAAACGACCGCTGAACGGCGCGGCGACCGCTACGTGATCAACGGCCAGAAAGTGTGGATTTCGCGCGTCCAGCATTCGGATCTGATGATTCTGCTGGCGCGCACCACGCCGCTCGCGGACGTGAAGAAGAAATCGGAAGGCATGTCGATCTTTATCGTCGACCTGCGCGATGCGATCGGCCACGGCATGACGGTGCAGCCGATTCTGAACATGGTCAATCACGAGACCAATGAACTGTTCTTCGACAACCTCGAAATCCCCGCCGAGAATCTGATCGGCGAGGAAGGGCAGGGTTTCAAATATATCCTCGACGGCCTGAACGCGGAGCGCACGCTGATCGCCGCGGAATGTATCGGCGACGGCTACTGGTTTGTCGACAAGGTCACCGAGTACGCCAAGGAGCGCATCGTGTTCGGCCGGCCCATCGGTCAGAACCAGGGCGTGCAGTTTCCGATCGCACGATCGTTCATCAACGTCGAAGCCGCCAGCCTGATGCGCTTTGAAGCGGCGCGCCGTTTCGATGCACACGAGCCTTGCGGTGCGCAGGCGAACATGGCCAAGCTGCTCGCCGCCGACGCATCGTGGGAAGCGGCCAACGCGTGCTTGCAATTCCACGGTGGCTTCGGCTTTGCCTGCGAATACGACGTTGAGCGAAAATTCCGCGAAACGCGTCTGTACCAGGTCGCGCCGATTTCCACCAATCTGATTCTTTCATACGTAGCCGAGCATATTCTCGGGCTGCCGCGTTCGTTCTGAGTTCCACGCTGAGATAAACATGAGACCACTCGACGGTATCAAGGTCGTCACCCTCGAGCACGCGATTGCCGCGCCGTTCTGTACGCGTCAACTCGCTGATCTCGGCGCGCGCGTGATCAAGATCGAGCGCCCTGGCGTCGGCGATTTTGCGCGTGGCTACGATGAGCGCGTGCATGGATTGTCGTCGCACTTCGTCTGGACGAATCGTTCGAAGGAAAGCCTCGCGCTCGATCTGAAGCAGCCGGCCGCGCAGGAGATTCTCGATGCGCTGGTCGCCGATGCTGACGTGCTGGTCCAGAACCTCGCGCCGGGCGCGGCGGATCGGCTTGGGCTCGGTTACGACAGGTTGAGCGAGAAGTATCCGAAGTTGATCGTCTGCGACATTTCCGGCTATGGCGCCGATGGCCCATACCGCGACAAGAAAGCATACGACCTGCTGATCCAGAGCGAATCGGGTTTCCTGTCGATCACCGGGTCGCCAGGCGCGCCTGCCAAGGCGGGTTGTTCGATTGCGGATATTGCAGCCGGCATGTACGCGTATTCGAACATTCTCAGCGCGCTGTTGTTGCGTGGCCGTACGGGGCGCGGATGCCGGATCGATGTGTCGATGCTGGAGAGTATGGTCGAGTGGATGGGTTATCCGTTGTACTACGCGATCGATGGCCAACCACCGCCCGCGCTGTCCGGCTCGGCACACGCGACGATCTATCCGTATGGTCCCTTCCCCGCTGGCGACGGCAAGACGGTGATGCTCGGTCTGCAAAACGAGCGCGAGTGGACGCTCTTCTGCGAGCAAGTGCTCCTGCAACCCGAGCTTGCAACCGACGAGCGCTTTGCGTCGAATTCGAAGCGGACCTCGGCGCGTGAAGCATTGCGTGATGTGATCGTGACGGCGTTCGCTGGGCTGACCGCAGCGCAAGTGATCGAGCGGCTCGATCACGCAGGCATCGCTAACGCGCAGATGAATACGCTGGCCGATGTGTGGGCGCATCCGCAACTGAAGGCGCGTGAGCGCTGGCACGAAGTCGGCACATCGGCGGGTACGGTGCCCGCGTTGTTGCCGCCGGGTTCGCCGACGGACTTCGATCCGCGCATGGACCCTGTGCCCTCCCTCGGCGAGCATACCGATGCCATCTTGCGGGAACTCGGTTACGACGGCGCACGGATCGACGCGCTGCGCGAAGCCGGCACGATCTGAACTGTTTTCTATTCCGGCGTGTGTACGACGCTACGCCATCGATCCGAACGAACCTGACGCGACCTTAAAGCGACACTAAAGCGACCTCGCCATGACCGATCATCCCAGCCTTACGCTTGCGACCTTCGCTGCCCAACTCGACTTCGACAGCATTCCGCCGGCGGTAGTCGAGCGCACCATCAACCTGTACGTCGACTGGCTCGGCTCGGCACTCGCCGGCAAAGGTGCGCGCCCGGTCGAAACGATCGCACGGTTTGCGCGTCACGCCGGCGGCGCCGTCAAAGCCGGCCCGTGCGAAGTCCTGATCGATCGCAGCCGCACCACGCCGTATTTCGCGGCGATGGTCAACGGCGCCGCATCGCATTTTGCCGAACAGGACGACGTGCACAACGGCTCGGTGTTTCATCCGGCGACCGTGGTGTTTCCGGTGGCGCTCGCGTTGGCGCAGGCCAATCGCGCCTCTGGGCGCGAATTGATTGCGGCAGCAGTGGCGGGGTATGAAGTGGGCATCCGCATCGGCGAATTTCTCGGACGTTCGCACTACAAGGTGTTTCATACCACGGGCACTGTTGGCACGGTTGCGGCCGCTGCCACCGCCGGGCGTTTGCTCGGTTTGTCGCCGACACAGATGCTCGACGCTTTCGGCTCGGCGGGCACGCAAGCCAGTGGGCTGTGGGAGTTCCTGCGCGATGCCGCCGACTCGAAGCAACTGCACACCGCGATGGCCGCAGCCAATGGCCTGATGGCCGCGCAACTCGCCGCCGACGGTTTCAAGGGCGCTACGCATATTCTCGAAGGCGCGCAAGGCATGGCTGCCGGCATGTCGAGCGACGCCGATCCGGCGCGACTCGTCGACCGGCTTGGTTCGCGCTGGGCGACTGCTGAAACCTCGTTCAAATACCACGCCGCTTGCCGTCACACGCACCCTGCTGCGGACGCGTTGCTCGCCGTGGTGCAGGCGCATCGCCTCGACCCGCGCGATATTGCGAAGGTGGTCGCCCACGTTCATCAAGGCGCCATCGACGTGCTCGGTGCGGTCGTCACGCCGCGCACCGTGCATCAGGCGAAGTTCAACATGGGCACGGTTCTCGGCCTCGTCGCGCATCACGGTTATGCGGGCGTGACGGAGTTCGAACAGGGTTTCGACGCGGACTCGATCGCGGCCTTCCGCAATAAGGTCGACATGGTGTTCGACGCCGAAGTCGATGCCGCCTATCCGGCGCGCTGGATCGGCAAGGTGACGGTCATGACCACTGACGGCCGCACGTTCAAAGGCCGCGTCGACGAACCGAAAGGGGATCCGGGCAATACGCTGTCGCGTGACGAGATCGCGACCAAGCTGCATCGGCTGGCGGCGTTTTCCGGGGCGGCGACTGAGGGCGAGGCGGCATGCTTGCTCGGCAACGCATGGCAGATTGCCGGGCAGGCGCAGGTCGCGTCTGTGTTCGGTGTTGAGGCTAACGCTACGGTGGCAGGGTGAACGCGTCGCTGCCGCGTTCGTATCTGTTCGTGCCGGGCAACCGGCCGGAGCGCTTCGAGAAAGCGCATGCCGCTGGCGCGGACGCGGTGATTCTCGATCTCGAAGACGCTGTGCAGCCCGATGAAAAACCGGCAGCGCGCGCGGCGGTGCTGGCTGCTGTTTTGGGTGGTGCTTCTGGCAGCGCTTCCGGGCGTACGTGGGTGCGGATCAACGGCTCGGATACGTCATGGTTTAACGATGACATCGCCGCGCTAGTCGCGCATCCGGGTGTCGCCGGCATCGTGCTGCCGAAGGCTGAAACGCGCGAGCAGATCGAGGCCGTGCTGGCGCATGCGCATCCTGCGCTGAGCATGTTGCCCATTGTCGAGACTGCACGTGGTTTTGCGAATCTCTCCGAACTGTGCGCTGCGCCACGCGTAGCTCGCATCGTGTTCGGCACGCTCGATTTTCAACTCGATCTCGGTATCGACGGCGATAACGAAGAACTGCATCTGTTTCGCTCCCAGATCGTGTTGTCGTCGCGGCTGGCAGGCATTGGTGCGCCGGTGGATGGCGTATCGACCACCCTGACCGATATGGAACAGATCGAAGCTGACGCTCGCCGCGGGCGGCGTTTTGGATTCGGCGGCAAGCTGTGCATCCATCCGAAGCAGATCGATGCGATCCATCGCGCTTATGCATGGAGCGAGGCGGAGCAGGCATGGGCGATACGCGTGCTGGCAGCGGTTGAGACGAGCAATGGGGCGGCCGTGGCTGTCGATGGGAAGATGGTGGACATGCCGGTGATTCTGAAAGCTCGGCGGATTATGGGCGCGACGCCCTAACCCATTGCAACAACGGTTTCGAGCGGTGGTTTCGTGTCCGGTTAAGATTGCACTTTGCAATTCGAGCGCCCGTTGGCGTTTCTTTTCCGGCCGTCATCATGCATTTCGATTTCGTGGATTTGCGTCTGCTCCTCAATATCGCCGACACGCGGAACCTGGCGCGCGCGGCAGAACGCTCGCATCTCTCCGCGCCGGCGGCCAGCACCCGGGTCAAGAATATCGAGGAGCAGCTGGGTTTCAAGTTGCTCTATCGAACCAGCCAGGGCGTGACGCTCGCGCCCGCCGGCGAAGCCTTCGTTCATCATGCGCGGCTCGTGTTGGAGCGGGTCGAGCATCTCGCGGGCGACATGCAGGAGTACGGCGAGGGCATCAAGGGCCACGTGCGCATCTGGGCCAACACCACGGCGATCAGTGAGTTTATGCCGGCCGTGCTGAGTCATTTTCTGCGTGATCATCCTGACGTCAACATCGATTTGCGTGAAGTGCTGAGCGGCGAAATCGTCAAAGGCGTGGCGGATGGCGCGACGGATATCGGCATCGTCGCGGGCAACGTTCACGCCGAACATCTGGAAATGCTGCCGTATCGCGACGACCGGTTGGTCCTGGTGACGTCGCGCGATCATGCACTGGCGAAGCAGTCCTCGGTCGAATTCGCGCAATTGCTCGATGCCAACTTCGTGAGCCTGCCTACGTCGAGTGCGATCCATGCGTTTATCACCAGTGCGGCCGATGCGCTCGGTGCGCGTTTGAAGTTGCGCATCCAGGTAGGCAATTTCGAGGCGGCGTGCCGGATGATCGAGGCGGGCGTGGGCATCGGCATCGTGCCGGAATCGGTCGCGCTGCGGCACATGAAGACGATGCAGATTGCGATCGTCAGCCTCAACGATGTGTGGGCCGAACGTAAGCTGAAAATCTGTGTGCGCAGCGTGAAGGACCTGCCGCCGTTCGCGCGCGTGCTGGTCGACAGGCTGATAGCCGGCGCTTGAGGCTGGGGCGAAGGCGGGCAAGGCGCAGATGGGTGTCGTCAGAAATTTCCAATAAGAAACGCGCAGGCAGACGGCGGTGCGCCACCGAATGATCGGTGGGCGTGTCCGCGTCAGCCACCCGTGCCGGCATCCACGCACGCCAGTCAGGCGTCGCAGGCTTACTCAGGGGCTCAGGCATGCGCCTCCGGGCAAATCCCCTTGCCGCCGTAAAATCCCGCGTGTATAGTTTCCGAACTTACTCTTGTTTCGCATCGGAAATTAAAGGGACTCTCATGAACGCTTCGACTATCCTCGCCGACCTCGGCATCACCCACGCGGCGCAAGCCGGTGACATTGCGGTTCATTCTCCGATCACCGGCGAACTCATCGGCCGTGTGGCCAGCAACACGGTGGCGGAAGTCGACGTGGCCCTCGCCAATGCGAAAGCGGCGTACACGGCCTGGCGCGACGTCCCGGCGCCGCGCCGCGGCGAACTGGTGCGCCTGCTCGGCAATCGTCTGCGTGAAAAGAAGCAGGCGCTCGGCAGCATCATCACGCTCGAAACCGGCAAGATTCTGCAGGAAGGCATGGGCGAAGTGCAGGAAATGATCGACATCTGCGACTTCGCGGTCGGTCTGTCGCGCCAGTTGTATGGTCTGACGATTGCCTCGGAGCGCCCGGGGCATCGTATGGCTGAAACATGGCATCCCATGGGCACATGCGTCGTGATCTCGGCGTTCAACTTCCCGGCGGCGGTGTGGGCGTGGAATGCGGCGCTGGCGCTGGTGTGCGGCAACGCGGTGATCTGGAAGCCGTCGGAAAAGACGCCGTTGACCGCGCTCGCCGTCAATCAGATTCTCATCGAGGCATTGAAGGAATTCGGCGACGCGCCGGCCGGGCTGACCGCAGTGATCAACGGTGGCCGCGACGTTGGCGCCAAGCTGGTGGCCGACCCGCGTGCGTCGATCGTTAGCGCGACGGGCAGCACGGAAATGGGCCGCACAGTCGGCGTCGAAGTGGCGAAGCGCTTCGGCCGCTCGCTACTCGAACTCGGCGGCAACAACGCGGGCATCGTCGCACAAACGGCGGATCACGAACTTGCGATGCGCGGCATCCTGTTCTCGGCAGTGGGCACGGCCGGGCAACGTTGCACGTCGCTGCGACGTCTGTTCGTGCACGAGAGCGTGTACGACAAGACGATCGAACGTCTGAAGCAGCTGTACAGCAAGGTGCCTATCGGCAATCCGCTCGAAAAGGGCACGCTGATGGGGCCGCTGATCGACAAGCAATCGTACGCCCGCATGCAGGAAGCGCTGCAGCAGGCCACGGCTGAAGGCGGCAAGGTATTCGGCGGCGAGCGCGTCGAGGTAAAGGGTTATGAAAGCGGCTACTACGTGCGTCCGGCCATCGTCGAAATGCCGTCGCAAACGGCGGTGGTGCTGAAGGAAACCTTCGCCCCGATCCTGTACGTGTTGCGCTATTCGGATTTCGCGGATGCGGTCGAGGCGAACAATGCAGCGGTGCACGGTTTGTCGTCGTGCGTGTTCACGACCGATCTGCGCGAAGCTGAACGCTTCCTGTCCGACTCGGGCAGCGATTGCGGTATCGCTAACGTGAACATCGG
The DNA here is from genome assembly GCF_013177695.1 of Paraburkholderia solitsugae. GTDB lineage: Bacteria > Pseudomonadota > Gammaproteobacteria > Burkholderiales > Burkholderiaceae > Paraburkholderia > Paraburkholderia solitsugae. The sequence continues at coordinate 9,353 of NZ_WOEY01000002.1, read as the reverse complement.
ACCGAGCGGCGCGGAAATTGGCGGTGCGTTCGGTGGCGAGAAGGAAACCGGCGGCGGTCGTGAGTCGGGTTCGGATGCGTGGAAGGCCTACATGCGCCGCGCGACCAACACGGTCAACTATTCGTCGGCATTGCCGCTTGCGCAGGGCATCGACTTCAATATCGGCTGATCCGGTCAGTAGCAGTACGGCGAAAAAGTGATCAAGCAGTAGAGCATTCAGCAGAAAGCGGCGGCGCATTTACGCGCCGCTGTTCACACCCTCTTTCAGCCATCCGTTTGCGCCGCCCGCCGTTTCTGAGCGGCCACGCTACTCGTGGAGTAAGACGTGAGTTCCAAAGTCGTGATCGTCGGCGGTGGAGTGATCGGCAGCTCGATTGCGTATTTCCTGCGGCTGTCCGATCCGACAGTCAGCGTCACGGTGATTGAACGCGATCCGACGTATGCGCGTTCGTCGTCGGCATTGTCGGCGGCATCCATTCGTCAGCAATTTTCTACCCCGCTTTCCATTCAGATGTCGCTATTCGGCATCGAGTTTCTGCGCTCGATCGGCGAGCGGCTCGAAATCGACGGCGCGAAACCGTCGATCGATCTGCACGAAGGCGGCTACCTGTTTCTCGCCACGCCCGCGGGCGAGACGACGCTGCGTGAGAATCACGCGTTGCAAAAGAGTCTGGGCGCCGATATCAGTTTGCTGGACAAAGACGCATTGCAAGCGCGCTTTCCCTGGCTCAATACGGAAGACCTCATTGCCGGCGCTTTTGGTGAAAGTGGTGAGGGTTGGTTCGACGGCTATGGTCTCGTGCAGGCGCTGCGCAAGAAAGCGCAGGCGCTCGGTGCGCGCTACGTTGCCGCCGACGTCACCGGGCTGCATCGCGACGGCAAACACGTAACACAAGTGCAAACCGCGAATGGCGAGGTCTACGCCTGTGACTTCGTCGTGAACGCTGCGGGCGCCTGGTCGCGCAAAATCGCGCAAATGGCCGGCATTGACCTCCCGGTATTTGCGCGACGCCGAAGCATCTTCAATGTCACCTCGCCCGCGCGGCTCGAACATTGTCCGTTGCTGATCGATCCGAGCGGTGTGTATTTCCGCCCCGAGGGCAAATCGTTCATCTGCGGGACGTCACCGTCAGCGGACAACGATCCCGACGATTTGCCGCTCGACGAAGTCGATCACGCGCTATTCGACGACGTGATCTGGCCGGCACTCGCGCATCGTGTGCCGCAATTTGAAGCGCTGCGCGTGCAGAACTGCTGGTCCGGTTACTACGAATACAACGTGCTCGATCAGAATGCGATCATCGGCCATCACCCCGACGTCGATAACTGCCTTTTTGCCAATGGCTTTAGCGGGCACGGTTTGCAACAGGGCCCGGCAACCGGCCGCGGCATCAGCGAATTGATTCTGCATGGCCGCTACACGACGCTCGATCTGGGTTCGCTGAGCTTTACTCGCGTACTCGAAAACCGGCCGATCGTGGAGAAGAACGTGGTTTAGCCCGCGCGCTGGAGGTGATGCGGAAAACGCAATACGTAGTGCGTAGATATCGTTTGCCGCTCGCCCTGACGATGGCCACAATCGATGCCGAACTTCCATCGACAAGAATCGACAAGATAACCGGCCCGTCACCATGTTCACGTTCAACCCCGCATTCGAAGCGCCGACTGGTTCGCCGATCCGCGAGCTGTTCAAGTATCTGGCGCAGCACGGCATGATTTCCTTTGCCGGCGGCTATCCGGCCAGCGATCTGTTCGATCGCGAGGGCCTGGATGCGGCCGCGGCGCGTGCGTCGCAGCAGCCCACGCTCTGTCTGCAATATGGCCCGACTGATGGCCTTGCTGTCCTCAAGGAACAACTCGCTCATTTGATGACGCGGCGCGGTACGCCGTGCACGTCTCAGGAATTGCTGGTCACGACCGGTTCGCAGCAGGGTTTCGATCTACTGTTGCGCGTGATGGTCGCGCCGGGTGATGTGGTGCTGGTCGAACAGCCCGCCTATCCAGCGACCTTGCAGGCGCTGAAGCTGCAGGAGGCCGACGTGGTGACCGTGCAGGTCGATCAGGACGGGCTCGATGTCGCCGCGCTCGCCGCGTTGCTCGAAGCGGGCACATTAGCGCGGCCGCCGAAGCTGCTCTACACTGTGCCGACTTTTGCCAATCCGACTGGTGCGACGTTGTCGCTCGAACGCCGCACGGCGTTGTTGAAACTGGCGGCGCGGCACCATTTTCTGATCGTCGAAGACGATCCCTATGGCGACCTGCGTTTCAGCGGCGCGGCGTTGCCGTCGCTGCTCGCATTGAGCGATCAGGTGCCCGGTTCGCGCGACTGGGTCGTGCATTTTTCGAGTCTGTCGAAGATCGTCGCGCCGGGTTTGCGGGTCGGCTGGATGGTCGCGCATGCGGAAATCTTGCGCCGTTGCGTGGTAGCCAAACAAACGGTCGACCTGTGCAGTTCGCCGTGGACCCAGGCCATCGCCGCCGAATACCTCGCGAGCGGCGCGCTGGAGCGGCATCTGCCGCGGATCATCGACGCCTACGCCGTGAAGTGCCGCACGCTGTGCGATGCGCTCGATGTGCATTTGGGTGACGCCATCGCGTTTCATCGTCCCGCCGGTGGCATGTTCGTATGGGCGCAATTGAAGAATGGACAGAATGCGTCCGACACGCTGCGTGCCTGTATCGAGTGCAACGTCATGTTCGTGCCGGGCGTCGCGTTCTATAAAGACAATATCGATCTGGCGGCACTGCGTCTGTCATTTGCTGCGCCTGGTGTAGCGGAAATCGAAACCGGCGTGCAGAGAATGAAGCAGGCGCTCGCACTTTTTTGACGAAGGCTAACGCCGTTTACGCAGCTAGCGCGGTATTCGAGGCAGAGCAGAAAGCGCAGTACTTTAAATAACCCGGTGAGCACGCGGTGCACAGCCGGGTTTTTTTATGCAAGTACTAAATCGCGGAGATTTAGCATAAACATCCCGATCAGGTAAAGCAGCGTAAGGTCGCACGGAGCCGGAGTCGGCTCGCCGGCTCTTCTCTGCGTGGTTGACGCCGATAGCAGGCGCCGTTTCCCTGTATGCCGTCGCCTCCTTCACATGCCGTTTTAACTCAAGCAACGGCTTCGAATGGACGTGCTTTCTATTAATTTAATTCTGCTCGTCAAACTCCTGAAACATGGCTGAATGTTAAATGGAGAGTGCCGCTAGTTTTGGACTAAAAATATCGGTTATCATCGCTGCCATTCGGCGAGTGATCCCGATGAGTTAATTCATCGGCCATCCACATTAATACCGTCGCATCGAACCAGAAAAAATCAAATGAAGATGTCGCGTAAAAAGATTGCAATCCTGGTCGTCGGTCTTCTGGTCGTGGCCGGCGTGGTCATTCAGGCGGTGTGGCGTCCATTCGCGCATCGCAAAGCCACCGGGACCAGCGAAATCGTGCTCGATATTCATCACCCGGATGCGGTGATCGACAGCGAAGCGCTCTCGCGTTTGCCGCGCGACATCTTGCGTGTGCCGCTGTTGCACGACGTGCTGACGCAGGACTTCGTCGACTATTACGAATCGAACGATACGCGGTTGTCCACGGAAGGCGCGCTGCGGCGTCTCGCATTCGAACATCAGTTGGACTGGCGCGATGAACTGATCCGCCGCGTATTCGACGAACCCGCGCATGTGCTGCTGTGGCGCTCGCCGGACGGCCGCCTCGGTTACTGGGTGATGTCGATGCACCGTAACGGGCTGGCGAAGCTGCTGCAAGGCTTCGGTAACGTCGCTGCGAGCGACTCGCAGTTGAGCCAGGTCGCCAAGCTCGCCGGCGACGTACCGGTTTACGCGTTGAAGCTGGCGGTGGGCCGCACGATTCTGTTCGCGACGAAGGACGACCGTCTTGTCGTGTTGTCTGCGCCGGGTGTGTTGCTCGACGCGAAAGGCGGCTTGCTGGGCGAGCGGGCCGATGCCGTGTCCGAGATGCTGTCGTCAGGCCGCGACGACGCGGCGCGCGCCTATCAACTGGACGCGCCGGGTGATGCGCCGAAGGGGCACCGGCTGGTGGTGTCGGCCAATTATTGGTCGTTTGGTTATCAGGCGTTTTTCTCAGGTATCGACGCGCTGCGATTCGATTTTTCGCCGAACGGTAGCGCTGCGGCGAACTGGCAGACCTCCGCTTTGATCGAGCCGGGCAAGTTGCCTCAGGCGTGGGATAGCGCCGACTTGTGGCGCGCGTTGCCGGCCAATCCGGCGGCGTGCGCGAGCTTGCCGGCTGACTGGAAAGAGGCGTCGGGCTTGTTGGGCAAGGTGGCCAGCGTGGGCGCCGATGGCGCTGCTGCGATCGGCGATCAGCTCGCCGGCCCTGCGGCCGTCTGCTGGTATGCGAAGTCCACGCTGGTCGCGCCGGTCTTCGTCGCTCGTGTGAAGACGCAGGACGCGGCGAGCATCGCTGCGCTGAAGACCGCGCTTGGCAAGACCTTTGGCGAGGTGATTGGCGCGTACGAGGCGAAGGCCGCTCAATCCGCTGACGCCGGCGCTGATTCGGGCTATCGTCGCTTGCCGGTCACGAAGCACGACCAGGGCGCCGGCATCACGGTGTGGCAACGGCCGGTCAGTGCGCGCTCGGGTACCGCTTTGTCCAGCAAGGCGTCATTCGCATCGCAACTGTCGGCGGAGCGCTATTTCCCGGTGACGCTCGCATTGGCGCACGGTTATCTGATTTTTTCGCCTGACTCGCGTCTCGTTGACGACACGCTCGCCGTGCTCGACAAGCGCTATCCGTCGCTCGCCGATACGCTCGCGCCGCAGCGTCTGCCGCGCACGATTCTGACGCTCACGCCTTCGTCCGCGGCTGCGTTGATCGAACGCGAAGCGGGCGCGGCGTTGCCGGCGGATCAGGAAGAGGTGTTCCGTAACGCGTCCCGTACGCATCTCGTGCCGAAGCTGCATGCGCTCGCCCACTACCCGCCGGTTTCGTTGACGCTGCCGCAGATCTTGCCGGGTTCGACGGGTTGGGTGCCGGTGGAGTGGTGGTTCGATCGCGCACAGGCGGGTGCAGGTGGCGCTGCCGACGCCGGTGCGGCTGACGCGCCTGCTGATCAACCCGGCACTGAGGGCGATTGAATGCGCCGCCTTCACGTCGGTGACGTGGTATCCGCGAAGGATGTATGCGTAGCGGCGCAAGCGCCCGCGCGCGCTCCCGCAGCGCATGCAATCACGCACGCGCACGGCACGCCGGCCGCCGCTCGCCGCACGTGGCTCGCGCGCGCTGCGTCGGCGCTCGTCATGGCGAGCCTCGCGCCCTATGCAAACGCGCTCACCAGCATAACCGCATCGCCCGATCCCGACGCGCTCTCACCGCAACAATCCGCCGCCTTTCGCGCCTGGTTTGTGCGTATCGTCGACCAGCAAATGCGTCGTGGCCCGACGCCGCGCTGGACCCAACGCGATTGCGCTGGCCTCGTGCGTTTTGCCGTCGGCGAGACGCTCAAGCCGCACGACACCAAATGGCTGCGCGCAAACGGCATGACCAGTCTCGCGGACACCAGCAGCATGCCGCCCGAACTGCAACTGTCCGCATCGCAGCGCGGAATCGCGAATCGCTGGACCCAGCTCGACGGTTCCACCGGCGCGTACGCGTCGGCGATCGCACTGATTCAACGCAATAGCCGTTTTGTTTCGAAGGACGTGAACCAGGCGCTGCCCGACGACCTGTTGTTCTTCGACCAGGGCGACGACCAGCATCTGATGATCTGGCTGGATCGCTACATCGCTTATCACACAGGCACCGTTACGCCGACCGATACCGGTCTGCGCGCCGTGGCCGTCTCCGACCTGATGCAATGGAAAGATTCCCGCTGGCAGCCGCTCGACGGCAATCCGAATTTCGTTGGCGTATTTCGTTTGGACTTTCTGACACCATGACCCGAATGAATTCCGTCACCGCGTCGCGCGCCTGGTTCGGCAACTTACATCGTCGCGCGGGCGTCACGCTGGTCGCGCTCTTCGCGGCCATGGCGCTCGTTATTGCACCAACGGCCTATGCCGACGACAGCGCATCGAGCACCGCAGCCGATACCAACATCGCCGCGAACCCGACGCTGCAAACAGCGCCATCGAGCAACTTCGCTTCGCAGAAGGTAGACGGTCAGCCATTCTTCCTGCTTTCTGATGCGAGCTTCGGCAGCGATCAGTTGGCGCAGGTGCGTCTCGAAGCGCCCGGCCGCGACTTCAAGGACGCGCTGCAAGGGTATGGCGGCGCGGACATTGTCGTGTATCGCGTACCGAAGCCGTTGGACTTTCTGAAGGCGCAGAAGAATCTGCATCGCCTGAATGTCGCACCGAATTACCAGGGCGAAGGGCTGGCGAATACGCTGGCTTATCTGTGGGACCGCTGGTTCACCGAGGCACGCCGCGCGTGGCAGCGCGTGCTGTCGTTCGCGACGCGCAGCAAGGCGACCGCAGCCGAGCCGCAATTCAAGCTCGGCGAGGAGACCGGCAAGCAGACGCAATTCCAGCAGAACTCACAATTCGCGCCGCTGAAAGGCTATGACATGGTCGCGCGCTTTCGCTATCCGATCTGGGACGCGAAGGTGATCGAGCCGCCGAAGGGCGTGAATCTCGAAGGCAGCAGCAGTAATTTCATCGAAGCGAGTTCGGGCAATGTGATGATTCCGGTCGGCAAGCTGCCGCCGGGGCTGTATATCGTCGAGGCAGTGATCGGCAACTATCGCGCGCATACCTTGCTGTTCGTGTCGGACACGGTCGCGGTCGTGAAAGCGGCGTCGAGCGGCATGCTGGTGTGGACTGCGCGGCGCGATAACGGCAAGCCGGTGCCGAATACCGACGTGAGTTGGACCGACGGCGTCGGCGTGCTGCAAAGCGGCGCCACTGGCAACGACGGGGCGCTGGTACTGCAACACGTGAGCCCCGAGCGTAGCTACATACTCGGTACCGATCCGCAAGGCGGCGTGTTCGTCTCGGAGAATTTCTATTACGACAGCGAGATCTACAACACCAAGATCTACGCCGTCACCGACCGTCCGATGTACCGGCCGGGCGACGCGGTGCATGTGAAGTTCATCGGCCGCACCTTCCAGAACGCGACGCAATCGACCGCTTCTGCCGAAGCCGATATCAAGCTCGACGTGCTCGATCCGAACGGCTCGCCGGTGGCGACCAGCAAGGTTCATTTTGCTTCCGATACGGGCGCGGATACCTCGTTCACGCTTCCCGCGGATGCCACCGCCGGCGGTTATCAGCTGCGCTTCGATTACAACGGCGATGTATACGGCAGCGCATTTCGCGTCGCCGAATATGTGAAGCCGCATTTCGACGTCAATCTGTCGATGGATAAGGCCGACTATGCGACGGGCGAGCAACTGAAGGGCAAGATCCAGTTGCGCTATCCGGACGGCAAGCCGGTGCGCGACAGCAAGGTGTCGGTCACGCTGCGTGCGCAGAAAGTGACGATCGTCGATGGTGAATTGCGCTACGCGGGGTTGTTTCCGGTCAAGCTGGAACAGCAGGAACTCACGACCGATAGCGACGGCAACGCGAGCCTCACGCTGCCCGCCGCTAAAGAACCGAGCCGGTATGCGTTGACGCTGTTCGCGCAGGACGGCGCGGCCTACAAGGTGCGTGTGACGCGTGAGGTGCTGATCGCACGCGGCGCGACACCTTATCGTTTGTCGACGGCTAAGTCGTTTTCGCAACCGAAGGAAGCGGCCAATTTCGATCTTCAGGCACTCGGTACGATCGATCCGTCTTCGCACGCGCCGGCTAAGTGGGAGTGGACGCGCCTTGAATCGCAAACGCATGGCGAAGGCGCAATCAAGGGCGCAACGGCGGCCGGCAAGCTGTCGTTCCCGGTGCAATTCGACGAACCAGGGTCGTACATGTTGTCGGTTAAGGACGACACAGGCAATCTGCTTGCCGCCACGAGCCATTGGGTCGCGGGCGATGGTCTGAAGGCGATTCCGGGCAGCGTCGAGATCGTGTTCGATCGCGACAGGTACAAGATCGGCGATACCGCCGAAGCGCTGATTACCTTCCCGATGCCGGTCGACGATGCACTTCTGACGCTGGAGCGAGACAACGTCGAACACCGCGCTTTGCTGACAGCAGGCGGCGACTGGCTGCAACTGCAACGCGTGGCGCCGTCGCAATGGAAGGCGCGTATCAAGGTTGGCGAAGCGTTCGCGCCGAACATGACGTTCTCGGTGCTGTACGTGCATGCCGGCGAATACGTGTTCCAGAATGCCGGCATCGTGGTTGCGCAACCGCAGATCGAACTGAACGTGAAGAGCGACAAGCCGGTGTACGGCCCGGGCGATACGGTCACGCTGAACTTCGACAGCACGCTGAACGGCAAGCCGGAAGCGGCGAATCTGACGGTGAGCGTGGTCGATGAAATGGTCTACGTGTTGCAGCCGGAGATCGCACCGAATATCGTCGACTTCTTCTATCACCCGCGCCGTAACAACGTGCGGACGTCGTCGAGTCTGTCGTTCATTACGTACGACCTTGCGCGCTCGCCGTTGAAGGGTGCGCCGGGCGGCCCGCAACGCGCGAACTACAACGAGCGCGGCGTGAAGGTGCTCGAGCGGCCGCGTCGTGACGATCAGGATACGGCCGCGTGGGAAGGCACGCTGAAAACCGACGCGAACGGTCACGCCACCATGACTTTCAAGATGCCGGACTCGCTGGCCCGCTGGCGCATCACCGTGCGTGCGGCGGCGCCGGACGGCATGGTCGGTCAACGTACCGCGTATGTGCGTTCGGACAAGGCGCTGTATCTCAAGTGGAGCGGGCCGTCGCATTTCCGCGTCAACGATCAGCCGGCCATCGACATGATCGCCTTCAATCAGACCGACGCGGATATGGACGCCGAGTGGGTGGTCGACGGTGGTGGTCTCTCGTTGAACCAGAAGGTCACGCTCAAGCGCGGCGCCAACTATCTGCGTCTGCCGACCGGCGCGCTGAAGGCGGGTGTGATCGATGCGACTTTGCGCCGTGCGGGTAAGGATGTGGATCGCTTGCAGACCACCATCCATCTCGATGCGAGCGGTTGGCTCGATCTGCATCAGAACACGGTGACGCTCGACGGCTCGAACAAGCCGCTCAATCTGCCGCCAGATGCGCAGGACGTTAGCGTGCGTTTCATCGGCAGTGCCGCGAGTCAATTCGCGCGCGTCGCCGACGATCTCATCAACTATCCGTACGGCTGCGCCGAGCAGACGTCGAGCCGTCTGATTCCTTTGGCGCTTGCCCACGATGCCATCGGCCGCGGCCTCGGTGGTGACGGCGGCGCGAGTTCGACGCAGGGGCTTGAAGCGCTGTTGCGCAATCAGCGGCAACGTCTGGCGA
>NZ_WOEY01000197.1 GCF_013177695.1 Paraburkholderia solitsugae | reverse complement strand
ACGCGCTTGAAAAATCGCCTGGCTGCCGCCGTGTCGCGACGCTTCTGCAGCAGGATGTCGAGTTCGGCGCCGTATTGATCGACTGCTCGTCACAACAGATAAGGCTCGCCGCGCAGCGTCACAAACACCTCGTCGAGATGCCATGTAGTGCCGGGTTTGCGACGCGCTGCCTTGACGAGATGCGCGAAGCCCGCGCCGAATTTGTCGCACCGTCGTCGTATCGTTTCGTAACTGACGATCACCCCGCGCTCGAACAGCAACTCTTCGATGTCGCGAACGCTCAACTGAAACCGGAAGGCAGTATGACTTTGCGTGAGGCAAGGGCTGGCCCGCCGTGGGAAATTGAACGCGGGTTAGCATTGCTGTCAGAGCCGCACGGGCGTGGACTGGGCCATGCCCCGGCGATTTCCTCCACGGAGGCCAGCATGCGAAACGATAGCACGGTGTACGTTGGACTGGATCTTCACAAGGACTCGATCACGGTCGCCTACGCGATCGACGCGGGCGAGATCGAGCTGCTGGGCAAGACCGGTACGACCGGGGCCGACATCGATCGCCTGTGCACACGCCTGCAATCCAAGGCGCCGCACGTGCGCGTCGTGTACGAGGCAGGTCCATGTGGTTACGGGCTGTACCGTCAGCTCGTCCAGAAGGGCTTCGACTGCATGGTCTGCGCACCTTCACTGATCCCGCGCAAGCCGGGCGAGCGCGTAAAGACCGACCGACGTGATGCCATCAAGCTGGCGCGCTCGCTACGCGCCGACGACCTGTCGGCCGTGTACGTGCCCGGCATTGAAGACGAGGCATTCCGGGATCTCGCCCGCGCGTGGGCGGCTGCCCGCGAGGATCTGCGACGTGCACGGCATCGACTGAAGTCGTTCCTGCTCGCGCATGGCGTCCGTTATACCGGTAGCGCAAACTGGGGCGAGGCGCACCGTCGCTGGCTGGGCCGCTGTTCGTTTCCCAGCGCCTGGCAGCACCTTGCCTTTGACGAACACCGGCGCACGATCGAGGACCGGCTTGCGCAGTGCGCCCGTCTCGAAACAGCCCTACGCGAAGCGGTGATCTCCTGGCGCTTCTATCCGGTAGTGCTGGCCCTGCAGGCCATGCGGGGCGTCCAGTTCGTTACCGCCGTCGGGATGGTTTCAGAAGTGGGCGACCTGTCCCGCTTCGAACACCCGCGTCAGCTGATGGCCTGGCTCGGCGTAACGCCATCCGAGCATTCATCGGGAGGCAAACGCCGCCAGGGCAGCATTACCAAAACCGGCAACAGCTACGCCCGAAGGCTGCTGGTCGAAGCGGCCTGGAGTTACCGCCATCCTGCCCGCGTCAGTCCGGAAATCCAGGCCCGTCTCGAAGGTCTGCCCAAGGCCATCATCGACCGCGCCTGGGACGCCCAGGTGCGGCTGTGCCGACGATTCCGCCGGCTGACCGCGCGAGGCAAGCCCATCAACATCACGGTCGTGGCTATTGCCCGCGAACTGGCGGCGTTCATCTGGGACATCAGTCGACTGGCCATGGCGCTTGCAATACCTCGCAGCAAACCGCCCGCGGCCTGTGTGTGATTTCCCGAACAACCGAAGGAGTTTCCTGAAGGCGGCGCAGCCCGGCATCCGAGCAACCCGCGATGGTATTACGCAACGGGCATCACCAACTTGCGGCGGAAGTTAGCGGCAGGCTCATGAGGCGGACCTCTGTAATGCGGTATCCAACCCGCGGATATCAGTGTGATCCACCGTCGAGACTTACTGCTGCGCCGCCCTCAGGAAATTCATGCGTCGATGCAACCTGGAAACCAATTTCGCGATTGACACGCAAAGTCATATCAATACCAGCGCACGGCGCAGCTGATGATTGCGGCGGGAAAGCGATGACCGTGACAAAGCGATTTTGTTGTCTTCATCACGCAATCTTACGCGACCACCTCGGCAACGTGACAGACCCGATCGAACGACACGAAATCGAACCATCCACGCGCATCCCGGTGTAGCCGCCAATTCCGTGCGATTCTGGCTTCCAGCGCCGCTTCGTCTGCATGAGCAGAGTTGCGCAGGTTAAAACTAACGGTCCG
>NZ_WOEY01000196.1 GCF_013177695.1 Paraburkholderia solitsugae | reverse complement strand
GGACGCGCCCCATCTAAAACTACGGTTACCTCCTGAGGTAACCCGCTTACTGTCCGGGCGCGCCGAACCTTCAGACGCTGTTGCCGCTCGACGTTCGTTTGCTCAGTTCGCCAGCACCTTCCTGGCAGGTGACTTGAGGGTTGCGCCGAGGGGAATCTCGCCGAACTCCAGATAGCGCCATAGCGCGACCGCGAGACGTCTGGCAAGTGCCACAATGCCGATGCGTCGCATACGCTTGCCGCCGCCCGCAAAGCGCTCGTTGAACCAGTCGCTTAGCTGGCTGCTGCGCTGGAAGCGCAACCAGCTCCACGCCAGTTCCACCATCAGCCATCGGGCTCGCTTGTTGCCGATCTTGCTGATGCCCTGCTCAACTTCACTGGTACCGCTGGCATAGGGCGTCGGGGCCAGGCCCAGGCAGCCTGCCAGTTCGCGGCGGTTGTGAAACTCTCGCCAGCCGAACAGTTCCCTGACCAGGACCCAGGCACTGCCGGTGCCGATACCCGCGAGGTGCGCGAGCCGCGCAATTGCGGGTTGCGCACCGCTACGCACCTCCGCTGCTGCTGTACCTCGAGCGCCCTGATCTGCCTGGCAGCGAGCAACAGCCGTTCGAATTCGCGTTCGATCTCGGCGCGCAGGGCTGGCAACAGCTGTGTGGTGTGCTGCGCCCACCAGTGCGCCCACGCGCGGCCACCGATTCGCTCGGGCCGCAGGTTGTGGAGTACCAGCAGCGAGCGGATGCGGTTGCTATGGGCAGTGCGCTCCTGCCGCAGGCGATCGAGTTCACGGTGTACCCGCCGCTCATCTTCCTGTTCGGGGGTGGGGATACGTGCGA
>NZ_WOEY01000195.1 GCF_013177695.1 Paraburkholderia solitsugae | reverse complement strand
GGCGCATTGACTCATCAGAATTGCAACTCGCGCTGACCTGTTGCCTCACGTAGTTTGCTACCCGCCGGATTGTCCGGCGGGAGCAACACGAGGTGACGAGGCAAATCAGCATGACGACACGCAAGGAGTTGGTCGCAGCATTGCAATTGCGGTATAGCAGCGCGGCGTTTGGTGACCGGATCAGGATTCTCGACGAGTTCGTGGCTCTGACCGGGTATCACCGCAAGCACGCCATCCGGCTGCTGCGGGAGCAGCCCGGCGGCGCGGCAAAGGGGACACGCGAGCGCAACCGGCTGTACGACGAGGCGGTACGCCAGGCGCTGACGGTATTGTGGGAAGCGGCCGACCGGGTCTGCGGCAAGCGCCTGAAGGCGTTGATCCCGAAGCTGGTTGATGCCATGGAGCGGCACGGCCATCTCGACCTGGATCCGGTCATCAAGGCCAAACTCCTTGAGGTCAGCGCGGCGACCATCGATCGCATGCTGGCCAATGCACGTTTGCAGATCGACGGGCAGCGCAAACGCCGCAAGGGGGTGGGCTCGGCCATCCGGCGCAGCATCCCGGTGCGTACCTTCGCCGACTGGCGCGATCCGCCGCCAGGCTTCTTCGAGATCGACATGGTCGAACACTGCGGCGGTCCGAAGACCGACGGTGACTTCGTCCACACGCTGACGCTGACTGATATCGCCAGCGGCTGGACAGAATGCGTGGCCATGCGAGTACGCAACCAGATGCTGGTTATAGAGGCGTTTGACAAGGTGGCCGCCGATCTGCCATTCGCGATGCTTGGAGTGGACTCGGATAACGACACCGCATTCATGAACCAGAGTGTCTTCGACTACTGCAAGGAACATGGTCTTGAGCAGACCCGCTCGCGGGCCTACAAGAAGAACGATCAGGCCTGGGTGGAGCAGAAGAACGGCTCCGTCGTTCGGCGGCTGGTCGGTTATGGCCGCCTGAGCGGCACCGATGCGAGGGACGCGCTGGCGCAGCTGTACGCGTCATCGCGCCTATACATTAACTTCTTCCAGCCTTCATTCAAGCTGAAGTCCAAGACGCGCGACGGCGCGCGGGTGCACAAGGTCTACTTTGCACCGGCGACGCCGTGCGATCGGCTTCTGGCACACGACAGCGTCAAACCCGCTATCAAGGAAAAGCTGAAAGCGCAGTTCAACAGCCTCGATCCTGTGCGCCTGCTGCAGGAGATGCGAACGGCTCAGCAGACTTTGAGCGAGTTCGCGGCCCACGGCGTGCGCGCTGACGCAGCACCCACAGGCGAATCAGATGTAGCCGTCTTCCTCGCGAGCCTCTCTTCGGCGTGGATGGAAGGGGAAGCACGTCCAACGCACCGCAAGCAACCCAATGCAAAGCACTGGTGGAAAACCCGGGTGGATCCGTTCGCCGACGCGTGGCCGGTTATTGAAGGGTGGCTGATCGCCGAGCCCGCTGTTTCGGCCAACGAATTGATGGACCGGTTGGCGACGATGGTTCCGGACGCCTATGCGAGCAAGGCGCAACTACGAACGCTGCAGCGCCGGGTCAAGGCATGGCGCGCCGAGCGCGTGAAAGAAATGATCCTGGGCAGCCTGCGCAAGCCTGCCGACACGCCGGTTGAAGTGTGAGCCGCGGAAAAGTTGAAAGCCGGCGGGGGCCGGGCGCTTCGCGCCCGGCAAACCCCAAAAGAAAAGAAGAAAGAAACCGAAACGACAACAATCCGTCGGGTAACATTCCTTCGTGAGGCAACACG
>NZ_WOEY01000194.1 GCF_013177695.1 Paraburkholderia solitsugae | reverse complement strand
CTGGGAGCGCTCCACTGTTTGGGCCATCCTTCGCAATCCTGCCTATCGTGGAATGGCCTGCTTCGGCAAGACCCAACAGGCCGCGCGAGAACGCACCAACAACCGGACGTTGCGCCAGCGCGGCGGCCTGCCGGCCCGCAACAGTGCCAATCACGAACTGCCGCGTGATCAATGGATCGAAATTCCGGTTCCTGCCCTGATCGATCCGGATACGTTTGCCCTGGCGCAGGAGCGCCTGGAAAGCAACAGGAAGCACGCTTCGCGTCGAACGCTCGAACCCAGCATTCTCCAGGGCCTTGTGCACTGCCGCCAGTGCGGCTACGCCTTGTACCGGACCTCGACACGCAGTAGCGCGCGCAAGATCTCCTACTACCGCTGCCTGGGTGCTGACGCCTGGCGCTACGACGGCCACGCCAGGTGTGAGCAGCGCCCCATCCGGCTGGATCTGCTGGAGCACATCGTGTGGTCCGAAATTGTGCGCCTGCTGGAGGATCCCGCGCTCATCCAGACCGAATTGAATCGGCGCCTTGAGACGGCGCGCAATTCAAGTCCGGCCAAGCGGCAGCAGGACCGCATCACGCAGGATCTGGCGCAGGCGCAGAAACGTATGGACCGATTGCTCACCGCGTACCAGGAGGACCTGCTTTCTCTGAACGAGTTGCGGCGGCGCATGCCTGCGCTGCGGCAACGCGAGCAGAGTCTTCAGGAGGAACTGCGCGGGCTCAGTGCCCAGTTGGTCGACCAGGCGGCTTACCTACGCCTGGCGGAAACGCTAACGGCGTTCCTGGGGCGTTTGCGTAGCAGTGCCGCCACCCTCGATGTTCAGGACCGTCAGCGCATCACAAGACTGCTCGTCAAGGAGGTGGTGGTTGCCGATGACAGCATCACCATTCGCCATTCGATTCCCACCGCCACGCGATCGGCCGGCGGAAACGGAGGGTCGTCCCGCCTGCCCGAATCTCCGCACGGCGCTCACGCCGACCAAAGTTATCTTTTGCGTCCATGGCGTGATGACACCACCCTGCGGCGTCCCCCGTGTTCGCGCCAACATTGTTCCGTCCAGCATTTGCACTGGCGCCTTCAGCCAGCGTTCGATGTACATCACGACCCAGCGGTCCTGAGTGTGATGTCGCACCGCCTTTAGTAGCAAAGCGTGGTCGATGTTATCAAAGAAGCCCTTGATATCAATCTCGACAGCCCATGCAAACTTCCAGCAGCGCTTTCTCGCCTGCGCAATAGCATGGTGTGCGGATTTTCCCGGTCGATAGCCATACGAGTCTTCATGGAACATGGGTTCCAGAACAGGCTCGAGCACTTGCTTGACGACCATCTGGGCGATTCTGTCCGACACGGTAGGTATACCGAGCGGGCGCACCCCGCCATCAGATTTGGGAATTTCCACACGCCGAACCGCTGGCGGCATATAGCTTCCAGAGGCAAGCCTGTTCCACAGCTTGTAGAGATTGTCCACGACATTCTCGTCAAACTCAGTCAAGGTCTGCCCGTCAACTCCTGCCGCCCCGCGATTTGCTTTAACCCGTTTATAGGCTTCCCATACCTGTCGTTTGCATATGGGAAGCGGCTTTGCCGATGCCGCAGCAGTCCTCCCGCTGGCGTTGCCGCCCGCGGTTGCTGCCGCGTGATCAGCACAATGGGGCAAGCCCTTCGCTCCAGATCCATTACGATCCTTCATCGCTACTACGACTTGCTCCGCCCCTGTACCCCGTATTGGTACTCTCGCGCTCATGGGGCCTCCACTTGCGCTTCTCCCTTGACATCGGGGTGACAGGTTCCCACGTTCCCCACAAGAGCCTGGATCGACTTCACGCCGCTTTCATGCCGGATGCCGCGCAGGCAGTAAGCAGGTCGCCCCCCGCGCTTATCCCATGGGAACGACTCCACCATGGTTTCGACATCGTGTATACGCTTTCGACACATCATCAACGGTTCACTTTCGTTCGTCTCTTCGATCCGTACCTGATCGGGTCTAGCCCGACCTTTTCCCATCTCGCTCACCACCACGTCTCTTTAACGCAGCAGCAGTGGGTGGTTTGGTGCCTGCGCCTGTACGCCGACACCGAGGGGCCAACCCTCATCTCTCATGCAGCATGGCGTTCCAAGAGTTTCCCCTCGTCACGCCTTCGTGGCACACAGTCGTCCGCATACCTGTTGACGTTGACTTTGAACTTTCGGCGCGCGCGTGGCGTCGGCCCTACGCTGGCATCTACTGCCGCTTCAAGTCCGTCCAACGTCATGTTCGCGATGACGGGTGAGATGATGCCCCCTTGCGGAGTTCCCGCCTCGGTCGCGAACAGGGTACCTTTATCGATAAATCCGGCCTTAAGCCATCGCCGCAGGACCACCTTATCCATTGGTATATGTTTGAGGATCCAGTCGTGGCTAAAATTATCGAAACAGCCACGGATGTCGCCCTCTAAAACCCACTCTGGTGACTTGCGCTTAGCCAGCGTGGTAAAACAATATTCAATGGCGTCGGCAGTCGAACGTTTGGGGCGAAACCCGTACGAGTTTGGATCCGCCAGGCTTTCCGCAATGGGCTCCAAGGCGAGCTTCCATAGCGCCTGCATTGATCTGCATAGCATGCGGGGAATTCCTAGCGGACGCTTCTTGCCGTTGCTCTTGGGGATGTAGATACGTCGAAGCGGCAACGCTCGGTAACTGCGGTGTTGCATCGCCTCCACCCCTTTCCATTTGGCCGCCGGAGTTGGCCAAGTCTTGCCGTCAACGCCCGGCGTTCTCTTGCCGCGATTCTCTGTCACTCGTTTCACGGCTAGCATTTTGCCGCTATGCGAGCGGGTCAGCAGACGCTGCAGGGCACTTACTTTGCCCCATCTGCCTTCCTTGGTTGCCTGGGCGATACGCGCCTGGAGTCGTTTCACCTCATCTGTGATGCGAGGCCAATCAGCCTGAAGCCACATCTCAGCGGGGCGCGAGGACGCACCAGCATCGATCGCCTCTGCTTGTGCAGTGCCACCGATTGCCGTCATCTGCCTTCCCTCGTATAACGATTAATCAAGTTCTCTCGCCATGAATGACCACGCGGAAGTCTGCCCGCTTTCGCGTCCGACCATGCAGCAGCCGGTATCCTCCCCATTACAGGAAGGCGTTCGCTTTTTCCGCAATCCCTTACCCGCAGTGCCAACAGCGTTCCTTGCGGTTCGCCTGCCGTTGCCGGCAGCACTACGGGCTTATCCTGTTCCGCATGAATTTCAGAGCGGGACGGACCCCTCCTATCCGCCGGCGGCGCAATGTCCATGCTGACCCAGCACACAGAGGCCAGACCTTGCCGCGCGCCATTTTGGCTCAAGCCTGTCAGCACATTTGGCTTGTCAATGATGACGACGTTTAATAGAGGTTCACGTATGTTGGTCGTTACCGCTCGTTCCTAGTCCCTCACCGCACTTGTGCTGGCAGATTCCGCTTTCCCTCACGGGTCCGCGTACCGATACAGATCGGTGGTTACATTGTCCCCGGAGCTTCACACCGAGCCGTTACCGGCTCCGCATGTCTGGGTAGGAAACGGCTGATGGAACAGCCGGTTCGATCACAACGGATCACGTTGAGTCGAACAGAAATTCAAGCGACTTGCAGGTCGCACATGCGCTTTCATCCCGAAGTACCATTGATTTCCCTTCTTCGTCTGGTGCATTTCCGGGTCGCGCGTACCTGAGGCGTTCTTCGTCGAGTTGGGCGCAGAAATCAATGTGGCGTCGACTACCGACCCGGCCTTGAGCATCAGACCTTTCCCGCTCAGGATCTCATTGACCAGCGCGAGCATCTGCACAGCCAGACCGTGCGCTTCGAGCAGGTGGCGAAACCGGAGGATCGTGCTCTCGTCCGGCAATCGCGTCATGCCGCCGTCCAGCCCCGAGAAGTCGCGATACAGCGGCACGTCATAGAGCGCTTCTTCCATCGCCGGGTCTGACAGACCAAACCACTGCTGCATAAAATGGATCTGCAGCATCGTGGCAATCGGAAATGGCGGCCGTCCCGTTTTACCCTTCGGATAGTGCGGCTCAATCAGGGCAATCAGCCGCGACCACGGCACCACGCGCCTCATTTCTTCGAGAAATTCCCGCTTGCGCGTGCGTTTCGTTGACAGATCCAGACCAAGGCCAAGTTGTGCCATCACGTCACCCCTTAAATTCTCCTGCTCCCAGGATAGTCCACGCTCACGTCAATGCCAGGACTTTTGCAGACTTTCCCTAGTGGTTGAATAAGAGCATTTAGCCGAGACTCACCGCATTTGAACGCAGCCGCCATAAGACAGATCCGAAAGTAAAAATTCTATGCGAGATGCATTGAGTGCGTTTTCCAATGCCTCAGTCTTAAGGATTAACAGTAGGAAAAGGCGATGAAAGTGATTATCTACAACGAATGGGAACACCCGCTTCGCGTCATCGTGGATAACGATAAGATCAACGATTCACAGATTGAAGCCGGGGCGACCAGTGGAACTAGATGCGTCCAGGGGGAGTTATTGAACTGCAAGAGCTTGAAATCAGCGGTGACGAATTCTGACTCGCGGCACGATACACCCCTACACGCGTGACGACCGTTATCTGCGCCATTCAGTAGTTTCAGCCGCGCACATGTCAGCGCCTTCACCTAGGCGATGCGCTGAGAATACCGGATGAGTTTGAGCGTGCAGCTGGGCGCCCCACGCGGCTAGCGGCCGCCAGTGCCCCCTGACGCCGAAAAATGAAACAGCGATAAGCGTAACGATAGCTGTTGATGTGCCGAGTTTCGGACGAGCGTCGGCAATAGCGCACGATTTGATGAACTACCGCTTCGGCGCGCGCAGCGCCGCCGGAAGAATGACGGCCTTGTCACTCACGCGAATGTGCGAGAACACTGATTCCAGATGCACCACTACCGCGACTGTGCGAGGGACCCGCTTAAAAATTAGCGGTTTGAGCCGCTTTCTTTTGCCTACTTTTCTTTGCGGCAGGCAAAGAAAAGTAGGTGCCCGCCCCGCACAGGGGCGACGCTAATAATCCAATATCAAATCAAGGAAAGGCCAACGCCATAGGCACACAGAAACAAGCGCCGCGCAGGCAAAAGCCAAGCAAAGCCCAACGCCGTAGGCATACAGACAAACAAAGCGCCGCACGGCAAAGAAAACCCCACTATCCCAAACCAAGATTATTAAACTACCCTCTATCGAGATATCGAATACCCAAACCCCCAAGCGCCGCAGGCAAAACGAAACACCATGCCCGACACAACTCTGGATCTAAACCTGATCCCCTACCTGGTAGCAATGGAAGACACGCGTAATGTCAGCCGCGCAGCGGAACAACTCGGCGTCAGCCAACCCCGCGTCAGCACCGCGCTAGGCCGTCTGCGGGAATACTTCGACGATCCACTCTTCGTTCGAACATCAAAGGGCATGGAGCCCACACCCCGCGCGCTCGCCATCCTCCCCGCCGCCCGCGACGCGCTTCTGCGTATCGAGAAAGGCATGCTGGACGTGCAGGACTTCGATCCGGTCACAAGCACCCATACCTTCTCCCTCGCGCTCTCCGATGTCGGCGAAATCGTCTTCCTCCCACGCCTCCTGCAACTCTTCGCCGAACGCGCGCCGCATGCGAATCTGCGCTCCGTGTCGCTCCCACCCTCGCACGTGGAACGTGGACTCGAATCGGGCGACGTCGATCTCGCCATCGGCTATTTCCCCGATCTGTCTGGCAATAACTTCTTCCAGCAACGGCTCTTCACCCATCGATTCATCTGTCTGATGCGCACAGGGCACCCGCTTTCGAAGGCACCGCTCACCCTGCCTCAGTACGTGGCGTCGGGCCACGCAGTCGTGCGCGCCGAAGGACGCAGCCAGGAAGTTCTCGAACACTACCTGGAAAAGAAACGTATCAAGCGCCGCGCCGTGCTCGAAACGCCACACTTCATGAGCCTGCCGTTCATCCTCGCACGCACCGATCTCCTCGCGACAGTGCCCCACGCAATCGGCTTCGCATACGTGTCGGAGCATGCGTCGATCACGCTGGTCGAGCCGCCGCTGCCGTTGCCGCGCTTCGATCTGCGGCAGCACTGGCATCGCAAGTTTCATAACGATCCGCGCGGGAGCTGGCTGCGCAGTATCGTCACCGAACTCTTCAACGACGATAAGGACGAGTGGCCGAAGTAAGCATGCGTCCCAGTCGTGAAAAGGGACATCGACGCCACGCGACGCAAAACATGGAACAATGGCCGCACTCATTGACCCCGCGCGCTCCATTTAGCGTCGACGCGCGATCCCGGAGGAGCGACGGATGGCCAGCAGCAAAGCAAAGAAAACCAAACCCGCGGCCGCAGTTGACCGCCCCAGCCGCGAAGAAGCTGAAGCAGCGGTACGCGTGCTGCTGCGTTGGGCCGGCGATAATCCCGAGCGCGAAGGCCTGCTGGATACGCCATCTCGCGTGGTGCGCTCCTACGAGGAGTTTTACGCAGGTTATCAGATCGATCCGCGCGAGATCCTCGCCCGCACCTTCTCCGAAGTGGACGGCTACGACGAAATGATTGTGCTGAAAGATATCCGCTTCGAAAGCTATTGCGAACACCACATGGTGCCGATCATCGGGCGGGCGCACGTTGCCTATCTGCCTGGGCATCGGGTGGTCGGGATTTCAAAGCTGGCGCGCCTCGTCGATGCGTTCGCCAAGCGTCTGCAGATCCAGGAAAAGATGACGGTGCAGATTGCCGATACGTTGAACGACGTGCTGCAACCGGCAGGCGTCGGCGTGATCCTCGAAGCCGCGCATCAATGCATGTCCACGCGGGGCGTGCACAAGGCCGGTGTCACGATGGTCACCTCGCGCATGCTGGGCACGTTCCGCACCGATCCGTCGACGCGGCGCGAGTTTCTGTCGATCGTGGGTAATCCCGGTGTGGTGGCGGTCGCCAATACCTGAATAGCGATCCGGTCGCGCCGCAGATCAGGCTGCGACGCTGGCCGCCTCCTCAGGCCGTGCTGCGCGCCATACGCATCTGGCCGAAGGTGGCCAGCAACACCGCGCCAAGCACGCATGCGACACCCGCAAGCTGCGCCGCGCTCACCGGCTCCCGCAACACGACAGCGGCCAACGCCACCGCGCTTACCGGCACGAGCGCGGTCATGAGTCCGGCTTCCGCGCCGCTGATGCGCGCAGCGCCCGCATACCAGAGAACGAATCCCACCACGGTCGGCACGAGCGCGTAGTACAGCACACCGGTCAAGGCGCTGGCATCGAACGGCACGTTCCAGGGGCTTTCGAAGCATGCCGGCACGATCGCTACCGCGAAACCGATGCCGCACATCAACGCCGACAGCGGCAGCGGCGCGACCGGCGTGCGCAACTTGCGATTAAGCAGGATGAAGAGTGCCTCGCAGACGATCGCCGCGAACACCAGGGCGTTACCTGCCAGCGAACTGGCCGCATGCGGTGCGGTGAAATCGTCGAAACGCACGGTACACACCAGCACGCCCAAGGTGGCCAGGACAATCGCACCGATCAACGCAGGCGCGGGGCGCTCGCCCAGCGCGAGCATCGCCACCACGGCTGACACAGCCGGCAAGGTGCCCGCAATCACTCCGGCATCGGCGGCCGATGCGAGCTTCATACCGCTAATCAGCAACACCGTATAACCGACGCTGCCCGCCCCAGCCTGAGCGATCACGAGCCACGTATCGTGACGATCGAGACGGGGCCAGCGCACGCCACGCCAGCGCATCACCAGCACGAACAGGGGAAACGCGATGACAAAACGCAATGCGGTCGCGCTGAACGGCGGCAATCCGCTCGCGATCGATTTGCTGACGACAACCGTGCTGCCGACTCCGATCATTGCCAACGCGCAAAACACATATCCGACATATCGTGAATTCATGCTGCAGTCCTGTTACTTTGAACGAGCAGCCAGATTAGGCGCGGCCCACGCGCGCGGTCTTGAACGAAATTGCAGGGAAAGCGCCCGCTAACGGGTCGCGGTGTACCGCCAGTTTCACGAAACACGGGTGCGAATCCGGCTGACGGTCGAGTGGGACCGGCGGGCGCCGCAGTCTGGCCCATCGGGTATCCTGATCGACATAGCATGCCGCGCGAGACACGACCAAACGAACCCATCGCATGAGCAGACAAACGCCCGAGGAACACACTTTGCATCCCAGCAAAACCCGCTCCCCCCGCAGCGCGCCCCAACCGCAATAACAGGAGTCCCGCAATTGGTCGAGTTTCCGTCGTCGGCGGTTTCAACCTGGGGCAGCACAGTCGTATTCGTCAACGTGCTGTTGACCCGCCTCGGCCTGCCGATCCCCGCGGTCCCCATGCTCCTCTTCGCGGGCTCGGCGATTGCCGCCGGCACGCTGTCTTTCTGGCCGATCCTGTTCGCCGCCGTGCTCGGCGCGGTCATCGGCGACGGTGCATGGTTCACGGCCGGGCGGATCTACGGCCGCAAACTGATCGCAGTGCTGGGCCGGATCTCCCCGGCGGTTGATGCCAGGGTCCACAAGGCTCGCCTGCTATTCGAGCGCTTCGGCGTCGCGCTCGTGTCGATCTCGAAGTTCGTCCCCGGACTGGGCCTCATCACCCCGCCGCTCATGGGCACGACGGCCGTCGATGCCCGCATCTACGCTGCCTGGGATCTCGCCGGCGCGCTGGCGTGGGCCACCTTCTGGCTGCTCGGCGGCGCTGCAGCGGAAAAGGAGTTGCATATGCTGCTCGCCTTCGTCAAAGCACGCGGCGGCACCGTGATCGACATCCTGCTGGCCGCGGCGTTGGCCTATCTGGTGTACCGCCTGCTGCAGCGACGCCGCGAACGACGCCGTTTCGCGGACGCCGCCTCCGCTGCTGCGTCGCAAGCGAGACCCCGTGGATGGCCCCGCGTCACGCCCCCCAAG
>NZ_WOEY01000193.1 GCF_013177695.1 Paraburkholderia solitsugae | reverse complement strand
TGCGTAATCGATCTTTAAAAATTAACAGCCGATAAGTGTGGGCGCTTGATGCGCGACGCGCAGTGGATCCTTCGGGGTCTGCTGGAAGCGAAAGTATCAAGTCTCACACTAGTATTAAAGGAAGGTTTTCCTGCTGGGGTGGATTCACGCCGGCAGGATGATCATTCGTCAGTACGTTGAGTGAGCGACCGGTTTCGCAAGAGACCGAAAAACAGTAACAGGTTTGAACTGAAGAGTTTGATCCTGGCTCAGATTGAACGCTGGCGGCATGCCTTACACATGCAAGTCGAACGGCAGCACGGGGGCAACCCTGGTGGCGAGTGGCGAACGGGTGAGTAATACATCGGAACGTGTCCTGTAGTGGGGGATAGCCCGGCGAAAGCCGGATTAATACCGCATACGCTCTACGGAGGAAAGGGGGGGATCTTAGGACCTCTCGCTACAGGGGCGGCCGATGGCAGATTAGCTAGTTGGTGGGGTAAAGGCCTACCAAGGCGACGATCTGTAGCTGGTCTGAGAGGACGACCAGCCACACTGGGACTGAGACACGGCCCAGACTCCTACGGGAGGCAGCAGTGGGGAATTTTGGACAATGGGCGCAAGCCTGATCCAGCAATGCCGCGTGTGTGAAGAAGGCCTTCGGGTTGTAAAGCACTTTTGTCCGGAAAGAAAACCTCTGGGTTAATACCCCGGGGGGATGACGGTACCGGAAGAATAAGCACCGGCTAACTACGTGCCAGCAGCCGCGGTAATACGTAGGGTGCAAGCGTTAATCGGAATTACTGGGCGTAAAGCGTGCGCAGGCGGTCTGCTAAGACAGATGTGAAATCCCCGGGCTTAACCTGGGAACTGCATTTGTGACTGGCAGGCTAGAGTATGGCAGAGGGGGGTAGAATTCCACGTGTAGCAGTGAAATGCGTAGAGATGTGGAGGAATACCGATGGCGAAGGCAGCCCCCTGGGCCAATACTGACGCTCATGCACGAAAGCGTGGGGAGCAAACAGGATTAGATACCCTGGTAGTCCACGCCCTAAACGATGTCAACTAGTTGTTGGGGATTCATTTCCTTAGTAACGTAGCTAACGCGTGAAGTTGACCGCCTGGGGAGTACGGTCGCAAGATTAAAACTCAAAGGAATTGACGGGGACCCGCACAAGCGGTGGATGATGTGGATTAATTCGATGCAACGCGAAAAACCTTACCTACCCTTGACATGTATGGAATCCTGCTGAGAGGTGGGAGTGCCCGAAAGGGAGCCATAACACAGGTGCTGCATGGCTGTCGTCAGCTCGTGTCGTGAGATGTTGGGTTAAGTCCCGCAACGAGCGCAACCCTTGTCCCTAGTTGCTACGCAAGAGCACTCTAGGGAGACTGCCGGTGACAAACCGGAGGAAGGTGGGGATGACGTCAAGTCCTCATGGCCCTTATGGGTAGGGCTTCACACGTCATACAATGGTCGGAACAGAGGGTCGCCAACCCGCGAGGGGGAGCCAATCCCAGAAAACCGATCGTAGTCCGGATCGCACTCTGCAACTCGAGTGCGTGAAGCTGGAATCGCTAGTAATCGCGGATCAGCATGCCGCGGTGAATACGTTCCCGGGTCTTGTACACACCGCCCGTCACACCATGGGAGTGGGTTTTACCAGAAGTGGCTAGTCTAACCGCAAGGAGGACGGTCACCACGGTAGGATTCATGACTGGGGTGAAGTCGTAACAAGGTAGCCGTATCGGAAGGTGCGGCTGGATCACCTCCTTTCTCGAGCTAACGTGTCAATGCGTTGAGCGCTCACGCTTATCGGCTGTGAACAGGACAGACTCAGGGGTCTGTAGCTCAGTTGGTTAGAGCACCGTCTTGATAAGGCGGGGGTCGATGGTTCGAATCCATCCAGACCCACCACTGTTTCTGCGGTGGCTGCGCTAATGACTGAAACCCCTGGGGCATCAAGACAGATAGAGATGTCTGTGTATGACTGGGGGATTAGCTCAGCTGGGAGAGCACCTGCTTTGCAAGCAGGGGGTCGTCGGTTCGATCCCGTCATCCTCCACCAATCTTCAATGCGCAGGGTTCTGTGTTTAAAAGCACAGAGCGTTTCGCATTGGCGATTGAGCCAGTCAGAGTGATACGCGGTTATAGCAACTGCGATATCGGCTGTCGTTCTTTAACAATCAGGAAGAAGTAGTAAAGAGATTCACGAAAG
>NZ_WOEY01000192.1 GCF_013177695.1 Paraburkholderia solitsugae | reverse complement strand
ATCTAGAGATGGGTGTGTGAGTAGGTGAATCAGGGTTGTGATTGTATCAATGTATGAAAAGGTAATCGAAAGATTGCCTTGGAATACGGCGCAACACGAATACTCAACCTGTAGCGATGTGAGGAACACGTCATCCCCAGTGGATGGTGTGAGAGACACACTCGTTATAGGGTCAAGCGAACAAGTGCATAGGAAGAACTGGGTGTACGACAAGTAGGGCGGGACACGTGAAATCCTGTCTGAAGATGGGGGGACCATCCTCCAAGGCTAAATACTCGTGATCGACCGATAGTGAACCAGTACCGTGAGGGAAAGGCGAAAAGAACCCCGGGAGGGGAGTGAAATAGATCCTGAAACCGCATGCATACAAACAGTCGGAGCCTCGCAAGGGGTGACGGCGTACCTTTTGTATAATGGGTCAGCGACTTACATTCAGTGGCAAGCTTAACCGATTAGGGCAGGCGTAGCGAAAGCGAGTCCGAACAGGGCGTTCAGTCGCTGGGTGTAGACCCGAAACCAGGTGATCTATCCATGGCCAGGATGAAGGTGCGGTAACACGTACTGGAGGTCCGAACCCACTAACGTTGAAAAGTTAGGGGATGAGCTGTGGATAGGGGTGAAAGGCTAAACAAACCTGGAAATAGCTGGTTCTCTCCGAAAACTATTTAGGTAGTGCCTCGTGTATCACCTTCGGGGGTAGAGCACTGTCATGGTTGTGGGGTCCATTGCGGATTACTACGCCATAGCAAACTCCGAATACCGAAGAGTGCAATCACGGGAGACAGACATCGGGTGCTAACGTCCGGTGTCAAGAGGGAAACAACCCAGACCGCCAGCTAAGGTCCCCAAATATTGCTAAGTGGGAAACGAAGTGGGAAGGCTAAAACAGTCAGGA
Source organism: Paraburkholderia solitsugae (assembly GCF_013177695.1). Taxonomy (GTDB): domain Bacteria; phylum Pseudomonadota; class Gammaproteobacteria; order Burkholderiales; family Burkholderiaceae; genus Paraburkholderia; species Paraburkholderia solitsugae. The sequence continues at coordinate 2,166 of NZ_WOEY01000192.1, read as the reverse complement.
GGTTGGCTTAGAAGCAGCCATCCTTTAAAGAAAGCGTAATAGCTCACTGATCGAGTCGTCCTGCGCGGAAGATGTAACGGGGCTAAGCAATATACCGAAGCTGCGGATGCACATTTATGTGCATGGTAGGAGAGCGTTCCGTAAGCCTGCGAAGGTGCATTGAAAAGTGCGCTGGAGGTATCGGAAGTGCGAATGCTGACATGAGTAGCGATAAAGGGGGTGAAAGGCCCCCTCGCCGTAAGCCCAAGGTTTCCTACGCAACGTTCATCGGCGTAGGGTGAGTCGGCCCCTAAGGCGAGGCAGAAATGCGTAGCTGATGGGAAGCAGGTTAATATTCCTGCACCATTGTTAAATGCGATGGGGGGACGGATCGCGGAAGGTTGTCCGGGTGTTGGAAGTCCCGGTCGCTGCGTTGGAGAAGGCACTTAGGCAAATCCGGGTGCGCAATTCAAGGGCGTGGCGCCATTCACTTCGGTGAAGAAGCAACTGGAAGTGGTTCCAAGAAAAGCCTCTAAGCTTCAGTTTAACAAGACCGTACCGCAAACCGACACAGGTGGGCGAGATGAGTATTCTAAGGCGCTTGAGAGAACTCGGGAGAAGGAACTCGGCAAATTGGTACCGTAACTTCGGGATAAGGTACGCCCCTGTAGCTTGACTGGCCTGCGCCAGGAGGGTGAAGGGGTTGCAATAAACTGGTGGCTGCGACTGTTTAATAAAAACACAGCACTCTGCAAACACGAAAGTGGACGTATAGGGTGTGACGCCTGCCCGGTGCCGGAAGATTAAATGATGGGGTGCAAGCTCTTGATTGAAGTCCCGGTAAACGGCGGCCGTAACTATAACGGTCCTAAGGTAGCGAAATTCCTTGTCGGGTAAGTTCCGACCTGCACGAATGGCGTAACGATGGCCACACTGTCTCCTCCCGAGACTCAGCGAAGTTGAAGTGTTTGTGATGATGCAATCTCCCCGCGGCTAGACGGAAAGACCCCATGAACCTTTACTGTAGCTTTGCATTGGACTTTGAACCGATCTGTGTAGGATAGGTGGGAGGCTATGAAGTTGGGACGCCAGTCTCAATGGAGCCGACCTTGAAATACCACCCTGGTTTGTTTGAGGTTCTAACCTTGGTCCGTTATCCGGACTGGGGACAGTGCATGGTAGGCAGTTTGACTGGGGCGGTCTCCTCCCAAAGTGTAACGGAGGAGTACGAAGGTACGCTAGGTACGGTCGGAAATCGTGCTGATAGTGCAATGGCATAAGCGTGCTTAACTGCGAGACCGACAAGTCGAGCAGGTGCGAAAGCAGGTCATAGTGATCCGGTGGTTCTGTATGGAAGGGCCATCGCTCAACGGATAAAAGGTACTCTGGGGATAACAGGCTGATACCGCCCAAGAGTTCATATCGACGGCGGTGTTTGGCACCTCGATGTCGGCTCATCTCATCCTGGGGCTGTAGCCGGTCCCAAGGGTATGGCTGTTCGCCATTTAAAGAGGTACGTGAGCTGGGTTTAAAACGTCGTGAGACAGTTTGGTCCCTATCTGCCGTGGGCGCTGGATATTTGAAGGGGGCTGCTCCTAGTACGAGAGGACCGGAGTGGACGAACCTCTGGTGTACCGGTTGTCACGCCAGTGGCATCGCCGGGTAGCTATGTTCGGAAGAGATAACCGCTGAAAGCATCTAAGCGGGAAACTCGCCTTAAGATGAGATATCCCCGGGGCTTCGAGCCCCTTGAAGGGTCGTTCAAGACCAGGACGTTGATAGGTCAGGTGTGGAAGCGCAGTAATGCGTTAAGCTAACTGATACTAATTGCCCGTAAGGCTTGATCCTATAACAAGTGTGTTTTACGTCATGAGTTAGTGCTTCAGCACTTACTCAGGACCACCCCCGAAGGGGGCAGGAACATGCACGGTTGAGATCGATGTTGTGCCTCGAACAACACAACTCCCGCTGGTGAGCATCACCAGAAACTACTTCTTCCAGATTGGTTGTATTGCCCAGGGCCTCAAACCCCGCAGTACGACAACAAGTCATGCCTGATGACCATAGCGAGTCGGTCCCACCCCTTCCCATCCCGAACAGGACCGTGAAACGACTCCACGCCGATGATAGTGCGGATTCCCGTGTGAAAGTAGGTAATCGTCAGGCTCCCCAGCATGTCCAGAAACC
>NZ_WOEY01000191.1 GCF_013177695.1 Paraburkholderia solitsugae | reverse complement strand
GTCGGTTCTTGAAAACGCTTCGCAAGGGTCTCTGATGAATCATCCGCAACCGGCTGTTTCGTTCCGGCGCGTCGGCCGGACTTTCGATGTCAATGGCCGTGCCTACGAGGCGATCCGCGATTTTTCGCTCGATATCGCCGAGGGCGAATTTGTGGCGATCGTCGGTGCGAGCGGTTGCGGCAAGTCGACCTTGCTGCGGCTGCTGGTCGGTCTCGATGCGGGCTTCGATGGCGAGATCCTGGTCGACGGTGCGCCGGTGCGCGGCATCGGCGCCGAGCGTGGGATCGTGTTTCAGGAGCATCGGCTGTTTCCCTGGCTCTCGGTGGCACGCAATGTCGCGCTCGGTCTCGCCGCGCAGCCTGTGCCCGAGGAGGAGGCGCGTTCGCGCGTCGAGGAAGCCGTGCGACTGGTCGGCCTGCAAGGTTTCGAGCACGCGCTGCCGCATCAGCTCTCGGGTGGCATGGCGCAGCGCGTGGCGATTGCGCGGGGTCTCGTGGCAAGTCCGCGCATTCTCACACTCGATGAACCGTTCGGCGCGCTCGACGCCCTGACGCGTCATCAGATGCAGGATGAGCTATTGCGGATTCGCGAGCGTGAGCGCATTACGACGGTGCTGGTGACGCACGATGTCGACGAGGCCGTGTTTCTCGCCGACCGCGTGGTGGTGATGAAAGCGCGGCCGGGGACGATCGCGAGCGTCGTGGAGATCGCGCTGCCGCGTCCGCGCAGCCGTTCGAGCTACGACTTTTATGTGTATCGCGAGACGATCACCGAGGCGCTGCTTGGCGATGAAGCGGGGCACGCCCGATTGCATGCGCCGGTGAGGGAAATCGAGTTGGCCAGCTTTGCGTGGTGAAAGCGGTCCGAAGTGTTCGGGCCTGTTTGCGTTGGCAGAGGGTGCACGCCGCGCGGCATGCTAAATAGCACGTTGCGCCGGCGTCCGTGCGAGAGCGGCGGGCGCCTGATTGAGGTGGCTTTTGCGGCGCTTTCGTGTTTTAACTTGAGCCCTGCTCGACAGTGGCTTGCTCTGTCGCCGTCGCCTCGCGATAGCCGAGCCGCGTCGAGATCGCGAGTCCCGATTGTTTGAGTAGTGCAACGTAGTGCGATTTCGTGTCGGCGCCACATCGCATGGTCGGAAACGAAATCGACAGGCCGGCGATCACGCGGCCGAAGCGGTCGAACACCGGCACAGCGAGACACTGCAACCCTTCTTCCTGTTCCTCGTTGTCCTCGCCGTAGCCTTGCTCACGCACGCGCGGCAGGATGCTTAGCACGGCCTCGGCTGAAGCGAGCGACTTTTGCGTCGACTTGCGAAACTCCACGTGCGAGAGGACGTCGCGCGCATCGGCTAGGTCCATCCACGCGAGCAGCACCTTACCGATCGCCGTGCTATGCAGCGGATTGCGCCGGCCAATCCTCGACTGCATGCGCAGCCCGTAGTCGGCATCGATCTTGTGGATGTAGATGATTGCATCTTCGTCGAACGCGCCGAGGTGGACCGCCTCGCGTGTGGCCATGCCGATGCGTCGCATCTCGACGTCGGCCTCGCGCACCAGATCGACGCTCTCCAGTGCCTTCGCACCGAGTTCGAACAGGCGGATCGTCAACCGGTAGCGCTCGGTTTCGACTTCCTGCGTGACATAGCCGAGCGTTTTCAGCGTCTGGATCACGCGATGCACGGTGGTCTTCGACATGCCGAGCCGCTGCGACAATTCGCTGATGCCGATCTGTCCGCTGTCGCCGATCACGCCGAGAATCGCGAAGACCCGGCCGATCGACGAAGCCGATTCGCCTCTGTCGTTGGCCATGCCGCCGGTGCTGTCCGCTTCTTGCCCGTGTGCGACGTCGTCGTCCCTGCGCTGCCTGCCCATTGCTGCCATTTCCGTCATTCCCTGTTGATGCCAATCCGATTACAACCCGCGCGGTATTGGGGCACCGGTTTGTTCTCGACTGTAGCGCGGAATCCAGTATGTGGAACATCGGTCCGAAAATATTGCACTGCCGCATCAATGCTGACAATGGCTTCAAATAATGCGAGGGTAAACGACCGGTGCGAAGCTTATAAGAAGCGGAACGGCGTTCCGATCGTGGTGCTATATTGCGCAAAAAGGGAGTAGCCCGAAGCAGACGCGGGACATCACCCCGGGTGATTCGCCCGGCTACTGGACGCAAAGTCCACGGAGGAGACATGAAGCTCAAGAAGGCTATCGACCGCATTCCAGGCGGCCTGATGCTGGTGCCGTTGCTGCTTGGCGCCTGTGTCCATACGTTTGCGCCGGGCGGCGGGAAATACCTTGGGTCGTTCACGAATGGATTGATCATCGGGACGGTGCCGATTCTGGCGGTATGGTTCTTCTGCATGGGCGCGACGATCGACCTGCGGGCAACCGGCGTCGTGTTGCGCAAGTCGGGCACGCTGCTCGTGACCAAAATGGTGGTGGCGTGGATCGCGACGCTGGTCGCTTCGCACTTCATTCCGATCGATGGCGTCAAGGCGGGGCTTTTTGCCGGTCTCTCGGTGCTCGCGATCACGACGTCGATGGACATGACCAACGGCGGTCTCTATGCGGCGGTGATGCAGCAATATGGCAGCAAGGAGGAGGCGGGCGCGTTTGTCCTGATGTCGATTGAATCGGGGCCGCTCGTCAGCATGATCATTCTCGGCGCGACCGGTGTCGCGTTCTTCGAACCGCGGCTGTTCGTCGGCGCGGTGTTGCCGTTTCTGATCGGCTTCGTGCTGGGTAATCTGGACAGCGAGCTGCGCGAGTTCTTTGGGCGCTGCGTGCATCCGCTGATTCCGTTTTTCGGCTTCGCGCTCGGTAACGGCATCGACCTGAATGTGATCGTCACGAGCGGTTTGCCGGGCATCGTGCTGGGCCTCGGGGTGATCGTCGTGACGGGTATTCCGCTGATTCTTGCGGACCGGTGGATCGCGGGCGGTAACGGGGCGGCGGGGTTGGCGGCTTCGTCAACCGCTGGGGCTGCGGTGGCGAACCCGGCGATCATCGGCGAGATGATTCCGCGCTTCAAGCCGCTGGTGCCGGCCGCGACGGCGATGGTCGCGACCGCGTGTCTCGTGACGGCGGTTCTGGTGCCGATTCTTACCGCGTTATGGGTGCGCCGGCATCATGCGCGCGATGCGTTGCGTGAGGAGTTTGCTGCGGCGACAACGCCACCGCCGCCGCTTGGTGAGCGGGACGTGCACGTTTAACGGAGTGGGTGGCTGGTTTGCGCCGCAACGCGACGACGTGAAGAGAGTCACGTGAGGCGGGGCTTCACCGCCCCAGCTTCCTCTGCAACATCACCTTCACCTCCGCCCACTCCTCATCGATGATGCTAAAGCGCACCGAATTGCGCTTACGCCCATCCGGCATGATCCGCTCGTGCCGGACAATCCCTTCCTGTTTAGCGCCAATCCGCAGAATCGCCGCTCTTGATTTCTCGTTGAGCTCGTCTGTAGTGAACTGCACACGCACGCACTGCATCGCCTCGAACGCATGACTCAGCGGAAGGTACTTCGCCTCGGTGTTCACCGCCGAGCGCTGCACCGACTCGCTCAGCCAGGTATGGCCGATTTCCAGCTTCCGGTTCACCCGGTCGATTTTCCAGAACCGCGTGCTGCCGACAATCGCGCCGGTGTCGCGCCTCACGATCACGAACGGCATCACCGTGCCGGCCGCGCGTCCGTCGAGCGCGGTTGCAATATAGTTGCCGACGGTTTCAGGACCTGGCACGACAGTCAGCTTCATATTCCACAACTGACCATCCGCGGCGGCGTCGAGCAGACCCTGCGTGTGTTCCTGCTGAAGCGGCTGGAGTTCAACGATCTGTCCGGTCAACGTGGGTTGCATGAGGCTGGAGGAGGCGTCGTTCATGACGAAGCGGATTTTCGTTGTATGACTGCGCATCATAAAGCGAAGAATGGGCTGAACGAAGCGAATGAGCCGCTAATCAAGGAAGAATCAAGGGACGACTCGCGGGGCGAGTTGCAATAAAAAAGTCCGCGAACGAGCGCTCGCGGACCTGGCACAGTGATCAAACAGGCAGACGAGGTCGGAAACCTCGCCCTGAAGCCTCACGACCTTATGGCCGTCGGCGTCTTAAACCGCCATCACCGAAACCGCCTTGGTGACCAGATAGCCTTCCATGGCTTCCGGCCCCCCTTCCGACCCATACCCCGAATCCTTCACGCCGCCAAACGGCATTTCCGGCCAGGGCGCGGCAGGCTGGTTGATCCACAGCATGCCGACTTCCATCTGTTGCGACAGCAGATGCACGTTGCGGAACGACTTCGTAAACGCATAACCGGCGAGACCAAACGGCAGACGGTTCGCCTCGGCGATCGCTTCTTCGAGCGTGTCGAAACCGCGGATCGCGGCGATCGGGCCGAACGGCTCGTTGTTGAACACGTCCGATTCGAGCGACACGTTGGTCAGCACGGTCGGCGCGAAGAAATTGCCCTCCGAGCCCACGCGTTCGCCGCCCGTCTCGACCTTCGCACCCGTCTTGCGGGCATCGTCCAGCACCTTGCTCATCGCCGTGAGACGGCGCGCATTAGCGAGCGGCCCCAGGGTCGTGCCTTCCGCCAGACCGTCGCCG
>NZ_WOEY01000190.1 GCF_013177695.1 Paraburkholderia solitsugae | reverse complement strand
ATGTCACGGCCCAGCGCCGCGATCAGACGCGTATCCAGTCCGTTCGCCCGGCCGATCACGCCGGCCAGGTCGCCGAGAAACGCCAGATCGACCTGATGGTTGGCAAGCGCTTCGTTGATCGCCGGTCCCGCCCCCTTGAAGAAAGTCCAGCGCACTTCCACACCGTCCTTCGCGAACGCCTTGTCGAGCAGCTTGTTGGCGTAAATCACATCGACCACGCCACCGCCGGCCGGCTTCGGCCCCGCGCTGATGTCCGGCACGGCGATGCGGATCACCGTCTGTGCAGCGACAAAACCGGGTGCTGCGAGCAGCCAGGTCAGTGCGACAAGCAACAACGGCTTGGCCCATTTGATCGAGAGGTTCATGGGTTCTCCTGGTGTTCGTGAGGATGGATGGAACAAACGCGCGGGCTGCCTGACACAAGCGGTCCAGGCGGCCCGCGAGGTTTAAGCGGCCTTCACAGCCGGATTCGGTACGACGCTGCGCGTAAAGCTGCGGCGACCGTCGACGCTGACCGGCACGTCGCCCTTCAGCGTCACACGGCGCACCACGCGGTGAGCGTCGCCGTAGTCGTTGACGGCGTAGTGCTGTGTCGCGCGGTTGTCCCAGATCGCGACGTCGCCCGCCTGCCAGCGCCAGCGCACGATGTTCTCGAGACGCGTCACGTAGGCTTGCAGCAACTCCAGTAAATGCGCTGACGCACTTGGCGTGAGCCCGACGAAGCTCTTCACGAAATGCCCGAGAATCAGCGTCTTTTCGCCGGATTCCGGATGCACGCGCACCACCGGATGGCCCGTTTCGTAACGTGTCGACACGAACACATCGCGATAGCGTTTGAGCGCTTCGGCGTCCCGCCCGCGCTCGCCGACGTTGGCGTAGTTCGCGTAGTCGTACTCGTTGCTGTGCACGGCCCACAGTTGCTCGGCGAGTGCTTTGAGCGGCGGTGGCAGATCGTCGTAAGCGGTGGCGGTATTGGCCCAGACCGTGTCGCCACCCACTGCCGGAATCGTTACGCCACGCAGGATCGACGCTTGCGGATACGCATCGACGAAAGTCACGTCGGTGTGCCACGAATTCGCGCGACCGCCGCGATGCGAATCGAGTTCGAGCAGGTAGTCGGTGCCGTCGACCACGGGCACCGTGGGATGCGAGACCGGTTCACCCAGCAGCTTGGCGAAGGCTTCCTGGTCGGCATCCTGCAGGTGCGTCTGGCCGCGGAAAAAGATCACCTTGTGGCGCACTAATGCCGCGCGAATCGCTTCGACGCTTGCCGGTTCGAGCTGACCCGACAGGCGCACGCCACGAATTTCCGCGCCGATGCGGCCAGTGACGGGATGAATGTCCAATGCGCTGGACGTCGCGAGACTGAGATTCGACATGCGATGCAACTCCTAAGTTTGAGGACGAGACAGGTCAGCGCGCCACGGGGCACGCGGGGCGAAAATCTTTATCTGAAGGTGACGGCGGCTCGAACCGGCCTAGCGTGGATCAGCTCAACAGCAGGTCGGCTGAATCAACACGCCTGCAAGGCGCGGCGAGTTGAATACGCCAGACAGGAGCGGCGACACGACGACGCCCGGAACCATGCGAAGCGTGGTTCGCGGCGGGCGGCTGAGTCGGCGGTATGGGAATGAATCAACACTTGAATGGCTCTGTCTGCTGAATCGATGAGCCTTTATCGGCAAAGTGGGCGCCGCGAATCTATCGCCCTTTAGACACTTGATAGAAGGGCTTTTTATATCGTTATCAGTTTTCTCACGCGGCGTCGCTCACTTCCCGCAGTGCCTCCAGATCGATCACTGTTATCCGGCAATAACGCACGTCCACGATACCCTGCTGCACGAGCCAGCGCAGTTCCTTATTGATGCTCTGCCGGGACGCAGCCAATAACGCCGCGAGGTCCTCCTGCGACAGCTTGATCGTCAGCTCCACGCCCCGCTCCGTTTTTTTGCCGTGCCATTCGGCAAGCCCGAGCAACTGATCCGCGAGGCGCGCACGAAATCCGGCCAGCGCCGTCTTGCCCATCCGGCCGTGCAATGCGCGGCTTCGCAGGCAGATCAGATCGAGCACGTTGCGTAACAACGCGGGCTCGCGGGCAAACAGGTCGAACAGTGCGCTGCCGGGGATGTGGAATAGCGTCGTCGAGCCGTGTGCGCGCTGGTCGTGCATCGAGCCGCGCCGGTCCATCACTGGAATAAAGTTGATGACCTCGTTCGGCCACATGTACACCGCCACTGCGCGCGCGCCGGCCGAGTTGGTCCAGCTCATTTCGATCGCGCCGGAGAGAACCACCTGGATGTCGTCGCACGCCTCATCGCGCGCGAAGATCAGCTCGCCGTTGGTCCATGTGCGCAGTTGACCAGCGTCGCATAACGCGTCGATTGCGTGTGCGGGCCAGCTTTTCAGGCAAGGGTTCGCGGTGAACGCAGCGTGGATCGAGTCACGAACGCCCGCGTCGAGCGAGCGGCCATCACGCCGCGACGAGAGCAACGGCGCGGGACGTGCGGGAGCAAGCCCGGCGGAGAGCACCGCGGATGGCCGCCCCGCGGAACGCAAGGCGGACGGCAGTCCCGCGGCGTCCAGATTGAATGCTTCGGTAATTGTGCTCATGGCTGACCGGCAAGAGATGCGGTTGGACTTGAATGACTGACAGGCAGTCGATCCTCCGATCTAACCAGTGTTAGCGGCGCGCGTAAAAGACTTGTTTTTTATGTGCTTATCACGCGTTCGGGCGTGACGACGACACGCGGATGCAATGACGTCGAAACCGTCATGATCCAGGCATCAGGGAGAGCGATCGACGGGCCCGCTGCCGCCGCGAGAAAACGGCTGGCATGCGGGCGACATACAGGTCAACGACGGGAAGTAACACGCGGCTAACGCGCGCTAACGGGTCACGGCAGCATCCGCTGCAATGTCTCATCCTTGAGCACGAAGCGATGAAACAACGCAGCCGCGATATGCAGCGCGATCAGCGCGAACAACACCCAGGCCAGATAGCCATGGATATCGCCCATTGCGTGCCCCGCCGATGAGCCGACCGGCGAGATGCTGGGGTACGGCAGCACGCCAAGCAGCTTGACGGACCATCCGCGCGACGATGCATTTGCCCATCCCAGCAAGGGCACCGCCACCAGCGCCAGATAAAGAAGACCGTGCGTGATGTGCGAAACGACACGGAAGAAAGGCGAAAGCGATGCAGGTGCCGGCGAGTGCGTGAGACGCCAGACGATTCGCAACACCACCACTGCAATCAGTGTTGCACCCACGCCGAGATGCCACGCGATCAGACCGTCAGGCCGCGTGCCCTTATGAATACCCGGCATGGTCCAACCGATCACGAATTGCGCAGCGATCAATAAGACCACCAGCCAGTGAAGAAACTTGGCTACGCCGTCATAGCCTGATGCGTAGCGTGAGAAATTGACCTGATCCGATCGCATGATCATGTGAATGTTTTAGCCGCAGTTGAACCACTGGATGGAGTGCGATTACCTGCGCCACGGGTACACGAATTCTGAGCGCAATAAGCGGGCATGCTACGGATCAAACCTTAAGAGAAGCTGATGCTGCGCCTGACGATCTCTTTCATCCGCATGAGGCGGCAACACATCGGCAGCCACGTAAAAAGTGCGATCAGCGACCCATGACGCCGGCTCGCATCCCGAGTCTGCAACCGAATGTATCCGCCCGGCATACGCACAGCGATACGCCACGCCGTGCATGTTCCAGCTGTTCAACCGCATGCGCGTCGACCTGCCCGAGCACACCGCATGCACGAAGGTACGGCATTTTTCGTAGCGCGCTCAACGGTTTGCCCGCCGATTTCTCGTCGGCGGAACGGCGAATCGCAGCGTTACACCGTGTCCCGACGTCGTGTTGTGTCCCTGGCCGGCCTGCGAAGAAATCGACACGTCCTGTTACACACGAACACACCGGTAATCCCGCCGCTCAGTAGAGTTCGATCACACGTAAAAGGGAGCGCCCTGTCATGAAACGAATTTTTGCGCTGGTCCTGTTGGCTGTCACCCTCGGTAGTGCATTGGGCGGTTGCATCATCGTGCCAGAGGGCGGTTATCACTATCACGAACATTACTAAGCGTTGCCCGCGCAGCGCTCTCCACACTCAATCGTAAAACCCGAGAATAAAACATGAGTCACTCACGAAGCCGTTGGCTGTCCATCGCGATCGTTGCAGGTCTGGGGATCGGTGCATCTTCCGCCGCTCTGGCGCACGTCGATGTAGGTGTGAACATCGGCATTCCGGGCGTGGCCTACGCGCCCGAGCCGGTCTATGCCCCTCCGCCACCTGTCTACGCGCCCCCTCCGCCGGTGGTGGTCGTGAGTCCGGGCTGGTATGGCGAGCGCTATTACGACGGTCACCGCTACTGGGAACGACGCGAGTGGGAGGAACACCATCACGACCGCGAATGGCATGACGCGCGCGGCTATCGCGACGGCCCGCACGGCGACTGGCACGACCATGGCGGTGATCACGGCGATCACGGGCATGGCGATGGTCACGGCTGGGGCGATCACTAATGCCTGGGCCGTGGCGGCGTCACTGACGCGACCGGCCCGCGCAGGCATTCGCGCCACACCTTTTGCAGGAGCGACGATTTGCTACGCAACGATCCACGGCGAGTAACAGCACGCATCGACGGCACGATCATTTCCGCCGAATACAGCGAACAAACCGGCCAACTGTGTTTGCGTCAGGACGGCACCGTACTCCGGGAATGGTTTCCACCTCATTCGTGGATCGCGATTGCGTCGGTGGCCGGCGCACGGCACTGGGGTACGCGGCCTTCTGACGAGGACCTTCATGCGTTGCTGCGCAACGAGATGACACTATTGCGCACGCCATAAGCGCCTGATCGGCACCTCATCACGTTCGCCTGTCATCTAAGGCATTGGGATCAGCGGCAGCGTACCCGGATTCGAAAAACACGTAACAACGACACGTAACAACGTCGTCGAAAGAAAAAGGCCGGTCACCGGAACATGTCCGCGTGACCGGCCTTCTGCATTCAACTCGCCAGATGCCGGGCGACCCAGCCAGCGCCGCAATGGTCGCCGTGCTGGTTTTGCCTTTAACGTGCGTTGTAAATCGGCGGCGAATAAGAGCTGACCGTCGTGTCACTGCCGCGGCCTGCTTGCCACGTGCCGTGGCTGGCCGAACCGTAACCGCTGGTATCGGCCTGAGCCGCACCTTGCTGTCCGGAAGCCTGCGTGGCCTGCGTTGCCTGCGCGTTCTGCGGGGCGGGCTGATTTGATTGCGCAAACGAAGCAATTGGGGCGCTAAGAACAACTGCAATTGCAACAGCTTTGATGAGCGATTTCATGAAACCACCTCCAGAGAATGTCTTAAACGCGCTGCAGATGTAACCTGTGGTGCAGCCGATGGAGACAGTCTAGGTGTCGATCAGGCGCGGATAAATCCTCCATTCCTGAATTCACTGTTGCTCTTTGACATGACAATGGCAGAAGCCCACCCATCAAGGGTTTGCCGGCGTGCGCCGGGCGCCGCGGGGTTCGTCTGATCAAACAATCCCCGGCGCGCATTCTATAAACGCTGGCTATATACGGACGCGCCAAAGCAAACCGTGTGTGGGTGCCGCAGCGCAGCAATCGGGGCCTTCATTCCGCCACGATCGCGGCGCCCGTAGCGACCACACAGTGGCCGGAAAATTTGTCGCTTAACTAAGCCTTTGCCGTTTCACACCAGGCATCCGCGGCCCACTCACTTGCGCTTATACCGCTGCGACACCCACATAGTTCTCCGCCATCGCGGTAGCCGCCGCACGCGACGTGGTCACGTATTCGAGCTCGGCCACCTGCAGTTGTTGCTCGAACGGCGAGGCGCCGTCAATGCGGTGCATCATGCTCGTCATCCAGTACGAGAAGTGCTCGGCACGCCAGACGCGCTTGAGCGCGGTTTCGCTGTAACCGTCGAGCAAATCCGTGCGATTTTCGACGTAGAACGCGTCCAGCGCTTTGGTCAACACGCGCACGTCGGCAACGGCGAGATTCATGCCCTTGGCGCCGGTGGGCGGCACGATATGCGCCGCGTCGCCGGCGAGAAAGAGCCGGCCATGCTGCATCGTGGCCGACACGAAACTGCGCATGCCAACAATGTTCTTCTGGAAAATCTTGCCATCCACGATGTGCTGGCCGTCGTGCGAATCGACGCGAGCGTGCAGTTCGGCCCAGATTCTGTCGTCGGACCAGTTATCCACCGACTCCTTCGGATCGCATTGGAAATACATGCGCTGCACGTTGTGCGAGCGCGTGCTGATCAGCGCAAAACCACGGTCGTGCCGCGCGTAGATCAATTCGTCCGATGAGGGCGGCCCTTCACACAGAATGCCGAACCAGCCGAACGGATAGACGCGCTCGAAGTCTTTGCGCAAGGCCTGCGGAATCGATGCACGCGACACACCTTGCGAACCGTCGCAGCCGATCACGAAGTCGCATTGCAATTCGCGCTCCTCGCCTTCGTGGCGATAGCGGATCGACGGTTTGTCGGTGTCGATGCCGTGCAGCGACGTGTCCGTCACGCCGAAACGCAGCTTCCCGTCAGCCGCCACGCGCGCGGCGACCAGGTCCTTGATGACTTCGTGCTGGGCGTAGACCGTGATCGAATGGCCGGTAAGTCCGGTCAGGTCAATACGGCGCCGCTTGCCTTCGAATGCCAGTTCGAAGCCGTGATGCAGCGCGCCCTCGGCCTTCATGCGCGCGCCGACGCCGGCTTCGGTGAGTAGATCCATCGTGCCCTGTTCGAGCACGCCGGCGCGGATGGTGGATTCGATCTGTTCGCGAGTGCGCGATTCGAGCACGACGGAGTCGATGCCGCGCAAATGCAGAAGATGGGAAAGAAGCAGGCCCGCAGGCCCGGCACCGATGATGCCAACTTGGGTGCGCATGAGTTGTCTCCTGAATGCGGCGTTTGATCTGCATGCAGTTTGACGATCATGCCTTGTATCGCGCAACGCGATATCGTGGATATGCCGTATCTAGTTTTGAGATAGAAGGCATATCCACTCGAAGGGCCCGGGTGAGCGAAAATGCGCGCTAACCGCTCCCAGACGCGCTTGCGGCTTAATCGATCGATGACTTGTCTTCCGCACCGCCTAGCGTGGTCTCAAGGTAAACCCCGACCCATTGCGAACCATCTCGGCAAGGGGTTCGTGGCGCGCCGGGGCTTCCCGGTGGCCACGCCCACGAGTCAGACCGCGAGTTGTCACGAAACAAACGGCTCGGCTACGCAAGAAACAGGCGGTACACCGGGTTCTGAGTTTCTTCCCAGTACGGGTAACCAAGCGTCGCGAGAAAGCGTTCGAACTCGCTGTTCTCGCTCTCCGGCACCTGGATGCCAACCAGAATCGAACTGTAGTCCGCACCCTGGTTGCGATAGTGGAACAGGCTGATATTCCAGTTCGGCGCCATCGACGACAGAAACTTCATCAGCGCGCCCGGCCGCTCCGGAAACTCGAAGCGGAACAGACGTTCGTCGTGGGCCAGAGGCGAGCGTCCGCCGACCATATAGCGGATGTGCTGCTTCGACAGTTCATCGAAAGTCAGATCGACAGTGGCAAAGCCGTGCG
>NZ_WOEY01000189.1 GCF_013177695.1 Paraburkholderia solitsugae | reverse complement strand
ATTTTTGCCGGCTCGGTGCACCGGCTTCATCAGGACGAGCTCCTCGACCTCACGGTCACTCACGGCGACGGCACGACCACGCGAGTCACTGCTACCGCGCCGGAGTCTGCCGAAGTACACAACTGGGACCAGCGCCGGGCGAGATCCTGCCTGTACATCAAATGTTAATGCGCTGTTGCCGTGAGCACTTCGTTGATGTGCGCTTTCGCTTCCTCTGGGCTTTCGTAGATATACGTCGCGACACTGCGCCGCTGAAGCGCATCCCCCAGCTTCAATCTAAGGAAGCTGCTGGTCGTGTATCTCGTGACGCCAGAGTATAAATGCGAGACCAGATGCGTCACCATGTCCGAATAGGCGTCAATCACCTCTGGGCGGATCGAGAAGTTATCGTAGTTGACCACGGCATGCGGCTTGACACGTGCATCGTGCAGCCGTGCTTCGACCTCTTTACGTATGGCATCCACGTCTTCGAGGCTGGCGACCTCGTGCCCCTCAAAATTAACGAAAAATAAATTCTGGGCTGCGTCGTAGCTGAACCGTTCGTTAAGCCTCAAACTGAGAATCGCGGCTCGCAGACCCATCGGCGCAGAACGGAATATCCGCTTGTCCATCAGGCGCGGTCTTGTCTTGACTATCGGAGCGAATCCCATCTGGGCAACGATGTCTCTCTGAATGTCGACGCCGGGTGCCACCTCGATCAGTTCGAGGCCATCCGGCGTAAGCGAAAACACGCACCGCTCGGTAACGTAAAGCACGGACTGACCGCGCCTCGCCGCATATTCACCGCTAAAGGTGCAATGCTCGACAGCATCGACGAATTTCTGGCACGTCCCTTCGCGCAAAATCTTCAATCGTCCGTCCTCAATCGCGACGTCGAGATTGCCGGCGTTGAACGTGCCCACGAAAACAACTTTCTTGGCGCTTTGACTGATGTTGATGAAGCCGCCCGCACCCGCCAGTTTCGGCCCGAACTTGCTAACGTTGAGGTTGCCCTGCCGGTCCGCCTGCGCAAGCCCAAGAAACGCGATATCCAGACCGCCACCGTCATAGAAATCGAACTGGTATGGCTGGTCTATGATGGCCTGCGTGTTGGTCGCCGCGCCGAAATTCAAGCCACCCGCCGGTATCCCGCCGATCACCCCAGGCTCGGTGGTCATCGTGAAAAGGTCGATGACCTGTTCCTCGTTCGCGACACTGGCGATGCCCTCAGGCATCCCGATGCCGAGATTGACGACGCTATTGGCGAGGAGCTCGAACGCCGCCCTCCGTGCAATGACTTTTCTCTCGTTCAATTCCATCGGCGGCAATGACGTAGCGGCAACGCGAAGCTCACTGGAAAAGGCAGCGGAGTATGGCTCCGCAAAGGTCTGCCAATGTTGCTCAGGCTTCGCAACAACGACGCAATCGACCATGATGCCCGGAATCTTTACGTGCCTCGGATTCAGCGTGTTCGACTCTGCCAGTCGCTCGACCTGAACGATCACGATGCCACCGGAGTTGCGAGCGGCCATGGCAATCGAGAGTGATTCGAGCGTGAGCGCCTCTTTCTCCATCGTGATGTTTCCGGACGCGTCCGCTGTCGTACCTCTGACGATAGCAACGTCTATCGGGAAAGCCTTATAAAAGAGGTACTCTTCGCCGCCGACGGACATCAGCGAGACCAGGTCGTCCGTTGTCCGTGCATTGAGCTTGCCGCCCCCCTTGCGCGGGTCGACGAACGTGCCCAGACCGATTGTCGACAGGTGCCCAGGTTTGTGTGCGGCGATATCGCGAAACAGATGTGAAATGACGCCCTGCGGGAGGTTATAAGCTTCAATCCGTCCATCAAGTGCCAGCTTCTGAAGCCCCGGCACGAGGCCCCAGTGCCCGCCGATGACGCGACGGACCAAACCTTCGTGCGCCAGGTGATTCAGTCCCTTCGATTTGCCATCGCCCTGTCCTGCGGCGTAGACAAGCGTGAGGTCGCACGGCGCCGGGCTATCGGTTCCCCTTGACTCAAGAAATCGCTGCTCCAACGCCGCCGCAATTTCTTCGGCGAATCCAATGCCGACAAAGCCGCCGGTTGCTATGGTGTCTCCTGAGCGAACCAGCTGGACTGCTTCACGCGCGGTCACCACCTTGCCGCGCTCCGCACTACGCGTCGGGGTGGGAAACGGATGTTGGAATCCTCCGGTCATGATGTCTCCTTGTCTCGCATCACCCGCTATCTCAGCCAGTCAGACGCCAGGCAGGGGCTGCGTTTGTGTAGGGTGCGCCGTGGAAAACCACCGCCATCCCGTTGACGTTCCCAGTATGGCAAGAATGAGAATACCCCGTCCACGATGGTGCTGGATAGATCGAGACATTCAGAACGAGCAGTATGTTTGCGATGAGGGTACCCATGCAAGCAATCCAAAGCACGGCTTCGACGAAATGCCGGTTATCTACTGCTGTTCGACCGCGACCCCTGACCTTGGCCGGAAGCACCGCCGTGTACGCTTGGCCTGGTTGTCATGCGTGCGTATGGGAACCATACTGTCTTTTGTCAAAAAGACAGGTTGCAAGCAGATCCCTGATGAAGTAAGCACCCCGATCAAACCAACTCGGCGGTGCGTACGTCAACGCGCTATTGTACGGAAAGCCCGATTCCCGGAATTGTTCCAACTCTTCAATAACCAAATGAGGGAGCAGCCATGACCGCCGTTGCCATTTTCGGAATCTGCCTATCCCTGGTCGCGCTTATGTTCCTGGCCTACCGGGGGGTCAACGTTCTGCTGCTGGCACCCATCATGGCCACCGTGGCAGTGTTATTCAGCGGTGGGCACGGCGGGTTGTTACTCGGTACCTACACCCAGCTCTTCATGACCGAGCTCGCCAAGTACCTGGGCAAGTTCTTTCCGCTCTTCATGATGGGTGCGTTGTTCGGTAAACTCATGGACGATTCGGGCTCGGCCAAAGTGATCGCCCACAGGATTGCCGCTCTTACCGGGAAGAATCGCGGCATACTCGCCATCGTGCTCGCCTGCGGGGTCCTGACTTACGGCGGCGTCTCGCTTTTCGTGGTGGCGTTTGCCGTTTACCCCATCGCGAAGTCGCTGTTCCGCGAAGCGGAGATTCCCAAGCGGCTCATTCCCGGTGCGATCGCGCTCGGATCGTTCACGTTTACGATGACGGCGCTTCCCGGCACGCCCGCCATCCAGAATGCCATCCCGACCGCCTACTTCGGCACCACTCCGTTCGCCGCGCCGGGTCTCGGCATCATCGGCGGCCTGATCATGTTTGGCGGTGGCATGCTCTGGCTCAACCGGCGTGCAGCTGCCGCCCGGGCCAAAGGCGAGGGGTATGGCCAGCACGACGATCTTGAAGAGACCGCCCATGGTCCGGCGCAGCACGCTCCAAGCTTTCTCGTCGCGCTGATTCCCATCATCCTCGTGATTGCCTTGAACTATGTATTCACCACGTGGGTGATCCCCGCCATGGACACCGCGTTTCTGTCGCAGCCCAAGTACGGCGCGACAAAACTGTCGAGCGTCGCGGGCATCTGGTCCATCGTGCTGGCGGTCATCGTTGCTAGCCTCTTCGTGTTGCTTGCCAACCTCAAGAGATTCGCCAACATCACCGATACCATCAACAAGGGAACCCTGGGTTCCATGCTGCCCATGCTGAACACCGCGTCGGAGGTGGGCTACGGAGGCGTGATTGCTTCGCTGGCGGCGTTCGCTGTGGTGCGCGACAGCATGACGAGCATCACCACCAATCCCGTCCTTTCGATCGCGATAACCGTGAACGTGCTGGCCGCCATCACCGGCTCCGCCTCGGGCGGCCTTAGCATCGCCCTGGCCTCGCTTGGCGACTTCTACCTGCAAATGGCAAAGGCTGCGCACGTCAGCCCTGAAATCATGCACCGCATCGCCAGTATGTCCTCGGGCGGTTTCGACTGCATGCCGCACAACGGCGCCGTGATTACCCTGCTGGGGATCTGCGGCCTCACGCACAGGCAGTCATACCTCGACATTTTCGTGGTGGCCTCGGTCATTACGGTCGTCGCGGGTATTGCGGTGATCATCCTGAACGCCGTGTTCGGCACTTTTTAGCTCGCCCTTGCGAGTTCGCGGACGACGCACAAGCGGCCCCAGTTGGGGCGACAACAGAGTCTGGAGGTGAAGATGCACCGGTTGCTATGGCTCATGGCGCTCGCGCTAGTCTCGCTGCCCGCCGGCGCGCAGGAGGTCCGATTGATTACCGCGGAGTTGCCGCCCTTTACGTTTCAGATACCTCCCGCCACGGTATCGGAGGTGCCTGGGCCCGGACAGGGACTGGTTCACGAGGCGGTGATGGAAATGGCGAAGCGGATCGGCTACAAGGGCAGCATCGAATACATGCCCTGGAACACCGCTCAGGAAATCGCCATGAGCACGCCCAATATCGGGATCCTCTCCATCACCCGGACCCCCGAGCGGGAAGATCACTATATCTGGTGCTGCCGGATCGTGACCGATGATCTGATCCTGGTCGGCGGCCAGGGGGTCGACGTCTCCAGCCTCGAGAAGGTCAGGGACCGTCCGGTCGGCGTTCTCTTTGATAGCGGCGCGCAGGCGCTGGTAAAGTCGCTCGGTTTTACGCGGATCGTGCCGGCGCCCGAGGAGTGGCTCGACGCCAAGCGAATGAAAGAGCGCAGGATCGACGCCTGGCTTGCGCCGCGCCTGATGGTGATTCACGCGTACAAGGAAATTGGCGCGGATGCATCGACACTCAACTTCGGGCAGATCGTCCGTCCCAGTGAGATCTACCTCGCCTTCTCCAAGGGCACGCCCCAGGCGGAAGTGCAGCGCTGGCAAAAGGCACTGAAGGAGATTCAGGACGACGGTACTTACAACAGGATCCTGGAAAAATACAACAACCTCAAAGTCGAAGCCATCCCAGATGACCAGCGCAGGTACACCCGCGGCTCGATCACGTGGGGCTATTAGATCGACCACCCGCGTGCGTCATTTTCGACGAATGCTCGCAAGGAGCGGAAGACCGAAAGCTTGCGTGGACGCTTCGTGATCTGTTAGGTTCTGGTGCAAATAGATAATCAGGTTGAGAAATTTCGGCTAGGAAGGATAACTTATCGATAAGACAGGACAGCATTCCATACGGCGGCTGCAGCAGCATCCTTGATGCCGAACTTCGCGAGATCGAACTGGCCCTTGCGAATGCGATGCGTCAACTCGATACCTGAAATCGTAATCGCGGCGCTCCTGAACCGTTTGAATCCGAGCATCACGTTCGTCCTGGATTTGATGCGACGATGGTCCTGTTCGACCAAATTATTCAGATATTTTGAGGACCGGACCTTCGTGTCTCCAGGCAGCATCCCATCGGCCTTCATCTCGCGCACCGCACGGTGCGAGGCAGCATAACCATCGAACGTAATGGTTTCCGGCGACTGGCCCTGATGCCTGATGGCCTTGCTGAAAAAGGCTTTGGCCGCGGCCACGTCGCGTTTCGCCCTGAGCATGAAGTCCACCGTCTGGCCAGCCCGATCCACTGCCCGGTACAGGTAGACCCAACTGCCGCGAATCTTCAGGTAGGTCTCGTCGACACGCCACGAGCGACCTGCCGGCGTAGCAAAGCGGTTCCAGCGTTTGACGAACTCGGGCGTATAACGCCTTACCCAGCGCAGGATCGTCGTGTGAGCCAGCGACAAACCCCGTTCGGCCATCATTTCGACAAGATCGCGCAGACTGAGCTTGTAGCGCAGGTACCAACGAACACACAGAATGATGATCTCCCGATCAAAATGGCGTCCAGCGAACAGCTCGTCCAGACTTTTCAGCTTGCTCATCGTAGGTCATCGGTTCGTTTTGCTCCGGCAACTCTAACCTATTCGCCGACCCTATTTGCACCTGAACCCTTACGCCCATGATGGTTCCGGTAGTCCCCATGGCAGAAACAAAATGCGTAACGCATCCCTGTGTTTCACGCCAGATCTCCGGACCGGTGCCTTCGTAATGTGCAAGCGGGTTGTCGGGATTGGAGAACTGATCGAGAACGATGCCCCGGCCTTCCCGTTCCATCTTCGCAGCGATGTCCCGCGCGCATTCCATACCGCCCTTGGCCGGCGTCAGGATTATTTCTGCGCCATACGCTGCCATGCTGCGACACCGTTCCTCAGAGACATCCTCCGGCATGAGCAACACCATCCGATAGCCGCGCAGCGCGGCCACCATGGCGAGCGCGATACCGGTGTTGCCACTGGTCGCTTCGATCAGCACGTCGCCGGGCCGTATACGTCCGCGATGCTCGGCGCCCCTGATCATCGAGAGCGCCGCGCGATCCTTGACCGAACCCGCAGGGTTGTTGCCCTCCAGCTTGCCGAGGATGACGTTGTTGCGCGCCCGGATTGTTTCATCGGGAAGACGAACGAGTTCGACGAGAGAGGTGTTGCCAATGACGGTTTCAATGGTTCTGTAGGTCATGTTTCAAAGTATTGGTGCGGTGTGAAAACCACGGCTGTCGGATCGTCTGGCTATGAGCTTTTCCCGATGCCCTTACGCACGTGCGGATAATGTCTCTACCGGATCGCGAGCATCCGCGTCTTCCGCATCCATCGCGACCAGTACTGCGCAGGAAACCCTGTCCAGCAGCAGTCCATCGTTCTTGCCGCTCCACCATCGCCGGAGGAGGCCGCTTCGGCGATGTCCCACGACAATCAGATCGGCTTTCAACTCACGGGCAAAAAACGGGATATGGTCCAGAGGGTCGCCAATCGCGAAATGGGGCATGGCGATTACACCACGCGCAGCGAGTTTCTCGATTCCATCACGGAGTATCTCCCTCGCAGACTGCTCCAACGCATCGAACGGCACGGCAGACGCAATGTCAGCCCCCTGCGTCCACGCCAGGCTATTCAGAACGGCAAGCAGGTGCGTTTCCGCCTTGAGCTGCTCCGCTAATGAGGCGCCATGACGCAACGCCCGCCGCCCTTCACGGGTTGCGTCATAACACAACAGGATGCGCCCGAATGCAGACATATCGTCACTCACTCCGATTCAGGAAGCCCCGCTATCCAGCAGCCAGGCTGGCGGATGCGCAACCGTTCGAATGGCCGTCGCTGACGAGCGCGGCGGCACAACGATGGAGATCACAGCGCATTTGAATTATTCTATATCATCTTGTGATGTATATGCGGTGCCATCCTCAATCGAAGAGGTAATACGATGGCTATTGATACGACGTCATTTGCTACGCCACTGACCCGGCTGCTGGGCTGCCGGTATCCCGTCATTTCAGCGGGAATGGGCGGTCCGGCGCGTGCCGAGCTTGCAGCGGCCGTTTCCCATGCCGGCGGATTTGGCCTGCTGGGTATGGTGCGCGAGTCGCCTGAGTTGATCTCCCGCGAGATTGCTGCTGTGCGGGCCGTCACGGATCAGCCGTTCGGCGTCAATCTGATCCCGTCGGCGACGGAACCGGCTCTCCTCGCGGCAGAACTCGACGCCTGTCTGGACGCCCGTGTTCCCGCGATATGTTTCTTCTGGGATGTCGTACCCGACGTGGTCGCACAAGCCAAAGATGCAGGCGTGCTGGTGCTCTATCAGGTCGGTTCACTTGAGGACGCGCTCGCCGCTGAACAGGCGGGGGCCGACATCGTGATTGCGCAGGGTATTGAAGCGGGCGGCCATGTGCGGGGGCGTACGGGGATCCTGACGTTGCTTCCCGAGATCGCCCGGCTTGTGCGCATCCCGGTTGTCGCGTCGGGCGGCTTCGCAACAGGCGCGGGCCTCGTTGCGGCGCTCGCGCTCGGCGCAGCGGGAATTCACTGCGGTACGCTTTTCCTCGCGACCCACGAGTCTTTCGCGCACGACTATCACAAGCAACGCATTCTCGCCGCCCGGGCGGGCGATACGGTCTATACCGACCTGTTCGCGATCAACTGGCCACCTCACTCTCCAGTGCGCGTCCTGGCAAACAGCGTGACCGGGAGAGCCGGAAGCCACCTGTTCGGACATCACCCGGACAGCCTGCCACGCGATGTGATCGCCTACGACGAAGGACGGCCGATCTACCGGTTTAGCACCGATTCGCCACTACGCACCACGGTGGGAGATCTTGAGCAGATGGCGCTCTTTGCCGGCGAATCGGCAGCGCTCGTCGACCAGGTCTCCAGCGCCGCCGAGGTCATCGAGCGGCTGTTGAATGAGGCAATGGATGCCTCATCGCGGATCGCGGCGCTATGTGAACACAGGTCATCTCAAACGAAGACGATTCCCGGATAGCGCCATCAGTCGGGTGATGGAGATGGTCAATACGGTTCGACATGTCATTGGGCGCACCCCCACATCTGATGTCTTTCGTGAGCCGTTCGTCAGATGATCAACGTGTCCGATCCTGATGTGTCCACGTCAAACGCGGGCCGTTGCACGGTGATATCTATCTGCCTGGACCGGCCTCTTCGACGCAACTCAGCACGAGTCTGCTGCCCGGCCTTGCTTCAGCGCTGAGCTCGGCGGTATGGAATTCGGTATCGGTGCATCGCCATTCGACACGAAAGTCCTTGTGGTCTTTGCGGCAGCTTTGGGATGGCGCACCCGTGAGTGTCTTGTGCAGGATGTACGGGCAGGTCTGCAGTCCGTCACACTGTCGCGCGAGATCATGCGTCGCGTTTCCTCGTGGCATTCCGCAGTTCGTGCCATAGCCACCCGATATGATTTTGATCGCCCGCGTTTGCGCGCTCGAGTTTGCCGCCACGGCGAGAATGCCCGCTATCGCCCAGACACAGCGAACGGCGCCGACGAGGTACGGCGATTTATATCGCCGGTGCGTTACTGCCGTTGTCATCTTCGCCGGCTATCCGCGATAGTACGTTGGCGACCACCCGGTCGCAGTGGGCGCCGCCGAATTCGAATACGTCGCGCTCGGCGAGATCGATCTCGTGCGCCAATGATTCGCGCAGCAGGCTCTTTGCGCGGAAATGCCGGCTGCGCACCGTCGCTTCCGGGATGTCGAGACATTGTGCCGTCTCCTCGACGCTCAATTCCTCGACCGAACGTAGGACAAACACAACGCGAAAGACTTCCGGCAGTTCATCCAGCTTGCGCTCGAGCAAGGCTCGCAGCTCGGTGCGCGCTACCGCCTTGTCTGGGGAATCGGAATCTTGCGCGGTCATGGCATCGATATCGACATGAGTGTTCGCGTCCACCATCGGAATCACGTTCTGACGGCGTGCTTCCCGGCGCAGGCGTCCGTAGCATTCGTTGAGTACCAGTCGGGACAGCCAGGTGTGGAGGGTGGCTTCGCCACGAAACCGGGCGATCGATCTGTAGGCTGACAGATACGCCGCCTGCAGCGCGTCTTCTGCTTCCGTTTCGTCACGCAAGGTGGCGCGCGCCAGGCGATACAACCGCCGATTGTGCTGGCGCATCAGCCATTCGAACGCCGATCGATCTCCCGCGACGATGCGGCGAACCACCTCGCGTTCGTCACTTGCGGCGAACGTTGAATGTGCTTCAGCGATGTCTGTCATGACTGCCTCGCCAGGTCGCTCTCACTCATTATTGTTCATCCCTCATTGCACGATCAGTGTGCCACGCATCGTGGTGTGGAGGGTGCACAGATACGGATAGCTGCCCGTCTTGCGTGCCACGTAACTCCACGATGCGTTCGGCGAAATTGCATGCGAGTCGAACGCTTTCGATATTCCAGTCGCCGTATGGGGAAACAGATCCTTGTTCACCCACACCACACGGTCTCCGCGGTGCACCGTGAGCACCGGCGGATTGAAGCGCATCTGCTCGATGACGATCTGGTACGTTGTGCCTGCGGCTTCGGAAACGCCGGCCAGCGAAGTCATCATGATCACAACGAAAACGCAGGCAGGGACAAAAGCGCCGGTGCGTAGCTTGCTCCGGCGCTGTCCGGTTGCGCAAAGTGTCGGATTACCCACCACTCTTGCCCAGTTCCGCCTGCAGATGCTTCGCGTGCTCGAGATGCGCGACAAAGGCCGGACGCACTTTGACGAGAAGCGCCTTCAGTTCCGCGTTCTGCGCATCCGGAATCAACGTGTTGTCCAGCGCGTCGAGAACGCCGTCGTGGTACGTTACCTCGTGGTCGATATACGCCCGGTCGAACTGCGCGCCGTTGAGTGTTTTCAGGTTGGCGAGGTTCGCATCGCCGCCCTGCTTGAGGCTCTGGCTCGTCGGATTGTCTTCCGGCGTCACGCCGAGCTTGTGAACGAGGTCGGTGGCGGCCTTGTTAACGCCGCTATGATCGGTGACCATGCGTTGCGCGAACGCTGTGACATCCTTCGACTTCGTTTTCGACTCCGCGAGCTTGCCCGCGTCGATATCCACCTGATTGGCGGTCACGACGATGGCGGCGATCTGGGGGTCGGTGGGACCGGTGCTCTGTGCCCAGCCCGGGAAGCTGGTAAGCGTGAGTGCGCCGTACAGTGCTGCGCTGATTAACTTCATGTCGCGTCTCCTGAATAGTAATGGCAAGTCCGGCCCGGTCCGCACACGACTGGGGCCGATTCGATCTTGGATAGGGAGTTGGATGTCACGTGTGCGAGTCCTGTTCCCGTTTTCGTTCCCGGGCGCGGTATGCGATGCGCGTTTTTTTGACACGGTTGCGAAGCGGCCATGAGGAGCGCGACATGGCTTCGCAGCGTGGGGACGATATTGTCCAGGGAATGGGTGCTGAATCAGTGGGAAATGCAGGAGGGACGAGAAAAGCAGGAGAGGTATGCCCCCGAAGGGGCACGGAAGAAGAGCGTATCTGTTTCTGGCAGCCGACGACCGGCCGCTGACTTACGGAACCGGGGGGAAGTGCCGCTTGCCGGGCTGAATCCGCAAGCGCCGGAAGCGTTCTTTTTTGTGCTCTTCGTCGAAGTGGGCTAGAGACGGCTTGACCAGATCGCTGCGCGACACAATGCCGATCAGTTGCAACGTTCCGGAATCCGCGACCACGGGCAAGCGTTCGAGACCGTGCACCGCCAGCCGCGTTGCGACGAGCCGGCAGGTTTCACTGGGTAATGCAAAGGCAGGGGAGCGGTGGCGCAACACGTCGGCGAGGCGTGAATCGAGCGCATGCTCTGCCTCTTCATCGCGAATTTTTTCCAGTACCGCGCGATCGACGACGCCCGCCAGCACGCCTTGACGCACGACCGGATAGGCGCGATGCGTCTGCGTCGTGCCGAAGTACGTTGCCAGCGCTTCGCGCACGGACAGATCGCCATCGATCGTCTCGACCGTACGCGACATCACCTCGTCGACGTGGTGGCGCTCAAGCGGATCGACGCCGTATTCCCGGTAGATGTGGTAACCGCGCCGGGCAATTTTCTCGGTCATGATGGAGCGCTTCATGACGACCGTTGCAAACCCGTGCGCGATCAGCGTTGCGGCGAGCAGCGGCAGCAATGCGTTGCTGTCGTGCGTGAGGCCGAATGCGAACACGATTGCGGTCAACGGTGCGCCCAGTGTAGCGCCAAGCGTGGCCGCCATGCAGACGAGCGGCCACAGGGCAGGGTCGCCGCCCGGCAGCACGTGGCCGAACACGACGCCGAGCCCCGCACCCAGCATGAGCAACGGAGCAAGGACGCCGCCTGAGGTGCCCGAGCCCAGTGCCACGACCCATATGACCGCCTTCACGACCAGGATCGCCAGCGCGATCTGGATTGCAATGTGCTGGTGCAGCAGGTCGCCGATCACGTCGTAGCCAACGCCCAACGCGCGAGGTTCGAGAAAGCCGCCGATGCCGACGACGAGGCCGCCAATCGCGGGCCACCACATCCAGTGGATGGGCAGCTTGCCGAACAGGTCTTCGGTCTTGTAGAGCGCGGCTGACAGGCCCGATGCGAGCGCGCCGGACATCAGCCCTGCGATGACGCAGGAGACCAGCGACAGTGCGCCGGGAGGTGCGGTCTCAAGCGGAAACAGCGGCCCCGTGCCGAAGAATGCCGCGCGCGCGAACCCCGCGACTGCGCACGCAAGCGCGACCGGCAGAAAACTGCGCGGGCGCCATTCGAACAACAGCAGTTCGACTGCCAACAGCACGGCCGCCACCGGCGTGCCAAAGACCGCCGTCATGCCCGCCGCTGCGCCGGCAACCAGCAGCGTCTTGCGTTCCGCGGAGGTGACCTTCACACATTGCGCGATCAGCGACCCCAGTGCGCCGCCTGTCATGATGATCGGACCTTCTGCGCCGAACGGCCCGCCACTGCCGATCACAATGCCGGACGATAAGGGCTTGAGGATCGCCACTTTCGGCGACATGCGGCTCTTGCCGAACAGGATGGCTTCGATCGCTTCGGGAATGCCGTGCCCACGGATCTTCTCCGAACCGTAACGGGCCATGAAACCGACGATGAGGCCGCCGATCACAGGAACGACCACCACCCAGATACCTAGCGTGTTGAGGGCCGGTGAGCGGTCCGCAAACGAAATTTGCTGGAAGAAAAACAGATTGGTGAACAGATGAATCAGGCTTAGCAGCACGAATGCCGCGAGCGTGCTCAGGGCGCCGATCCCCGCAGCGAGTGCTGAAATGCCGGGAAGTCGCGCGTTGGTGGAAAAATCGCGCTTATGGGTATCGAGACTCATGGTGACTCAAAAATCAATCTGGGGGACGTTAAAGGCGCCTTCGAGCGACTTCAGTTCAGCACGGTGCATCTCGGCGAGGCGGGCAAGCACCTGCTCGCCCGCCTTCAACAGATGAACCTCAACCTGGCGGCGGTCGGTCTCACTGACTTTTCTGCGGACCAGATCAAGCGCCTCACAGCGGGACACGAGCGCGACCACGCCGTGATGCTGCGCCTGGAGCCGCTCCGCAAGCTCGCCGACGGTGGCCCAGTCGCGCTCCGGATAACCCTTGATATGCAGGAGCAGCAGATACTGCAATGGTGTAATCCCTTCACCCTGGGCGGCCTGCTCAGAAAAACGTTCGAAGCGCCGCATCTGGTAGCGAAACTCGGACAGTTGCTCGAAGTCCGTCTTGATCAAGCCGCGAGCGAGTGTTTTCATCGGAGTTCCGTGGAGAAATAGGTAAAACGCAAATTATATCATAGTGTGATATTGATGCCTGTGTTCAACACCGATAGCGGATGACAGCGGCTATGCCGCGCGCCGCTGCTGCGCGTAAGCCTGGCGATAGAGCCCGGCGATGAGGTCGGCCTGCGTGATCATTCCGGCAAGCCGCTGATTCGAGTCCAGAACCGGGATATGGTGGTGCCCGTAGTTCGCGAACACCGGCACCAGTTCGACGATCGGCGTCGTCGCGTCGACCGTGCGAACGTCGACGTTCATCAGCGCGCCGACAAGCGGCGCCGGGGTGATGCTGCGCCGGAACCAGCGTTGTACGGGGGACGGCAGACCGGCCCCTTTGCTGAACGCACGTTTGTCGACAAGGTCGGCGCGGGTCACGATGCCGATAACGTGCTGCTTCTCGTCAGTGACCGGGAGTGCCTTGATATGGCGCTGTTTCAGCAAACTCCACGCGGCGGAAGCTCTTGTGACGGCCGACACGGCGACGAGGGAGCGCGACATGATGTCCGCGCAGGTCAGTTCATTGAACGTGCGGGCGTAGGCCTGCAACTGAACATCGCGCAGCAGGGATTCCAGATCGTCCGTGTCAATATCGAGCAATTCCCCGCGCCGGTTCAGCACCGCTTCGAGGTCCGCGCGCGTAAAACCTTCGTTCGACGCCGCCGCCGATGCGGCCGTGCCTTTTCCCGAACTCTGGGCGACGTGCGGGTATCGATGCCCGGTAGCCGCGTGGTACATGATGGCCGCGCATAGCAGCGTCACTGACTGGATCGCGATCGGTTCGGCCACAAAGCGGTAGCCCAGCGCATGCACGGCCGGACCACCAAGGACCGCTGTCAAAGCGACTGCGCCCGACGGAGGGTGAACACAGCGCAGCGCAAACATCGCACAGATCGCCAGCGCGACGGCCAAAGCGGCGGCGCCTACCGGATCGGCGATCCAGCCTGCACAGGCAACGCCGACCGTCGCGGAGGCGATATTGCCGCCGATGATGGACCACGGTTGCGCAAGCGGACTGGCGGGAACCGCGAACAGCAGCACGGCCGAAGCCCCCATTGGAGCCACGAGGAGCGGAATGTTCGCTGCCGGCCCGAGAAGGACGTGCATTGTCCCGCCGGTGAACGCAATCCCCGGCAATGCGCCGAGACACGATCTGAAGCGTTCCGGCCACCGGACGGCAATGGGATGAGGGGCAAAGCTGGAAAACCAGCGAATAAGAGCGTCGCGGGACAAGGTTCAAGTAGGAAAGTGGGAGGTATCACGTGGGATGGCACCACACACTAAGGGCAAATCCTCACGAAACGAAAGAACGTGTCGTTATGATTATATTTCATTGTGATATAAAAGTACGTTCCGGATCGCCGCGAGCTGACAGAACGGCACTGATCACGGGGTCAGTCTGGTTCTGCGTCTGGCGCAGCATGGCCCGATTGACGGCATTTTCAGCTTTAATGGATCACGTTGTGATATAAAATGAAGTCAGGCCTTCCCGTGACTGGTTCTTGAACAGGAGCAGTCCGGATGAAACTACAAGGATGATTTGCCCGGATGGCACGCGCCCATGGGGATGCCGTGCTTCTCTGACGTGCAAAGCCGGTCATCGTGGAGGCCCTGGCCATCGTCACAGGAGACGATCACCGGCTGCCCGGGTCGTGCTGCGTCAGAGTGCGAAAGACGCGTTGCACTCGTCCTCCGGGGTGAGTCCGAATGGCCTTCCGGTGCGATGGTGCAATACAGATCGAAGCAAGGAGCCATCATGCTGATCACGTTTCAATCGCCCGCTACGCCCGATGTCGTGATGCTCAGGGATCTCGCCCAGTATCTGCTGGGTCTCGTGGGCAAGCGGCTCGATACGCGTGGGGTTATCCTTCACGACGAGCTGCCTCGTGCAATCAGCCGTCTCGAAGCGGCGATTTCGGACGACGACAAAGCGGAGATTGCCCTCGAATCGCTGCAGTATTCCCGCGAACGCCGTCAGGAATCAGGCAGTGGACTTTCGCAGCGGGCCTGGCCATTTCTCGACATGATGCGTGAAGCCAGTAAACAGAATGCCGACATCATCTGGGGGCTGTAGACGCCGTGTTACAGCGCGAGTTGACGCCGGCTGCGTGCCATACCGCCTGCTGAAGGACGCCCGGATGAAACAATCGATTGCACGGCGCCTCTTCGCAGCGGCTCTCGCGGCGTACGGCATCTGCTAGCCGGCGTGGGCAGGCGCGCATTCTGGCGCCCAACCACAAGATGTTGGCTCGAGGTCGTGTGCAGACCGGAGCGGTTGCCAGCCGGTCGGGACGTGGAGGGCTACGCCAGCCAATGGAACGGCTACTCCTTACTTCGCTGATATTCCGATGACGGTTGGCGGTGCGTACAACCGTACGACGCTCGATATGCTATCGAGCGGACCCTTCATGTTGGTGAAATGGCCGGATGGCTGCTGTCCGGACAGCAGACGATGGCACACGGGAGACACGCGTCATAGCAATCCTGGCGACGATCTGCACGTGATCTTTCTCTGGCCAACACTGTAGACGATTCATCGGCGCGACGAACAATCCGAATGAAGCATCGCCCGGCCGCCAACGCTTGTCGCATCGGTGACCGGGCCTCGGAAAGTAAAGGGGAAATTACTGGACCGATGCCGCCAGCAGCGTCAAGGTCCGTGACGCGTGCGGTTCCACCAATGCCTGCCAGTTGCATGCCGGAGAATCCGCTCACGAGGATGGTCCCGGGGAGCCTGGGCAACGACGAAAAGAATTACCAACGCCAGCACTGCGGCTGCAACAACAATCTGTACCAGAAGATCCATCATCATCTTCGCCTCCGCCATGGTTGTACGCTCAATAAGAAATCCTGGCCGCCCGATTCGAATTCACGCAAGACCGTCAGGCGGCCACCTTGAACAGGACGCCGCAAGACACGCGGTCGAGCAGCAATGCGTGGTTTTCTCCCGTCCACCAGCGCGCAAAAATCCGTGCGGGTGATGTCCAATGACGATCAGGTCGACCTTCAGTGAATCTGCCAGGCGGGAAATCTGGTCAATCGCATTTCCGACCGAATAATGTCCCGTTGCAGTCACACCCCATGCCCGCAACCAGTCGATACCCTCGCGCAGTGTCTCTTGTGCCGCCTGCTCATCGACCTCGAATTTCATTGACGAAAGAACGTCGAAACCGCTTGACCAGTATGTGTAGTCGAAAATCGAGAGCAGATGGGTTTCAGCTTGCAACTGCTGCGCAAGGGCCGCGCCGAAGCGCAGCGCGAGGCGCCCTTCGGGTGTGGCGTCGTAGCAGAGAAGGATCCGGTTGAACGGGGCCATGGTGGATTCCTTTGTCAAATTTCGCGGTGTCTCCATTCGAGCGATCGAATCGGTTCACCACGAAATTGTTCAGGTGAACATCGGCACGGCCTCGATCAGCACGAAGCCCAGTAACGCGCCCACTGCTGCACCCAGCAGCTTGGGATGCCAGCGTTGCAACTGCAGCATGCTGAGCAGGTCGCCAACCAGGATCGTGCCGAGCAGCGCAAAGGCAATCAGCAGGTAGCTGATCTCAAAATCGCTGTTGATGATCATTGCGCCTCCTGTATGTCGCGTGAGACTGTGTCATCAAAGCCATGAATGAAGTTTTGCCGGCAACCCGTGGCCGCTTTCGCGGGTTCAGGTTTCCTGGCGCCAGTTGCATTTTCAATGCACTCCGGGTTCCGATACAGGCCCTTGATTCAATTATATATCACGATGTGATATGTGTGATCATCCGATCCGCTAGCTGCGGGGTCATCGAGATCGCCGTCGGTAAATGCACTACGAAATGAGGATGAAGGGGCGCGCTAAACCCGCTCTGCTTCTTGCGGCAGCACCGGTCAACGGGCTCTCTTGACGAATCTGACCGATCGGCAGAACATCAAAACATGAGATATTTCGGGGTCCAGTGATGACCTCGATCGCGGCTCGGATTCGGGGTGACGAAGTAGTCGATGTCCGTGAAGCCGCAGTCGTGTGATTTTCGCAACATTGCAGTACAGGCCCCGTGATCGCCGCAGGACGATCAGCAAAGAAGAGGGAGGAAAGCCATGACTGACGTCGACGAAAAAATCAGGCATCCGCAACCGGTGAAGCACAGCGATAACGAGAAAAGCAAGATGCCGCAACGTGACGAAGCGGGAGCCAGGCCCGTCAAGACGCGTGGCGAAGATGAGCCGCCTGTGGAGTGATACGTCGGGCTGCGGTCTGTCCAGCGCACAAGAGGGGCTCAGTCGCTTTGATGGTGCCTGGCGAATGCGGTCCGTGGACCGCGTGGAACCTCGACGAAAGCAAGGGACGTCGGGTGACGAGCCGTATTTTTCCGGTGCGGCGCCGGTAGCCGTTTACGCGCGTGAGGACGCTTCCAGTTCTGCAAGACGCTTGCGTAGCAAGCGATCCTCCTGGAAGCGGGTGGGTTTCGTCGCGAATCACGGCGACGATGCCGGTGAGTTTGTTTTGCGGGGGGGCACGCGGTGCTTGGTTCAAGCCTGGAGACAAGGAACAATAGTCTGCAAAAAACGGGAGCCGTTTTACGCGAACCAACAATACCCGCGAGGCCGCCGTCTGCCTCGTTGTCGCCGGTCGGCTCCCGCATGAGCTCACCGTCGACCTGATCTACGCCGAGATGCGGCAACGCAGCCGCACCACGATCAACGACGAGCGCAAGTTGTGGAAGGACGAGCAGGCGCGAATCGATACACCGAGCGCCTCACTGCCGCCAGCGGTCGCGAACGCGATGGCATCGGTCTGGGCGCTCGCGATCGAACATGGCGAACAGGTCTTCGCGCAACGCGGCGAAGAGCTTGAGACAGAAGCGACGGCCGCGGTGATACACGCCGAGTCTCTGGCGACGGCCAACGCAGGTCCTCAGGCCGAAGGCCATACCCTGTGTGCCAACTCGAGGATCAGCAGACACGCCTTACCTCGGCGCTGGACGATCTTGCCCGTGCCTAGGCTGAGCGAGATGCCGCCACCCGGCAGAGCGAAACCGCTACGGTCGGGCGCAATATCTTGCGTGCGCAATCGGACCAGGTACTACGCGATGCGCGGTCCGCGCATGCGCGCGAACTCGACGGATTGCTGGCTGCCCGCGCCGAACGCGAATCCGCCTTGCGGGCGGGAGTTGGCCAGGTTACCACCCGGAGCCAACGTCAGCTTCGCTCCGGAATGGTTTTGTTACCGACGCTGGCGCCGGAACTTGAGCCGGTGCCGTGCACGGCTGTAGTGCACTGCACCAACGCGTCGCACCATCCCAATTCATGCCACGCGCCGACTCCGCGCTTCGCGGCAACTGAAATCCCATCACTTGCGCCGAGGTGAACGTCCCGGCTTTCAGGAAATTTGATGATTGTGCGATGCGTCGTTGAACTGGCCAGCCCCGCTGGACGCACCGTTAGCCGAATGAGGCGCGGCTGGAAGCCGCCGGAGAGACCGCCCAGGATTAGCGCTACACGGATCTATGGCACGGCTATTGCTTAGATCGGGTGCGTGGCCAACGGAGGCCCCAACGTATTGAATCTTTACCGGCCGCTCGCTTTGAGCGACCCGCAGGGACAACGGCGTCCCGAGTGCCAACTGTGTAACCGAGCAATCGGGACGCGCGGTTGCGCTCGGGGCGCTTTTTTTTTTGCGTGTCATATGCCGCCGCGAGTCCCGTCATGGGGCGCGCGCCGTGCGAATGGAGCAACGGTGCAGGGCCTTCATGTCCAAATTTACGATGAAACAGCCGACACTTTCAGGTCCCGATGCCGTCTCTGGACAGTTCATCGGCGAGCTCATCAATCTGGGGGGGGCGGCAACGGATGCTCTCACAGCGCATCGTGCTGCACGTGCTGCTCGCGTCGCTTGGCAACAGCGACGCGCTCTCCGTAGCCAAAGCGTGCCTTGCCACGTTTGCGCAAGCGCATACCGATCTGGTGAGCGGCAACGAGCGCCTGCCGGGCGTGTTTTCCGAAGCGCTGCGCGAGCTGTATTTCGGCGACCGTAGGGCCGACGACCGGATTCAGCAATTTATCGCCCAGGTGAATCGCGCAGTGTCGTGCGTCGAGTCGGGACGCGCGGAAGACCAGACTCAAGTCGACGCACTCGTCATCCAGGCGACGCCGCTGCTCGAACTGCTGCAGGACATCACGCTCGCCTATCAGCACGAGATGCGCGGCATCGAAGCGGCTGCGCTCAAGCGGCAGACCGATATCGCCGAGCGGCTCGGCAGCATCTCGATGCAGGCCAACATTGTCGCGCTCAACGCGCGCATCTCGGCCGCGCGAGCAGGCCAGTTCGGGCGGGAATTCGCTGTGATCACGACCGTGCTCGCCGACATCATCAAGGAGATGGATGAGCTGATCAAAAGCGTCGTCGACACACGCGGCGTGCCCCGTCAAGGTCGGCACGCCAGCGCCGGCCGCACTTTTCAATAGCC
This sequence comes from Paraburkholderia solitsugae, assembly GCF_013177695.1. Lineage (GTDB taxonomy): Bacteria > Pseudomonadota > Gammaproteobacteria > Burkholderiales > Burkholderiaceae > Paraburkholderia > Paraburkholderia solitsugae. Next base: position 24,653 of record NZ_WOEY01000189.1, on the reverse strand, counting down.
TTTACCCTGTGAGAGAAAGCCATGAAACATCTGTTGAATCCACTGACGAGCGGTAACTGGCGCGCGTTGCTCGCGTGCTTCCTCTACTTCGATACCGGGTTTACCGTGTGGGTGATGTTCGGCCCGCTCGCCCCGTTCATCCACAGGGACATTGCGATGTCGCCCGCGGAACTGGGCTTTCTCGTCGCGGTTCCGGTGCTGGGCGCGGCGATCCTGCGCGTGACGCTCGGCAACCTGTATCAGGCCTATGACGGCCGCCGCATTGCGCTCTGCGGCGTCGTGCTGTCGGCATTGCCGTCGATCGTGCTGCTGCTGTCACCGTCCGCGCCTTCATACGTGATGCTGCTGGTGCTGGGCGTGTTTCTCGGGGTGGGCGGCGCGAGCTTTGCGGTGGCGCTGCCGATGGCCGGCAGCAACTATCCGCCCAAGGTGCAGGGGCTGGTGCTGGGGCTCGCTGCGGCGGGCAATATCGGCGCGGTGCTCGACGGTTTCCTGTTCCCGAGCCTCGCCGATCACTTCGGCTGGGCCAAGGCCGCGGGCGCTGCGTTGCCGTTGCTCGCGCTCGCGGCCACGGCGCTGTTCTTCTGGGCGAAGGACCTGGGGCCGAAGTCCGGCAGCGCACCGCGTGCGTTGCGCAGTTTCTGCGTCACGCTGGGCGGCTTGATCGCGCTCGTGCTCGCCGTGCACGCGGGTGTCTTCGGCGCCGGCAAGACGGGCGTGCTGCTGCTGCCGGTACTGGGCGCGCTGCTGGCGATTGCGGTGCTGCCGAAGCACTATCGCAGCGTGCTCGCGGAAAGCGACACGTGGGTCGTGATGCTGGTCTACAGCATCACGTTCGGCGGCTTTGTCGGCATGTCGTCCTATGTGACGACGCTGCTGGTTTCGCTGTATCAGTTGCCAAAGCTGGAGGCGGGGCTTTTCATGTCGCTGCTCGCCTTCACGGGTGCGCTGGTGCGGCCGCTCGGCGGCCTGATCGCCGACCGCATCTCCGGCGTGCGCGCGCTGGTGCTGCTGCTCGCCGGTATTTCGCTGTGCGATTTCGCATTCGCCGCATCGATGCCGCCGTTGCCCGCCGGTATCGCGTTGCTGGTGGCCACCTATCTGTGCTTCGGGCTCGGTAACGGCGCGACCTTCCAGCTCGTGCCGCAACGCTGGAAAGGCAAGACCGGGCTGATGTCCGGCATCATCGGTGCAGCGGGCGGCATCGGCGGATTTTATCTGCCGGTGATCATGGGCATGGCCAAGGAAAGCACCGGCAGCTATCAGATGGGCTTTGCGACCTTTGGCGTTATCTCCGCGCTGGCCTTCGCGCTGGTTGTCCTGCACCGCGCGCGGTGGCTCACCTGGGCGCTGCCTGCGGAGAGCCTGGTGGTTGCGAGCCGGATCCCGACTGCGGGCGTGCGTGCGGATGGCGGGGTGTGAACTGGGGGTTGCGCGGGAAACGTGCCTGCATTGGCTGTAAGTCGCCGCGCGCGCTTCCCGTTTCACCTCGGTCGCAAAGGATCGGATAGACGCGGGAGCCCAGTCTGAAGGTGTGAATCGTCAGTGCTTTTTGCTGGGCGAGGCGACCGGTGTGTGCAAATCGGATCGCCGCTGTCATATGCCAACGCCGTATGTAAAAAGGCCCGCGTCAGACGATGCGGGCCTAAGCCGTTTAGCGTTTGGCGTCTTGATCATGCGCTGCGCAAGACCGCATCACGCTCGAAGCGCCGCGCGTGAGAAGTGGACGGTAATTCAGTAGACACGTCCGCCACCGACTCGTGCGTAGCGTGCGCCCCGGCCTCGCCAATCGCCTTGCCAACCAGAATGACAGCGGGACTTCCAAGCCCGGCTTCACGCGCACTCGCCGCAAGCGTGTCAAGTGTCGCCAGCACGTGCCGCTCCGCAGCGCTGCCCGCCGATTGCACCACCGCAGCGGGCGTCTCGTGCGGCAGGGCCGACATCAGCGCGGCACACAGGCTGTCGATGCGGCTCATGCCCATGTAAATGGCGAGCGTCGTGCCGGTGGCGGCCAGTGCGGCCCAGTCAGGCTCGCTGTCGTCGCGCAGGTGCGCCGTGATAAACGTCACGCCCGGGCAGTGATTGCGATGCGTGAGCGAAATACCGAGACCTGCTGCCGCGGCAAAGCCCGACGAAATGCCATTGACGATTTCGAACGGTATCTGTGCGCGCCGCAAATCCGTCAGTTCTTCGCCGGCGCGTCCAAACAGCAGGGCGTCGCCGCCTTTCACGCGTACGACGTGTCGGCCGGCACGCGCGTAGCGCAGGATCAGGCGCTGAATGAACGCCTGCGGGGTCGACTTGCAGCCGCCGCGCTTGCCCACGCGAATCACGCGCGCCTGCGGCGCAAGCGACACGATCTCCGGATTGACGAGGTCGTCGAGCAGCACGACATCGGCGCTTGCCAGCAGCCTCGCTGCCCTGATCGTGAGCAGATCGAGGTCGCCCGGACCCGCGCTGAGTAAAGTGACCTTGCCCGTTGCCATGGTGATGTCCTTGTAAGTCCTGAGGCGGCCGGCTCGATGGCCGGTTGATCGAGCCCTGCGCCAAATGCAAACGGCGTCCGCTCGTCGTGTTGAACGAGGGGACGCCGTTGTCCTGATCTGGGTTGCCTGTGCTGCCGGGTGGCGCATTGCGCACCATCTGCAGCGTGATTTCATGTGCCGGCACCGTTGCCGTGTGCATCAATAGACGCAATATCCACGCCAGACAGTGTCGACGCGGGTAGTGCACCGCGAAAAACCTCTGGTCTGCTCACTAATCCGGGTTCACGAGCCAAACCAAAGCAGGCCATCTTCGCCCGGCCGCTGCACGGATGCAGTGCTGCACCGCACCACCATTGTGCTCTGCCGCATCAAAATGCATCTTTCTGCTGCGTTCCAAACCAGGGTCGAAGCCTCGTATCACCCGTGGCCTGGGCCACTGCGATCGATGTGACCCATGGCACGGCCTTTGCGTAAGTATGCGCGGAGGACCAATGGCGGTCCGGCCAGCATGCAGCAGAAGTCACTCTGTAGGTCACAGCTTTTTGGACAACGGCGTCCCCTGAATTCAGTCACCTGACGACTGGATCCGCGGGACGCTTTTTTATTTGCCGGACGAAAATCATGCCGCGAACCGCGTTGGAAATAGATGGGACTCCAGTCATGAACGTTGTCGTCATTGGCCATGGCATGGTGGGGCACAAGCTTCTTGAATGCCTTGTGGACGACGCGAGCTCCGCGTTGCACGTTACCGTGCTGTGCGAAGAGCCTCGTCCCGCTTATGACCGCGTGCATCTGTCCGAATTCTTTTCCGGCAAGTCCGCTGAAGACCTTTCGCTCGTCAAGCCAGGCTTCTTCGAGCGCGAGAACGTGCTGCTCAGGCTCAACGCGAAGGCGGTGTCGATCGACCGGGAGGCCCACACGGTGAGCATCTCGACCGGCGAGACGCTTTCCTACGACAAACTGGTGCTCGCAACCGGCTCCTCGCCGTTTGTTCCGCCGATGGCGGGCAGCGATCGAGAGGACTGCTTCGTTTACCGCACCATCGAGGATCTCGAGGCAATGCAGGCGTGCGGCGCGCGGGCGAAGTCGGGTGTAGTGGTAGGCGGCGGCCTGCTGGGGCTTGAATGCGCGAAGGCGCTGCACGATATGGGACTGGCCGCGCATGTCGTTGAGTTCGCCCCGCGCCTGATGGCGGTGCAGGTCGACGACGGCGGCGGACGGGTGCTGCGCCGCAAGATCGAGGAACTGGGCGTGCAGGTCCATACGGCCAAGCACACGCTCGCGATCGTCGATGGCGAATCGGGTACCCACCGGATGCAGTTTGCCGACGGCACGCATCTCGACACCGACATGATTGTGTTCTCCGCGGGTATCCGTCCGCGCGATGAGATTGCGCGTGCCTGTGGGCTGGAACTGGGTCCGCGCGGCGGCATTGCGATCGACGACACCTGCCGCACGAGCGATCCTGACATCTATGCGATTGGCGAATGCGCCGCGTGGAACGGCATGGTGTATGGCTTGGTGGCGCCAGGGTATGACATGGCACGCGTCACTGCGAAGCAATTGCTGGGCGATCAGGCCGGTTTCGGCGGCGCGGACATGAGCACCAAGCTCAAGCTGATGGGCGTGGATGTCGCGAGCATTGGCGATGCGCACGGCAAGACGCCGGGCAGCCGCACGTACCAGTTCAGCGACGAACGCAAGCAGGTCTACAAGAAGATGGTGGTGTCGGAGTGCGGCAAGCAACTGCTCGGCGCCGTGATGGTGGGCGATGCGACCGAATACGGCACGCTGCTGCAGATGATGCTCAATCGCATCGAATTGCCCGAAGCGCCGGAATTCCTGATCCTGCCGCAAAGCGATGGCAAGGCCAAGCCCGGCCTTGGGGTCGACGCACTGCCCGAGGCCGCGCAGATCTGCTCGTGCAACAACGTCTCCAAAGGCGAAATCTGCGCGGCCGTGCGTGTGGGTGCGACCAGTATCGGCGCTGTGAAGAGCGCGACGTGCGCCGGCACCGCGTGCGGTGGTTGCGTGCCACTTGTCACGCAGGTGATGAAGGCCGAGATGAAGAAACAGGGGCTCGCGGTCAACAACCACCTGTGTGAGCACTTCCCGCACTCGCGCCAGGAGCTGTATCACATCGTCCGCATCGAGCGTATCAAGACCTTTAATGCACTGCTGGAAAAGCATGGGCATGGCCTTGGCTGCGACATCTGCAAGCCCGCCGTTGCGGGGATCCTCGCGTCATGCTGGAACGAGTTTGTGCTCAAGAAGGAGCATGCAGGCCTGCAGGACTCGAACGACTATTACCTCGCCAACATCCAGCGCGACGGCACTTATTCGGTCGTACCGCGTATGCCTGGGGGCGAGGTGACGCCTGAAGGCCTGATTGCCGTCGGCCAGGTGGCGAAGAAGTACGGTCTCTATACCAAGATTACCGGCGGCCAGCGCGTCGACCTGTTCGGCGCGCGTGTCGATCAACTGCCGCTGATCTGGGAAGAGCTGATCGCTGCAGGCTTCGAATCCGGGCATGCGTACGGCAAGTCGCTGCGTACTGTGAAGTCGTGCGTCGGCTCAACATGGTGTCGCTACGGCGTTGGTGATTCGGTCGGGCTCGCGGTTGCCATGGAAAACCGCTACAAGGGCCTGCGGTCCCCGCACAAGCTCAAGTTCGGCGTGTCGGGCTGCACCCGCGAGTGCGCGGAAGCGCAGGGCAAGGACATCGGCATCATCGTCACCGAGAAGGGCTGGAACCTGTATGTGTGCGGCAACGGCGGGATGAAGCCGCGCCACGCCGAACTGCTCGCGTCGGATCTGGACCGCGAGACGCTCGTGCGCTACATCGACCGCTTCCTGATGTTTTACGTCCGTACCGCCGACCGTCTGCAGCGCACCAGCGTATGGCGCGAGAACCTCGAGGGCGGGCTTGAATACCTGATCGACGTGGTCGTGCACGACAAGCTGGGACTCGCTGCGGAGCTGGAGGCGGAAATGCAGCACGTGGTCAGTACCTATGAGTGCGAGTGGAAGAAGGCGGTGACCGATCCTGAGACTCGCAAGCGCTTCCGCCATTTCGTCAACAGCGACAAGCTCGACGAGAACGTGACCTTCGTCGAGGAGCGTGGCCAGATCCGTCCCGCGACGCCGGAAGAGCGGCAAGCGAGGCCATTCCCGATTCCCGTGGTCGTCGAGACCGTCTGACCACGCACCACACCTACCTTGAGGAGCTCAGCATGAACAACGATCGACTTCCGCAATCCTGGATGCCCGTGTGCGCGCTCGACGACATCGTGCCGAATACCGGCGTGTGTGCGCTTGTCAATGGCGGGCAGGTCGCGGTGTTTCACGTCGCGCACGGTGACGGCAGCGTGTTCGCGATCGACAACTTCGATCCGGGTTCGCAGGCGGCGGTGCTCTCGCGTGGGCTGATCGGCAGCCTCGGCGAGCGCATCGTGGTGGCCTCGCCGATCTACAAGCATCATTTCGATCTGCGCACCGGCGAGTGCCTCGAGGCGCCCGAGAATTCAGTCAACGCCTACCCGGTGCGTGTCGAGAGCGGTCAGGTGTGGGTCGCGGCATGAGATACGAATACGCCGAGCAGACCTCAGGCGGCACATCGCTCACCGCGCCTTCCCGCCCGCGTCTCGTTGTCATCGGCAACGGCATGGCAGGCATGCGCACAGTCGAGGAACTGCTCAAGCTCGCACCGGATCTCTACGACATCACCGTATTCGGTGCCGAGCCGTACGGCAACTACAACCGCATCCTGCTCTCGCCGGTGCTCGCGGGCGAGAAGTGTGTCGACGAGATCATCCTCAACACGCGTGACTGGTATGTAGACAATGGTATCCGGCTGCATGCGGGCGACCCGGTGGTCGCAATTGACCGCAAACGCCGCATCGTGCGCTCGCAAAGCGGCATCGAGGTGAGCTACGACCGGCTGCTGATTGCGACCGGCTCGAAGCCATTCCTGATTCCCGTGCCAGGTAACCAGCTGCCGGGCGTGATTGCGTTTCGCGACATCCAGGACGTCGAATCGATGCTCGCCGCGGCGCGCAGTCACCGTCACGCCGTGATCATCGGCGGTGGCCTGCTCGGGCTCGAAGCGGCGAACGGGCTCATGCGCCAGGGCATGTCGGTCACGGTCGTGCACGACACCGACAGCCTGATAGACCGCCAGCTCGACAGGAGCGCATCGGCCCTGCTGCTACAGACGCTGGAGAAGAAGGGCTTGCGTTTCCTGCTGAAAGCCCGCACCAGCGAAATCGTCGGGCCGGAGCGTGTCACTGCCGTGCGTTTTAACGACGGCACGGAGATTCCTGCCGACCTGGTTGTCATGGCCGCCGGCGTGCGCCCGAATGTCGACCTCGCGAAGCAGGCCGGCTTGCACTGCGAGCGGGCGATTGTCGTCGACGACACGTTGCAGACCTACGATCCGCGTGTCTACGCGGTCGGCGAATGCGTGCAGCACCGCACGGCGACCTTCGGCCTCGTGGCACCGATCTGGGACCAGGCGCGTGTCTGCGGCGCGCATCTGGCTGGTGCGGGCCACCGCCGTTACGTGCAGCGCGCGACGGCGACCAAGCTGAAAGTCACTGGCGTCGACCTTTATTCTGCTGGCGATTTCACCGGCGGCCCGGACAGTGAAGACCTGGTGCTGCGCGATCCGCGACGCGGGGTCTACAAGCGCCTCGTGATCGAGGATAGCCGGGTGATCGGCGCCGTCCTCTACGGCGACGTCAAGGACGGCGCGTGGTACTTCGAGCTGATCCAGAACCGGACCGACATTTCTCCGCTGCGCAGCCAGCTGCTGTTCGGCAAGGCTCTATGCGAGGCTCAGGCCGCCTGAACCGGAACCCAACGTGAGTGTCCCTATCATCATCTCCCGCATGCCGGATAGCAGCCAGAATGGCGTCCGGACCACCTGTCCCTATTGCGGCGTCGGCTGCGGCGTACGCGCGACTCCACGCCCGGACGGCCAGCCCGACATTGCCGGCGACGAACACCATCCGGCAAACGCCGGCCGCCTGTGCGTGAAGGGCTCGGCACTCGGCGAAACGGTCGGGCTCGATGGACGCCTGCTGCATCCGAAGCTGCGCAAGCCGGGCAGCGGCGAGTTGCGCGACGTGTCGTGGAACGATGCGCTCGACACGGTCGCTGACGGCTTTCGACGAATCATCGGTCAGCACGGCCCAGAGGCGGTCGCGCTCTACGTCTCGGGACAACTGCTGACAGAGGACTACTACGTCGCCAACAAGCTGATGAAGGGCTATGTCGGCAGCGCGAACATCGACACCAATTCGCGTCTGTGCATGTCGTCATCGGTCGCAGGGCACAAGCGTGCGTTCGGCGAAGACCTGGTGCCGGTCTGCTACGAAGACCTCGAACTGGCGGACCTCGTCGTGCTGGTCGGATCGAACACCGCGTGGTGCCATCCGATCCTGTTCCAGCGGATTGTCAAGATCAAGGAAACGCGACCCGATATGAAGGTCGTGGTAATCGACCCGCGTTATACCGCGACCTGCGAGATGGCCGACCTGCACCTGCCGCTGAAGGCGGGCTCCGACGTCCGGCTGTTCAACGGGTTGCTCAGTTTTCTCGCGGAACACGATACGACGGATGCACGGTTCGTCGATGCGCACACGACCGGTTACGCGCAGGCGCTCGATGCTGCCTCAACCGACGTGGCGAACGGCTTTGACCTCGCGCAATGCGCGAAGGCCTGCAAGATCGACGCACACGATCTGCTCGAGTTTTATCGGCTCTTCGCGCGGACCGAGCGCGTGGTGACGGTCTATTCCCAGGGCGTGAACCAGTCGACCTCCGGTACTGATAAGGTCAACAGCATCATCAATTGCCATCTGCTGACAGGTCGCATCGGCAAGCCGGGGATGGGGCCGTTCTCGTTTACCGGGCAGCCGAACGCGATGGGTGGGCGTGAAGTGGGCGGCCTCGCGAACATGCTGGCAGCACACCTGGAGCTCGACAATCCGCGCCATCGCGAACTCGTGCAGACTTTCTGGAGCTCGCCCGCCATCGCACAGCGGCCAGGTCTCAAGGCGGTCGAGTTGTTCGGCGCGATCGAGTCAGGCCGGATCAAGGCCGTCTGGATCATGGGCACGAACCCGGTTGTGAGCTTGCCGGACGGCGATCAGGCGAAGCGCGCGCTCGCGCGCTGCGAACTCGTCGTCAGCTCCGACATTGTTGAAAACACGGACACCAACGCGTTTGCCCACGTCCTGCTGCCGGCACTCGGCTGGGGCGAGAAAGACGGCACTGTCACCAACTCCGAGCGCAGGATCTCGCGCCAGCGGGCGTTCCTGCCGGCACCGGGCGAAGCGCGTGCCGACTGGCGGATCATCTGCGACGTCGCGCAGCGCATGGGGTATGCCGGTTTCGATTTTTCCGCTCCGCATGAGATCTTCGACGAGCATGCGCGGTTGAGTGCTTATCGTAACGAGGCGGGCAACGGCAGCGAAACCACTGACAGCCTCGGGACAACAGGCAACGGACACATCGAAGGCAATGTGCCGCGTGTGTTCAATCTGGGCGGCCTCGTCGCGCTCGGCCGCGAGCGTTACGATGCGCTGCAGCCCATCCAGTGGCCGGTACTGGCGGTGAACGGTGCGGCGCAGCGCGGTACCGCGCGTCTCTTCGGTGATCGCCGCTATGCCCACGCGGACGGCAAGGCACGTTTCGTCGCAACACCACCGCGCGCACCGATCCACGCGCCGGACGACGAGTATCCGCTGACGCTGAATACCGGCCGGGTGCGCGACCAATGGCACACGATGACCCGCACGGGCAAGTCGGAGAAGCTCGCCGGCCACGTGACGGAGGCCTTCGTTGATCTGCATCCGCAGGACGCGCTGTCGTGCGGCGTGCGTGAAGGTGAACTTGCGCGCGTGTCGAGCCGCTGGGGCACGATGGTTGCACGTGTGCAGCATGGCGGTGGCATGTCGCGAGGCAGCGTATTCGTGCCGATCCACTGGAGCGACCAGGTCGCGTCCGACGCGCGTGTCGGCGCAGTGGTAAATCGCGAGGTCGATCCGGTCTCCGGGGAGCCCGAGTTCAAACACACGCCGGTTCGTGTCGACAGGTTTGACGTCGCCTGGCACGGTTTCTCGTTGAGCCGTCACGCCCCGGTGCTGGACGACGTGACCTACTGGACGCGCGTCCGCGGCACGCAGTTCGTGCGCTACGAACTCGCGGGGCGCAAGCCGCTCAACGATCACGGTGGCTGGGCGCAAGCGCTGCTTGGTATTGACGATCCGCACGCCGACTGGCTCGAGTACGAGGACAGCGCGGCGGGCGTCTATCGCGCCGTGTACCTGGTCGACGAGCGTATCGAGAGTTGCATCTTCGTATCGGCGCGCCCCGAGTCGCAGTTGCCGTCGCGAACGTGGCTTGCGGGCCTGTTCGGCAAGGACAGGCTCGACGAAGAGGATCGTGCTGGCCTGCTGGCCGGACAGCCAATTGGCAAGGGCGTTGATACGGGGCCCACGGTCTGTTCGTGTTTCGGTGTGGGACGCAATACGATCTGCACGGCGATCCGTGAGCAAGGGCTAAAGACGGCGGCGGAGATCACCGCATGTCTGAAGGCCGGTGGGAACTGCGGGTCCTGCGTGCCGGAACTGAAAAAGCTGCTGGTCGACACCGAGCTGGAACGGCTGAGCATCGCATAAAGGAGACTGAAGTTTCATGATGAAGAGACTTAAAACCATGCTGGCCCTGATCAAACCTGGCGACAATCTCCTGGGTTGCCATGACGACGACAAGGTTATTCCGTCAGGTTCGGAGGGCGTCGGGGAAGGGCATCTGCGACATACGGCGAACCTTCGCGCCTCACATCTGGGCGAACGAGGGCGACATGAACGTACGCGACGCCGCACCCGCAACCCGGGCGCGGCCGTGAGGCAGGCGCATCCCGGCACGCCACGGTCGCATCGCCATTGATTGCATTGAAGGGGAGCGGTATTCACACGCTGCTCTGTGCGACTAACGCCGCAGTTCTGACATGGTCGTTTCGGCGAGACAGTCGCGCGGGGACTTGAGTAGTCGGCTCTTTACGAAACCCGAGACAGCGAAACCCGATTCCGGCCGGTCGCTTTCGCGTTGTACAGTGCTTCGTCGGCTTCCTTGATTACCGCAGTCACATCGTCGTCGCTCTGTGGCGTGCAGCTTACTGCGCCGATACTTGCCGTCACGCATCCGTGCTCGCTGCCTGCGTGTTCGATGCCGCAATTGCATATGGCGCGGCGAATCTTTTCTGCGATCTCCGATGCGCCTGCGGCCGGCGTGTCCGGAAGGACGACGATGAACTCCTCACCGCCGTAACGTGCGGCCGTATCCGCAGGTCGCCGGATGCTGTCTGTGATGCATCGCGCGACTGCCGCCAGTGCATCATCTCCAACCTGATGACCATAGGTATCGTTGTAGGCCTTGAACCGATCAATATCGACGAACAGCAAGGACACGACACTACGCGTGCGTTTCGCGCGGCGCCATTCGGCATCAAGAATTTCGCCAAGACTGCGACGGTTGTTCAGCCCCGTCAGTCCGTCGATTCGCGCGAGGAGTTGTAACTCTGACTCAGCACGCATTCGCCGGCGCAGCTGGATTCCCAGCAGGGCCGCCAGGCCGATGAATGTTGAGCCGAACAGCACCATCAGCGAACCGATCGTCAGCGCCCGGCGACGCCACGCCGCGTAGATGTCCTGTTCCGCGGCCGCAGCCATGATGATCACGGGCGTGTTGGGGAAATTCCTGAACCAGTAGAGACGGCGAATACCGTCGATCGACGCGGTATCGCCGAAGCTACCTTCCTGCTCAGCCATGAAGTGACGGAACGTGCTCGCATTCTTGATGTCGCGCCCGACTATGCGCGGATCATAGGGCTGGCGCATGAGCATCACACCATCCTTGCCGATCAGCGACAGCGAACCATGCGGACCGAGCGAAAGTCCCGCGAAGAGGGTGTGGAAATATTCAAGGTTGACCGACAGCAGCACGATGCCGGCGAACGAGCCGTCGGGATTCGAGATGCGCCGGGTGAGCGCGATGCTCGGCGCTCCCGCTCTCAGCCGCGACGCATAGGGATCGCTGACATACACGCCCGCTGCCGGGTTGTCGCGTTGGACCGTGAAATACTCGCGGTCGGCGAAGTTACCTTGGCGTGGCACATCGCTACCGGAATCAAGAATGATATCGCCTCTTGCATCGTGAACGAGCATTGAACCGAGATATTTTGCGCTGGCCGCGCGATCGAACAGCACCTCTCGGCGCAGTCGGGGCGACAGGGCCATGACCTCGGGATCCTTGAGTCCGTCCACCACAGCCTGCAACGACAGCCCATAGAGTTCGAAATTGCGTTCGATGTCGCGCTCGGCTATAAGCGCAATGTCGAGCAAGGTTTCGCGCGTATGGTTCAGTGCGTCCTGCCGGCTCTCGTAAAGAACCATCCCGCAGAGACCGACCATGACGATGGCGATGACGGCACCGGACCCGGCGACGAGGAGCGAAGACGCAACGAGCTTTCGTTGGATGACCCCGATGAAATCAGCGATCAAACCATTTCCTGTTCTTATCATCATTATCGGACGAGGTGAATCAGGCTGGCCATGTCTCTGGTCGGCGTCGAAGGAGGTGCATTATGGGCAATGAGGCTTGCCCGCGGTTCGCCGGTCGCGCTGCGCGCCACTGGCCCGTGCTGAGGCAGGAGCCTACATCAATTCTGGTGAATATGGGAACGCTATGCCGATGGGCCAGCCGCAGTCTTTAGCCAGGAGCCACGGCGTCCAAATCCGGAGGATCGGGAGGCACTGGAAGCCCGAATTCCCTCTCGATGAGCGTTCGGGCGATTTGCCAATACTCGTCAGCACATCCTTCGAGGCTGCCGTCGTGTTGCCAGAGCTGACAGGCGCGCTCGCGGATTCTTTCGGCAAAACTCAGATTGTGCATGCAGTCATCTCCCTCCGAAACGGAGATCCCGCGCGAGATACCTGAGCACCCTAAGCCTCAATCATCTGCACCTTTGAAAACATACTTTTCATCGACGGTGACGCATCACGTCCCAACACTCGCGAGGGTCCATCTGCCTGAGCATCCTCCGACGCATCAATTCGCGATGGTAATGACTAGCCACCAGCAGCGCGGCGACACCCAGCCCGAAAAATCCCACGGCAATTCCCGCCTACGAGTCACTCACGGAAGACTCCTTGACTGAAGAACTGGATCACCCGGTCAGTGTCATTTGTCGTTAAGCATGCGAGCGGCAGCTTTGAGAAAAAGCTTGCCGTGGTCGGTAACGAGAGGGCGTTGTTGACCGGAGGCGAGTTGCTCCAGTGTGACAAGTTGACGTTCAAGGAGCGCTTCCAGATCCGCACGATCCAGGCTCAGCGGGTCCGGTGCGTCCCTAAGCAGCATGAGAGTGGCAAATTCATGTGGACTGAGCATCTCCGTCTTCTGGCTACACCTGCGTTTCGCTGGCAACCTGATCCGCCGTTCTCGCTTTGCGAGCGGGATCATTCGGGGATGGCGGCAGGGTGCCCAATTCAGCGGTGGATGCATGTCGCGCGCCAAGGTGCCCATCTTAATATCGAGACAAGTCAAAGATCAATATTGGGGAAAGAATTTTCCAGGCGACGTGGAGGGACGCCGGGTTGCGCAAGTGTGTCGTGCTTCAATGTCGTCAGGTGGCGGAAAAGTCACGTCTCCGATGTCGCCGCCGGGTAGTAGGGGAAGCCTCTGGGTCGTACCTGCCCGGCTCGCAGTCGCCGGTCGACCCGGCCGCCGACAGGATAGCCAGGAGGGCGAGCCCACGGGCGCGGACCTCGTCGGGCCTGGACTCGGTGCGCTTACGGCAATCAGGCGGTCCACAAAAGTGGCCGTGGCGATTGCTGGCCTGAGAACGAACGCGTGGTTGTGCATGGGTGATCGGCTCAGTGCTGCGCGCGCAGACAGGATCAAAACGATTCTACTAACGCAACTAACCGTCTGCGCCAAAAACATCAGCCCTGAAAGTCAAAACCGCTTGGCAGGTAACGGGGCCTGCCTGACCATCGTGCGAATGTAGGTCGCAAAGCGCTCCGTCAACAACGACGCTGGTTTTCGTTCGATCGATTCTGGTAAATTTGAAAATCAGCGACGCAGTTAATTGGACGTCGCAGACGAATCTGACGAGGTTTCCCATGGACGTTGTTGATCTGGCTCCGGGTGTGTCGCCAGGCGGACGCACGATCGTATTCCACCTGTCCGACCATCAGCGCGAAGTGGAATGCGCGATTACCCGCGAGGCACTCGTAGAGTGTTTCTGGCTGCCCGCTGACGCAGACAGCGACCGTATGCTGAAAACGTTCGCAGACGGCCGCCAACGCATCATCGCGGTTGCGGAAAGACGGATGCGGGCGCGCCCCGATCAGACCATCGAGTTGACCATTGCCGACTTCCTCGCAAAGCGCTAAACCCTGCGAGACAGATTTTTTCAGGGATTCGAAAAAGTGCGCAGCGGCGCCGACCTGGCGGCGCAGTGCCAGCAGACGAATAATTTCGCGGGAAAAGTGGCAACTGGTGATCGGTCTGGAGATGTCCCCAGACTTGCTCATTGTGCGCTCGCGCCCGGCAAAAACAAGCGTACGACACAGTCTCGTCTGCTTTGCACCAGGGTCATCGGGGCTACGGCCAGGCGTTTCCGGCTAATGCCGGCCGAAAATCCCCTGAGCAGTCCCGCTATAATCTGCCCGTTCTCAAAGCGCTCCTTCCAACTTCGAATCCGTGTCTTCCAGACGAAACAGGCCGCGCAGTGCCCGGCCTTATAAACCGCTGACCAGAGCGCTTCTGTTGCCGATGGATCGGGCGTCGGCAAATGCACAGTCTCTCGCCAGTCATCTTGCGCTGGTGGCATGCCGGAGTGGTCACGGAAACGGACATCTCGTCAACGAATTGATGCGAGTGGTATATCTGGGCTGGTTTCTACAGCGAGCCGGATATGGTAGCTGTCCGACCGAGCAATTCAGGATTGCCGAGTACGCCGTTGAGGCGACTCTGTCACATGCGCGCGAGCGTGGCGAATGGCGGCTACCGGCCGGGACAATCGTCGACTTCGAAGCACTGCTGGCCCTTTACGACTCGCAACTCGCCCGTGCGCCGCTGCACGAAGTGCTCGCGGCGGAGCAGAAGCTCCGGGCATTCCTGGCCGGAACGTCCCGTTCTCCGATTCCCGCGGATGCCTGATTCTGGCCGGGGCAGGTCGCGATCGTCGGGCGTTATGCGGCAGTCGGCCTGCGGGTCTACGCGATCACCAGGGGTTGGCCGTCCGGTTGATTACACAAGCGATGGCTATTCCGGTCTTTATCTGGGTGAGCCGACATCGCGAGAAAGGTTAAGCGGGGTACCTACTCAATGGAGGCAACACCACACGAGGGCGGGCGTCACACAACGACCCTTCCTGCGACGTCCCGGCGAAGATGTGCACGAATGCCATGGTCATGTCATTGGTCTTTGACCACGAAGTCAGGCGCTTTCTGCGTGGCAACACGGTCCGTTGGCGGGCGAGCCGCCGTCATCCTGGATTGGAGCGACGTTCTCAACCTGTCTGGCGGCCTATCGTGGGCGCCAATCTTATATGGGAAAATCAGAGTGATGAGCAAGATGAGAGCGGCGTTTACCCGCTGGACGCAACGGGAAGCGTCGCTTTCGACACAGGAGGGACCTATCTCACACGCACGATGCTTCGCATACCCGGTTACGGCCGGTCGATTTAGCTTCATACAGGGCCGAGTCAGCCATCTTCACCAGAACAACGCTATCGTGAATCGCGCGGCCCTGGGACGTGACCACGCCGATGCTCGCGGTTACACAGCCATACTGGCTCTGGACGTGTTCAATATTGAGATCAAATACCGCGTGCCGGATGGTTTCGGCAATATTCGTGGCACCAGTCGCGTCGGTATTAGGAAGGGTCACGACGAACTCTTCGCCTCCATACCGGGCCACGTGGTCGGCCGGTCGGCGAATGCACAGGGCGACGCATTGGGCAACGGCCCGTAGCACGTCATCGCCCGCCTGATGACCATAGTAGTCGTTGAACGCCTTGAACTGATCGATGTCGACGAACAGCAACGAGAGTGGACGGCCCGTGCGGTTGGCCTGTTGCCATTCCTTGCGCAACGTTTCGTCAAAGGTTCCCCGGTTGCTCAGCCCCGTGAGCGCGTCGGTACGCGCGAGATGCTGCAGTTTCGATTCCGCAAGCTGTCGCCTCATGAGTTCTCGTGACAGCAACAGCGAACCGCCCCCAAGGATCGCGCCGAACACTGCCATCACGATCCCGAGTCGCCAGGCGCGGCGTTGCCACTCAGCGTAAATGTCGCTCTCGGCAGGCGCCACGTCGACGATGATCGGAAGTCCAGACAGGTGCCTGTAGACGTAAAGCCTGCGAATGCCATCGATCGACGCAGTGCCGGCGAACGCACCCTCATCGGTCGCCATTGCGCGGATGAACACGGGAGCGCTCTGGATGTTCCGTCCAACTACCTTTGGGTCGTAGGGCAGCCGCGTAATCATCGTTCCGTTGGTCTCGATCACGGCCGCCGTACCACGCTCGCCGACGGACAGGCCGTCCAGCAGGGCGCGGAAATAGTCGACACTGAGCGTCCCGACTACAACTCCGCCGAAGGATCCGTCTGCGTGCGTAATCCGGCGGCTCAGGGCAATTGTGAGTGCCCCGTTTCGCAGCCGTGACGCGTAGGGTTTGCTGATGAAGAGGCCTGGGCT
This sequence comes from Paraburkholderia solitsugae, assembly GCF_013177695.1. Taxonomy (GTDB): domain Bacteria; phylum Pseudomonadota; class Gammaproteobacteria; order Burkholderiales; family Burkholderiaceae; genus Paraburkholderia; species Paraburkholderia solitsugae. The sequence goes on along the minus strand of NZ_WOEY01000189.1, from coordinate 8,397 downwards.
TCTGTTGCCGCGATGAACGGCGAAATAGTCCCGGTCAGCGAAGTTGCCTACGCGTGCCGGAATGAATCGGGAGTCCAGGATGATGTCGCCACGCTCATTCATCACGAAGATGGAGCCGAGATATTTGCCCGAAGCGGCGCGGTCGAAGAGCACCTCACTTCGCAAATTCGGGGGGAGTGCCATTACCTGCGGATCGTTCACCCCATCCACTACTGCCTGCAAGGAGAGACCGTAGAGTTCAATGTTACGGGCGATATCCCGCTCGATGACTAGCATCAGGTTCCGCGCGTTCTCCTCGGCGTGGTTGTAGGCATCGTTGCGGGACTCGAATAGTACCCACGCGCACAGGCCGCACATGAACAGGATCAGCAGGACCCCCGCGACGATTACGCCTGACGGCGACAGCACCTGCGACGCGGCTGACGAAACAGTTCGGCGCCCAAGGGCCGACAATGGCAAACGCATAGAGCCTCATGAGACGAATTCGTGTACGCGCCTGGAAGGATCTCGCCTTGGATGGGAGGGCTCGCGTAGTCCTGGAGTAGTGGATCGTCGCTATCTCTCGTGCGGCACTTCAGACCCAAACGGGTCTGATTATCGTCGCATTGGAGTCGAAAAGACCGATACCTGAGCACTTTACTGGGTAGAGAAAACCGTCTGTCCGGATAGCGCCGGGAGCTGGCGTCGCATACTCGAACTACATTCTCGCTGCCCCCGGCAAATGGTTCAGGATCAACGCTACATGATCTCAGCCCGAAGCAATTCATGGATTAAAGCGGACTTCTGCGGGCCTATTGGCGGCTATGACTTACGAAGGAGAAATGGCGTCCCCACCTATGCAGCGTCGCCGACCGCCCTATGTTTGGGGCGATGTGCCACCTTCACCAAAAACGGCAGATGGCCGGGTACGGCCTTGCACATCTCCCGTCGTGACCTGGCCCCGACGCTCCCTACAGGTGGACTGCGACGGCTAGGACAAGTGCGGTTCCCCGTGCCGCGTGAATCGTCGGATTCGTATTTTCTGATTGATAAAGGCGTTCTTTGCTGCGCCGCAAAAAAATTGAGAGCTCCGAGCGAGCATGGGGCACCAGGCGTTGCGCCGAGCGGCAGACGGTCGTCAATGGTTGAGCAGTCGCGGGACATGCGCCAGCAGTGCCGGCCGGGCCACAGGCTTTGGCATATAGCAGTCGAAACCCGCTTCGTAGATCTGCGTGGGGATTTGCTTTGACGGTGTCCGATCTGTTACGGCGACCAGCACGACGGCACGTCCTTGCCTGCATACACTCCGGATTCTGTGTCCCACGTCATACCCACTGGCGCCGGGCATGTCGATATCCAGGGAGTGCCGCGTCGGGTGACCATCCCTGAAACAGCGCAAGCACCTGCGTTCCGTCGCGGGCGATGTGGACGTCGAACCCGAGCGACGCAAAGTAGCATGCCCGTGCTTCAACGGAGCCTGCGTCATCATCAGCCAGAAGCAGCCTGGTCGTCATATCAGCTCCTGGGCGGGAAGCCGGATGTCAATCCATTGAGGGTCTGCGTGACACGGAGCAAGGCGCGTTCCATGTTTTCACGGCACGGAAAGAGGGTGGTCGGCGTTACCCAGTCAGAGCGCGGGCCGAACGATGAGCGGGGCGCCAGGTATAACTATTGCGCCTCCACCGGCGCGGATCGTCGCAGGAACAAGCGCCGGGCGGATGTCTTGCGGACAACGTCACAGGCGGCCAGCCGAAAGCGACGAACGGCGTGTCAATCCTGTTAGTGTCGGAGGCCGAATGGAAACCGGGATCACCCCGCCGTCGACGCCTGGCGTCCCAACGAATGCCTGGCTCGAGAAGTTAGGTCCAGGAGTGGTCACCGGCGCGGCCGATGACGACCCAAGCGGTATTGCCACCTATTCCCAGGCCGGGGCGGCATTCGGCTACAGCATCCTGTGGACGGTCCTGCTGACCTATCCGCTAATGGTTGCGATCCAGATCATCAGCGCACGGATCGGTCGCGTCAGTGGTCGTGGGCTGGCGACAAATATCCGGCGCCATTACCCGGTGTCGCTACTCTACGGCACAGTCGTGCTGCTGCTGTTGGCCAATACGATCAACATTGCCGCTGATCTCACCGCGATGGGTGCCGCCGTGAACCTCGTGGCTGGCGGTCCAACGCGGGTCTATACAATCGGACTGGCGGCGTTTTCGCTGGTGCTGCAGGTTTTCGTGCCGTACAAAAGCTACGTGCGGGTGCTCAAGTGGCTCACACTCGCGCTGTTTGCGTATGTGGGTGTCGTATTCACCGTCCGGATTCCCTGGATGACCGTGGCAAGCCAGACCGTGTTTCCCCATCCGTCGTGGAATAGCGCGTATCTCACGACTATCGTTGCGGTGTTCGGTACGACCATCAGCCCCTATCTGTTTTTCTGGCAGGCCTCCCAGGAGGTCGAGGAACTGCAGGCAGCCGACGAACAGCATGCGCTGAAGAAGGCGCCGTCGCAGGGACCGGCGAACCTGAAGCGCATCGGCATCGACACACGGATCGGCATGGGTTTTTCTAACCTGATCGCATTCTTCATCATCCTCACAACCGCCGCGACGCTCCATACGCATCACATCACGGACATCCAGACATCGTCACAGGCCGCCTCGGCACTGAAGCCGATCGCGGGTCAGTTTGCGTTCCTGCTCTTCAGCCTCGGCATCGTCGGCACCGGGCTGCTGGCATTACCGGTCCTGGCCGGCTCCGCGGCCTACGCGATGGCCGGCGCGTTCCGGTGGAAGAACAGTCTGGAACTGGCGCCACGGCTGGCCAAGCGGTTCTACAGCGTCATCGTACTCGCCACGGTGATCGGTCTCGCGCTCGGTTTCACGCCAATCGATCCGATCAAGGCGCTCTTCTGGAGTGCGGTCATCAATGGCGTCACGTCGGTCCCCATCATGGTGCTCATGATGAAGATGGCGTCACATCCGGACATCATGGGGAAGTTCGGCATTTCAGGCAGTCTGCGGATCGTCGGCTGGCTGGCGACGGGCGTGATGGGTGTTGCGGTGACCGCAATGTTCGTCCTGCTGGCGGTTCACTGAGCCGCGGCGCGACATGGGCAGCCCTTGAAGGTGTCGTGCGCAAACGAAGGTTTCCTGTGGCGGGTCGCCGGATTCCGGCTTGAGCCTCCGCACAGGCAGCAACGGCTCCGGCCGTACGCCGCCGCCGGCACGCACCGGTGCTAAAGCCCGTGGGCGGGACCGCCCGGCGCCTCCAGTATCTTCGGGCCGCCTTGGGCAGGGCGGGATCGGCGCTTTCCAGACCGGTCGACCCCGCCGGATGCCAGTTGTGCAATTGCGGTAACAGCCGTGCAGGTTGCCACGCTCAATGGAAATTGAGATACAGGATGTATCAGAACGATGAGAGGTACACCCAGAAACCAGCCGGACAGGTACGGCAGGATGTTTCGTCGTGGTGTGATGCGGCCCCACGCAGACGATTCAGTGTGACATTTGCCTGGCGCGGCTCATGAGGCCAGGAGACGAGGAATAGTGTCTGGTGGAGTCCGTCCTCGCTGAACGATCGGCACGTTGCTGGCGCCACCGCGGACAGGCAGGTCGCGAAGGAAACAGAACGCGGCGCAGGATGACCTGCGAAATACTGCAGATCTGCCAGCCGCATGCCCACGCGCGGGCGATCGTCTGGACTTGCCTGCGATCCCGGTTCAGCTGAGCGGCCTGTCGAGCGCATAACGCTGGCAATGCCCCTGGCAGGCAACTTCATGGAGACCCGTCAATTCAATCACACTGCGCCAGAGCCATGATGGCGCATCCAGTGATTTCGGCCGGTTGCGCTGCAACTCCGCAAGCCAGATATCCCGGCTCGCGGCGTCATCTGGCTCGCGTGCGCCCTTCCAATGACAAGAGCAAGAAAATGCGCGGCCTTGACGGCGTCCACCTGGGTCAGCCGGTCAGCGTGCAGTTTCAGGTCCTGTGGCAATAGTTCGCGAACGACGACCGCGCGGCCGCCCAGGCGGGCGGGCACAATCCGGTCACCCAGAAAGGGTGAGGCGTGCCGAGCGCCTTCCACCACCCGCCTGGCATTGTCCCGCGGCATGCGAAGCCCGGCGTAACGTGGCGCCGCAGCGGTGGCGGCTTCCTTGACGTCGACCAGACACGGACCGCCCCCATCCTGACATGCGCCATCGACATCCAGTAGTACCGCATACCGCAGCCGACCGAGCGAACTGCATCCTTTCACCCAGTACGCCGCGGCGATGCCCTTTCGGCGCGCCACTTAACCGGCTGTGGATGCGGGAGATGGATGTCAGAGGTCACCCTCGTCAATCTCGACAACGAATGGTTCGGCTACCTCGACCGGACGAGAAGGCTCATAGTGAACGCCTCGATGTTGCACGATCTCGCGAACACGCGAGGCAATCCTCGTCTGCTCTCGTTGGTCGCTGCTTTCGTAGCGGTCGATTGCCTCCGTATCGATGACGATGACAAAGGGAGCGTTGCGTCTCGGCGCGTCATCTGGCCCGACCACCTGCCATTCGACAACTACGTGGTTCGGCGCGCTTCCCTCAAGAAATTCAACGTCAGACGGGAATTCGTCGTGGAGCACGAATTTGACCCATTCGGACTCGCGAGACATGGCGAGCTCCTTAAGAACATTTCGGAAATCCTGGGGCCGCGGCAAGGGCCTGGGAGGACGGTCAATCCCGCATATCAGCGAGAGTACGGGCTCACACGGTCCGACGTGTCAGTGAATTCGCGCGAGGGTACGAAGCAGGGAATCTCCGTCCTGCGTAACGCGAGGGAGCACGGCACCACCCGCAAGTTGCTCCATGTCGAGCAGTTGACGTTCGAGCAACGTGTCAAGTTCGTCCCGGTCGGCAATCTGTTCGACGCAGTCCTTGACGAGCATCAATGTCGCAAATTCATGGGGGCTGAGCATACCTGTCTCCTGAGAGTTCGAGTAGGTGCTGGACATGGAATGCGCCGGCTACCGGCTTGTGTGCCGTGCCCGCCAGGCTATGGCGCTCGCTTGCGGCGACGCATTACCCGTGGCGCATCTGGCTGCGGTATGCAGCGGGGAGTTGATGGTAGGCGGAGGTCCGGGAGCTTGGCAATTCGGGACGTCCCGCATATTGGACATGTTGGCCGTAACGCACTTCCAAAGATGCGGCAGCGATTAAGCGCTTGCTTCATCGTCGCGTCTCTCTTGTGAAGGGAACCGGTGAGCGAGTGGACGCTTGGCCACGAAGGGTCGTTTGTGTTGCACGACCCAATGGCTGGTTCTTGGCGAACTGCGGCCCACAATTGACACTCAACGTACTCTTACCTGTATGAGCAGGTTTGACCGTGCGTGGCAGCTCCCGAAAAATTCCAGACCCGTTTTTCGAAAAATTCACGCCGGGCAGATTTTCGGTTAAATTCCCAAAGCGTCTACTCCAGAAGACGTCCTGGCACATTCCAGTAAAGAACTTCTTCGCATGAACTCCTGCGCACACACGGTTGATGTCTGCCGTCCGCTGCAACACGGCATTGCCCATAGTCATTTCAGCGTGCGGGGGGAAGCGCCACAGCGGCGCTTGCTCGCCTGGCGGGATCGGGTCGGTCATCTTATTGACGTGCTGCCCTCGCGATCTGATCTGGAGAGGCCGTTCCAGGCTTCGATTGACCGCTATCAGGTTGGCGAGCTTGTATTGACGGATTGCCGGTCGGACCTGGTTGTGCTCGAGCGCTCACTGGCCCGGATCTCGACAGACCGGGTACGCGACTTCGTCTTTCATGTGTTTCTGGAGGGCGCGGTTGAGAACGTCGCCGTGCGCACCTCGCGGCGCGATCCCACGCCCTCAGCCGCAAGCATCCTTGCACTGGATATGAATCAACCCGTTCGAATGCAACGCCAGGCATGCAGGGTGATCGCGTTTTTCGTGCCGGGCGAGTTGGTGCAGGAAGTCTTTCCTGATCCAGAGGCCATCCACGGCCGTGTGCTCCATGGTTCGACGCCGCTCGAGCGACTGATCATCGAACACGTTGCGGCGTTCAGTCGGACAATCGCATGCATGAGCGCCGGCGAGGCGGACGGCGCCATACGCGCGGTGGCCAAGCTCCTTGTCGCCGCGTTTGGACGGCAGGCGCGCCTGAGCGGCGACACGCGCGCTGCAGCCCGGGCAGCCGTGTTCGGTCAAGTACGGCGCTATATTCAGGCGCACCTGACTGAAGATGAACTCTCCCCCGAAAGTGTGCTAAATGCGCTTCAACTTCCTCGCCCGACCATCTATCGCCTGTTTCAGCATGAAGGCGGCGTTGGCGCTTATATCCGCCACCTGAGGCTACGCCATGCGGCCGATGAACTGATCCGGTATCCGCACTTAGCGGTGATAGAGATTGCCTACGGACTCGGCTTCAAAAGCGCGTCTGATTTTACGCGCGCCTTCCGGCGAGCCTACGACATGGCGCCACAGGATTTTCGGGCTCTAGCTGACAAGATGGTTCAGACGCAGCGATAGGCGTCAATGCGTGCGCGGCGGTTCAGGTTTTGAAGCGCCTTTCCTTGAAAAGCATCAGCGCACAGAAGCTCACCCCACACGCCGGCGCCACATACCAGGCTGCAGACATGGGATCGCCGGTCCATCTGATCAATGCCGTCACGATGAATTGAGCAGTGCCGCCGAACAAGGCGACGTGCAGCGCATGCGAAACGGCCATGCCGCTGGCGCGCACCCGCGCAGGAAGCGCTTCGAGCACAAGCAGGGCGACCGCGCCGGCGCCTAACGCCACCATTGTGCTAATGAGCCCGACGCCGCACAGGATAGGCAGCGCACTGGTCGCACGAGTAATCATCAGAAAGACCGGATAGACCAGAAGCGCCGTGCATCCAGAGGCGAGGAGGGCCAGTGGCTTGCGGCGAGGCAGACTGTCTATGAGACGGCCGGCCAGCGGCGGAATGACGACCAGCAGCAGCGCAGACAACGCGGAAGCCAGAAATCCGATGACGGCGGGCATGTGCATCACGCGAGTCGCATAGCTCGGCATGAAGTAGACGATCGCGTAGACCGGTATGGTTTGCCCCATCATCATCAGCATCGCCAGCAGGATCGTCGTCCCATGTTCGCGACACAGTTCGGCGAGCGGTGTGTCGGCATTTCTGGCGGTGTTGGTGGGAATCGGATCATCGCGAAGCCGATGACGAACGTAGAGACCGACTGGCGCGATCAGCAGACCGATCAGGAATGGGATCCGCCAGCCCCACGAAGCAAGAGCGGCCGGTGACATCGTGCTGGTGAGTAGCACGCCCAGGGTTGCGCCCAGCAACGCGGCCGCGCCCTGGCTAGCGAGCTGCCAGCTGACCAGATAGCCGCGACGCGACACGGGCCCCGCCTCCAGCACGAAAGTCGCGGCAACGCCGATGTCGCCGCCGACGGCAAAGCCCTGCAACGATCGAGCGGCGATGACAACGAGCGGCGCAATCACGCCTATGCTGGCAAACGACAGGCACAGGCCGAGCGCGGCGGTTCCCAGAGCCATCATCCAGCTGGTCCTCGTCATCGCTGCGCGGCGTCCCACGCGGTCCGCGTAAGCGCCGATGATCATCGCGCCAACAGGTCGCATGAAAAAGCCGACGCCGAATGTACCGACGGCCCACAGCAATGAAGTCATCGGATCGTTCGCTGGGAAGAACCGGTCTCCGATCATCACCGCGAAGAAGCCGAAAACGGTGAAATCGAACATTTCGAGGCCAGTCACAAGCGATGCTGCGACAACGGTTTTGAGAAGCTCGCGGGGATTTTCCTGATTGCCGGAAGGCTGGTCGCACGTCGCGAAGGGAGGCGTGAACATTCTTTTGTAAGGTCGTCAGTAATGGCGCATGAGTTTCACGTTGAAAACGCATTCTCGCTACGCGGCGCGTTGCACGATATCACGTGCGCCCCTTCGCTGACCGGCAGCGCACACGTGGCTCTCGCTCCGGGAGTCCGGTCCGGTAACATGGGACGGTCCCTGCCTTGCCAGATGAGGATATTCGATAACGTTTGCGTCTTGACAAAGCGAATGTCCAACGAGGGTGCAAAGCCCTGGTCCGCACTACACCGAAGTCGACGGGCAAAGACTGGCAACTGGGGAAAGGCGCGGCAGATTTGCCAGACGGCCATTCGAAACGTCATTGACGATTGACTGGTGGTGGCTTTGGAACGGACCGTTGTAAATCTCGTCCGATCGGCGGCTTCGGGTCGGCGGCCAATCGTGCGTGCCCGAAAGCGGTCCTCCGTACACAAAATCCGCGATGAGGTACGGAAGCGGCTCCGGCCGGCTGGTACCGTAAGCTACGACAGCATCGTGGAGCGATGAGCCAGAATCATCCGGTTCGATCAAGCAACACCGCTTCGCGACTCCGCAACGTCTGCTGGAGGGCCGCCAA